>CAZNIO010000001.1:0-145044 GCA_964573135.1 uncultured Gammaproteobacteria bacterium
TTCCGCTTTCCTCTGATTAAGAGGAATCCAAAACAGAAAATTTTTCATCTCCTATATTCAAACGAACGAGAGAAGTGGAAAGTGGAGCGAAGCGGAACTTTACATTTCCGAGTGAGAGAAGAATATATGCTTGTCATATTTAAGAAAATATAAATGGGCGGGCTAAAAAAAATAAAATAATGAAAAAATTTCTGTTTTGGCTTCGCCGTCTAGGCGAGCGGAAACGCTGATCAAAAATCCGCAAACGGATTTTCTTTAAAAAAAGTTCGGATTTCATCCAGAATTCGGAGCCAATTTGTATGTTTAGAATTTTTTATATTTTTCTCCCCGCTTTCGCGGGGACAAGCAAGTGCCCTTTGGGCACTAAAGCCCCATTTTATAATAATCTGCCACACTGAGTTGAGCTCAATAAATAATTCCCGTTCCCGCAAAATGCGGTTCGCTCAAGTTTACTTGAGATTTCGCGAAAGCGAAAAAGCCAATCTTTTTTTCTCGCCCCTTAAAGGGCGAGTTGCAAAGATATAATTTATCCAAAAACGATATCTATTAAAAAAATAATTTTACAAAACATATGAACAACTACTTTCTCTACATTAGAAAATCAACTGACGAAGATGACAGACAAGTTTTGTCGCTGGAATCGCAAGAAACAGAATTGCTTGAGCTTGCAGAAAAAGAAAAAATTAGTGTGGTTGATACTTTCCGCGAGTCACAGACTGCCAAAGAGCCGGGTCGTCCTATTTTTAACGATATGCTAGCTAGAATTGAGCAAGGTGAGGCTGACGGGATTGTATCTTGGCACCCCGACCGGCTGGCTCGCAATTCAGTTGATGGCGGTAAAATTATTTTTTTAATAGACAGCGAGAAAATAAAGTTTTTAAAATTTCCTACATTTTGGTTTGAAGCCACGCCACAAGGTAAATTTATGTTAAATATCGCTTTTGGACAGTCAAAATATTTTGTTGATAATCTTTCAGAGAATACCAAAAGAGGTTTAAGGCAAAAATTAAGGAGAGGCGAAATGCCAGGCCCTGCCCCGCTTGGATATCTTAACGATCTGCGAAATCATACAATTGTCAAAAATCCTGAAAAATTTCGCCTCGTTAAAAAGATTTTTGCCTTATACTCAACAGGAAACTATTCTCTGAAAGATTTAAGAAGCAAAATTTTTGACATCGGCTTGTTATCTCGAAAAAATAAAATGCTTTCAATTTCAGTAATACAAAATGTTTTGCGTAATCCTTTTTACTATGGAGTGTTTAGATACAATGGAGAACTTTATCAAGGAAAGCATCAGTCAATGATTACCAAGAAACTTTTTGATAAATGCCAAAGTGTTTTATCTGATCGTTCTCATCCGCACAAAAGAGGAGTTAGGGAATATGCTTTTCGTGGACTTTTGTTTTGTGGAGAATGCGGGTGTGCCATAACTTCCGAAACACAGAAAGGACATAACTATTATCGTTGTACGAAAAAGAAGGGTAAATGCTCACAGAAATATATCCGCGAGGAAGTTTTGGCAGATCAGATAAATAAACAAATTCAAAAAGTTTCTTTATCTCCGTCTTTGGCTGACAAGATGATTATGGAGTTGGATAAAGATAAGGAGCAAGAAGCCAAAGACGGAGCTGTTTTTGCTCAAAATCTAAAATCTCAAGTTAAACAGCTTGTGGATAAGTTAGATGTGCTGTTGGACACGCATTTAGACGGGACAATTAACAAAGACGAATATATCGCTAAAAAACAAAAAATCCTCAACCATAAGATTGAGATTTCAGAGAAATTAAGAGATTTTGAGCAAAAGGGTAATCATTGGCTCGAACCTGCTAAGAAATTCATTTTAGACGCTAAACAAGCCGGAATTATATCTTTGCAGAAAAATCTTTTTGATAAAAAAGATTTTCTAAAAAAGATTGGCTCGAACCGCATTTTGCGGGAACGGGAATTATTTATTGAGCTCAACTCAGTGTGGCAGATTATTATAAAATGGGGCCTTAGTGCCCAAAGGGCACTTGCTTGTCCCCGCGAAAGCGGGGAGAAAAATTTAAAAAATACAAATCATACAGATTGGCTCGGGGACAGGGAATCGAACCCCGATTGCGAGTACCAGAAACTCGCGTCCTACCGTTAGACGATCCCCGAATAATTACTCTACCACCTCTCCCCCGAACGATTCTAATACATTTTCCAAAATATTATTTTCTGTAACCTTTGTCTCACTTAAATTCTCGTTCTTAGCCTCACTGCTTGCCAAAGCTATTTCTAGATCAGCCAACTCGCTTGGTTTCAGGGTTTTTGCCGTAACTTTGATATCTTCCCCTGTAACTTCTTTTAAAGCCTCTTCAAACACCTGTTTATTGCTATTAGTCTCAAATCTACTTTTATGCAAATCATACTTAAAACCGATATCTAGAGCTCCGCCACTAATTTTGACTGGCCAAACCATCTTTTCATTGATAAAAGTAAGATCTCTGGTTTTCTTATGCCCTGTCTTAACTATTTTTGACCATTCTCTCTTAATTTTTTCAAAATCTAATTGATTGACAGTCTCTCCCTGCTTGCCTTCTTTTTTTACTGCCGTTTTTATACTCTCAGGCTTTTCTTTCACTACTGCCTGCTCATCTTTTATAGCTGGATTCCTAAAAACAGGTGCTTTCTTGACATTAATTCCACTTTCACTCTCTACTCCGCAAACCTTCATCACGCACATTTCAAGTGGTAAAGATACAATTGGAGATGATTTCATGTCTTGGTTAGCCCGCAATAAAAATTCCATTATCTGCAATAATTTACCACTAGTAGTAAATTCAAGCAAACTATTTATCTGCTTTTCTGTCTGACTGTCAAAACCAAGTAATCCTGCTTTGTCAACCTCCACCTTAATCAAAATCAGCTTTCGCAAAAATTCAATAAACTCTTTCAAAAATACAGGCAAACTAATGCCATCGTCCACTAACCTACCGACAAAATCAAGTCCTGCGCTTAAATTACCACGCAAAAGAATTTCACTAAATTCCAAAATTAATTTAGCCTCAGACATAGGCAACACCAAAGCCGCTTGTTCTTTAGAAATACTCTTACCGCCTAAAGACAATACTTGGCCAAGCATTGATTCCGCGTCCCTCATACACCCTTCTGACTTTGAAGCTATCGCGCTATATACCTCATCATCAAGCTTTGTTCCCTCACTTTCCGCCAATCTTTTCAATCTTTTAATCTGCTCTTGAGCCGGCAATTTCTTAAAATCGAATCTTTGACATCGAGAAATGATGGTTTCTGGCACTTTATGAATCTCTGTGGTACATAGAATGAACGCAACATGAGCGGGTGGCTCTTCAAGCGTTTTTAAAAGTGCATTAAAAGCAGAAGTCGAAAGCATGTGCACTTCATCTATTATAAAAACCTTAAATTTAGATTTATGCGGAGCAAACCTGGTACTCTCTATAATATTCTCTCGTACATTATCCACTCCTGTATGCGAAGCTGCATCAATCTCCAGTAAATCCAATGATTTACTTGCCATAATATCTTTACAACTTAAACACTCATTACATGGCTCAGATTCCCCTTCTTTCCTTTTCTCACAATTCAATGCTTTGGCAAACAAACGTGCAGCAGTTGTCTTGCCCAGTCCTCTCGGACCACAAAATAAATAAGCATGCACAAAACTACCTTGCTCCAATTCACTTTGCAAGGTTAATTTAATATGATTTTGGCCTACCATCTCAGAAAAACTCTTAGGCCTATATTTCCTATAAATTGAAGCCATAAAATTTAAATACTCCTTAATTATATCCTAATGTATTTTGCTCCAAAAATCAAATCTCCCGTTGATTGAAACGGGAGAATAATATATCTTATCAAATTTTACCACCCTATATATCTTCCAATCCCTGCCTGTCTCCTCCGCCAAGCCCATCATTAGCCTGGGGAACAGCGTTAGCTTCATTATCTACGGGTTTATTGTCAACTTGACTAACATCACTTACATCAACTGCATTGCTAGCTGCAAAAATATCCTTTGGCTGACCGAAAACAGGTTCGGGGTTAGCCGGAGCACTCGGTGCAACTGCCTCACTCTCTTCTGGAATTGGCTCAGCAGTAGCGGGCTCAGCACTTGGAGCTTCAGGTGTTAAAAATTCATTTTTCTCAGGCTCATCAGCGGCCACGCTCGCCTCACTAAGCTTAGCATCTGTCTCTTCTGTTTTTATTTCTTCTGGCAAACCGCTCTTCTCAACAACAGCTTCCGCTTGCTCTTTGTTTTCTTCCGTTGCAGTTCCCTGCTCTAAGCTTGCTTCAGGAGGAATACTCCCCTCATCTATGCTAAAAATATTCTCAACTGCTGCCCATTCGCTTTCTTTATCTTTAGGTACAAGTATAGTTGCACTATTACCAACTTCTCCTTTAAAATATGTTATAGAGGCTGTTAACACCTTATATGATTTACCATCCACCAATACCCTAAAATCCCCTGTTTCTTCATCAATAGCCAATTTACCAGTTAATCTATCACGTTCTAGCGGATTAATTTGCTTATATACAAAAGAACCATCAGTCGTAATAGTCAACTTTAATCCATCCCCTTCAATCATCTTTGATTTTGAGGCATAATTAGCCGGTACAGAATATTTCTTACCATCTGGTCCAACCATGTTTTGTCCATCAAAAATACCCTCAATTACCTGCCCTTCTTCACTTTGCGAAATAGAACCAGCAACTTTAGCCTGGCTAGCCACATCATGTGCCACCTCACCACCAACTAAATTATCCAAAATCTGCCTGGCTTGCTGCAATGATATTTCAGCTCCTTCAACCAGACTTTTAAGCTCTACGAGCTTTTTATCTGTATTAGACATATTTTTATTTTTATTTGATAACTTTTTCTTAATTTATACACAATTTAATTGTAAAACAAAAAATATCAAAAGTCAAAACCAATTAATTTATAGCAAAATTCTAACCATCTTCAACTTACTAATTACCATCTTCTATTTTAGCCAAATCATCATTAGTGATGCCCAGAGCCAATGAGGTAAATAAATTAATTACATTACCAAAGGTAACTTCCCAGCGCTTAGCACCTTGGTCGACGTACCAAATTCTGCCCCTGTCATCAACTTGGAGTAAAAGCTTGCCAACTAGCCTATTTGATAATTTCGTATTTACATTGACTAAATCATTACCCCGATTAGCTGGATCAGATGCTATTTCCGGATTATATCCATTCATCACTTCTTCTTTATCATTATATCCATCCCCATCGCTATCTTTATCTGCACTCACCGAACTTGGATTAATTAATATTTGATTTATATCAGCGTCATTAACACCCAGCGCCAATGTTTGGAACAAAGTTAATACATTACCGAATGTAACTTCATATTTTTTTAAATCTTGGGGATAAACATAGAAAATTTTACCTTTATCTTCAACGGCTAAAAGCAGCCGGCCAGAAAGACGTTGGGATATTTCGCCACTTGGAGGCAAAGAGGGTTGTGGGACGACAGGAGAAATCAGAACTTGACCCAAAGTCGCAAACGAACGACTGCCAATTTCTTGTCCATCAGCACTAATCCTATAATAATAAATGGAGCCAGGCGCTAAATTATTTAGATTAATTTGATGATCACGCGAAGCTATTTTATTATAAGCCACCAAATTTCTCCCATTAGCAGTATCTTCCATACCATACTGAATATGCGACACAACTAGTTGATCTGTTTTAAAATAGACTATCGCCGAATTAGCAGTAATGTTTTTTGCTTGTACTTCATAAATTTTCCCTTGCAGTTCGTCAACCCCTGCTATTATTGTCTTAGCCAAAATATTATTATTTTCATTAGATTCAACTATCGCACCCTCCCAATCTATTTGTGCCGTCACCTCATAAAGCCCGTCTTGTAGATCAAAATAGCTTGTTAAATATCCCTCCGTATTATGGCACTCGCCTGGTTCAGGAACCAAAGAAACATAATTACTCGAATCCGATTTACCAGTATGTATTTTATTGTTAGCGGTCATTTTAATATAAAACCAATCACCTGTTCCAAATCTATTCTTTTGCATTCCAGTGCCAATATTACAATAAGTGGCTCGAAGCAATGGGCCATCACGATAAATATCTCTGATAACTAAATCCGACTTTTTATCAGTGTCTGTTATCAAAACAGATCCTGTCTGATAATGATATTCCAAATTATTATTATTCTCATTGGCTTCTAGAACGCTATTATCCCTATCAACCTCTATATTCAAGTTTGGATAAGTACTCGATGAACCATACGAGTTATTAATAATTTTAGACACGCTCGATTGGGCAGGAATAAGGGCGCTAAAGCTATAGTAATCAACATAGGTGCCCCCGTCTAAATCACGTAGTGATACCATGAAACTACCGTTATAATCATCTGAACCGTTATTACTAATAATTAAATCTAAGCCGCCATTAGTCCACACTGCTCCAGTCGGTTCTAGGTCAATATTTTTGGATGCATCCTTAAAATGATATGTTAAATTATTATTATACTCATTCGTTTCTTTAATTTTGTTGTTATAATCCACTTTAATACGTAAATTTGGATAGTGATCGGCGGAACCGTACAAAGTATGAATAATCTCATTGGTTATACTACCACCAACATAAATTGTACCATTAAAAGTATGGTAATCCACATAACTTTGTCCGTCTAAATCATATAAGGCTACAGTAAAACTTCCAATATAGGCTGAATTACCATTATTTTTTATACTTAATCTTAATCCCTCATCAGTCCAATAAGCCGATACCGGCTCTAAATCATAAGTACCGCTTGTGGGCACAATATCTTTCGCTTCACACTTTACATTATGTATGGCATTAGTATTGTACGTAGTGCATCCATCACGTGAGTTATGACCACAACCCTGATATTCCCCATTATGTTTATTAAAACAAACGTAATCATAATCATAGTCTTTACACATTTTAAAATATTGGCTTTTACTGCTATCCGCTTCTAAAACACCACACGTTTTACTGTCGTCAGTACCGCCTATATAAATATTTTTTGCTGCTTTATTATTATACTCATTTGATTCAGAAATATTGTTTTCTGGATCAATCACAACCTGAATATGTAAGTTACCCTCACCAATACCGCCAGTCCCACTTTTTATGTCCTTAATAGTACAGCTACTACCGTTTGA
Organism: uncultured Gammaproteobacteria bacterium; assembly: GCA_964573135.1. GTDB lineage: Bacteria > Patescibacteriota > Patescibacteriia > UBA2196 > GWA2-42-15 > CAZNIO01. Next base: position 7,186 of record CAZNIO010000001.1, read on the forward strand.
CCAATTAGCCGGCAAGTGGCTATATTCTTGTCGACAATCAACCTGCTCTACACCAGCCATATACCATTTTATATAAAAGGTGGGGACTATCTCCGCCTGACTGTCATTTTTAGCATAAACAGAAAAAGTTACAGTATCTCCCGGTAATATATGACTTTTGCTAGCAGTGACTCCGGTGGTAAATTTCAAATCACTCCGATCAGCCATAAATTTTTGACTATAAGTATTATTATTCTCATTGGACTCCTCAACGCTATTTTCAGTGTCAACAACTGCTTTAATTAAATATTCAACCCCCTCATCAAATTCGACATCAGCCAACAAATAATTTTGTTTATTAAAAATAATTTCTTTTTCCTCACCTGGCATAAGATAACTTTGGTTATCAAATAGGTGATTAAAACCGGCAGTCATTCCCGCTCCATATTTATTGCCTATCCGGCAATCACTAGGCTGGCAATTATCAATTTCCGAAAAATTAGTACCGTAAGTCAAACTAACAATATTATTAACCAAATCAGCATCGCCGTCGCCTATATTCTTTATGGAAACTCCAATTTGATAACGACCATAAATATCTTCACTTTTAGGCAACACTCTAATTTTATTCACAATCAAATCGGACTCATCAACCCCTGATTTAAAAGTTGCATCATCGGTTGTCACATTGTAATAATTATCAAATAATATCCTATAATGATAAGTTAAAGATGGCGTCACGTTAAGCAAGACATGATATCTGCTTTCTCCGTCATTAGTCGCGCTTGTCTGATATTTATACCTCGCATCACCCCACATATTAAGAAAATCTTGACCTCCAGCCCAGCGCACTATCGGGTTTACTATCCCCGGCGCCCTAAAAGAAATTTTGGTCTGATGATCAGTAATGTTTTCAACTTCTACATCTGTAATTGCAGGCGCTTGTGATAATGGCAATACACTAAAATCATCTGTGTTTGCATCATTATTATCTTCGTTAGACTCGTCAACCTCTCCATTATAATCAATATATACCATTACATAGTACTCTTTCTCTTCCAATTTCGCTCCCCTGTTAAAAGCATCATGAGAAAGCTCAACATTCATTGATTCGCCTGCCCCCAACTCTTCTATACCTTTTGCCGGACCACTCACAAGTAAATTAGTAGCAGCATCCATTAAATTAAAATGAATATCAAAATCCTTAGCAGTCACGCTTCCCTGGTTTTTAACCATGGTATAAATCATCGTACCATCGAAATGATAGCCAGCATACAAATTGTTACCTTCCCGATAATCCAAACTTTCAACAATTAAATCGGGCTTAGCTTCTACGGCCGTCGTCAATTTAGGCGAAACTAAAAATTGACCAGTAACCAAAACAATACCAAGACAGATAATAAACAATTTTTGGGTTGTATTTGCCATAAAACACACTATTTAAATTTTTAAAAATAACCTTATTATTACCCTAATAATACAACAAATTATGTTAAAAATCAATTACTAAAATACCACTCAGCAATCTCCCTAAATACCGGTACTGCCACACTACTACCCTCTCCGCCGTTTTCAATAAGCACGACCATCACTATACGCGGTGAGTCATAAGGGGCAAAGCCAGTAAACCAAGCGTGTGTCTCTCTATCTCCCCCAACTTGAGCCGTACCAGTCTTGCCTGCCGCACTCACCGGCAAATAAGCTAAAGACTTAGCAGATCCAGATAATACAGCCTGACGCAATCCTTTACGCACTATTTCAATATTTTTCTGATCAACAAACCCTTCATCTATTATATAATCAGGCACATCTGTAATAACACTCCCTGCCTTACTATCAACCATGTCTTTTATAAAATGTGGCCTATACAAAGTGCCACCATTGGCAATTGCTCCCATATAAGAAACTGCCTGCAATGGACTAACTAAAATATCGCCCTGGCCAATAGCCAGATGATAGGTATCTCCAATATACCAATTTTCTTGTTTTTTTTCTTCTTTCCATTGTTTGCTTGGCAAAAACCCACTCGCCTCACCTGGCAAATCAACGCGCAATTTCTCTCCCAAGTTAAATTTACGAGCATAATCCGTAATACGCGCTACTCCAAGTCCCGTAAAATCATTGTATCCCCCGCCGATATAGTAAAAATAGGTATTAACTGATTCAGCCAAGGCTCGAACCACATTAACTCGTCCATGTCCTCCATATTTCCAATCAGGGAAAAACCACCTATCAAGAGCTAAACCGCCAGTTGATAAAAAAGTTTTTTGCTCATTAACTAATCCCTCTTCCAAAGCAGCTATCGCAACAATTGGCTTAAAAATTGAACCAGGAGGATAAGTGCCTGAAACAGCTCTGTTAAATAGAGGCTCTCGTTCGTCAGATAAATAATTCTCATAAGCCTGGGCAGAAATCCCGGCACTAAAAAAATTATTATCAAAATCAGGCAAACTCACCATGGCTAAAATCTCGCCAGACTGGGGATCCATTATAATACCAACTCCTCCTCCTTCAGTATATGAATTACGTATGGCCTTGCTTAATGCTTCTGTCAATTTTTGTTGCAGCTCAAGATCAATTGATAAAATCAAACTATTTCCCGCCTGAGATTCAATCTTATTTAAAATCTTTTTTGGTCCACCCATGGCGTCCACTTCAATCTCCTGCTTGCCATTCGTGCCTCGTAAATCATCCTCATAAAAAAACTCTACGCCACTTTTACCGATATATGCGTTTAATTCATAATTCCTATGTGCATATTTTTGAAGCTCATTACTGTTAATACGACCCACATAACCAAGCACATGAGCCAAGCCACTCTTTTCTAAATAATCCCTGCGTGTTTCCGTTTTAACCATTATACCAGGCAAACTATCCTCCAAAATTTCAAGCATAACCACTTCCTTATGTTCTAAATCTTCTTTTACAAGCACGGCTGAATAACTCGAAGATTCAGACCCGTCAAACATTTGAGCTATCTCCTCTTGCTCCATATTGATATTTTGAGATAACTTAAAAATCAATTCATTTCGTGGTTCCTCTTCCTCTGGTAAATCAGCTGGTATAAAATATAAAGAAAGCTTGGGCACATTTTTAACCAACGGCTTATTAAATCTATCGTAAATTATGCCACGTTCAGCTTGCACACTCTGGACTCTCACTCGATTGCCTCGGGCAATCGAGCTATACTTCTCGCCTGAAACCACCTGCACCCAAAAAAGACGCACAAGAATAATAAACAAAAGCAAAATAACTAACCAAAAAGACACAATTATTTTATTACGATCAATTCCAGGAGACAAACGCTCTTGGAATTTACCAACAAAATAACTGTCTCCTTCTTCGCGCATACCACTAAAGCCCTTAACTCGACCAACTTTTTCTTTAATTTTAAATGGATCATTCTCACTCATAAATACTATTATTAATGCAACAAATCTCCTTTTAAACCTCGCTTAAATTTCGGTATAAATATATACACAAAAAGTACAAAAAAACTGGTAATTACAAATTGATAAAAAATATTAAGCCAATACCGTGAAGCTATGGCATCTCCCCAAACAAAGTCACCCAGACTTAATCTAGTCAAAAGCACTAAAGTATATATTAAATGCCACACAAAAATCACAATCCAATTTAATATTAAAAAAGATAATAAACTCTTATTCTGCAACACACTATGTTTAAAAAATTCCAAAACCACAAAACATACTAAAAAAATCAAGGTAAACAAACCAAAAAATGTACTGGCATAAATATCCAATATCAAGCCCAAAATAAGTGACAAAGAAAAAGACAATCGTCTAATTAAGAAAAAAGAAACAAAAACAAAAAACAAAAGAGGGATATTTATAATCCCCTCAATATTCATACCAAACGCCGGCAAAAAAGCCACCTGAATTAAAACAGCTATAATACTCAAAAAAATAACACCAAAAAACTTAAACATATATTTATTAATTCACCGGTAATATCACTGTAACTATTCTCACTTGACTATAATCCGCTGCCGGCTTAATCAGCGCTTCTTGCCACAAGCTCTCTTCTCCTCTAATAATTTGTACGATTTCACCGACCAATAATCCTCGCGGTATGTCAATCTCTAATCCTGAAGTGCCAACCATATCACCCTCTTTAATTTCAGACTCTTTGGGCAACATATCGATTTTAACACTCATATTATGTTCTCCATGAGCAACGCCTAGATTGGACTGCTTAGCTGCAACCACTACAGCTACTCGGCTACGATTATCCTGCAATAATCTCACATGTGAAAAATTTTCCTCTACCTTAACTATTTTACCAATCATAATTCCTTCTCCTGTAGTTACGGCCAATCCATTCCTAATCCCATCTATCGCGCCCTTATCAATCAGAACATCTTGAGTCTCATAATTTAAACTTCTGCCAAGCACGCGTGCTACCGTATAAGGATAATCTTCATTGTCAAAAAAATTAAGCTTAGCGCGCAAAAGTTCATTTTCTTCAGACTTTTCGCGTAAAGCAATATTTTCTCGCGCCAACTTAGTCAATTCCATTCGCAATTCTTCATTCTTTGATATATAATCATCTTTAGTTAAATAAAAACTAAAAAAATCAGCTAAACCATTAGCCAAAAAACCGAACGATCTCTCCATCGGATTTAAAATCATTGCAACATATTTCTCAGTGTATTTGCCTAATCCTGCATAATGACCGCCAATAAAAACAATAGCGACCATAACAAGAATAATTATAGATTTTTTAAAAACAATTTTTTTCATATAAATTCTTTTACATAATTATCTTACCAAATTATATACTTTATGTAAAAAAACGCTTAGATAAAAGCGTTTTTTATATAATTAAATATTTTTCTCAATTATCCTTGAGCTGACGGAATAAGTACATCTTGAAGTCCCTCAACATCCTCTAAGATTAAACCAGTTCCACGTACCACGCAAGTCAACGGATCATCAATTACGATTACAGGAATTTTAGTTTCTTGCTTGACTAAAGCGTCTAAACCACGCAACATCGCCCCACCGCCAGACAATACTACTCCCCTCTTATATATATCAGCTACTAATTCTGGCGGAGTAGATTCAATAGCATTTTTAATATTTGTAACAATGGTTTTAACTGATCTAGATATGGCATCTCTAATTTCAATATCAGATATGATAACTTCTTTGGGTAAACCATTCACCAAATCTCGTCCACTCACCGGCATTTCCATATTTTTTTCTCCTGGTATTACAGAGCCAATCTTAATTTTTATTTTTTCAGCCGTTGTCTCGCCAATCAACAAATTAAAATTTTCCCGCACATACTGCACAATATTTTTATTTAAAGTATCTCCAGCAACACGAATTGACTTCCAGCTGACAACTCCCGAAAGAGAGATAACTGCAATTTGTGTTGTCCCTCCGCCAAAATCAACGATTAAATTTCCAGTTGATTCCTGAACTGGCATACGAGCACCAATGGCCGCTGCCATGGGCTCTTCCACCAAAAAAACCTCGCGTGCGCCTGCTCCAAGTGCCGCATCCTCAACTGCCTTTCTCTCAACCTCAGTCACGTCAAGCGGAATTCCAATCACCACTCGTGGCTTAGCACCCATCAATCCGAACTTGTCAGATAATATTTTATCCATAAAATACTTAAGCATTTTTTCAGTTACTTCAAAATCAGAAATCACGCCATCAACTAGCGGCCTAATAGCTACAATATGACCTGGGGTTTTTCCAACCATCTTTTTAGCGTCATCCCCTACCGCTATAATCTGATCATTTCTAGTATTTATTGCTACAACCGACGGCTCATTAACAATAATGCCTTTTTCCTTAACATAAATCAGGGTATTTGTGGTACCCAGATCTATACCTATATCTTTAGTTAATTTAGAAAAAAACCTTTTAAACATAAAATTTAAATATCATCCATTTCTTTTATATCAAGCTCCTTGCTATCCCTCTTCTTAACCTCTACTTTACCTTGCGTCTTATCTGACACCACTAATCTATATGGAAGACCAATTAAATCAGCATCTTTCAATTTTTCACCAGGACTGGCTTCTCCACGATCATCATACAGAACTTCTTCCCCTTTTTCCATTAATCTATTATACAAATCCTCTGCTTGTTTCTTCACCTTAGCGTCTGCTGACAAATTAATCAAGTGATATTTAAAAGGTGCCACATTCTCTGGCCAGATCATACCCTTATCATCATGAAAAACCTCAACTAACGCTCCCATCACGCGCGAAGACCCCATACCATAACAGCCCATTACTACAGAATGCAACTTTCCTTTCTCGTCTGTATATTTTAATCCAAAATCATCAGCAAATTTAGATTTCAAAGGAAAAATATTCCCCACTTCAATAGCCTTCATGGTTTCATATGCTTTTCCTGTCTCGGGATCCAAATCCCCTTCCTTGGCTACCTTAATATCATAAAATTCTTTAGGTTCCTCCATATCTCTTGAAAAATTGACATTAATTGTATGATAATCCGTTTTATTGGCTCCTGTTTCAAAATTCACTCTGCCCTGCATAGAATCATCCATAAATAGTTTTACATTTTTTGGTAAATTCAAAATTCCAGCATAACCAACTTCTGCTCCAGTTATTTTCTTAACTACTTCTTCTGACGCCAATTTTAGCTCTTCACTTTGAGACACTTCTGTCAGCTTTAATTCATTTATCTCATAATCCCCTCGTACTGCCCCAGCGATTACTTCTCCCTTCTCATTTTCAAATAAAATAGTTTTAGTTGTCGCCTCTACGGCAATCTTTAAAAATTTAGCCAATTTTTCAACTCCAATAATGCCCTCTCCTTTAACTTCTTCCATTTTACCCTCTGTGTCATCCTGCTTAAATTCAGGCGCTTTTGACGGAGCAATCTCCCTGTTATATATCTCCTTGTTGCCTTTAAAAAGTAAATCTTCACCAGTTTCACATATTGTTTGATATTCATCACTATATTTAGAAAAACTTCCACCAGATGCCTTGACCCTAAAAGTCTCATCCCCAATGCCCAACCTTTTCCAAATAGTTTCGTACGCCTTGGCTACTTTCTCATAATACTCCTCAAAATCTTTATCATCTGTATGAAATGAATAAAAATCTTTCATGCGAAACTCCCTACCACGTAAAAGCCCGGCTTTAGCCCTAGGCTCATTACGGAACTTGGACTGAATCTGATAAATATACATGGGCATATCTTTATACGACATCAAATACTCACCAGCCAAAGGCGTTACTACTTCTTCATGCGTTGGCCCCATGGCATATTCTCTCGCCTTCTCACCAGTTTTAAATAGAATATCGAGTCCTTCCCATCTACCGGTCTTCAGCCAATTCTCTTTGGGTTGCAAAGCCGGCATAAGCACTTCTTGACCACCTATTTTATCCATCTCTTCCCTAATTATATTTTCAACTTTATTTAAAACTCGTAAACCCATAGGTAAAAAAGTATATACCCCAGCCATCAACTTATTAATATACCCAGCCTTAATTAAAAGCTTGGCATTAATTGAAGTCTCATCTTTAGCATATTCTTTTTTAGTTTTTGTAAAAAGTTCTGATTGTTTCATATAAAAACATTTAATTTTTAGATTTTAAAACTTTAACTGCTTTTTTAATTAATTTAACGCTGTCCACTGGATTGTAAAATTTAATTTTATTAATATTTTTTAAATCAACCCATTCGGGCATATCAACATATTTTTTCTCGTCTTTGGCAAAGTTATCTTTTGATAACTCACCACCAATTTTTTTAACTAAATAGTAAATCAACTGACAATTCCAAAATTCCTCAACCCTACTCGGCTTAAAAAATGATGCCTCACAATGAACAATTTTATCCATTCTGACTTTTAATCCTGTTTCCTCCCAAACTTCTCTCTGCAAGGCACTTTCTATGTTTTCCCAAATCTCAATTCCTCCACCAGGAAAATCATATCCGTCCCACTGTTTTGACAATAATATTCTTTGCTTCTCAATCAAAATCCCATAAACCGATGGCCTAAAAACAATATCAGAAATATCGGCTTTGTATAATTTATTATTTACATCATGACAAGCAATTTTTTTACCCATAGATTTAAAATAAATTGGCTATTGCATTCCACATACTACTGCCATACGTTCGAAAATCCTTAAATATTACCAAGGCCATCAAGAGTAATAACAATATAAATCCTATCTGATGAATCGCGCCTTCTATCTTTTGTTTTACTGGCCCGCCTTTTAACTTCTCAATAATTAGAAATAGTATTCTTCCACCATCTAACGCTGGAATAGGTAGAATATTGATAATAGCTAAATTAACGGACAAAAGTGCAGCAAACTGCAATACATATATCCACCCCAATTTAACTACCTGCCCCGTTAAAACAGCAATTCCAACAGGACCAGCCACGTCAGCCTGCACCCCATTTCCTCTAAAAATATCTGCTATCATAGTACCAAAAGCTTTAGCAATTGCAACTGTTAATCTTACTGTACTTTCCGCCCCCTTATATATCGCTTTATACCACGGATAAGACACTGTGGCTGCTCTAACAAGTCCAACTCCAATCATCGCCCGATCATTATCTTCTCCAATTATTTTTGGTTCAATTTTTTTAAAAAGTTCTTCTCCTCCGCGCAATACCACCAAGTCAGCCTCCCTACCTTCGCTATTAGCTATCAATTCTTGCAACCCACTAATAGTAGAAACTTCCTTACCATCCATATTTAAGACCACATCACCCACTTCAATACCTGCTTCCTTGGCAGGAGAATCATCACTTACAGACATTATTAATACTTTTTCATCTTTAAAAGACATCCCCGTATCCGCTTTATCATCCACCATCGTCGGGACACCAGCCATAAAACCAACGGACAACAATACAAAACATAACACTAAGTTCATAAACACTCCAGCAAAAAGCATAATAAATCTTTGCCATACAGGCTTTGAACCGAAACTATTTTTGTTTTCCTTCTTGTCGCCATCCTGCCCCTTAATCGTTACAAATCCACCCAGCGGCAACCAATTCAGCGACCATACAGTATTTTTATATTTTCCTGCATCTTCCTTTCTGCCCACTCGTTTCCATCTTCCAGTAATGTTTGATTTTACAAAACCAAAAATTCTTGGCGGATAACCAAAGCCAAATTCATCAGCCCGAACTTTAAAAATCCTCGCTGCCACAAAGTGACCAAGTTCATGAACTAAAATCAATACTCCTAAAACTAATACAAATGCAATTATTGTTATAAACATAATTATAGTCTAATTTCTTTCTCCTTATTCTCCCCTATTTCTTTGACCTTGTCATTATATTCCCTTGTCATCTCATCCAATTTCTCAAGTAGCTTATACCTTTCGTCTTCTGTAATCTCCTTGTCTTTCTCAGCTTTAACCACCTTTTCTTTAATATCGTCTCTCACTCCTCGAATTGACTGTTTGCCATCTTCTACTTTTAAATTAAGCAATTTAACCAACTCATTACGAGTTTCTTCAGTCATTGGTGGAACGGTAATACGCAAAAAATTACCTTCATTCACCACAGACAATCCCAAACCGGCAGTTTGTATAGCTTTTTCTACATCTTTTATTACATTTTTATCCCAAGGCTCAACCACAAGCATCTTGGGCTCAGGCGCCTGAATACTGGCCACTTGAATCAAGAGTGTTTTAGCACCATAAATTTCTACTGAAATATTTTCAAGCATAGCCGGAGCTGCCCTGTTAGTTCGAATAGCGGTTAATTCTTGTTTTAAATATTCAATAGATTTTTCATAATTCTCCTTATACTGATCTAATTCCATAAAAATATATTTTAGTTGATAAAACTTAAATCTTTTTTAATAATCTGATCTTCGGCAAGCTTAATTCTCCAGCATTCTGCTTATACTTAACTGTCGCATCATCACTCATATCCCACAACCTATTTTTCAAAACCGTAGAAATCGTATCTACATCTTTTTCATCAGGAACATAACCCATATCGTCACCGTCATTTTTTAAATATTCATCCAATCCATGTTCCCTGAGCCATTGCTGATCCAATAAAAGCTTGGCGACTTTACCAAGACATGTATAATTCTCAACATATTGAATATCTAAATCAGAATATCCTTCATTAATTTTAGATGCAACTTCTTCCATCATCTTTATCCCCTTTTCAAAAAAACTTTTCTTCCCCGTTTTCTCTCTTCTGTAATCGGATCTTATCATACGACTAGTAATACTTAAAAAATTAACATTATTAAGCTCTGGACTCCCGCCTCTTTCATGATTAATATTTTTTATCACAACAGCAGTAAACCCAGCAACTTCTTCTTCGTTTTCTGAATCATAAATTTTTAAAACAACATCTCCCTCCTTGCCAAATAAATTATCCTCGTCATTTGTGTCACAACGCTCTAAATTCAAAATGCAATTCCATTTTTGCCCATTATGGTTAATTTTAAATCTCTCTTCGGGCATTACTCGATTCTCTTTGCTCAAATTAAAATCCGGCAATTTAAAATCTTCCGGCAATACTCGGGAATCCTTTTTTTTATTTAAAAAATCGCTTCCTTCATTAAACATAATTTATTGACCAATTCCAATATATATATTACCCGGATCATAAAAATCAATAAGCATTTGATTTATCTTTAAACTACCCGAAGGTAAAACCTTGGTCTTCCAGTTTAACCCACCATCTATCGTATGATACAATATATTATTCACCGTATAATATATTTCGCGTGAATCTTTTGGATTAATTCCCAATGTTCCAATATCTACACTACCCGCTGGTGATATGAGTTTAATGTCTTGCCATGACTCGCCGTCATCGCTGCTCTTTAAAATCCCAAAATTAGATAAATGAAAAAGTACATTGCTACTTTTATGAAAAAACAGATCCTTATGATTTTCCGAACCTGGAAAATATTGATTCTGGCCAACCATAATCTTCTCCCAAGTGCTCCCCTCGTCTCGCGTGCGATAAAGGCCATTGTCAGCCCTGACATACATCAACGTACTATTTTTAGGATTCATATATAACTTGCTAGTCCTAACCTTAAAATCGTACATTAACTTCCAACTTTCTCCCCAATCATTACTACGCATCAATGATCCAGAACTATTCAAAACATATACTCGACTAGTATCAAAATGGCTAACTATTACGCTAGTAATAACTACCTTCGGCTTTGTTTCTGTATAAATCAAACTCCAATTCTTGCCATCATCTGTTGTCTTATACACTTGGCTACCGGCTACCGTATAAATCAAACCACGCGTCTTCGGATTTAAAGCAAAATCAGCTATAGATACTCCAGCCTGTATTACTTGCCAGCTTCCAGCTGCATCTTCACTTAAATAAAGCCCATCATTAGTACCTATATACATTATCCTGCTATCTCGTATATCAGAACTTATCTTACGTACATTCAAGCGATCAATCTTGTTGATACTATCTTTAATATTATTCGCAGCCAACCATCCAATACCTTTATCCTCACTCTTATACACCCCGTTGCCACCACCACCCCCAGATTTTCCTTTAGGAGCAGAAGGGAATAATGAACAACCAGATAAAAAAACTATCAATAAAAGAGAGCTAATAGTATAAAAAAGTTTTTTGGTCATATAATTAAAATTCTAACATTAAATTTTCTAAAGCTAATCTCAAATTTACATTTCTCTTTATATATTCTTCTGTCTTTTTTATCTTCTCGAGTATACTCACCAATTTTAAATTATCATATTGTGAGGCTTTCTCAAGTAAATTATCCCGCATAGGAGTATTTACTACTCGATCAAAACACATATTTTTCAAAAGCATCACATCTCTAACTATAATAGAAAGGTTATATAAAAAATCTATTGATTTTAATCTAGCTTTTTCTGATTTATCTTGTCCTGCTAATCCCTCAACTACAGCAAAACGATCATTAATATCACCAAAAATCCCATTCAAAATTTCTTGCCTGCCTTGGCTTTCACTTGCTAGGGCTTTTTTAGATGTAGATAAATTTATGGCAAGACCAGGTAAGCCAAGTGACATGCAAGATAACTCATAGGCCTCTTCCTTACTCTTACCAAGAGTAACCAAATATTCCGCTATCTCTTTTTTGTTAACCGCCAAAAATTCTACTGACATCACACGTGAAATAACGGTTTCTGGAATAGTGTTTAAATTTTCACATAAAAATACATAGACAGTTTTTCCTACAGGCTCTTCTAAAATTTTTAGCATAGCGTTACTGGCCGACAAGGACAAAGACTCAGCATCTTCAATAACCACCACCTTATATGAATCCAAAAAAGATCCATGTTGTAATTTATCACGCACTCTCCTCACTTGTTCAATACTGATATTTTTTTTATCGTCTTCTCTTTTTAAATAAATTACATCAGGATGGACACCACGCTTCAACTGATTACAATGGCTACACGTTCCACATGGCTTCGATTTGTCAGACAAACAAAATATACTTTGAATAAAATATTTAGCCACCAAAGACTTACCCAAACTATTCTTACCATAAAATAAATAAGCATGATTAACTTGGTCATTTTCAATCACCGTTTGTAAATAACTTACTATTTTTTTATGTCCTACTACTGGCCAATTAAAATCCATACTGTATTGAATACTTTATTATATTTTAACACTCAAAACCCCCTAAAGTCAATCTTTATTATCAATAAATATATCAAGAATTTCTCTAGCGCTTTTGCCCCAATTGAACTTATCCAGCATCCTCTTGCCTTTCTCAACTAATTCTCCTCTCAGCGCCTCTTCATTGGCTAATTTCTCCATACCCTGCGCAATACTTTCTACGCTATTTGGATCAACATACATGCATGCCTCTCCGCCAACTTCCCGTAAAGTCATTATGTCTGATGCTAATACTGGTAACCCAAAATCAAACGCCTCAAGTACTGGTATGCCAAACCCTTCATCCTTTGAAACTAAGGCCAAGCAAAAAGATTCATTTAATAGTTCTTGTTTTTTCTCCTCACTAATATATCCTAAACATTTAACACCTATCTTCTGACAATTTGCCTCATCAAACCCATACCCCTTCTTGCCGGCCAAAACCAATCTATACTCCGAATACTTTTTATTAAACATCTCAAATCCCTTCACTAAATTATTAATATTTTTTTTCTCTTCTAGCCTGCCTATATATATAATCTGTTTTTTTCTTTTTACTTCCTCTCGTCTCACGCGACTTGGCCGATAACCATGCGCCACTACTATTACCCTACCTTCATCCACTCGCGTATATTTTAACAAATCTTTTTTGACCTTCTGAGTAGGCACCACTATTTTACTACATTTCCTAACAGCTCGACGTAAATCAAAATTCAAATACATTCTTTGCCAAAAAGAATAAACATCTTTATATTTAACAAATGAAATATCATGAATCATCTTAATTGTTTTTTTGGGACAAAAAAATGGCATAGTATGTACTGGAATAAAAAGTACGTCCGGCTTATTTTTTAACATCTCAAAAGATAAGCCTAAAATAGTCCATAATCTTTTTGGACCAAAAACTTTCTGCTTATTCTCAGGCAACCAAGAAATAGCTCGTGGTGTGTAGTATATAAACTCAATATCAGGTGAGCCACTCATCTCAGCTAATAACTCATCACTCACCTTTTCTACCCCTGTTTTCTCAATATTTCCCACTGATCTTGAGGCATCTACACCCACTAATATTTTACTGTTTTTTCTTTCCTTCATATACTTAAATATATCGTATATTCCCCAATTAATCAATTTTATTGTCTCTTGCCTCACGCCCTAAATCATGCTACCCTATATAATAAAGATAAGTCTCCCTGACCACATTTTTTATACACCCTATGTTTCTAAAAAAAATAGGCATTGACCTCGGTACAACCTACACCCTAGTCTATATTCCGGGCAAAGGAATAACAATCAATGAGCCATCTGTAGTGGCCTATTCTTTAATTGACAAAAAAGTCTTGGCTGTGGGTGATGAAGCCAAACAAATGATAGGTAGAACACCAGATACCATTGTCGCATCGCGCCCTTTGCGCGATGGCGTTATTGCTGATTACAAAACAACAGAAGCAATGCTTAGATATTTTGTTAATAAAGCTGTGGGCACTCTTAGAATCTTCAGACCAGAAGTTATGGTAGCTGTTCCCGCCGGGATCACCTCAACCGAGCGTCGTGCAGTTATTGACGCAACACTAGCCGCCGGTGCCAAAGCAGCATATATCATCAAAGAGCCTATCGCCGCAGCCATTGGCGCCAGTATTCCAATAGGATCAGCTTCAGGTCACATGATCATTGATATGGGCGGTGGAACATCAGAAGTAGCTGTTATTTCCCTTGGGGGCATTGTGGCTAATAGCTCTGTTAGAATTGGCGGAAATAAATTTGATACGGCTATTCAAGAATTTGTCAAAAAAAAATACAATTTAGCTATTGGCGAACGCACGGCTGAAACAGTTAAAATTAGAGTTGGTTCAGCCCTTTATTTAGACAAAAAACTAAAAATGGAAGTAAAAGGACGCGATATGGTCAATGGTTTGCCACGTATAGCAACAGTAAATTCAGATGACGTAACTGACGCCCTGCAAGACGAATTAGCCGGCGTTATAGCCGCCGTTAAACAGGTTCTCTACAATACCCCACCAGAACTGTCAGCCGACATTATGGACAAGGGGATGGTCTTATCCGGTGGCACATCACTTCTACGTAATATGGACGAACTCCTTTCAAGCTCTATCGGCGTGCCAGCCTACAATGCTGATGACTCTATACTCTGCGTTGCCAAAGGCACAGGTATTGCTCTTGAAAATCTAGAATCATACAAACGTTCTATCCTAGCCACCAAATAAATGAAAATTCTCATCATCCATGACTACTTTAAATTTCGAGGCGGAGCAGAAAGGCTTGTTCTATTAATGGCCAAGGCACTCAATGCCGATATCCTCTGTTCATTTTGGTCTGACGAAGATAGCTATCCCAGATCAGAAGCACCAGGAAAAATCTATACCTTACTCGACAAAGAACCTCCACGTACTGGCTGGCGCTACTTCCGCTATCAGTACGCTTTTTATTTTAAAACCCAATTTATTAAAAAATATGACCTGGTTATTTTTTCTGGCAACAATTGTTTATCTGCCGCGCATAATGTAAAAAAGGGAGTTAAAAAAATATTCTATTGCCACACGCCAGTACGCTATGCTTATGATCTAAAAAAATATTACCTTAAACAAAAAACACTTCTTAAAAAACCCATCCTCTTTATCTTTATAATCCTCGCCCGCATAGT
This sequence comes from uncultured Gammaproteobacteria bacterium, assembly GCA_964573135.1. GTDB lineage: Bacteria > Patescibacteriota > Patescibacteriia > UBA2196 > GWA2-42-15 > CAZNIO01. Next base: position 22,463 of record CAZNIO010000001.1, read on the forward strand.
CTACAAATGGGGATTTAAAAATATGGATAAAATCATTGCCAACTCTAAAAATGTCCAAGCAAGAATAAAAAAATACTTAAAAACTGATTCCCAAGTAATTTATCCTCCAATTGAAATAGAAAAATTTCGCTGGTACCAACAAGATGGCTACTATCTATCGTTCGGTCGCGTTGACGAGCTCAAACGCATTGAAGCCATTGCCCAAGCTTTTACCAAAATGCCAAATAAAAAATTAGTTATTACTTCAAGTGGACCCAATTTAAAAAATGTCCAAAAAATTGCTAAAGACCACCAAAACATCACCATCACCGGCTGGACAAGCGACGAGCAATTGACTGCGCTTGTCGGCAAATGTATTGCCACAATTTACATTCCCATAGATGAAGATTTCGGCATGACAACTCTTGAAGGAATGTCTGCTGGTAAACCCTGTATTGGCGTTGACCAAGGTGGGCTAAAAGAAACCATTATTCAAAATAAAACAGGGACTTTAATCCCCGCTGATTTTAAAATAGATGATCTAGCCAACGCAATCCAAAAAATGGACAAAACTACTGCTCTTGGAATGAAAGATGATTGCATCTCACAAGCAAAACAATTCAACCATAAAATCTTTGCAGAAAAAATCAAAAGACTAGTTGAATAACAAAACGTGTCTATTAAAACACGTTATCTAGCCAAACAGCTCTTGCCGGAGCTATTTTTAAATACTATTTACCTCGCCACTTCCAAAAATATCTAAGCCATGACATGAAATGCACCCAAGTTAATTTAGAAAATAATTCTCGCAATTCTCCTTTACCCTGTGATAAACGATGCGGTAAATGAATTACCTTAGCGCTTGGCAAATACCATACTTGCCAATCGTCCTGCCACATCCTGCGACACAAATCAGTATCCTCTAGAAATAAGAAAAAACTTTCATCAAAAACACCTACTTCTTCAATTGCTCTTCTACGCACCATAAAGCATCCGCCCAAAACCCAATCCACTTCTCTCAATATATCCAAATCAACATCTTTATATAAAAAATAATACAAGGCTTCCTTGGCCTGTTTAGTCTTACCAATAAAAGTACGTCGGTATAAAAAAGTAAAAAACTTGGGCCAACGATAACAAGTTTCTTGCCTGGTTTTATCTGGATTCAAAATCTGAGGACCCACAATTCCTACTCCCTCATTTTCATCTAAAAATTCAACCATCTCCATAACTGCCTTTTCATTTAAAGTCACATCTGGATTAGCAATCAATATATACTCACCTTCAGATTTTTTAATACCCAAATTATTCCCGCCACCCATGCCAATATTTTTCCTAGATTGAACAAATTTAACCACTGGAAAATCTCGAGTCGCCATCTCCCCTGTCTTATCATTCGAATCATTATCTACCACTGTAACCTCCCATTGCCAAGGCAATTTAAAATTAAGCACTCTTTTTAAAAAGTACTTAACCAGATTCTTACTTTTGTAATTCAATACAACTATTGATAGTTTCATATATATAATTTATTCAAACCATCCGCGCATCTCTTCTGTCTTAACTCTGCACAATCTCATATTCAACCTTCTTTTTTGCTTGTTTTTCCCCCGTAATTTTAATAAAATACGCCAGGTTTTAAATAAGTTGCCAGTTTCAAATAATAACATATATACGAATTTTTTCAACTCATACCAAAAAATGTATACGCAATGGCGTAAAAAGTTACCAGTAAACAAATTTTTCTTAAGTATCATCAAATGATTCTTATACGAATAAAAATTTACGAAATCGTCCTTGCTTCTTCTATGTGAAACCACTGCTAAATTCTTAACATTTTTATCTTGCGATCTTGCCCGGCGATGATGATACCCCAAAGCTTTTGGCACATACACCGCCCTATAACCCGCCAAACGCAATCTCCAGGCCATATCAATATCTTCCTTATACATAAAAAAATCTTCATCAAAATACTCTTCCCCAAATTTAACCTGCTCCAAAGCCTTGCGTCTGTAAAGCACCAAGGCCCCAGAAATGCCAAAAACATCTTGTCTTTCGTTATACTTACCCTTGTCCACCTCCCCTGCTCCTCTCTCGATAAATCTCCTATTCTTAAATGCCTGTATGCCACACGAATCTAATATATTTGTTTTTTCTAATATAAATAAATCCTCTTCTCCTTCCAATCGCAGTTGATACAGTTTGCCACCCACACTAGCGATCAATTCATCTTCTTCCATGACTTTCAACGCTCTTTTTAAAAAATTAGCATCCAATACTAAATCAGGGTTCATAATTAACACATATTCTCCGCTAGTCATTCGAATGCCTTGATTCCATGCTCGACATAACCCAATATTATTCACATTGCGTAACATATTAACTTGCGGAAAATTTTTACGAATATAATCAACTGTCTTATCAGTTGATGCATTATCAACAACTAAAATTTCAGGCAGCTCCTCTTTTTCAACAAAATAAGTCTGCTCAAAAATACTTTCCAGAAAATCTGGCAAGTATTTCATTGCGTTAAATGTTACTATAATAATAGATACTTTAGCCATAATCTTGACTTACAAAAACACTTATAATCAACATAACTCCAATCCCCAAGGGATGATTTAAATAAGGTGTAAAAACATTAACTACCAAAAGGCATAGCACAGCCGATAACATTCCCAAAAACACGGGAAATCTAACATTTGACCATAGCTTCTGTAATATTTTAAATATCAACAAAAGATAAACAAACAATCCGAATAATCCTACTTTTAAAATCAAATCAAGATAAGCCCACTCAAATGCATAAGTTGTATATTCGCCACTCGCGCCGGCTGTTGTGGTTAAAATCCGTGGATCCACACTTCTATAAGTCACTGTTGTACCAAACCCAGAGCCAATCACCGGATGCTTGGTAATACCTTCTCCTAGTGGTTTTAACATATTTATTCTGGAATTACCAGCTGCCTCAATTTGAGTAGTGCGTTTAGCTAAAAGGCTCCCCAAGCTTTCACCCGATATTTTGGGTGGTAAATTAATTACCACAAATATTAGACCCGCGCATACGCAAACCACTACAGTCAATATACCAATCTGTTGCGCAATCCGCTTGAAATTTAATTTAAAATAGAATATAACCAAAAATGCATACACCAATGCCCCACCGACAAGTCCCAACCAGAAACTTCGGGAAAAACTAATTATGACAACCACCAAACATCCTACTAGTAAATAACCCAACCATTTACGCTTCTTTCTATCCGTTAAAAACAAAGGCAACACACCAAAAAAACCCAACAAGCAATAAATCTGCGATTGAATAAATATACGATAAAAATTATTTGAGAAAGCCGTAATTTCACCCACTCGCGTATCTCTCACCCATTGGTAAACTTCAGGCAACGCCCAGATAAATTGGTGTGAGAAAATGTATAATAAAATTAATGTTTTAGCTATCAACCAAAAAAGAGCAGCCGAAACAACTGGTACTAAATCCCTCCAAAAACTTTTCTCCTTGTAAACCCCAATTAATGGCAACAAATACAAAAAGAAAAGCCAGTTATTAAAATCAAGAAAAAGATTACCAAAATTATTCCCTCGTATTACACCCCACACAAAACCCCACAACAGGACAATAGCCAGATATATATAGTAACGAAAAAATTCAAAATCTTTTAATTTTATATAATACCGCCCAAAACCCCCCTGGCGCAAAACATTGACCAGCCAAGCCAGCATGACTGCCCCAAATATTCCCATACGTACAGACATTAGTAGTTCACCCGCATTTAAATTCAAAGCGAACAAATATCCATGCGATCCGATCACCAATTCTGCCACAGCAATATATATGCCATAGCTCAATTTCTTTAAAGATAAAATTAAAGTCAAGACCACAATCACAAAAAAAGCTATTGTATTAAACTCAGGCAATCCCCAAGCAAAAATTGACAATAACTCCAAAAAAACCAAAAAAAGTATTGATATTTGAAATATTCTATTATTCAAAGCTTGTTTCATTTACTTTTTTTAAATAACCCAGATAATATCGCCAGCAATACACTTATCGGCCCCAAAATCCACACAGCAAACCAAGCCAATTTATTGTCATGCTTCCAAAAATATCGGCACACGGAGTGGTTCCAAATAATCTGTTTATGCCAGTCCACTTGAGCAAAACTTGCTCCTCCATGATGTATAACGCTCGCTTGGGGTGTATAAACTACTTTTAAACCCTCTTCCGCAACTCGCTTACATAAATCTACCTCTTCAAACCAATAAAAATACTTTTCATCAAATTTACCAATTTTTTGAAGAACCTCTCTGCGAATCATCATCAAAGCCCCCATAATTTGATCAACTTCACTAAATTTAGTATAATCAAAATCTTTAGCTAAATAATTATTTAATTATTTCTTCAAAAAAGGCAAATGATGTAATTTAAGTAAAATTAAAAATTGATCAAAAAATTTAGGAAATCTACGCACACTTTCCTGCAAGCTCTTATCACTATTTAATAACTTGCACCCCAAAATTGGCCACTCCTTATTCTCCTCCATCAAATCAACTAATTTTTCCAAACTACTATCAATTAACTCAGTATCTCCATTCAATACCAAAATATATTTACCCTGAGCCTTATCAATCCCTTGGTTATTGGCTTTCGCAAATCCTAAATTTTTCTGATTAGCAATCAACTCAACTTTGGGAAACTTTTCTTCAACCATCATAACGCTTCCATCCTTGGACGCATTGTCTACTACGATTACCTCAAAATCAATATTTTGTGTATATTTAAAAATCGACTCTAAACATTTCTGAAGTAAGTCTCGTACATTCCAAGAAACAATAATAATAGATAACATCATATATTATGTTTGCTTAGTACAATCTTTTTCCACTTATTATACTTTGCTTTTTCTTTTAACTTTAACCACGGTATTTTATATACAATCTTGGGTAACCACTTGCTCATGCTGCCTCTTCTGGGATCCGCCTTGAATAACACTTCAGGGATATATGTTCCCGTCTTTCCTTGGTCAAGTAGAGTCAGCCACACATCCCAATCTTGAAATTTTTCTAAAGATTCATCAAATCCAGAGAAATCTTCTCTTCTCACAAGAGAACATGTATTTATATAATTATGTTTTTTTAATTTTTCAGTATCAAATTCCCAAAATTTAAATTTCTTCCAGCCATATTTAAAATCAGAGTAGACATAAGACTTATCTGAATTTTTTTCCAAAGCTTCTTTCATTTTTTCTAAACAGTCTCCTCGCAACACCATATCAGCATCACAAAACAATATATATTCTCCTTGAGACTTCTCAAAACCAAAATTACGAGCCTTAGGCGCTCCACCATGTTCAATCTTAAAAAAATTAATTTTAAATTTATCTTTAAAATATTTATATTTCTCTTCTTCTATCTTAAATTTCTCTGATCCGTCATCCGCTACCATCACTTCAAAATCTTTAAAAGTCTGACGCTCAATACTTTTTAAGCATCGCCACAATTCCAAGGGCGTATTATATACCGGTATAATTACAGAAATCATATTAATTCTTTAAATTTAGATATACTTATCTGCCAATTAAATTCATTCTTAGCTCTTTCCATTCCTCGGCTCCCTAATTTTTCTCTCAAATCTTTATCTTTAAATAATTTAATAATAGCCAGGGCAATCTCGTCTACTTTATCTGGGTTAACCAAGATGCCAGTTTTGCCATCCACCACGGCCTCAGCCACACCGCCACTTAATCCAGCAATCACCGGCTTGGAAAAACTAGCAGCTTCTAAATACACAATACCAAATCCCTCAACATCATCCTTGCTCTCACGTGATGGCATAATAAAAACATCACAAGCCGTATATAACCTATCTTTATCATCTCCCGTAAGACTTTGAAAAAATATAATCCGTTCATCCCCTTGAGCTTTTTTCTTTAATTCTTCCTCATAAGGTCCACTGCCCACAATCATATACACCAAATCAGGAATATGTTGCCATACTTGAGGCAAAGCTTCAATAACTCGATCAACCCCTTTTCTGGCAACCAATCTGCCAATGGATAATAGGATAGGTTTATCCTTCAAATTATATTTTGACAATATATCACTTCCAGATTCCTCATGCTTAGATATATCAACCCCAGGATAAATAACTTTTATTTTATCCTTAGCCACTCCCATCTCGCTTACCAACTCACCTGTGTGCTTACTATTCACCGTTACGTATTTGGCATTTTGCAAAATCTTTCTAGCTAATTTTTTCTTTCTGCTCTTCTTCTGCGCCTGTAAAATATCCTTGCCATGACATGATACAATATATGGGATTTTAAAAAATTTTGATAAAAAATATATTACCGTGCCTGTGGGCAAAACTTCACCTGCCCACAACACCTTAACCTTCTCATTTCTAATAACCTTGTATGCATAAAAAAATATTGGCAACCACCTGGGCCAAATCACTCTACTCAATATTTTTTTTCTGACCAACTTAAAATCAAACTTACTATCTCCCTCCGTCATGTTTGTCAAAACTACTACATCTTTACCCAAACCTTTACATAAATTTAAATAATAATTAGCCACCCCGCCAGTTTTAGGATAAAAATCTAATGTTATAAGTAGTATTTTTTTCATATATTTTTAACCCCTTATCACAGAATTCCATACATCTACCACATCCTGCTTGTTTATCCCGCGCAAAATCCACAACACCAAAAAGTATACTATCGCCCCAATCGGCACCAGCCACAAAAAATACATCTGTGGCAACAGATAATATATAACTCCAGCCATAACCAGGCTAGCTACAAGAATTTTACTAAAGCCTTTGACTAAATACCACCTGCTATAATCCACGATTTTTGGTACAAAATGCATACCCAAAAGAAACAAAACCACAGTACTGGCTAAAGACGCCACGGCCGCTCCCACATAGGTATACTGTGGAATTAAAATAATATTTAATACCACATTCACTAATACAGCAATCCCCATATTAATAGTATTAGTCACCTGCTTATTACACGCATTTAATAAATAACCCACCGGGAAGTTTATAAACAAAAAGAAAAGTCCTATCATTAAAATCCTTAAAGGCAATACTGAATTTAAATAACTATCTGTATAAATTGTCAAGATAGCCGGACGTGCCAACATTATAATCCCTACAGAAATCGGCACGCTAATCGTCATTAAATAATGCATAGCTTTTTCAAAGGTAGCTCTTAACTTTTCTTTGTTTGATACAAAGTATTCACTCATCGCCGGAAAGAGCGCTGCCATGAAGGCCATCGGTAAAAACTGCAAAGCCAAAGTAATTTTAACCGGAATACTATACCAACCCACATATGCATCCCCCGCCAAAGTGGACAGAAGCACTGTATCCAGTGTAGTATACACTCGGCTAAATATTCCCATTAAAGCAAAGGGCACGCCAATCCTAAATAATACTTTGAGCACGCTTGGCTCATAGCGTGGCATAATGCTTAGCTTCAACTTCTTTTTAAGTACTATAATACTAAAAACAAAGCTAAATAAGCTGCCGCACAAAAGAGCAGCTATTAAAAACTTTAGCCCTAGTCCTAAAAAAAGTACCAAACCGCCTAAAATAACTGTGATAAACTGCAAACCAACTACTCCCATACTCTCAAACTTCAACTGCTGGTGTCCACGCATCACCGCCCAAAAACTCAAAACAAAAGAATCTAAAAACATAATAATCCCAGAAATATATACCAACTGCCTGGTAATTGGCGGATAACCCAAAATATTTATCATACCCACCACTAATAAGTAGACTACCAACGCCAAAGGAATCTTAAGAGCTAAAATATTTGATAAATATTTTTGCGTTTTCTCTTTTACCTTAGCTATTTCACGTGTTAAAACAGGCGATAAGCCAAGATCAATAAAAATAGCAAACAAAGTGGTAAAAGATAAAGCAAAAGTATACTTACCAGTATCTTCAACTCCCACAAAACGAGCTATCAGAGAAAAATATATAAATGCCAAAATCTTCTGCAATATTAACGCAGAAGTATAGTAAGTTGTATTGCGTGCTACAGAATCACGGTTTTGTCGCATATTTATTTCCACCAATTTATATTATCCTCGTACCACTTAACAGTCTTAATCAAATATTCATCTAAACCAAATTTTGGCATGTAACTCAGTTCATTTTTAATCTTGCACCAATCTACCGCGTACCTTCTATCATGCCCCGGTCTATCTTTAGCATATTCCATACAGCTTTCATCTTTGCCCAAAATTTTAATAATCTTTTTAACAATTTCTAAATTGTTCACATCTTCCGTCATACCTCCCACGCAATATGTCTCCCCTATCTTGCCTTTCTCTAAAATCAAATCAATTGCCAGGCAATGATCATCTACATATAGCCAATCACGCACATGTAGCCCGTCCCCATAAATTTGAGCCTTTTTTCCTTCTAATATGTTGGTTATAACTCTGGGTATAAACTTCTCTCTATGCTGATATGGCCCATAATTATTTGCACAATTAGAAATCGTGATTGGCAATCCATATGTTTTAAAATATGCCCGCACTAAATGATCAGAGCCAGCTTTTGAAGCCGAGTAAGGAGAATTTGGTTTATACACGGTATTCTCATCAAATTTTTCTTTTGTATCTAAAGCTAGAGAACCAAATACCTCATCAGTTGATACATGCTGAAATCTCTTTACCTTATTCTTCAAAGCTGACTTTAATAATACATGCGTACCCACCACATTCGTTTGAACAAATACATCTGGTCCTGCAATCGAATTATCTACATGACTTTCTGCTGCAAAATGTACCACACTATCAATTCCTTTCATAACCTTATCTACCAGCTTACTATCACAAATATCTCCTTTAATAAATTCATAATTTTTATTACTCTCAATATCTTTTAAATTCTCCAGATTCCCTGCATAAGTTAATTTATCCAAATTCAAAATCTGATCATCTGCATGATGCTTTAAGAGGTAACGGATAAAATTTGATCCAATAAACCCAGCTCCGCCAGTTACTAATATTTTCATAAAAATTTATGTTCCAATCTCCCAACTACTTAAATACTTCTTTTGCTCATTAGTTAATTTATCAATGGCTATTCCCATGCTTTTAAGTTTAAGCAATGCCACATTCTTATCAATCCTCGCAGGCACATCATACACCTGCTTATCCATTTTCATATAATTTCCAACAATATGTTCTGCGCATAAGGCCTGATTAGCAAAACTCATATCCATCACACTGGCTGGATGCCCCTCTGCTCCAGCTAAATTAATTAATCTGCCCTGCGCCAATAAATATATTTTTTTGTTATTTGATAAAACATATTCGTCAACCAACGGTTTTGCTTCTCTTTTGCTTTTGGCCATCTTGCTCAATGCAGCCACATTAATCTCTACATCAAAATGTCCTGAATTACATATAACTACCCCTGATTTCATTAATTTAAAATGATGTTTATCAATCACATGAATATCCCCTGTTAGGGTAATAAATAAATCTCCTAAAGCAGCCGCCTTGGTCATGGACATTACCTGAAATCCGTCCATTACCGCCTCAAGCGCCTTAACTTCATCAACTTCTGTCACAATTACCTTAGATCCCATCCCCCGCGCCTTCATGGCTACGCCACGCCCACACCAGCCGTATCCTGCTACCACAACATTTTTACCTGCTAATAGCATGTCAGTTAAACGTATAATACCATCCAAGGTACTCTGCCCCGTGCCATAGCGATTATCGAAAAAATGCTTTGTCATCGCATCATTAACTGCCACAATAGGATATTCGAGCTTGCCTTCTTCGGCCAAAGCCTTCAAACGAATAACACCCGTTGTCGTTTCCTCTGTACCACCAATTATCCGTGCCATATCCTTCTTTCTTTTAGAGTGTAATAGAGATACAATATCTGCCCCGTCATCCATGGTCACTTGTGGCTTAAAATCAATCGCCTGGTTTAGATGTTTATAATATGTCTTTCTGTCCTCTGCGTTTATAGCAAAAACCGAAATCCCAAAATCTTTAACTAACGACGCAGCCACATCATCTTGAGTAGATAAAGGGTTTGAGGCGCACAGCACAACTTCAGCTCCTCCAGCTTTTAAGGTGCGCATCAAATTAGCAGTTTCTGCTGTTACGTGTAAACAAGCTGCCATCTTTATTCCCTTCAACGGTTTTTTCTTAGTAAAATCATCCCTAATTCCCTGCAAAACTTCCATGTCTTTATCTGCCCATAAAATACGCTTTTTGCCTTTAGCAGCTAACTTAATATTTTTCACATCATGTTTTATCATAATTTTTTTTAAAAATAATTAATTAATTTTATTACGAATTTTATTCGCCATTTCCGTTTGTTCCCCATCTTCATATTTCTTATTCGGCCAGCCAGACAAGCCATCGCCTTGATATCTTGGTATCACATGTATATGAGTATGAAATATTATCTGGCCAGCAGCCTCTCCATTATTTAACCCAAAATTAATACCATCAGCATTAGTTTCCTCCTTGACTGCTATCGCAACTTTTTTAGCTATCACAAGTAGCTCTCGAGCTAGCTCATCAGGAGTTGCAATTAAATTCTCATAATGCTCTTTTGGAATAATCAAAGTATGACCTTTGTTCACCGGAGAAATATCAAGAAAAGCCAAAAATTTATCATCTTCATATATCTTATCTGATGGTAACTCTCCATTAATAATTTTACAAAATACACAATCCATAAATTTAAATTTAACTTCTAACTAATATTTATCCCAATTAAAATTAATTGATTTATCATTATATGCCATTCTCTCTTCGTCTGGATTCTCTTTATTATACACTTCAGTTGTATGGTAAAAAAGCAACACTGGCTCATCTGATATTACCTTATACCCATGCGCAACTCCAACCGGAATACTGATCAATTTATAATCCCCTTCCCCTGCTTCAATCACTTGGGTTTCCTTATATGTCTTCGAGCCCTCTCGCAAATCATGTAAAACCACAACCGCTTTGCCCGTAGCAAAAAACCAATGATCATCTTGTTTCTTATGATAATGGAATGCCTTGACTGTCCCTTTGTGAGCTATGGTAAAAATGGTTTGACCAAACTTTTCTAGCAATCCTTCATCAGATCGCAAAACCTCCATCAAAATACCCGGCTCTTTAACTATCTCTTCGCCTTCATTAAATACATCCTTGTGTACTTTTAATTCTTTAATTTTTACTCCATCTATCATATATTATTCTTTGGTAAATACAACATAATTTTTATCAATGCTCTCTTCATCTCCAAAATCACGTTCGGGATTTAATAGGGAGACACCTCTATATCCCTTCTCTAACGCTTGTTTTATGACCTCTCCATCATCCGGATCAATTAATACCTCCTTCTCCCCAAACTCTCCATTGAATTTCTGTATACTGCCACTTCTAACTTGTTCTGTCCAGTCAGCTGATTGGCTTTCCTGATCAAATTTTTTACGAAACCTATATGAATATTTAATCGCCTCGTCCGTCTCATCGTTCACTCCTTCAAGCACGTAATCATTCTTATTCATGCGGAAACGCATACTTGCAGGATTATTACGATCAATGTCAGTTATAATCGAACTCTTACCAGCTTCTCTGGCTGCCCTCTCCTGTTCTTGCGCTAACCTCAAGGCAGTCTCGCCACTTCTTTTATCCTTTGCGATAAACGTTCCCGCTGCAAAAGCTTCATTATTTTGAATATCTTTTTCCATTGTCTCTGTGCCGCCTGGCGCATTCTCTAAAACCACCACGCTTGTGCCGATTAACTCTTCCCCCTCTTTGGCCGTAAAAACTTTCAACTGCCCATTCTCCATCTGGCCTTGCCGGAATTTAGCCTGCCCATCAATAGTCCCCCCTTCGCGAAGTTTAGAAAAACTATTATCCACTTCAAACTTATAATACTCAGCGATATCGTTCAAATTTTCTGGATCAATCTCGCTTATATTCACTTGTTTTTGTCCCTGCTCATGAATCTCATGACCGGGATCGCCATATGGATTATCAACATTCATATATGCTTTTGAGCCTTTAAAATTGATGTTAACACACCAAAAATCATTATCCAAATTAAAAACAAATTAAGGTCGAAATAATTAGAAATCAGACCCTCTTTAAGTAATTCTAACACAAAATATACTATATATGTAATCAGGGAAATATATAGGATATCTGGTACCAATTTTTGAATAAATTTCTTCATAATCTAAATAAACTTTTAAAACGCGTTAAAAAATTGTCCTTACTCAAAGGCTCTTTAATGAACTCAATTTCTATTCTATTAAATTCAATTTTCTCATTCATCTCATCTAACCCAGCAGATGAGATCAAAAATCTCATACGGCTATTATCCAGCCCAATATATGCCAAATCATATTCTGTTGTACCCATCATCCATCCATTATCCTCTTTTGTATATTCAATATCTTGCAACAGCCATTTCCATTGGTTGTTATTAAACCTAGGGCCAATTTTAAATAAAACCTCTTCATTTTTCCTATACCACACCCTTAACTTAGCTTTTGAAAAACTCTGTGGTAAACGCACATCAAAATACACCGGATCAATCACCATTTCCTGGCTACATTCTCCCCTGTTCTTTTCTATCTCAAGCACTCTTCCCATCGGCGAAAACTTAGACACAAATGGATCTTCCTTGCAAAAATCATAATCCACTTTCAAAATTCCCTTAGGGCTAATATCTTTATAGACTAAACATCCTAGGGTTATAATAGGGATTAAAATTAAAATTATTCGAATGTATTTATAATACTTCATTTCAATTCAATAATATATATCCAATCACTTTTAAATACTTTCGCTCCTCGAACTATCTTCATGCCCCTTGGCTCAAAATCTCTTTTAGATATAAAATCAACAATATCTTCCCCTGCAAAAGTATAGTAGTAGACATCCCGTAACTCCACCATGCGTCGTAAAGCCTCATAATCCTCGTCCACCGCTAACGCCGTAATTAATTTTTTCCTATCAGGAAAAAATATTTTATCAGCCTGCTTATACATCACAACCACATCCCCCTCTCGAGTAATCTCATTAACTAAATAAGACTTTGCTCTAGTCTCATCCAAATTACGCAATAGGAATAAACTTTCATCAGTTTTGCGTATAACTAAATTTAAGGTGGGCATACTTAATACCGCTATAAGCATGCCAGCCACTATCACCCTGTAAACCCCATAATATTTCAGTTTATCCCAAATCAATACCCTGCTTATCATATACACCAAGGTAGCTAAAAATGGCAGACACAACATATATATAGGTAAGAAGTAGCGTAAATACGAAGTGCCCAGAGATAAAGTATTTTGATCAATACGGTCAACTAGCCCCCAAGAACCATAGAATACTAATAAATATGCCATCAATACCAAGAAAAATGCAACATAAGTTATCCTTTTCTTATAATCAATTAAAATTAATTTTTTAGGTAATAAAATAAAAAGAAAGCCTCCAAGTATTGTCGGCAATGACCAATATGGCAAGAACTGATATAAATAATTAAAACCATTTACTAAAATTGATTTTAAATCAAAACCAAACGGTGTAATTAAAATCCGAAATAATAACCCATTACTTATCATCTCCCCAACTCCACCTTCGGGAATTATCGCCCCATAACCAGCTGATATCACAGCACCATACAATATCTGATTACTGTACATCAACATTAAAGCTGGGATGTATAACCCACATAAAAACAAAATAAATCCAGGCCAATAAATTTTTTTAAAATTAAGAACAAACACGAAAAGAACGCTCAAGGCTAGCCATACAATTTCAGAAGTTCGAGTAACCACAGCCAGACCAATTAAAAACCCAGATAAGGCATAAACACCCAACTTAAACTTACCTCGATCCATCGCCCACAAAAGTAAATACACGCCAATTAAAAATAAACTTAAAAACAATATATTATGATACAGCCCTCGAGCGCTATAATATAGCCAAGGAGGTAGAAAAGATAACAGCACGGCAGAAATTAAAGCAATCTCCTTTCTCCCAAAAATTTGTTTTATTAATAAATAAAAAAAGATAATTCCCAAAACCCCAAATAAGGGAGTTAAATACGGAACTATCCATAAACCAAAAACTTTAGCTAAAAATCCATAAATAAATATCATGCCCAAAAAACTACCTGGCACTATTTTACCCTCAACTGTGTTCAAACTACGTGCATGTACCAAGTTATTACCCACTCCATTTAATTCCTCAAAGTAATACAAACTTTCACCAGCAGCCATCCTCTCTATCCAAAAATAGTTGGCTGTTTCATCAGGCGAAGAAAACTTTGGATTGGGCTCTGCGCTAAGCAAATTAAAATTTGAGTAAATACAAAAAAAGACTACACAAAAAACTAACAAAAACAATATTTCTTTGTTTCTTTTAAGAAAATTCATATAATCTTATCTTACCAATTTTGGGGTAAAATTCAAGCCCACATAAATAAAAAATTGACACTATCACATAAATTTCATAAAATAAACTTAGTATTCACAAAAACTAATAATAAATAAAAACTCACAAAATCAGGAGACGGAAAAATGAGCACACATGTCAACGCACAACTAGGCGATATTGCCAAAACAGTATTACTACCAGGCGACCCACTGCGAGCAAAACACATAGCCGATACATTCTTATCACAAGTTGAACCCTATAACACTGTTCGAAACATGTTAGGGTTTACCGGCATTACGCCTCAAAAGGAAAAAATCTCAGTACAGGGGTCTGGTATGGGTATGCCATCCCTAGCTATTTACGTAAATGAACTAATAAACAATTTTGGTGTCAACCGAATAATACGGCTTGGCAGCTGTGGCGGATTACAGGAACACACCGAATTAAGAGACATAATCATAGCAGTAGGATCTTGCTCCGACTCTGCTATGAATAATAGAATCTTTTATAATATGAGTTTTGCGCCAATTGCAGACTTTGAATTACTCTACAAAGCCAAGCAAGTCGCGCAAGAACTCAACATTCCCGTACAGTTTGGAAATGTTCTAGCGACAGATAACTTTTACGATGACGCTGAGCCACCTGGCTGGAAAATTTTTAGCGAATACGGAGTTTTGGCAATCGAGATGGAAACTGCTATCCTATACACCATAGCAGCCAAGAAAAAAATTCAGGCGCTGACAATTTTGACTGTCAGCGATAAATTAGTAACAGGCGAACAGCTTGACGCACAAGACCGCCAAGAATCCTTCAATCAAATGGTGGAGATAGCTTTAGGGCTTTAGGAGTTTAAAAGCAAATAAAGCACGAAATGGCATTCAGCAAAGAATTCTGAATGCCATTTTTTATACAAAAATCCCTAAAAAAGTTAGGATGTAAAATCAAAAACCCGTCTATTTTAGACGGGTTGAAATAAATAATAAATAATTAACGCTTAGACCACTGTGGGGCACGTCTAGCTCGTTTTAATCCGGGTTTCTTTCTTTCTTTTGATCTTGGGTCTCTTGTCAAAAAGCCTTCTGCGCGCAAAACTTTTTTAAATCCTTCATCTGATTTAAGCAATGCTCTTGAAATACCTAAGCGGCATGCCTCAGATTGTGATCTTTGCCCACTACCTACAACCTTAATCCACACATCAAAATTACCTTCTTTGCCAACTACTTTAAAAGGTTCTTCTAAATTTAACTGCCAAGTAAAATATGGAAAAAATTCCTTATAATCCCTATCATTAATAACCACTTGACCTGAACCTTTGGCATATATTCTAACTCTTGCAGAAGCAGTCTTTCTTCGACCCACTGCATAAATATATTTACCAGAAAACTTTACTGGCTTATCTTTAGATTCTTCTTTTTTAACTTTTTCTTCTGCCATATAATTATTTAATAGTTAATCTCTTCAACATATCATTACGCAACTTGTTGCCAGGCAACATGCCATAAACTGCTCTTCTCAGAACTTCAGCCATACCTTTTTGAGCCACTAAATCTTTCATTTTAGTTTCTTTCAATCCACCTGGATACATAGAATGACGGTAATACACCTTTTTATCCATCTTATTACCAGTAATTTTCATCTTATCTACGTTTTCCACAACTACACTGTCGCCCTGATCTAGATATGGCGTAAAATTAACCTTATGTTTACCACGCAAAAGCTGGGCAATCTGACTTGCCAATCTGCCAGGCGCTTGATCGCTGGCATCCAATATATGTTCTTTTCTTTCTATATTCTTTTTAGTCATAAAATTTATTAAACAAATTCAATAGCACACATTCGAGCTCCATCTCCTTTACGCTCTCCAATTTTAATGATACGCAAATAACCGCCCTTTCTCTCCTTATACTTGGGGCCAATCACTTCTAGCATTTTATCCACTGCTCCTTTGGTCATCAAACGCTTCATTAATTCACGTCTAGAATGCAACGAATTAACCTTGGCTCGAGTTACAAGCTTTTCTACTTTAGGTCTTAAAAATTTAGCTTTAGCTTCAGTTGTTTTAATTTTCTCATGTAATACTAAAGACGTAGCTAAATTTTTAACTAAAGCCTTTCTTTGCTTATAATTCCTATCTAATGTTTTTTTAGTACTTCTGTGTCGCATAAATTAAATATCTTCTTTTTTGGGTCGACCCTTCTTTTTCTTTGGTTCTTCCTCATTGTCTTCTTTCTCCTTTTCTTTATCAACCTCTTCTGTTTTTTCTTCTTCTTCCTTTTCTTCATCATCTACTACTGTTTCTTCTTGAGTCTCTTCTCCAGCCCCTTTATTTTGTAAAAAATTAACTTGATCTGATAAAATACCTACAGCTTCATCAAATGCTTCTTCTGGAGTTACTGAACCATCGGTTTCAACCATCAAAATCAGTTTATCCCAGTTGGTCATTTCACCAACACGCACCCTGTCCACTTCGGCTGATACTTGAGTTATTGGCGTGAATATTGCATCCACTGCCATATGTCCAATTGGCAATTTTTCTCCACTAAAACCCTCAACTGGTAAATATCCCCTGCCCTTTTCAACTGTAAACTCAACATCAAAATCTGCTGCCTCATCAGTTAAAGTGGCAATTACCATATCTTTATTAACTAAACTCACCTGTGAAGGTGCTTCAATATCACCTACTGTTACCTTACCTTCACCCGTCTTGTGTAATTTCAATGCCAAAGGTTCGTCATGTGTGGCAGTTGCTAGTGGATCTACCTTAACCTTAATCTGTTTAATATTTAACATCACATCAACCATATCTTCCTTAACATGCGGCAAACTGGAAAATTCATGATCAGTTCCCTTTATCTTAGCTGTAGTAATAGCTGATCCAGTAATTGAGGACAACAATACGCGCCGTAACATATTACCAATAGTAATACCAAAACCTGGATACAAAGGCTCAACAATAAATTCACCCTTGTTGTCACTCTCAGCTTTATATTCAAATTTTTGTGGGACGGGGATCATCTCCATATATTTCTAAATTAATTAAATAATTATTTTGAATAATACTCAACAATAAGTCTAGTATCAATTCCTGGATCAAAATCCTTCTCTTGCGGATCACTCACCATTGTCACGCCTTGTTCTTCAGGGTCATAACTCAACCACTCAGGAGTACTCTCTGGCTTTATACTTTCAAAAACGCCATCAAATGCAACTGATTTTTTACTCTTTTCCTTAACAGTAATCATATCTTTTTCTTTCAACCCGTATGAAGGAATGTTCACTTTTCTACCATTTATCATAAAATGTGCATGATTGATCAATTGGCGAGCCTTGCCACGAGATACTGCTAAACCTGATTTATATACTACATTATCAAATCTTTTCTCAAGTAAGGTTAAAAAATTAACTGATACATTGCCTTTCATAGCTAAGGCTTTTTTAAAATAATTTCTAAATTGTTTCTCATCTACACAATAGCTTTTTTTAGCGCGCTGTTTAGCTTGCAATTGCTTGCCATATTCCGTAACTTTCACAAATCCCTTTTGGCCATGCAGACCAGGAGGATAATTCTTCTTAACCATAGCGCATTTAGCGCCAAAACATCGCTCACCCTTAAGGAAAAGCTTTTCACCTACACGTCTGCATTGTCTACATTTTGGATCTAAATTTCTACCCATGTTTTTTGTTTAATAATATTTATACTCTTCTTGGTTTCTTAGGACGACAACCGTTATGTGGAACTGGTGTCACATCTTTAATACCAGCTATATTAATACCATTTATAGAAAGTGCTCTCACAGCCGCCTCTCTTGCCGGGCCAATACCTGACACGTAAGCATCCACTTCACGTACGCCTGCTCCTTTAGCTTTATCAACCACTGCTTTAACAACTACTCCAGCAGCATAAGGCGTAGCCTTTTTAGCGCTTTTAAATCCGCATCTGCCAGCAGATGACTGTGCAATAACCCCACCATTCAAATCAGTAATACTTACAATAGTATTATTATATGTTGATTTAACATAAGCTCGACCCCTGCCTTTAAGCAAGCGTCTAATCACGTTCTTCTTTTTCTTTCTTACTACTTTTTTCTTTTTTTCGTCTGCCATATATTTTCTTAAGTTTTTTGTGCAGCTGATATTCTACCAGAACCCGCGGTTCTACGTACGTTTCCTCTAACAGTGCGTGAATTAGTTTTGGTTCGCTGTCCGCGTACCGGCAATCTCTTGGCATGACGTGAACCTCTATGGCTGTTAATCTCTTTTAAACGTTTAATATTACCCATTACTTCGCGCCGAAGTTCACCCTCTACTCTATGTTTAGATTCAATCACTTTACGCAGAGCTGCTACTTGACTATCATCAATATCTTTACATTTCATATTGGCATCCAATTTGGCCTCTTCAATAATTTTAACTGACATTGTACGACCAATACCAAAAATATAGGTTAAGCCTATTTCTAATTTTTTTTCATTTGGTAAATTAACTCCAACAATTCTTGCCATATATTTTAACCTTGTCTCTGTTTATGTCGAGGATTCTTGCAAATCACAAACACCCGCCCTTTGCGGCGGATTACTTTACAATCTCGGCATATTTTTTTTACAGAGGCTCTTACTTTCATTTTAAATAAACTAAATATTAAAAAATAATAATCTTTATAGAAAGATTATTGTCTATAAACCACCCGGCCCTTGGTTAGATCATACGGTGAAATCTCCACCTTAACTTTATCCCCTGCTAAAAGCATTATTCGATGCATTCTCATCTTACCCGCAAGACTCGCAATAATCTCCTGGCCATTGTCTAAAACTACCCTAAACTTAGCCCCGGGCAAAAGTTCAGTTACTTCACCTTGAGCTTCAATAAAGCCCTTCCTATTTATATTAAATTGGTCGGACTCTTGATTATTATTGGTGTTTTGATCGTTTTCCTCGATATTAATACAATTTTTATTTTTAAAGATTAGCAAAAATTATGACTATCTAATATAGTCAATTTATCTTCAAATATTAAACTATTATTCAATATATTCAAATTTAACAATATATGTATAATTATACAGAAATACAGATTTCTGTCAATTGTTTACCTGAAATTAAGTAAAACATTGATTCTATTGCCATTTTCCGGTATTTTATTAGTCACACTATAGCTGAATTTAAAACGCACATCTTTAATGTTATCCCTTTCAAGTAATAACCGCCTGGCTTCAAATTCAGTCAAACCTTTTAACTCATCCTTTATCTTATCTATATATATAGGTAAAGACACCTGATTTTCAGCATGAATTTTAAGGGTTGCTAAAGCTTTAGAAATATCCACACTTTCCACCTCAACCTCAAATACATCCCGGGAAGTTTCCACAATCTTCTTGTTCTCATCAACTTCACTCTCTATTTTCCGCGCAATCATATCTCTAACAATTGCCCCATCCCATACCAATGCGCTCCCTGTCATTTCAATTTTCATCTCAAACTCCTCAATCTCTTCTTCAAGTTCAACTGCTTTCTCTGTGTTTATAACTTCAAAATTAATTAAATCATCATACAATACCTGACTTTCAGATAATCTATCTTCGATTTTTGATTTCAATTCAGGCTCTAAACTTTCTCGTAAAGTTTTTTCAGCCTTATCCAAATCATCTTGGGACACCACTTTAATCACTTTTGAGGTTCCACCTTCTAATCTTGTCTTTACTTCCCCATATATCTTATTTTGTTTTGAAAATGCTAGGTCTATTATAGTTAATCTGCCGGGATTTATATTGCCTTCTTCTCCAGCTTCTTTAGCCTCAACTTGGGCTACCAATGTTCCATAAACTATGGTGCCCTCAGCTGATACTTCAGCTTTTGGAATTTCTGCCACCCCTTTTAGAAAAAAAACAACACCATCATCTGATACCAAACTATTTAGCGTAGTTAAGGGCTGTACCAGCCCTGTTTGGTTATAGAAAACAACTTCACCCGAAGCCTTATCCCCCACGTTCTTTTCCCCGCTTGTTTTAAATGTTTTTTTCAAATTTCCATCCACATCAACCATTTCTCCCGGCATCTTATTATTCACCAAATCTTCTTTAGTTAAATTCCCATCAATTGTAATATTTAAATCATTTACCTTGGTTTCTGTTTCTGGCACAATCGTTACTTCTACTTCAGGAAAGACATAAATGAATAAAGCTACAATCAAAGCAAAAAACAACAAAAAAACAAACACTCGCCACACCTTGGACTTCTTTTTACCCTGTCTGGTGCCATAATAGTGCTCGCCTATCTGCTTTTTCTTGTAGTCGTATCTGCTCATATAACTACGGTTATTATATCAATTTTAGCTTTAATGTCAAAAATTGGGGAATAATAAAAGAGATTCAATATTTACATGAATCTCTTTTATTTCGTAATTTTTTTGATCGCTTTTTTGTTTTAAAAATTATTTCATCAATATCATTTTTTTTGTTTGAGCCAAACCGTTGGCATTCAGACAGTAAAAATACACACCAGAATACTGACCAACTGCATTCCATTGAACTTTGTAAATACCAGCTACTTTTACACCGTCAACAAGTACCGCAACTTCCTGTCCAATTGAGTTATAAATTTTGAGAGAAACCTTTCCGGATTGCGGTACATAAAATTCAATGGCTGTTACCGGATTAAATGGATTTGGATAATTTTGCAGCAACGAAAATCCATTGGGTTGTCCGAGCATTTTTTCTTCATTAACATCAGTAGCACTTCCAGGCCATTCTGGCGGAGATGGTGGTAAAAACCCTGGATCACCAGGAGGCATATAATCTCCTGCCAAAACATAGCCCTCATCATGTTTTATTTTCGTTAGCCCCAAAGACGGCTTTGTAAAAAGCAAAACGCATGAGTGAGACGCGTAAAACCACAATCCATGACCAGGTTTTGTTATATCATCAGGACCAATCATTGTATAACCCTGATACCCATACTCAAACAAATATATTTGAAAGTCAGGTTCTCCGGGTGGCGGCAATATAAATAAAGATTGACTCAATTCTGCAGAAAAACCAGGATAAGCTACCATGTGCCACTCTCCCTTTTCAAGGGAAACACTATCACTTTCGCTACCCAAAAGAATCAAGGCGCTGTTTCGCACATCTCCCTGCCAAAATGCCAACTCGCCATAATTCGCCATCCAAAACACATTATCTACTCTACTCGCATTGCGTGTAGGATTCCCAAACAGAATATCAGATTGGCAATATTGACTATTTCCGCTTACATCCTCGTAAAAAACATATTCGCCAGCCATATTCGCAAAAACTTGTGTAGCAATAATATTTTCCGGTAAATATGTTGGAATACCCACCATGGTCCATCCATAACCATAGTATGACCTGAACCCTTCACGAATGGTGATTGTACAAATATGCAACATGGTAAAATTAGGCGACAACCAAACCGTAGAATTAGCCTGATCTCCAATAAAATATACCATGTTGTCACCAGTGTTTATCTCCACTCTTAATGTATCAAAATTTTGCCAATTATTAGTCAAATCAAGCATAATTCTATACTCAATCTCAGTATTGGCCGGCTGGACAAATGGACTAAAATAAATCCTTCCGCTAACAAAATTAATACTGTCTACGGTAGACACCACGCCGTACTGAGTGGCAATCCGCATACTATTAAGATCATCGCCAGTGGCAACCAATGAATTCAATTCATACGACAACACAGGGGACCAGCCCACACTACTAAATTCACTACTACTATCCGCCATTGTGTTTAGTTTAAAATAATTGAGCAGAGAAGTCTCTCCGGGCAAGTTAGTGTGATCGGTCCACTCCTCAAAATCAATCCATGCCTCCTGCGCAAAAACCGGCATAGACAACAAAAAAACAACGAGCAACAAAACTACAATTTTATGTACCATAAAATCCTCCAAAAAAATATTTAGATTAAAATTTAACTCCCCTTTATGAGGAATTTTTTAAATTATTTATTTCTGCTTACAAAAAAGCGATCCAGCCACTTTACCATAAATCCTCAAAAATGTCAAGAGTTAAACTAAAATTAGCTAAAAAAGAAAAAATACCCGTTATTTACGGGTATTTAAATATATACCTAAAATATACTATCAATCCGTTTCATCCACTATCTCTATCTTTAAAACCTCTTCAATTACATCTTCTAAGGTTACCAATCCTTGAAATTCACCTTTCTTATCCTCAACCAATGCAATATGCAACTTATTCTTTATAAAATCATTAAGAAGTTTATCTAATTTAGTACTAGTTTTTACATGCACTAATTTATGCTTATGGCATAATTTACCCACCTTTTCTTGACCCACATGACCCAATAAATCTTTTACATAGAGTATTCCAACTATATGGCTCTCGCTCTTATGGAATACCGGAATTCTTGTATGTCCCCTCTTTTTGATTTTAGCTATTAATTTTTCATCAAACACCTCATCTTCGTTAATAGTATAAACTTTATCTCTTCCTGTCATTATCTCCCCTGCTTGCTTTTCTGAATAAGTTAAAGCTCCCCTAATAATCCTCTCTTCATCCCTATCTATATCACTCTCTTTAGAATCTTCGTGTTCTTCAATAATTTTTACCAATTCTTTCTTGGAATAAACTGTCGGCATCTCGGCTCCCAATGTTTTATCAAGTACCCAAGCAATTGGTGCACAGATTGGATAAAGGAGGACTATGAAAATTTTAACTATCCAAGCAGTTTTAGCTCCTACTTCAAGAGCATACTTAGCGAATGAAGCTTGTGGAATAATTTCACCAAAAATTACAATTAAACCAGTAGCCACAAGCCCGGCCATAAACCCACTCGCAATATCTCCTAAAAATATAGCCAAAGCTGAATTAACTGCCACATTCCCTAAAAGCAAAGTACATAAAAGTAAATTTCCTTTTTTGCGCACGCTATACACCTTCTTGGCTTTCTTGTCACCCAGCTCAATCTTTCTCTCAAGCTCGCCCTTACTCAAACTTAATAATCCCAAAGTTAATCCTGAAAAAAGACCAGAAAAACCTACTAAAATTATTACAATTAAATATGTCATATATTTATTCTAAAATTGCCTTTATTCTTCTCACTCCTGCTGAGCTTGACTCTTCCTTTAAAATCTTAAATGTTCCAAGTTCTGCAGTATTCTTAACATGCGGCCCCCCGCAAATTTCCTTAGAATAATCCCCCATAGAATATACCTTTACCTTTTCTCCATATTTATCTCCAAATATTCCCACTGCTCCTTGCTTCTTAGCTTCTTCCACACTCATCTCATCTTGTTTAATATCCAATCCTTTTTTAATCTTTGTATTAACAATATCTTCCACCTTCTTCTTCTCTTCATCACTCAATTTTTCACCATGTGAAAAATCAAAGCGTAGTCTTTCCCCGGTAATATTAGAGCCTCTCTGTTCCACACAATCCCCCAAAACTTCTCTCAAGGCAGCTAGCAGTAAATGCGTAGCTGTATGATATTTTATAGTATCCCCGCTTTCACCGCCTAATCCACCTTTAAATTTACCTGCCGTTGCACTGCGTGATAAATCCTGATGCTTTTTAAACTCATCTTCAAACCCTTGTTTATCTACCTTAAATCCCTGCTCTTTAGCCAATTCTTCCGTTAATTCCCAAGGAAAACCATAAGTTTGGAATAAATCAAATACCAACTTTGAATTAAATTTTTTACCCTTAATTTTCTTTACTTCTTTATTAAATATTTTTAATCCTTGTTGCAAGGTTTTAGTAAACTTTTCTTCTTCTACTTCAAATAAAGATAATACCCGTTCCTTATTCTCCTCAAGCTCTTCATATATCTCGCTCATCATCTCAATTGCCACTTGTGACACTTGGGCAGTAAAATTATCCTTTATACCAATCATTCTACCATGTCTAATAGCTCGACGTACTAATTTGCGTACCACATAACCCGCATCCACATTTGATGGCTCAATCAAAGCCTTGTCGGCCATGATAAAGGTAGCGGCCCGTACATGGTCAGATATAATTCTCATTGAGCGCTTTACCTCTTCACTCTCTTCATATTCCTTACCACTCAACTTCTCAATTTTTTTAATTATAGGTAAAAACAAGTCTGTCTTGTAATTATCATCCAATCCATTCATAACGGCCAATAATCTTTCAAGCCCTGTACCATTATCAATATTCTTTTGTTTAGCCTCAACATATTTGCCTTTGCCTACTTTTTCATAACTCATCAGTACATCATTACCAATTTCAACCCATCTTGAATCTTCTGGATCAAATTCATCAGGTACTTTACTCTCATCCATCCAATAATGTGGCTCAGTATCTGGTCCGCACGGTCCGCCAGTGCCACTCGGCTCCCACCAGTTATCTTCCACATATTTAATCCTCTTTTCATCAATACCAATCTTTTGCCACAACTCATATGACTCTTCATCCTTTTCCGCATCCTTATTACCCCCAAATACCGTAAAGGCTAATTTCTCTTTTTCTAATCCTAATTCTTTAGTTAAAAACTCATAGGTCATTTGAATAGCTTCTTTTTTAAAATATTCTCCCAGCGACCAATGCCCCAGCATTTCAAAAAAAGTATGATGTGTCTTGTCCCCCACTTCATCAATGTCCCCTGTTCTAACGCACTTTTGTGCGTTAACTAATCTGACGCCACCAGGATGTTTTTCCCCGCACAAAAACGGCACCAAGGGCTGCATGCCTGCTGTTATAAAAAGAGTGGAAGGATCATTTTCCGGCAAAACAGAAGCTGACGGGATAATAGTATGACCCCGACTTGCAAAAAAATCTATATACTTTTGTCGCAATTCTTTAGAACTAATCATAAAATATTTACTTATAGACCTTATGGTCTCCGACATCCAAAAAGAGCACTTGATTATCATTTATAAATACAAACATAACTCGCAAACGCGGGGTAAGCGAAAACGACCACCGGTCTCTTAATTTTCCCTTAAGTTTATGTATCCTTAAAATTGGGTCAAAACAATTCACCCTAAAAATTTTTTCCTTCTTCCGGGCTATAACTCTCTCTATATTACTTAATTTCTTATACGACCTGACAAAATGAGATGCATAATCTATTTTTTTAATAGCTTTTTGCATAAAACTAATCCAAATCAGCCAAAGATTTTAAAGTTTTGGTCTTGCCCGTCCTATATTCTTCTTCTCCCTGGCGAGCTATATCCAAAGCCTCATCTTCTGTCATCTCTCTGTCTCTAACAATTTCTTCAAAAAAATCAGGGGCCAACAAGACTGCGGTCGGCTTATTCTGAGTGAGGATATATAGAGGCTCATGGGTCTCCTTTATATACTCAAACAACTCTTTATATTTTCTCTGAAGATCCCTAACAGAGGCTGTTTTAGGCATTATTTTTGTTGCTACAGGCATAATTACAATTTTAATTACTTATATTGTCATTATATTTTATATAAAATTATATGTCAAATTAATGACAACCCTCGTCAATCGCATCATTCACCAGCTTATCAGCCAACTTATTCTTCTCTCTCCTAACATGGCTAAAAGTAACTTTCTTAAAATTATGTTTTAAATTATATACTTTAACAAACAACTTACCAAGCGCTACATTCTTCACCTTATATTCACCCTTTATCTGCTTAACAATTAATTCTGAATCTAAATAAAAATCAATTGTCTCTGGCCCCAGTTCCTTGGCTTTTTCCAAAGCCAAAACCACAGCCGAATACTCCGCCACATTATTTGTGGCTTCACCTAAATATTTCTTATGAGTTGCTATAACCTCACCTTTGGGGGACATTATAGCGACACCAGCGCCTGCTGGCCCTGGATTACCTCTGGCTCCACCGTCTGTGTATATAACTAGATGTTTATTGTCCATGTATACTTATCTTAAACTAAATTAAGCAAAAAGTAAAAGCGCTGCGGTAAATTCACACAACACTTTTTTAAAATCGCTTGCCGATCAATATTATTGATCGGTATTGCCAACCTTTTTTGTAAAAAAATCCGAAGCTCCTTCAAATTTTTCGAGATAGCCTACCTCTACAAAAAAGCTAGCAATACTGTACACAGCTTCCTTCAAACACTTGTCTCCAAGTACCTCGAAAAGACGACAAGCTTGCATAAAACTTTCAAAGGGGATTTTTGTACAACGATACGCAACCACCCAATCATAAAGATCAGAAGTGGTCCTTAGGGAAACCAACGCTGTCGTTTTGCAGTCCAAGCTTTTTTTTGCATCTTCCCTTTCTCTAAAACGCACAGCAAATACGTCTGATTTTTTCATTTTTACTCCCTTAAAAAGTGAATATATCTTTATTAATTTCTATTTTTTAATTTTTCTTTATTTTTAATATCTTTAATTCTACACTCAATCTCCCTGCTTCCATTCCACTCGTTAACTCCCACCTCATACACTATATCAACCCTGTCTCCTTCCTTAATTTTATTCTTCCACTCAGCCATGCTAAATCCTACAAATTTTTCCGCATCTCCATTACTCTCATCACGTAACAGTAATCGAATATGCTGGTTGTTACCACCCATTGTGAAAAAATCCATAACCTCTAAATTTTCACTTAAAAATTTAGGTTTCTTGTTACCTTCGCCAAAAGGCTCAAACTTTTCTAAATTTTCAATTAAATCCCAATTCAATCCATTTAACCTCATTTCAACCTCAATGTCAATTGAGGGTATTAATTCCACGTCTTTTAACTTCTTTTTAGCAATTTTTGTAATTTTATCCATAAAATCAATATGATTCTTTTTTCCTAATATAGTCAATCCACATGCTTGAGCATGACCACCAAATTCTGCCAAATATTCCTTACATTCCCCCAATGCTTTCGTTATGTCAAACTCTTCTATACTTCTACCAGATCCTACATATTTATCTCCCATCTTACCGAATACTATAACCGGCCTTGAAAATTTGTCTGCCAATTTTCCAGCTGCTAAACCCACCATTCCTGGGGACCATCCATCATAGGTGCTAAACAATATCACATCATCTCCCTTAGGCTCACCAATTTGCTCCAAAGATATCTTCATCATCACTTCTGTCACTTTCTGTCTATTCTGATTTTTTTGATTTAAATCAATCGAAATTGCCAAGCTTTCCGCCTCATCTTCTGTAGTTAGCAGTTCAAAAGCCGTATTGGCATGATCCATTCTGCCAGCCGCATTGATCCTGGGTGCAATTTGAAATCCAATTGTACGCGTATCTATTTCTTTGCGGATTGATGCGCGTGATATTAATTCTTTAAGCCCCAATCTTTGCGTCTTATTCAAAACCAATAATCCCCACTTAACTAAAGTCCTATTCTCCCCCATAAGTGGCACGCAATCAGCTACCGTGCCTAAAGCCAATAAATCCAGCAACCATTTCTCGTATGCCTCATTATCTTGACTTTTATCTTTTCTTAATAAGGCTTGGGCTAATTTAAAAGCTACACCCACCCCAGCTAAATATTGAAAAGGATATTTTTCTTTTTTCAAAGTTGGGACTATCATCGCATATGCTTTATCTGGCAGTTCAGTTGGCTCTTGATGATGATCTGTTATAATAACATCCATGCCAAGTTCTACAGCCAAATCAATCTCTTTTTTACCAGATATCCCACAATCTACTGTTATAATTAACTTGGTTCCTTGTTTGGCAATTTCTTTAATTGCCGATTCCTTCAATCCATACCCTTCTTTCATCCTATCTGGGATATATATCCCTAAATCAGATACTCCCACTCTTTTAAGGGCGCTATATAATAGAGAGGTGGATGTTACCCCATCAGCGTCATAATCACCATAAACTACGATTCTTTCTTTTTTAGAGATACTTTCAAATATCCGCCCAACCGCCTTGGTCATATCATTGAATAAAAAAGGATCATGCTGATCCTTTAAATAATCAGGTGCTAAAAACTGATCAATTTCTTCTTGAGTTTTTAAGCCACGATTGTACAGCAACTGCAAAACAACCCCATTTATCTTGGGGAATTTTTCTTCAAATTCTTGATTATATTTAGGTTTAATTTTCCATTTTCTAGACATGTTTGGATTATATCACTCATAAGATTTTTGGCAAAATAAAAAAGTAACAATATTAAATTTAGTTACTTCTTTATTTTTTGAGCCAACTCTCCTTGACGATTATAACTCCGTGACGCCGGCAATATTCTTTTAATTGCTTTGGCACTTTTTTGACTACTAACGTAAGTATCCCCATTGTAGTTGTCCAAGCTACCAAATTACCCTGCGCCAAAAATTTAATATAATCAAGTACAAGGGCTAGCCCATGATCCAATAATCCTAATCCTGGATTCATACAGGCCCTCCTTTTAATCTATTAATTTTTGTTTACATATTAATCCTAGCTCCATAAAGGTATATTTGTCAAAAACCCTTAAAAAAGCTAGAATTAAAACATCAAATTAGCCTATCAAATATATGTCAAAACTACAACTCTACAATACCCTAACTCGCAAAAAAGAAGAATTTAAACCTCTTAAAAAAAACAAGGTTACTATCTACCATTGCGGGCCAACAGTTTACTGGACTCAGCACATCGGTAACATGCGCGGCATGACTTGCGCTGATCTTATAACCCGCTCTTTAAACTACCTTGATTTTAAGGTTATCCTCACCCGCAACTACACAGATGTGGGACATTTAACTTCTGACGCCGATCAAGGCGAAGATAAAATGGAAAAAGCTGCTAAGCGCGATAAACTCTCACCAGATGAGGTAGCTGATAAATACATTAAAATATTTGAAAATGATGTTAAAAATTTAAATAATCTAGAACCCAAATACAAACCCAGAGCCACTCAGTGTATCAAGCCAATGATCAAAATGGTTAAAACATTGATTAATAAGGGTTATGCATATACCACCGATTTAGCCGTCTACTTTGATGTCTCTAAGGCCAAAGACTATACGAAGCTCTCAAGACAAAACCTTGATAACCTTATATCCCAAACCGGTCAAGATAAGGTTATTGATAAACACAAAAAAAACACACATGATTTCGCCATCTGGCTTTTCCGTGCTGGCGAGCATAAAAATGCTCTGCAGTATTGGAAATCCCCTTTTAAATCCAAATTGGTTGATAAAGGGCAAGGCTTTCCCGGCTGGCACCTCGAATGTTCTGTCATGGCTAAAAAATATTTAGGTGACACCATCGATATTCACATGGGTGGCATAGAACATATTCCCATTCACCACACCAATGAAATTGCCCAATCCGAGGCTGCCAATGGAGTTAATTTCGCTAACTACTGGCTACACAATGAACACTTAATAGTCAATCAGGGCAAGATGGCTAAATCTGAAGGCACCAGCTATAGTCTGGGAGAAATAAAAGAAAAGGGTTTTGATCCCCTATCCCTACGCTACTTCTTCCTTAACGCCCACTATCGCTCCAAGCAAAATTTCACTTGGCAGGCCCTAGAGGCTGCAAATAAGGGATATTCTAACCTAAAAAAAGACATCCTATCTTTAGGTAATAAAAAAGGTAAAGTAGATCAAAAGTTTAAAGAGGAATTTATTAAAAAAATATCAGATGATTTCAATATCCCACAAGCCCTGGCGCTTATACCTCAAGTATTAAAATCAAACTTGAGTGATAAGGACAAATTAGCTACTCTATCAGATTTTGATAAGGTCTTTGGTCTAAATTTAGATAAAATAAAAGAAAAAAAAATAGCTGTACCAGCAGAGGTAGAAAAGCTAGCAGAAGACAGACTAAAAGCGCGCCAACAAAAAGACTGGGCTAAGGCCGATGAATTCAGAAATAAAATTCAAAAGCTAGGATTTACAGTTGAAGATAAAGACAAGGGGTTTGAAATAAAAAAACATGAAACATTCTCTTAAAACTGGCCTTTCATTTGGCATCACCTCTGGCATTATCACCACTCTAGGCCTAATCGTTGGTCTACATGCCGGCACTCACTCAAAACTTGTCATCATTGGCGGTATTTTAACCATTGCCATTGCTGATTCGTTTTCAGATGCACTTGGCATTCATATCGCAGAAGAATCTAAACCAAATACTACAAATAAATCAGTCTGGGAAGCAACTCTGGCTACCTTGATCACCAAATTTGTTTTCGCCCTAACCTTCGTTATCCCTGTCTTGCTTTTAAATCTTAATTTAGCTATTCTTGTGAGTATTCTCTGGGGAATACTCATTTTGTCTATCTTAAGCTTCTCAATAGCTAAAAAACAGCAAAAAAAACCATACAAAGTAGTAACCGAACATACCCTTATCGCTATTATTGTCATTATCCTCACCCACTATGTCGGTCAATGGATCAATCAAGTATTTAATTAAATTATGTATAACTTCTGGTTTAAATTCAAAAAACCAATTATAGCGCTAGCTCCCATGGCCGGATACACAGATTCGGCTTTTCGTTTACTTTGCCACCAAATGGGGGCTGACATAGTTTATTCTGAGATGATATCAGTTGACGCTATCTGCTATAACAATCAAAAAACCCTTAAGATGTTTAAATACCACCCCAAAGAAAAACCCATTGTTTTTCAACTGTTTGGCAATAAGGTAGATAAATTTAAACAAGCCATTAGCCAGCTCCCAGTTAAAGGTAAAAATATTGGCATTGACATAAACTCAGGCTGTCCAGCGCATAAAGTGTACAAAACCGGATCAGGCGCAGCCCTTATGAACGAACTTGATAAAGCATATAATATAATACAAACAGTCTGCCAAAATACCGATCTACCAATCTCAGTTAAAATCAGGACTAAAGTAAAAGACACAACAGCAATTGATTTTATAAAAAAAATAAAAGATCTACCAATTTCTGCCATCATGATTCACGGCAGAACCCTTAATCAAGGATTTGCGGGAGAGATAGATTATAAAATTATACACCAAGCAAAACAATTACTGCCAAACAAAATAGTATTAGCTAATGGTGGAATCAATAGCCAAAAGGATATAGCTGAAGTATTAGAAAAAACCCAAGCCGATGGCTTGGGTGTTGCCCGCGGAGCTTTAGGCAACCCATGGATATTTAAGAAAAAATCCAACCCCACTAAGAGAAATAGAAAAAAAATAATAATAAAACACGCCAAACTTTTCCTCAAAGATAACTACAGTCTAACGCCTCTGCGCCAACATCTCGTCCACTATATCAAAGGACAAAAAAATGCGTCAGCTATACGCCAACGCCTAATCCACGTCGAAAATCTAAATGAGCTTAAAAAAATATTAAAAGATTTCTAATATGACGGCCTGCCAGGTCGTCTTCTTCTCTTTCTGGTCAAAAATATTCCCACTAGAGGTAAAAATACCCATACAAAACGTCCCACCTCGCCCGCAAACATGCTCATCGCTCTTTCAGAAAATTGTGTTAAAAAATTTATCGGCAAAACACTTAAAATAACCGTTGCCAAAAGCCCAGTATACAAAACACCATTGATAACAGCCATAACCCAACGTATCAAAAAATTATACTTATAATACGCCTTCATCAAATGAGTAGCAGATAATACAATGGCTATAATTATTATACTAACTATAACTAAAACTATCTTAAACCACCATTCAAAAACAAAAGGAGCTCCCCCGCCAATAACCTCATAAGGAAAAAATAGAGCTGACAGCCAAGCTACGTAAGTACTAATAAAGGCAATCAGTACATTATGAGCATCCAATAAAAAACCAAATAAAAATATAACGATAATAGCGATCAAAAAAATCATCATATCTCCCCAATATCCCTGACTGATCAGCTGCTCAGATACCTTGCCTGTGGCTTCTAAGCCTGCCTGACCTATGCTATCAGGAATTTTCAAACTAAAGGCAAATAAATTTAAAAACATAGACAAAAACAATTAATTATTATATAGATATATTATAACACAAATAAATAACTGAACCAAAAATCAAATATGGGAGTATAGCCATGAAAACAATAGACAAGATTATGACCGCAGGCGTTATACTTTTGGCTCTCTACGCCTTCTGCCAGCTCTTCATGTGTTCATGTTCAACATTGCACAAAAAAGCGGCGAAAAGACCAATATACACCATTACACATGGTGTATATAAAATCTCCTTTTCGTGTGACAGCAGTTCACACGGAAAATTCGAGGCTATCTACAAAAAAATAGCCAAGTGCCTAGGTACCAGGAAAGACAACAATACAGTGGTCATCGGCCTTGATATAAAAACACTGGGCGACTACTGGGACACATTGAAGGTGCGCTACATCCAATACAAAGGTCAAGTTTACCCGGTTGGCGCGCAACTTCAAAAAAATAAAAATACTAATTGTAAAATAATACGAGAATTTCTCATTCACCAGCTACAATCAGTCTTTAAGCGGCACCAACTAAAAGAGGCTGAAATCGAAAGAAAAAAAATAAAGGATAATAAAAAAAGTCGGCCAATTAAGGCGGACTTTTTTAATATATAAAAATTTTAAATTTACAACCCAAACGACTTTCCAATTTTCTTCGTCTCCTCACTACCTATCATAAACCCAACTATCAAATAAACTACGACTCCCATAATACCTGCTACTACAAATTGTGTCAGCACTCCCACAAATGTTTGCATGTCCACCATATCTGCCACTAAATATTTAGTAATCTGAATAGCCACCACTCCCCCAATACTTCCTGTTATAATCTTCAATACAGCAAAACCTATTCTTTTCTCATCTAAAAATCCCACTTTATGTTTTAAAATCACTCCAAGCAATATAACATTCAAAATACTTGATATAGAAAAAGATAAAGCCAATCCCATAACTCCCATGGTTTTTGCCAAAACTAACGATAAAACAATATTAACTGCTACAGACACTAACCCCGCAATAACTGGGGTTTTTGTATCATGCCTGGCATAAAATGCTCGTGCTAATACAGGCACCAATCCTTGAGCAAAAAGAGAAATACAAAAATATCCTAAAGTGTCAGCTGTAAATATAGTATCCTGCCAATCAAAAGCTCCACTTCCCAAAATCAACCTAACAGTTTGAGCCCTAAGGGCAATCATAAATACAGATACAGGAATGATTAAATAAAGAATTCTCCGAATGGTTTTTGATAATTGTAAAACAAATTTCTCCTTGTTCTTCTCTGCCACGCTCTCACTCAATGCTGGAAAGCTAGCCACGGCAAATGATATGGCAAAAACAGAAACCGGTACTGAAGCCAAATTAAAAGCTAAGTTAAATACAGCGATTGAACCAGCTATTAAAGTTGAGCCAATAATAGTAATTACCAACTGATTAATTTGCCCCACCGCCAATCCAAAAGTACGCGGCAACATTAGCTTGCCTATTTTTCTAACTGCCCTGTCTTTTAATAATAAGACAGGTTTCCATTTAAATCCTGCCTTAACTACACTTGGTAATTGCACCACTAAATGCAAAAAGGCTCCAACCACCACTCCCCAAGCTAAACCAATTGGCCCCATTCTATCAACAAGAAATACTATACCAAAAATTATACCTGCGTTATACATAACTGGCGCCAAAGCATACATGGTAAATCTTTTCATCGCCTGCAAAATCCCAGATAATACATTACTTATACCAAAGAAAAGAATGGATACTAGCATTATACGAGTCATATTCGCAGCTAATTCCAGTTTTTCACCCGTAAATCCAGGAGCAATCAATCCCATTAAGGGTTTAGCTAAAATAAAAAAGATGACACCTAAAACCAGCATCACCAAAAGTATTATATTCATTACAGCAGAAGACATCCGCCAATGGTCAATCCCTTTGCCACCATTCTTTAATTTAATAAATACGGGAATAAAGGCCGCAGACAAGGCTCCTAATACCAAAGTATTAAATATCAAATCGGGTAATTTAAAAGCTGCATAATATGCATCCAATATATCACCGGCGCCAAAACCAGATGCCAACAACCGATCACGAACCAAGGCTAACAACTTACTCAAAACCGAAAAAACCGCTATGACTATAGCGCCTCCAGTAATGGAACTATTAAGTTTATTTAATAATTTCTTAATCAAATACATAATTATTAGGAAGTTTTCTTCATTACAATATCCATTATCAATCTAAATTTTCTCCATTGCCGACTATTGACATTTCTCTATTATATGCTATATTATATTTAGTGCTTGTGTAGGGCTTCGGCCCTCTCACGGTCAATCATTGTAAACCGTAGCACAGCACTAACAAAAAATCATCACACTAGGTGGTGTTTTTTTGTTAATCCTCGCCAGGATTTCCACTATATATTAATCTTTTTCCCAACATATCAGTTCTCCAAAATGGAATAATACTCCAAAAATGTGATTCTCCTCCATAAACTTTTTTAATAATTACGCGGACACGATAATCATTTATTACAGCAATAAATTCAAAATACGTCACACGCTTCATTACATGTGCCCATTTTATCTTTTTTACTCTTACCATCTCATTCCTCTCCTGAATACCCTGCAATGTATGTGAAGCTTCAATAGTTTTAGAGGCAAGAGGGAGACAACGAAGGCGAATATATTGATCTTCGGCAGATCTTGTTTTATTTCTGTCTTTAAATTTAATATGCTCTAAACCCTTTGAATTAAAAGCAACCTGGTCTTTGAAATAGGGGCAATAGATGGAATCAATCTCCCTGTATTCTTGCTCTGCTTTATTTTTTATGTTTTTTAATTTTTCCTCATTTACTTCCATAAATAAAATTTCTAATCTACCTTCTAAACTCAAGATAGCCAACCTTATTCTTCCCAAATACGGTATATTATTTCCTCTTTTTTAATGATGCTTTAATAAAATCCCTAAATAAAGGATGTGATTTTAATGGCCGTGATTTAAATTCAGGATGGAACTGTACTCCCACCATCCATGGATGATCTTTTACTTCAACGATTTCAACCAAATTTCTTTTGGTATTCACTCCGGCAATTCGCAATCCGCCCTTCTCTAAAACATCCTTATAATCATTATTAAACTCATATCTATGCCTGTGACGTTCAGCAATTTTTTCTTTTTTATACGCTTTATAGCTCAATGAACCCTTAAAAAGTTTAGCCTCATAAGCGCCAAGTCGCATTGTGGCACCATAATCTTTATTCTTGATTTTTTCAACTTGATCTTCCATAGTATTGATTACCGGATCTTTGGTTTTAGCCTTTAGCTCAGTCGAATTAGCATCTTTTAATCCTAATACATGACGTGCAAAAGAAATAGTTAAAATTTGCATACCAAGACACAAACCAAAATATGGAATTTTCTTTTTACGCGCATAATCAGCTGCCAGCATCATGCCTTCTGTCCCTCTTTTGCCAAATCCACCTGGTACTATAATCCCATCCATTTTATCAAGTTCTTTCAACTTCTTTTTGTCTTTTTCATATTTCTCAGAATCAAGCCATACTATATTTGGTCGCGCATTGTGATGCCAAGCCGCGTGATTTATTGACTCAATTACAGAAATGTATGTATCCTTGCAAGATTTAAAATTAAAATACTTACCCACAATACCAATCGTCACTTCCTTTTTAATATTTCTAATTTTTTTAGCAAATCTTTTCCAGTCTTGCATATTCTTTCCTCTTACGCGAAGCCCCATTGTTTTAAGCAACTCATTACCGAAATTTTCTTTTTCAAAATTCACCGGAATATCATAAATTGAATAAACGTCTGGTGCTGATATAATACGTTCTTTAGGCAAAGAACAAACCGTACTGATTGTATTTTTTACATTATCTGATACCGCCTTATCGGCACGACACAATATAAAATCAGGCTGAATACCAGCTGAATTCAAAGTGCGGATAGCATATTGGGTCGGTTTTGATTTCTGCTCACCAATTAAAACAGGCGTTGGCAAATAACTCACCATAATAGTATATACGTCTCCTGGATGTCTAGCTTTCAACATGCGTGCTGCTTCCAAAAATAAAAGCACCTGATATTCACCAACCGTTCCACCAAACTCAGTAATCACAATATCCGCCTTATTTTTTTCTCCACACAGCTTTATCCTGCGAATAATTTCGTTGGGAATATCGGGTACTACTTCCACATCTTCACCTTGAAATTCTAAATTCCTTTCTCGACGAATTATCTCCTGATATACCTGACCCGTAGTAATATAGTTATCAGCCGTACATACCTGATCAGTAAATCTCTCATAATTTCCAAGATCCTGATCAGCCTCAATACCGTCTTCTCCAACAAAAACCTCTCCATGCTCTGCCGGGCGAATAGTTCCGGCATCAATATTGACATACATGTCAGCCTTAATATTAGTCACTCGGTACCCTTTGGACTGTAAAATTTTACCAATTGAAGCTGCTGCCACTCCCTTACCAACAGATGACATAACTCCACCCACTACAAATATATATTTAGTCTTCATATTATTTCAATATTACTTTTACTTTTATCATTTCTTCTAAATTTTTACCTAAACTAACCTTTATCTTATACTCTCCAATTTCCTTTATGTGTTTCTCCATTTTGATAAATTTACTATCAACTTCAATCTTCTTCTGCTTTTTAAGCTCCTCTGAAATATCCTTCTCTGCCAACCCGGCAAACAGCTTTCCCCCATCAGATGCCTTAACTTTAATCTCTAATTTTATGCCTTTTAGCTTATTCATTAAACCTTGATCTTTTTTATTCTTCTTCCCTTCTTGCCTATTCTTCTTACCTTCTTTAGCTTGTACCTCACTAACTCGTCTATCAGTCGCCATTTGTGCTAACTTGTGCGGTATCAAAAAATTCATAGCATAACCATCTGCCACATTTTTCACATCTCCTTTTTGGCCAACCTTGACCACGTTTTGTAATAAAATAACTTTCATAAAATATTAATTTATATAATTTATAATCCACTCTCCTTTTTACGTTCTAATAAATAATCTTCATAAAGTTTCTTGGTTGTTTTGGTAGTAAAGGGTCGCTTGACTGGCTTGTCATTCTCTTCTAAAAATTTTATCATTTCTTTATCATTTTTACCAAGTTGCTTCTTTAATGCAATAAATCCTTTCGGTGCAGCCATCCACATATAATCTAAGTCATTAAAAGTATGCAGTATTGTATCATTCTGATACACGCTGTCATCTCCTAAGCACCAATTGTCATGAACTGAAATATAGTAGCTTATTTTTTCAATCTTTTCTTTTGGATAATCAACTCGATTCAATATTTCTTTGGCTATTTTAGCCCCATCTTTCATGTGTATAGTTTTAAAATCAGGATCAAATTGAAGTTTATCTGTACCGCGATTAATGCTATACCCAACATCATGCAAAATAACTAATGGTAAAAGCAAAAAATCATCTATTTTTTCCTGCTGGCAAACTATTTCCGCATCTTGCATCATCCACTCAATATGATCAATATCCATCGGCCTACCTTTTATATAATATGGCATAGCTAATTCCCATATCTTTTTATATACTTCTTTCATAATTATACTGCCTTATTCCCCCTCCACAAAAAATTTAATTGCTCTATCCATTTGCGGATCCTTATCCGCATTGTAATCCTCGAGGGTTAATTCTACTGGAATATCTGGTTGAATTCCATCCATGTCA
Source organism: uncultured Gammaproteobacteria bacterium (assembly GCA_964573135.1). Taxonomy (GTDB): domain Bacteria; phylum Patescibacteriota; class Patescibacteriia; order UBA2196; family GWA2-42-15; genus CAZNIO01. The sequence continues at coordinate 60,441 of CAZNIO010000001.1, forward strand.
ATTTGCTTGCCATCTGGCGTTAGCCAGCGAGCAATGGTCAACTTAACTGCTGAGCCATCTTCCAATTCATCCATTACGCGCTGTACTGATCCTTTGCCAAAACTCACCTCTCCAATAATAGTTGCCACTCCATGATCCTGCAAAGCACCTGCTACAATTTCAGAAGCCGAAGCCGACCCTATATTAATCAAAACTACTGTCTTAAATTCACCAAGCTTAGCCCCTAACGGCGCTGTGTGTATTTCACTCTCCCCAGTTGCCATTTCTTCTCGCACCACCACTTCACCTTGCTCCAGCCAATAATCTGATATATTTATAGCTCCATCAAGATATCCCCCTGGATTACTGCGCAAATCAAGGATTAAACCATCAGGATTTTCCAAAAGTATCTCCTGAACAGCCTCAGCAAAACGACTCTCGGTATCTGCATTAAAACTCGTTATGCGCACCACCATAATTTTCTTGTCCCCCAGCTCAGCATAATCACTCCCATCAAATATATTCTTACGTACAGAAACAATACGGATGGTATCACGCACTATAGATATTTCTACAAATTCTTTAATTTTTGGTCGATAAATTTTTAAAGTTACTGCCGTACCCTTATCTCCTCGGATCTTAGCTACTGCCTCAGACAAATCCATGCCTTGCGTATCCTCATTCTCTATCTCTATTATTATATCTCCCGCCCTAAGACCCGCCTTTTCTGCCGGTGAATCAGGCAAAGGTGAAATTACGGTTAATAAATTATTACGGATGCCAATTTCTGCACCAATACCCTCAAATCTTCCCTGCAACTCCTCAATGTATTCTGTTGCTTTTTTAGGCACCATAAAAACAGAGTATGGATCTCCCAAAGAAGCTACCATGCCTGCTAAGGCGCCATAGAACAATTTGGTCTCACCCACTGGTCCCTCTATGTATGTATTTTGAATTTCATTCCATACCTGCCAGAAAACTCGAAAATTAACATCACGTCCCAAATATTCGGGAATGGAATTCTCTTTCTCTGCAATTACTCCATAATCTGTCGATGTGGCTGAACTGCTTACAATATTAACCTCTCCTCTGTCCTTGCCCACCATGATACCAATGCCAAAACTAATGATGACTAGGATTATAGTAATGTAAATAAAAAAACCACCTCTAAAGGAAAAGCGTTTACGAGGTTTTTGGTCTTCAATTAATGACGAATCTTGTTTATTTTTTGAAAACATAATCATTTATCTACCCCCATTATATCATCATTTGAAAACATAGCAAAATTTGTGTATAATTAACCTGTTAATAACTAAATATATCCCTATGCTTGAAACTTCTAAAGATTTACTTTTTATAACTATCGCTTTTTGTGCCCTGCTTTTCACCGGCGTTATCTGTATACTCATCTGGCAATTTATCTCTATTATAGGTAATGTGCGCGGTATTATGAGTGGTGTCAGACAAAAATTAGACCTGATCGACGACGTGGTTAAAACCCTAAAGGAAAAAATTCAAAATTCTGCCGGTTATGTAGTTCTCATCGTCAAAGCCGTTGAAAAAATAGTTGACCATCTGCAAGGCAAACGAGCAGTAACCAAGACAGCCAAGAAAGATAAGGCAAAATAACTCCTAAATATTTAAGTATTAAAAAACTGTCGCAACACTATTATACAGTATTGTGACAGTTTTTTATTTTCTTAGCCCAGTGGTCTTACTTCATGGCAATATAAACTAAATACCATATTGGCAGAGACAAAAGCACTGCCGTAATAACGCCCTGGATAAAGGACCGATTGTATCTGTTTTTTAATTTCGCTCCCATAGTCTATCCTCCCGTCAATTTATTTATATTTACTATACCGCTGTCCTTGAAAACAATACTACCAACGGCGTTTTTAATAAAATTAAAATATCCAATCGCATACTCCATGTCTCTATATACAATGTATCTAACTTTACTTCCATCTCAAAGTCAAGCGTTGATCTGCCAGACACCTGTGCCAACCCTGTAATCCCTGGCTTTATATCCAACAACTTCCTATGATGCTTCTGATATCTTTCTACCTCCCTGGGTTCATGCGGCCGTGGACCAACTAAACTCATATTGCCAATCAATACATTCCAAAAATTAGGTATTTCATCCAAACTCGTTCTCCTAAGAAACTTGCCAATCCCAGTAATACGCGGATCATTTTCCATTTTAAATAATGGTCCATCAGGCCGCTCATTCTTTTGCATCAACTCTTCCTTCATCTTATCTGCGCCTGAAACCATTGATCTAAATTTATATAAATAAAATTTCTTACCCCGAGCTCCTACTCTGTGTGTCCTATAAACCGCTTTCCCTCTTGAATCCATCTTAATAACCAAAGGCAAAATTAAAAACACAGGAGATAATATAATCATAGCTAAAATCGAACCCAATATATCACACATTCTCTTAACTACTCGACCCCAACCATCCAACGGAGTTTTTTTTATTTCGATTAAAGGAATACCAGCCACCGCATTTACCTCGATGTTAGTTCGACGCGCTCCAAGTAAGTCCGCCGCGTACTTAAAATCCAAATGATACTCATTGGCTAAATCCATAAGTTTTAAAGTTTCCTCGCGACTTAAATTAGCATCAGCCTGCACAATTTCATCTATTCTACCCTGCTTGTATAATTCTTGAATTTTTGCAATTAATTCATCTCCATAATGATCCGCCACATATGCCACCTCGATTCCTAATTTCGTCGTATTCGAAAATTCTTCAACCAATTCCCTGCTTGTCTTATCTCCACCCACTAATACCATCCTGTGTACGCCTATGCCTTTCCTATAAGCCAATCTTTGAATATAACGCAAAAGTAAATGAGCAATACTTATATACACTATACTAATGATCCAAACAGCTAATATTATAAATCGAGAAGAAAAAAGTTCACGTGAAAAAAAGAAAACCACAATCACCGCCAAAGTACCCGTTGAACAAGCTAACACCACCTTATTAAGTAAACCAAACACCTTCCTTTGTGGTCGCATTGAAAAAAGACCAGACATAGCAAAAATTACAATCCAAATAATAGCAAAAATGTATACGAACTTTAAATAATCTACTAAAGCCAAACTAAAAACAACTTCCCGAATGTTTTCTGTATAACCTCGCGAATAACGCACAAAATATGCTGACATGCCAGCTAATACCAATAAGACATAATCAATTGGCACCAGCATTGATGAAAATATTATCTCTGACTTCTTCATATAATTTTATATTACCACTTTACCGCCCAAAATCAAGCAAAACAAAAACCCAAGCAGGTTATAAGCCGGGTTCTGTCATATCCCGGCACAAAGCCGGGATCGGATGGTCATCTATCTAAACGAGCTACCATTTGTGCTCTTGCACCAGGCAGGGTTTACCGCGAGACTACGTCACCGTAATCAAGTGTGAGCTCTTACCTCACATTTTCACCCTTACCTCAAAAGAGGCGGTTTACTTTCTGTTGCACTTTCCCTGGGTTTTGAGATTGTCCACAAAAAATTTCTCGAGAGAACTTCTTAATGTATCTCTTATACCCGGTCACTTTCACGACTGCCATGACTCCCGAAAAACGGGAGGGTGCCCGGACTTTCCTATCTAGCTAAAAGCTAGATTAACCATCGTACCTACTTGAGTAAAATTATATTACCAAATTATTACCTTTTTGTCAAATACTATTTACCATTTTTCTTAACCACAAACCAAATACCCAGAAAAATAATAAACAAAGGCCAGACATAATCCCAAGGTATATTACCTAAAATTTTTATACTAAATACTTTTTCAAAGAAAAAGACCACGCCAATAATAATTAGAATAACACCAATTACAGATATCTTGCTCTTTCCCTGACAACACACTTTATTCTCTTCTTGTTTATTTTCTTCCATATATATTTTTTAACTTATAATTATATCCTTAAACGTTCATTCTATTTAGTAATAATACCCTTAGCTTCTTCCAAAAAATCCTTAGCTTTACCTAACAATTTTTTAGCGTTCATCTCGCTAAAATCACCATAATAATCCGCTGATTCTCTTAAGCGCTTTGCTTCAAGGAGTGCTTCTAAAAACAAAACACTTAATTCCCCAGATTTAACATATAATTCCCGTATTGATTGAGCCAGACAATAATGGCTCCTCTCTCTGTAATTCTTGTGATAAATCAAAGCTCGAGCAGAATGAAACATTGAATAATACACTTGAACAATTGACCAGCGATAACTTGAATCAGCAAAACTCTGCTTGGCTGCCTTTAAGTCCTCTTGAGCTAACCTTAATTCTTTAGACGCTAATTCCTTGCCTCTAGAAAATTTTTTAATTTTACCCGCCTTAAGGCAGTCTTTAAAATTCTTAATCATAAATTGGAAAACAATTTAATACCTTGTTTTACTTCATTATAAAATTCAGGATCTTTAATTTCCATTTCGCTCCATTGACTCGGCGTTTTAATAACCGAATTAATCTTCATCTTTAGAGCATCTTTTTTAATAGCGCCCTCAATTCCGCCCACATTGTCGGTCAAAACAAACAGATCAACGTCGCTCTCAGCTGTTTGCTCACCACGGGCAGCCGATCCAAATAGAATAATCTCATGACTTATATTCTTAATCTTATCAACAACGGGCAATAATTTTTTAGTCACTACTGCTGATTTAAACTGTCGAACAAAAGGATTGTTATCAACAATTTGATAAAATTTCATATTCCCTTTTTGTAAAACATCTACCAGCTTCTCCTTAACCAGAAACTTCAATGCGCCATGCACTCCGCCCAAGCTTATCTTTAATTTAGAAGCGATTTCACTGCCAAAAAACTCTTCCTCTGGATGATCACCCAGGAAAATAATAATTTTTTCACGATTCTTAGTTAATTTAATCATATTAATAAAAAATGAAAGTACTTTCATTTTTTTGAAAGTACTTTCATTTTATCTCATGCTTGTAAATCTGTCAAATAGCCCTTATCTCAAATATTTATTCTTGTTCTCAATATGTCCCTCAAAATCTTCCGCATAGTGTACACCACCTTCCTTATCCGTTAAAAAATACCAATAATCTGTACTTGCTGGGTAAATGGCTGCTTCAATCGACGCAATACCAGGATTTGAAATTGGTCCTGGCGTCAACCCCGCATATTTATATGTATTATATGCTGAATCAATTTCAAGATCCTTAAGAGACACCGCAGGTGTCTTTTTGCCTGTTATATAATTTACAGTTGAGTCAGCCTGCAAGGCTCTGCCTGCCCCAAATCTATTCCAAAATATTCCTGAAACTATTGGCCTATCGTCTTCTGTTCTAACTTCCCTTTCAATAATTGATGCCATTATTATAATATCAAAAATAGTTTTATCTTGCTTTTCAACATCTTCTCTCATCTTAGATGTTAATTTTTTATCAAAATTATTAAGCATCTTAAAAATCACATCCTCAATGCTAGCATCAGGAAAAAACCTATAAGTATCTGGGAATAAATATCCTTCTAAACTCACTCCATCTGGCTTATCCTCCAAAAAATCATATTTAGAAGAAAAATCTGCCCCAACAGCCCCCAAAAAATCATCAACTGAAAATTTTTCAGACTTCTCAAGCAATCCCCCTATTTCCTTAACCGTCAATCCCTCAATCACTGTTAATTCCCACTCGTCTCCTTTTTGTCCTGTAGTTAGAATGTCCACCAATCTCTTAATGTTAATCACTTCTGGAAAATCATAAGATGCTGCCTGAAAGTTGCTCTCAACTCCTTTTAAAAATGCATAGATTTCAAAAACAAAGGAGTTTTTAATAACTCCTTTATCTTTCAAATTTTGACTTATTCGATTTACCCCTTCTCCTTGATTAATAATAAACTTATCCTCTAGCCCAACTTTTTTTGGTACAGATATTGCAAAAACAAACCAGGCACTTAAAACAAGCCCCACCACAATTACTAATACAATTAATGTACCAAAAATTCGACTACTCTTAGATGGTCCTTTTGTTTCCCCTCTTCTCATTGGTACTACCCTATTTTTCTCCATATACTTTAAAGATATTTATCATTCCCCTCTTCTTCTAATTTTTCAACTAATTGGGTGACTTCTTTAACTTTTTCTTTGGGTACTACGATCATGGCATCTTTAGTATTAACTACCACCATTCCTTCAAGCCCCACTGTAGTTACCAGCTTTTCACCCTCTAAATTATATACCAAACAGTCTTTTGAGTGCAAATTAGTTACCTTGCCTTGTACTACATTACTTTCTTTATCCTTTTGGAGTGCTTCTTTAAGCGCATACAAGGTGCCTGGATCGCTCCAACCCATATCTGTCTTTAATACCACAGCTTCCTCTGCCTTAATTTTTTCAGCAATTACATTATCAAAATGAATTGGCTCAATTTGATCATATTTGCCTTGACTAATCTTTTCTAGCATTGGCGCAGCCAATTCTTTGTATTTAGATAAAATAAAATCAAGTGAACTCACAAAATATCCTGAATTCCACAAATACTCTCCTGACTCAAACATTCTATCACACTCATTTTGGCTTGGCTTGTATTTCCAATTTCTAAATTCAAAATAATCATTTCCTCCAGCTTCTCCCAACTTTTCACCCAAATGAATATATCCAAAGTTATTATTAGCAAATCTTGGTTTTTCTGCCAAAAAAACAAACCTTTGAGAATCTTCTTCAATTAGCTCTTCAGCTAATTGAAGATTTTTAATAAAGTTCTCTGGTTTTTCCATTATATGATCAGCCCAAGCTATGGCTACCGGTCCCCTATATCCCAAACCCAATAACTTAGACATGGCCAAAGCTACTGCTGGCCCCACATTCCTTCTGCATGGCTCAATAAATAGATTTTTCTTGGGTAACCCTTTAATTTGCTCTTCAACTATTCCCTTATATTCTTCAACTGTTTGAATATATATATTTTCCATGCCAAAACAAGCCAATCTCTCAACAGCTAATTCTAGGGTAGATTTACCATTAAATATACGATCAAATTGTTTGGGCGAGTTCTTTCTAGACAATGGCCACAATCTAGTACCCTTGCCACCAGCAAATATTACGATTTTCATATAATTTAAGCTTAACATAACATGCGGAAATGACAAATAACAAAAATACCCCATCCACAAATGGATGGGGTATTAAAAAAAATCTAATAAAAATACTTTATAAATTCAGCCTAATACCTTCTTTTCTTATTTCTTCAATCAAAGATGAGCCCTCCTTAAAATCCTTTGGGCTATACCCAAGTGGCTCAACAGTTAAATCCATATCAAAAATTCTTTTTTGCCAAAGATATTGCGTTGCATCAAATGAATTTTTGAATTTAGGTGAAACCACACACACGTCAATGTCACTCCACTTATGCCAAGCTCCCCTTGCATAAGAACCAAAAAGCCAAACTTCGCCAATAGGCAAACTATCTTCTCTTAAAATATCAACATATTCTTTCACTTTTTTTTTCACTTTTTCAGGTATTCGCTTTTTAGCCATAAAAATATTTGTTCACAATTTTTTAAATTCTTATAAGTATAACTTCTGGTGCACTTTTTATAAAAAGCTAACTTCTCATCACCATGGCGTCCAGCGATATTAAAAATTCTAATAAATTATTTAACTGACAAATAACTTTTTAATAAAAATAGGGTTTCCTGCTTTAAATTTTCCCTTGCCCATTCTTTATCTTTATCACTCAAAACCTCGCCCAATCCCTGCAATATGTTCCGCTGATCAATCTTTTCTATAATCCTAATACTCTCCTCTAATTGTTCTTTAATATTGTTACCTGTCCAAAATTTAAGAACATCCTCATCAATATCCCAACCATTTTTCGCGAAATAATAAAGGTCATAAATATCTCTCATTGCAATATTTTTACGCCCTGTCAAGGCTGATAATTTATTAGCAAAAAGTGATTCTTTTTTGGCACTAAGCATTGGAATTCCCAGATATTCCTTTGGCACATATTCATTATTATTTTCACGAGTAGAAATTTCTATTTTAATATTATGATCTTCATCACCATAAGATAAAAGGAAAAATATTGTCCATCTTTCAATACATTTTTCTTTAATTATTCCGAACTCTTTTAATATATTTTCTATTTTTTTAAAAACTAACTCTTTATTCGGTTCACTCGCCTCAATTAAATCAAAATCCAAATCAACCGAGAATCTGGGGAGATTATAAAAAAAGTAAGCACAAGTCCCACCCTTAAACCCTAGTAGTGATGAAATTTCAACATCACTATAAATACTTTTTAAAATTTGCACCATTATTAATTGATGCTTTTCTCTATTTAGCATATTTATAATATTTTTTTAATCTGGCCTCTAGCCGCTTGTTTTTATAAATTCTCGCCAATTGAGCACATTTTTCCCAGTCAATCTTTCTTAAATTATCAAAATGGTAATCTTTAAATAAATAAATCATATCAAGAAATGCACGCTCTTTAGTCGCTTGGCCGTACCCATTTTTATTCACAACCCCTTGGTTGTTCGCCAAAACTTCATTTTTTAATTTTCTAAATACAAATTTATGCCCCTCACACCTTAATGCCCTTGATAAATAACTTGCTACAAAAACAGCATTGTGGTGTTGAAATATAACCCCCTCTTCACGAAGTACGGTTTCAAAACTGATATAAGCTGGTGTATAGATACTTGTTGCGAATTCTTTGGGATTAAAATTTTTATCTTTACAGAATATTCCTTTCCTCAATCTAAATAAATTGCCCGTCTTTACATAATACGAAATTTTAGATTTCAAATTATCTTTATCTTTTTCTTTCCACAAAAAAGCTATATCCTTCGTCGTTAATACAGTTTTTTTAGATTTATAAAGCTTTAATAATGAATTATCCACAAATTTAGTATAAAGGTAAGACTTTCTCTTACTTTCATTCTACGCTCCTTATTTTAGACTGTCAACTATGCTCATGGACTTGAACACTGAAATAATGCAAGATAACTATCCATCATTGATGTATTAATTTAATAATAGCACATTAAACAAACGCAACAAAAACAAAACCACCCCTTTTCTCAAATAACCTTATATAAAGACTAGCTGAAAAATGAAGTGGTTTTGATGTTTTTTTATATTAAATTTGTTTGTTTTTTGTTTTAGTTATGGACGGGATGCGAAGGCCTGTTTAATGTTGGGTTACAATAACCCGATCGAGGAAAAATTTATAGATAATTGCCTCCGCATTCCGTCCTGGTGATCATTAAACATGTCAAACATTAGCACATTTAAAAAATTTGTCGATAACCCAAAAAACCAAGACACTTCTGCCCTAGCCTCCTATACCTATTAATTAGTTTTAGTAATGTAATATAAAATCAAGCCGCCACCCTATGAACATGCTGACTCAATCCGCGTGTCTTTCCTCTGGGGCTTGAATACCCATCATTAGCCCGAACTCTTTCTCTTTTGCCTTTTAGCATCTCTCCGAGCTCATCTGCCAACCGCCTCACAGCTCCACCAGTTAAATCTTCAATATCTAAATTTTTAACATCAACTATGCCAGACGTAATTGTGCCAAACTTTTCACACTCTTGACTGCTTCTTCTGGGATCATTCCTCCTAATATATTCTTTAATATGATTATATAAACTATCGGTACTTGGCTCATCTTCACCCTGCTGAGCAAAAGATATTTCATACGACTTCAAATATTCATCAATTTCGACCTTAAGTTCTTTATTAATCTCCTGCATTATCCTAATCGCAGTACTTTCATCTATGCCAGAAAAAGTAATCACAAATTCCTCTCCACCAGTCATCCTGACCAATTCCGGCTTACTATTATCAGACGAATAACTAATACCACATTTTTCTCTAATATATTCTTCATCATTCAATTTATCTTGAATAAATTGTGTTGTTTTTAATAAAACAATATCACCCATAATATGCCCGCCAACATTATTTACTGCACGTAAATTATCAAAATCCAATGCACACACAGAAAAACTCTGTTTTTTCTCTAAGTTCTCCTCTTTCTTATTTTCCCTAATAACATTATTAATTTTAGGTACTATAATCTCATCGAAATAATAGCCATTTTTAACGCTTGTCAAAGATTCAACATATAACCTTTGCTGGATATTAAAACACTCTTCCTTCAGGCGAATCAATAATTCATCTATTTTCTGTTTATCCGCGCCGCTCTTCTCAATATATCTCCTAGCCAATCTTTCCGCTAATCTTATCTTTCTTTTATATACGTCATTAATTAATACCGCCTCTCCCTCTTCATCTCTAGCTACTAACTCTGACTGTCTTTTTGTTTCTTTAAAAATCTCCTGAAAATCAGCCACAAAACGCGGATCGCCCTTTATCCCCTCTCTTGCTCCTTCAATTTCATTGCTGGGTATTTCCTTATCCAGATTATCGGGATCAAAATAGCCTACGCTATTCTTCTGATATATTTTCTGCTCTTCTTGTATTACATTGGCTTGATTTAAAAACCTAGCTGCTCTTTCTCGATAGAGACCATCTATCAGGCTGTATAGCTGGTCTCTATCTTCTTCAAGCAACCCTTTGCCCACCTTCTCCTCACCATATTTCAATATCTTACGTCGAAAATCATAATAGGTTATTTTTTCATTAAATACAATTCCATCGTCCTGCATTTGCGTACAATCAGAAAAAACATCATGGAGTATTACTTTTGAAACAAATTCTTTTTCACCATTCACCCGCTGATATATAAGCGACAAATCTCTTTCATTGAGATAACTCTTATCTTTACCACCCTTAAAATCCACCGTTAATGCTCCAAGTGTTATCGTGCCATTCTCCAATTTAAATCTCCCCCTATATTCACCTAAAATTTGAAGAACCTCATCGTCTTGCATGCTATCAATTCGCTGTTTGGCTTGGGGATGAGGCGGGTCAAGCAATACTTTCAACATCTCAGCAATCTTTCGCTCATCAATAATACCAGCGTCAAATAACTCTTTAACGGCCTTTTGTGCTTCTTCATTATTCTTAAATTGATCCTCAAGGGCGTCAGCCCTTTCCTCAAGAGTTATCCAATTAAGCTCATTTCTAACATCAAAATCTTCTTCAACTTCAGTATCGCGAAGTTTTGCGTCATCTTCATACATTTGATTAAATTCATCAAACATCTTATTTACTGCAATTTTAACTTGTTCTCTTACGCTATTAGCGTAAGAGCTGGTAGTCCCTTCACCCCCGAATTCTTTAGGATAAGTTGCCATGCTCAATTCTTCCCCGCCTACCCTCATACTATTCTCTGCATTAGCCAGCAGCTTATCAGCCACCACTAAAAGCTCCCAATTGCCAAACTCATGTCCAACCGCGTTATTCGAAGACTGGAAATAGTCAATATCTGTATTAATAAAACTCAATCCATTTTCCTCTTCAGCGTCTTTTATCATACGCGCAGTAGAATAAAGACCGGCTTCACGCGTGTAAAGTCGAGTCAACTTATTATCCCTATCCGCTACTTTATTCAATTTCTCTAATAGTGAAGTCAAAAGAACCTCACCCTGGTTATCACCATCTTCCAAATTCCAATTCTCAAAAACTTCCTTTATATCATTCTCCCCAGGTTCTTCAAGCCCATATTTAATTGCTATTTCTTTTCTTAAATTATCCACTTTTTGATTAATCTTTGTTTTCAATTCCTGGCTAATTTCCATAGAAGTTTCGCGAGCACTAAAACCACACTTCTCTAATTGGCCTAGAGTTATAGGTTTCTCTTCATCAATTATCTCTTTTCTTTCTCTTATTCCTTCCATAACACCAACTAATTATCTGATAAAACCAACTTTTCCACCAATTGCCAAAAACCAGCCTCATCCATTTGCATAAGGCTATCCTTATCATCAATCTTCTCTGTTTCTTCAACTAATATTTGCAATAGTTCTTCATTACTCATGCGTTAATAGTAGCACATTAACCAAGTCTGACAATTTATTGGTGGCTTATTAACACTGCTACCAAGCAGGATAATTATTGCGCTTAAAATTATAATAAATTATTCAAACAACCCCTTAATATCATCCCATGTCAATTTGGTAAACAAATCCTTACTCTCACCAACAAGACGATCAAAAAGAAGTTTCTTTTTTTCTTGAAGTTTTACAATCTTTTCTTCAATGGTTCCTTTGGTTATCAAGCGATAAACATTTACCGAATTCTTTTGGCCAATTCGGTGAGTACGATCTATGGCTTGATTTTCAACACTTGGATTCCACCAGGGATCAAAAATAATTACAGTGTCAGCTGAAGTTAAATTTATGCCTGTTCCACCAGCTTTTAAACTAATTAAAAAAACCTTTAGGTTGTTATTTTCATTAAAATCATCAATCAACTCCTGCCTGTTCCTTGTTTTACCAGATAAATAGTGATAATTAATCTTCTTTTTATCCAATTCCTTACCCAAAATATCAAGCATTTTCGTGAACTGGCTAAATACTAAAACTTTTCTTTTGTTTTCAATAATTTCGTCAATTAGCTCCAAAAACATATTTAATTTTGATGATTCGTATTTTGTATAATCATCATCTTTTAACAACAGAACAGGATGATTGCAAACCTGTCTTAATTTTGTCAATCCAGCTAAAATATGAATTCGTGATTTATTAAAGCCTTTTGTTTTTACAGTTTCAAAAATTTCTGATTTTACATTTGCTAAAATTTCCTGATAAAGAATATTCTGTCCTTTGCCTAAATGACAGTGGCTCATTTGCTCCACTTTTGGCGGAAGTTCTTTTAGCACCTCGGATTTTGTACGGCGCAACATAAAACATTCAATTTTTTTACGCAAATTATCAAGAGCAAGCTTGTTATTGTGTTGCATAATCGGTTTTTCGAACTTCTTGGCAAACAACCGATATGATCCCAAAAATCCCGGCATTAAAAAATCAAAAATAGACCAAATTTCTGATACGCTATTCTCAAGCGGCGTGCCAGTCAAAGCCAAACGATAATCAGCATTAACTTTTTTTACTACTTGCGCATTCTTTGTGATATGATTTTTAATAAACTGTGCCTCATCTAAAACACAATAATTAAATTTAATTTTTTGTTTTTCATAAATTGCACTATCTTTTTTTATGGTTGCATAACCCGTAATGATTAAATCATAATTTTTTATTTTTTTTATTATCTTCTCTCGCTCTAATGGATTTCCATCAATCACAATCGTTTTTAATTTTGGAACAAACTTTTCTGCTTCATTCTGCCAATTATAAAGCAATGTTTTTGGGCAAATGACAATTGACGGATTGCCCTTAACTTTTTCTTTTTCCAATAAAACCAAGGCCTGCAAAGTTTTACCAAGACCCATATCATCAGCCAAAATTCCGGCAAATCTATATTTGCGCAAAAAATAAAGCCAGTCAACTCCCTCCTTCTGATAATCACGCATAATTCTGTCAAGCTTTGCGGGCAACTTAATTTTTTTAACCGACTTGCCGTTTTGTGCTTCTTTTATAAAATTATTAAAACTTTTCTGTACCTTGGCATTATAATATTCAGATTTTGTAAAAACATTTTCAAGTTCCGGTGCATGGTATAATTTACCTTCAAATCCACCCTTTTCCCGTGCGTAAAAACTTTCAAGCATTAAAACAAACCTCTCCAGCTCTTCTAAATTTGTAATTTTAAGCATCCGTCCGTCATCCATTTTTATAAATTCTTTTTTATCCTCAACATATTTTCTCAAGTCTTCCAGCCTAATTTTTTCGTCCCCACAATAGCAACTAACATCAAAACCAAGCCAATCATTTTCAGCATTCAAGTCCACATCAAAATCAGCCTTAAAATTTGCTACAGTAAAACTAAATTTATCACCAATGAATTCAATTTTATAATTTTTCTTATTAGCGAATTTTTCCAAATTGTCCCAATGCTTTGTAAAATATTTGAATATCTCTTTTTCTCCTTCCAGCTTACACTCAACTCTTTTTTTAAATCCATAATCTTTGTGAAAAAAATAAAAATGCTTATAAATCTCTATTTCTTTTTTCTCATCCACCAATCCATAACTAATATTCTTTTTACTTATGCCAATAACATATTTATCCAATCCAGTCCTGCTAAAAGTATCCATACCCATATTGCGGTAACGGTTGACTGACTGACCCACATTTATTTTTTTAAACCCATAATCAACGCCTGCCTGAATTTCCAACAAATCTTTTTTACTATCATAATCCACCACTACACAAGGTTTTGCTTCTGTAAATTCTTCAATTTCAAAATTTTGCGTTAAATCAGTTTGAAAATCAAAACATTTATGACAATCTTCAATAATTTTATTTAATTCAAGAATCTCTTCCTGCTCAAGCATTGTTTTAAAATATCTTTCATTTCCAAAATGATAACCCGTTCTAATTAAATCTATGCGTGACAATATTTTAACCAATGGATTAGTCAACTGATAAAAACCGATAGATTTGTCTTCAATCTTTATAAAGCCATCGCTGTAAAATAAAAATACCAATGGATCAACTTTTTTGTACTTGTCATCAAGTTCAAAAACAAATTCCTTCTTCAGTCTTTCGTTAAACTCATATTTTACATCCTCCAATTTTAACAAAATTTTAATTTTGTTGTCATCGGCTACCGGAGAAAATGTCAACAAATTATCAGCAGTGTGCCTGTTCCAATATATTTTCAACTTTGAATTTCGCAAAATATTAAATAATTTTTTATAATCAATATCGCCGTGATAAACAAAAGATAATTTTCGTAAAAACTTAAACAATTCTTTATGTGGCCCATCCAAATCATATTGCCTGAGCATCACGCTGGGATCCGTCTCGGATCCGCTATTTTTTTTCACTCGAATATCGGAAAGAGTATTTTTCCCATATCCATCTTCTAAAATAACATAATAGCTATCCGGGTTAAATCGTTTCTTTTTTATTGGGCTACATTGCGATGTCTCTAAACCATTACGAACATCCACCCCTTTGGCGGCCAAAGCTTTGATTAATCCATCTACGACCCCGTCAGGCGCATCTCCAATATCAAGCATACTTTTAAATTCATCCAAAAGTTCTTCTTTGGTTCTATTCTGTCTATAATCATCTATTTCTTCAAACTCGCCTTCAACAATATCATCATCAAATTTAACTTTTCTCAATACTTTATCTCCTCCGTAATTTTCAGCTTTAACTTGGCTATTAATCCAATGAATCAAATCATTTCTTATTGTAGCTCTTCTTAAAACAGAATTATCCATAAACTCTATATAAAAATCTATAAACTCCAATCCAACAGCTGCGATATGCTTGCAAGCGTCGCCATAAGGACAATCACAATCCATTTTTCTAAAACTATTTTTTTTAAAATCAAAAAACAGACTAGTTGAATAATCATCACTGCCTGCAACTTCACTGCGAATCTCAATTTCACTGTCAATCTCGGATGGAAAAACTTTTAAACTCAAAACATTGCCTGAATGATAATATCCGACTCCGCGACTAAATATATGAGATTCAAAATTTAATTTTAAATTGTTTTTTAACGACTTTTCACTAATTATATGAAACATTGTATCTGCTAGACAAGTCTATAAATTAAGATTGTGCTAGGCTTATATATAACGATAATCTATATACTTAATTAAATTATCCTGATAATTAAAATCCAAGTTAACAACCATAGTTTTTTTAATATTGCCCTCTCTCTCAATAAAATTTTGTAAAATCCTAGTGTCAATTGGCTTAATAAGCTTTTTGTATTTAGCTTCCACTAATATAATTTTTGCTTTTTCTTCAATAATAAAATCAATTTCTGTTTTATTAATAGTACGATAAAAAAATATTTTATTTTTTGCTTTATTCTTTAACTCCAAAAAAACAAAATTCTCAAATATACTACCTGCGTCTTGCCTGCTTGTCAAATCCAAAAAATTTCCTAAAATGGCATTGCGAATTCCTAAGTCAAAAAAATAGATTTTAGGCATTTTGGTGACTTGCGCCCTTATGTTTTTTCTAAAAGGCAGAACTTTGTCTAAAACAAAAGTGAATTCTAAAAGATCTAGATATTTTTCCGTGTCTCTGCGCGAAATTCCGATTGTATTGCTTAATTCATTAACATTTAATAAATTTCCGATCTGAGAAGCTAAAAGTTTCATCAAACCGTTAAAATGAGCAATATTTTCAATTTTACCAATGGCCCTGATATCTTTATTAATATAAGTTCCAACATATTCATCCAACATTTTTTCCTTTAACGTTTTATTTTTTTGCAAAGCTATTGCAGGCATTCCCCCGTAAACCAAATATTCACTTAAATTATTGTCAAAATTTCTTCTGATATCCAGCGGCAAATCTTGCTTTTTAAAATAATTTAAATAAGGAAAATTTTTAAAAATCAAAAATTCTTCAAAATCCAAAGGATTAACTGAAAATGAAACCTTGCGTCCGGCTAAAGAATCCTGAAACTTTGCTTTTAATTCCAAGCTAGACGATCCTGTAGTAATAATCTTTATTTTCCCGGCGTACTTATCGTAAAGGTGTTTTAAAAAATTAGACGGGTTGTCTAAATACTGAATTTCATCTATAAGAAAAAAACTTTTTTCCTTTGGCTTAATAACATATCTGAAAATATTTTCAGGATCATCATTCAAGGTGTCTAACACTTTCATTTCTTCCAGATTAAGATAAAAAATTTGTTCTTTTTTAATTTTTTTACGGATCAGTTCTTCCTCTATTAATTTCAAAAGGGATGTTTTGCCAACTTGCCTGGGGCCGTTTAAAATAATGATTTCTTTTTCAAAAAGCCAATTTTTAAGTTCTTTTATTATTTTTCGAGGATAAAGCATATTTTTATAGTTTAATCTATTAGAATAAAATGTTAAAACTTATACAATAATTTTAACACTTTATGTTAAAATTATCAATATCTTCTAAAAATAATTATCACTCGGCTATTCCAATAATCCAAATCCCTGCTTTCGCTCATATTAAAATACCAGCCAAGTCCCAAAAATTAGGCTAAAACTAGCAAACTCCATATTCCCGCTGATCGCTGGCTCAGTGGTCTCATCAGAGCCACAAAGCCAATAAAACAAGATTAATAAATCCATAAATTCGTATAAGCTCCTTATAATTTACCGTCAGCAAAAACAAAACCACCCCTTTTCTCAAATGATCTTTTCGTAAAGATCAGCTAAGAAAATTGGAGTGGTTCTGGTGTTTTTTTATGTTTGTACATTTCGTCTTCTTAAAGACGAAGGAACCGAGAATTTTTTTATTTTTATATTAATAACGAAACGCGGCACCAAATACCGAATTGCTTACAGCCACGTCTACACTAGCCGCGCTCCGTTATTTTCGATTATATAGTAGCCAAAGCGGCATCATCTGGGCATTGTCTCAAACAGATACGGGAGGGTATATATGTGAGACAAAGGATACATAAGATGATGCCAACTTCGGCAAATTTCGCGAGCGTGAGGGCTATCCATTACTGTTCAACGAGGTCTTAACCGCGCCCTTTCTAATTCAAGACCAACCACATGGCAAAACAAGGGCTCCTCACGCTCACATTTCATCTACGGCAACATTACCAGATTCTTAAAAAATGTCAATAGCCACGTAACAGCCAAAAAGCCCCGTCATTGACGGGGCTCTAACATTAATTAGCTAATATTAGCTAAAAACACTTACACCAATATATTAAATACTCAAGTACAAAGACCAATACACTTACAGCCACAATACTTAATATCAATAAATTAAATGCTACCTTGTCTTTCTTGGTTAATCCTAATATAAAGGCCAAGGCGCACAAGGCGTATATAATAATCACTCCTACCCAGCCCATCGGGCTAAATCCCTGGCAAAATATTAAGGTAATAACTGGAGCCAAGGTAGCGAGTACTGCCACGCTTGTCCTCCTGGCTACATCCGAAGTATCTGCCATTAGCCAATGCATTGCGAATAAGGTTCCAAAATATGCCAGCAATACTAAAGCCAAAGGCAAAGCCGATAAATTACCAATTAAGAATAAAATTAGAAATATTACTACCATGCCCAGTATACCTGGCCACCACCAAATCCAACTACCCTTAAATTGAAATTTATCATTTTCTTCATTTTCTTTTGGCTTATCAAATTTACTGTCTGTCTCTTCACCTGGATCAAATGCTCCACCTTCTTTATCATCTTCACCAGATGCTAGGAAATAGTAATAAACAGCCAATACTATAACATGTACTAAAGCTACTAGCAACCACATCCACCATAAAGATCCATCGTCACACTTAGTTGTCCCTAAAACTTCTCCATTTTTATCATCATCGCCGGCTACCTCTCCATTCTCTTTCTCAGTTTCATCAGTTGTGGCAGCTGAAGAAACCTCAATTTCTTCTGGAGTGCCACCTGTTGGAGTACCGCCAGTCGTTCCTGTTCCACCCACAGCTCCTCCTTCTTCTCCGCCACCTGTACCGCCTTCTTCTTCCTCAGGCCCACCGCCCACTCCTGCAAAAAAGATATCTTCAAGCATTGAACCCATGTCATTGGCTTGATCAAAGACTACTGATACTTGAGTTATTGCTTCACCTTCATTTTCTGCTAATACTTCAATTGCAAAAATTTGGTCACTGCCCACACTTAGGGCGCTCATATCCCAAGTAGCAACTTGGGTGCTGGTCGTATAGGAAGTCCAAGCAGGATTAGCCCCTACAAAACTCAACTTATCTTCAGGTAAATCTACGGTCAATATTTCATTTGTTAATATTATATTTCCCGTATTCGAGACGACGATTGTTTCGGTGTATACTTCACCTACCTCTTTAATTAAATCATATGTTAAATCCAATTCCACATCAGGCCGTGAGGTAAAGCTACCTCCACCGCCTCCGCTACTCTTTTCTTCTAAAATACATGAAGAATTACATTGATACCCATCTGGAGCACTACCATCACATTCTTCCTCTCCATTAACTATATTATCTCCACAATAACCAGAATAGTAGTTATAGAAATCAATAGTAGTTGTGGGTACTTCTTCTACTAAGTTAAATGCATAATATAAGGGATCTATAGGATAAGTCTGTGACCAGCCATTCTGGGCTGTCTCAGACACCTTATAATCCCCGCTAACTAGCTCCGTAAACCTATAACAACCAAAATATTCAGATTGCTCATCACTCTCAGTACTCTGCCGATCCACTTCTACAAAGCTGCTCTCTTCCTCTCTCTCCAAAACCATTTCAAATCCACCTACCTTTTCTTCTCCATCATCCAATACCCCATTATTATTCACATCATCATATTTACAGCCAAATATATATCCTTCTGGCCCATCGTAGTAGTTTATAAAATTAGTTGTGGTGGCTGTACCAGATATAAGGGTAAATGAACTTGAGGTTGCCGATAATGCAGTCCAATATGTTGGACTATCTTCAATTACCGTATAATCTCCAGGAATTAAACCATTAAATTCATAATATCCATCCACATCTGTTGTAGTTGTGGCCACTGGTATTGAATCCGAGCTAGAATTAAATAAATTAATCAACCAATCAGATTTTAATACCCTATCACCCGCAGTTTCTGAATCTCCATCCATATCCTCATGCTTATACCCTGAAATGGTTGAATACTCTGTGTTATAATATGAAACTTCTACAGTTTGATCCGTTGCCACATTAAATGAATGACCCTGCAATTCATCATTCAATAAATACCAATTATCTCTTACCTCTTCAGTAACTGTATGATTACCCGGTACTACGCTAAATAGAGCATAACCATTAACTGTTGTAGTTGCTGTAGAGCTAGTCGCTCCAGAATCAACCGTAAAACTCCAATCCGAAACTGGAAAAATATCACTATTTGGATTCTCAGTTGAACCATCCATATCTTTATATTTCCAAATCTTAAGATATCCGGGTAAAATAGGGGGTCCGGTTCCACAACTGGCGTCAGCTACGTTTTGAGTTGTATCTGTACAATATGTATGTTCAGTTAAATTATTTCTTGTTTGCTCTCGCTGTGTTGAAGACACGCATGCTCCATCTACCCAGGGGGAATAATCACAATTACAATCTGTATCTGGCTCTTCTTGATTATATACTCCGCCACATGTCGGATCATTCCATGAATAATATACTGTTGCATATCCGTCTGACACACACATTCGATCATCTTCACTTTCAACGCAATCAATACCGCCACAGGCGTCATTTACCGCCCCAGGTGTACCTGAATCTCCTGCGCCATAAGTAGATGACGATTCACACCAATTGGATCCAACGTTATTATCCAAATTAGGATTTGAAAGAATCATTGATTTACCAGGATATTGAATCGGGAATCCGCTATTGTATTCTACTCTGTCAATTTCCACGCCATTGCAGGTCAAAACTACCTCATCAGCTAAATTGCCAAGCACAAAGCTAGTATATTTATAATCACCAGATACCCCACCATTACTTCCAGTATCGTCGTCTCTGACAAGAACTATATACCCGTCCTGAGAAATCAATAAAGATGAACCAATAATATGTAAATTTCCATTGTTATCACTTATCTCACACCCTTGTAAATCTAAAACCTTATCCGAATTATTATATAATTCAAACCATTCACCATAAATATCTGAAACCTTGCCAGGATTTTGCATTATTTCATTAATAACTATATCCCCAGGCTGGATACCTTCTGGGGCATCTGTTTCATTATTATCTGTTCCACTATCACACCCTGGATCATCTGAATAATCAATTTTACCATCTATGTCATTGTCAACTCCGTCATTACATTGATAAGTAATCACACACTGGCTAGAACATCCATCTCCGTCATCCAAATTCCCATCATCACATTCTTCTCCAGCCTCCAAAGTGCTATTACCGCATACTGGATCAGATATTTCAATGATACATTGTGCTGAGCATCCGTCATCATCATCTGTATTTCCATCATCGCAGTCTTCCCCATCTTCTTGAATATTATTTCCACATTCTGGATCAGCTATTTCTACCACACACTGGCTAGAACATCCATCTCCGTCATCCAAATTGCCATCATCGCATTCTTCTCCTGCATCATCAATACTATTTCCGCATTCTGGATAATAGTTAGCAAAATCCTGATCTGCTACATCATTATGTCCTGCAATAGTCACTGCATAGCTTTCGCTTTGAGGATAAGTCTGCGCCCAACCTAGTTGTGGGGTTTCAGATATTGTATAATCCCCGTCTTCCAAACCAGAAAAAGTGTAACATCCGTCAATAGTTGTTTGCGTAGTAGTTGCTACTCCATTATTCAAATTTATTTCCCAATCTGATATCGTCAGCTCATCCTGATCAATTTCTCCGTTATTATTCACATCATTGTATTTACACCCGGAAACTGAACCATACTCACAAATTTGTTGTGAAATATCTTCATAAATACCAGTCAAGTCATCACCGCTAGGTGCATGATGATATGTAGCTCCAGTAGTATTGGCAATATTTTGTAACATTCCTTCATTAATATCACCGTTACTTCCCAGCCCAATCGTAAATATCTTATAACCCAAATTAGCTGCTTCTTCTGCTTTGCTTTCAGCATAAGTCACATCAGCCGGATACTCATCATAGCCATAACCATTTGGCTTGTTGGCCTTGCCATCAGTCAAAAGAATCATCACTTTAGTCGCCTGAGGATTGGCTCTTTCAGAAACTAATTCCCCAATACCAAAATTTATTGCATCACCAATATTAGTCGCACCGCCTGACACCAAACTGTCAACTGCACTCTTGGTTGCACTATGATTACCGCTCAACGCCTGGTTAAGTAAAGCAAAATCACTAAAAGACACCAAAGCAGACTGATCGTTCACGCCCATATTATTTACAAAGGCTTTAGCTGCGTCTTTAGCTGCATTAATTTTACTCTGAGAGGCTGGGGTATAGCTATAACCAGTACAAGGTAAACCACTTTCCTGAGTAGCACACCACTC
The DNA here is from genome assembly GCA_964573135.1 of uncultured Gammaproteobacteria bacterium. Classification (GTDB taxonomy): domain Bacteria; phylum Patescibacteriota; class Patescibacteriia; order UBA2196; family GWA2-42-15; genus CAZNIO01. The sequence goes on from CAZNIO010000001.1 coordinate 82,396, forward strand.
CTCACTTACACCTTCTTGTACATAGGGAACACAAGAGGGGGGCTCATACTCGTACCACTCGCATCTGCTTGGTGCTTCCCCGTCCGTCATACTCCCTGATCTATCCATAATCAAAACCACATCAACTGCCACTTCACACAAATCATCTACTGGTTGCACCGCCGATGCCGTTGGCACAGGCACAGACGCAACGCCAGTAAAAAAAGAACCAAACACCAACATAAAAATAGAAAAACAAGTGACGAGCTTGGATATCCTTTTTTTGGCTAATAAATACATAGTACTTTTATTAATTTTAATTTAATAATTTATAATTCCAGAAATATTCTGGTTTAATTTGCACTTTGAACTTTTTTCTTTGGATTGTTTTTTTGTATATATACTCTTACAATCCTAATAATTATCACTAAAATACTCACGATAACAGCTAAAGCTATTAAATAAACCCAACTATTCATATCGCTTGCTCCTTTCACAATACCGCCCCAAAAACCCGTATTATTAAGTGTGAAAAAAAACTGATCGCGATGCTTCTCTTCTCCATTAAGAGTAATAATAGCCTCAACCCTATATTTACCCTGTTTTAAATCATCTGTATTACGCACAACCTCAATCACCTTCGTTGCACGTGGGCGAACAGGTGCTTCCATTTCAGGATAAGGATAAATAACATTAAAAATTTCCTTTTCAGAAGAATCAAATATTTTAACCTGTGCATTTGGCCTAATGGCAATATTCCCATTATTTGTGTAAATCATCTTTATTTTTAAAGGTGTATTCTTCTTAACAACATATTTTTCGGGCATTACTGTCGCTTTAAAATCAACGATCTCTTCATCAGTTACAACTATTTTAACTGGTCGATCAAATTTTTGGGCAATACCCACAACAAATTCCCCCTCATCTCCCTCACTAGAAGATGGGGAAATAAGAGCTACTAAAGATCCATTATATTCACCATTCGGCGTATCATCAGGTATTCTTATAAATACCCTTGCCTTAGCCCACTCCTCGGACAAAGCAGTAATTTCAGTTATTAAGCCCTCTATATCACCTGACTGCTTATAAGAAACCCAATCAGCTATATCACCTTCCGCACTGAGCTTAAAAACAATCTCGGAATCACTTGTATTAACCAAACTCAATAATTCCTCAACTTCCTGCCCACGCATAGCGTCTTCTATCTCAATTGATTGAGAAATAATGCCAGAAGCAGACACAAATAAAGGCATTATTAAACTGAATACACCAAGTATTACAATAGCTTTACCTATATTTTTCTTATTTATATTCATATTTGTTATTTATTAATAATATTAATAACCTCCTAATTTTGAAACGACTTTTAAGAGGACTAAAGCCAAACACTACTTAGCTGTAATCCTCTTAAGGAGTGTTAAAACACTCCTTAAGTTTCAAATTACCAAATACTACTTACTGCATGTTCTAAATTCTGCTTTTTGGCTTGAAAGAGTCATTTCACCAGAACCAGCAAGATTAGGCCACTGTTTAATCATGATTTGGAAATCAATTTTTTCATCTTCAGATAGATCTAAAATATCTTCCAAAGTGGCTGTTTCATAAGGGGTATATTCCCACCAATCTGCCTCTTCGTGCCCAAGTCTGGCACGATAAGCAACATTATATGACAAATCAGACTGCTGGCCGAATTCCATATCATCCTGGTATACATCTATGTAAAGACGCACATTACCAAGATTTCTAATGGTTGGCATGTCAACTGTTGCCATATCTTGATCGCCATGAGGACCATACCATTGATTCAAGTTATCAACAATTCCATAATTAACACCAACTTGATCAAAATCAACTTCAAAAGACTTTAATTCCAAATAAGTCATTAAGTTTGTGACTTCATCTTTTAAAGTATTGTCGTTTTGAGCCTTAACATGAATTGTATATTCACCTGCTGGATCCTCATAATAAAGGCTTCTTGTCCCACAGTAAACATATGCTTGTTCCTGAGGTAGTGTAACTCCGCAGATTTCATTATACTCATCATTGGTATAAAAATGGGTTAGATTACCACTATGATAATCTTTAATATTAGCAGAATTAACACTGCCGTCAGCTCTAGTACCACAGAATAATTCTAGTCCATCTTCTTTTGTCAACTGAGTCAATTCAAGTTCGTTACCGAAAACGTCCTGAAAACAACCTGTGTCTGAAGGATCATAACCAGTTGAAGGTACATCCTGAGGTGTTAATACGCTTGTTGCGGGGCCACCATCGATTTGATCAGCTATAGTGGAATGAGGATGAAAGCCATATCCTATTGGATAATGAACTTCGTTAACCCAAACACCAGCCAAATCTTGATTGCCACTACTGTTAGTTACACCATCTGTAACGATGGCACAAACTGTAAAAGGAACGCGACTTTCAAATAATCCGCTAGGACTTAGTTGAGTGAACGGATTAGTGCTATCATCTCTATCTGTATCATCCATATATGCAGGTGCCACTGATCCATTATCAAAACCTATCGCACTTTTTGTTTCCCATTTAGCCAAAATAATAGGAGCTGAGCCGCCTGTACCACCTTGCACAACGCTAGTCGGAACGGTAGTTGGAGTACCAGCTGCGACAGCAGGAACACCTACCATACTAAATGTCAAAGCAAAAAGCAATGACATTATAAATAATTTTTTCATAAATTTTATATTTACTAATAATATAATATATTAAAGTATCTCTCAAAGAGCGAAACGACCTACCAATTCGTAAAGAAACGAACTGACAGGTGAGATCTCTCTAATCTTTGAAAAGATAGCTAATATATTCTTTCTAAAGACTGAATTCGCCAGATCTTGGAATACAGTCTTAAATAGCCCCGACCTTTCATTTTCCCGCATATGCGGGATAAATGGCTTAGGATAACAAATATATTCATATTTCCTATCCCAAGCCATTAAAAAACACCCTTAGCTAAAATAATCTGGATAATTCATATATTATTGAATTATTCACATTATTTTTTCTAAAGGCGTTTATGTCTATATATTGCAGACGTTTTGTACCTATAATGAATTATTTAGTTGTAATTATTCAGTAAGTTAATTAATAACTGTCATCCTCATAATTACTAACTTCTCGTAATTCACCGTGGTACCCGTCCGTAGCTTGGTCATACACTTTACAATGTAATATTATCTCCTGTTTGGTTAATGTAAGAATATTTAAAGATTTACATTTGGGACATTTCTTCTCTTCTTTGAGCATGCCTTCTATCTTAGCGATATTGGCAAAATGATAAAAACATTTTGCACAACGCCACATATACATATAGTTCTGTGCTTGAGACATAATTACTCGTATTTATTATATAAATAAACTGCTCTAAACAAAAAAACAAGATCCCTCTATCCCCTCTTCCTTGTGTCCTAACCTATTCCATTCTAAAATTTTATGATCTTGTTTCTAAAAATGTAACCCAAATTGTATTCATTATCTTAACACTCTTTATATAGAAGGGCAAATTGATTTATACCCAGAAATTTTTGCTAATAATAAGGGGAAAAAGAAATACTGTGGATAACTAAAAACTACAATTAAAAAACCCTCTGCAAAATATACAAATCTTTGCAAAGGGTTTTTTTATTTAATCGGAGGAAAACTCGATTTATCCACCTCTATCCCGTAGAGGTATCCCGTCTATAATTCATCCATTGTAACTGCGGCTAACCGAGTTATGCGACATCACGCTTGAATGGATTTCATTATAATGGATTACATCATTATCAGAAATGAGCAGGTTGGCGTTTACTGAATTTAAATTCATGTTAACTGATGGAGCACGTGCTCGCATACTTGAAATCACCATGGTTAAATTATCGACACTATTGCTTTCAGCTCTAACAATTGGCTGATTTGCGATAGTCGCCGCGACTATTACTTCCAGAGAATCTGATACCATCATTGTATCTTTTTTACCTTCAGAGATAACAGCCATCAATATTGTGGTTTCTGTACTGTTCATCTCGGATAACGCAGCTTCTGATAAATTGACTAAATTAGTATCTAAAATTTTGAAATTATCGACGGACATTGCGTCATGCTGTGCCGATACCATTACGCCTTTTTCGCCATCATGGCTTAATACCGTTTCAGTTTGTACTGTTTGTGATGTGGTCAATAAAACTAAAATCACAATCATTAAAGCCAAGAAACGAGGGATTTTGTTTCCCATAAGAAACCTCCATAATTAAGAAGATTAAAATCCTCTGTTACTGTGATTTAATAAAACTATTAAAACAATAGTCTCACCTCCTTTCATATTTTTTGTGGGGTTTTTTTATATTTTTTTATTGGTTTTATTTGCTCTTTCAGTATACCAAACAGCCGATATAAGGCAAACAACGCATAAATAAAACAAAAAAACCTTTGTCTTATTCTTGTAAAATTAGCAACATTTTGCTAATCTATATATAGAACACAAGCCTAATTTACGTTGTTTTCTACTTTTCACATAAATATATAATAAAAAAATATAACATCAAATAAGAAAGGAAACGAAATGAATGAAGTAACCATCTGTCGACTATGTGCAATAGGAGGGGCTATCATCCTAATAGCCACCTGCCTACTGACACGAAATTACTCCGCATCCGCTAGAATAATAATTAGCTGCGGAGTGGTAGCAATTTTAGGAAGAACAAATTGCTTTTCATTGTTCTTCATCCACCACAAAAATACAAATATAAAATCACCCGAGTAGGTCCGGGTGACCTTGCCCTAAAAAACCGTTAGAGAGAAGCCCTTCTCTTTTCTTTAACGGTTTTATATTACCTACTAATTATCTGAATAATATCATCCTCATCATATTGATTTAATCCCACCCCATTTGGTCCATACGACCCCACTACCGCCCTATCAACCCCGTCTACCTCATAATCACTATCAAAAAAATAGTTATTTCCCCATGGATCCGCAGTTAAAATTTGGATATATGGACCTCTCCAATTGGGAAAACTGCCATCAGTTCTTTTTATACCCGCCACAGGCAAAAACAAATTTACAATCTCGTTATTATCACACGACCCACTACATGCCACATATGGCGTTTGATGACCCGGCCATTGCCTAGAATCTAATGCCAAAGCATCAATTGCTTTAGCAATTGTCGCTACATCAGCTTCAGCCTTTGTTTTTTTGGCATATTTTTTAGCATAATGACTACCACCCATGACTATGGTTGCTAAAAGAGCAATAATACCAATGACTACAAGTATTTCAATTAGAGTAAAACCTTTTTTCTCCATATTATAATATCTTAACAGCCTCTCCAGCTACACTTTCTAAAAAGTGTAGTTTTAAAGCCAACATTAGAAGTAAAAGCAAAAGTACAAAAATTAAATGCAATATAATAGGTTTATGCTGTACTTTTATACGAATAAATATTGTTAAAATTAAATTTATTATCATAAACACTGCCAATACCAATAGAATCTTTTCTGTATAAAAAACAATCTTACTCACCTTGCTCCTGTATTTAGTATCACGAAAAGTTACCTCAATCTCTTCTCCGCCTCCAACAAGCGTCACTCCAGCCACCTGTGTTGCCTGCTCACCAGCCGATGGCCCAAACTCAGCTACATTTGAAGTCACAAAACTCTTGCCAAAATGCTGTACTACGACTGTAGTTTGCTTGCCTTCTATTTCGCCCACCATCACAGCCACGCCAATCTCATCATAGTTATTATTCAACATATTTTCTCTATGTGTTGGGCTCAAAAGCCAGGCTTCAATAGCTTCTTCAGCATCAGAAAAATTCATGGCTAAATTTTCACCCGCATATGTGTAGTTATATCCTGCTTGGCGAAACCATTCCCAAGGATTAACTCCTTGGGGAGAATCATGGTCAAAATATCCATACTTAACCATGTCTTTCGCCTTCATCATAGCTGACTCATCTAAAATACTATTATGTGAAAGAATTGATGATCCTGCCTCTATCCTCGCCTTATTAGTCAGCTCAACTATTCGGTTGACTGTAACAGTAGAAAATTCAGCCACATTCGGCGCTACAATCAAAAAAGAGCATAAAACAAAAATCTTTATGCCCAAAATTAAAGCGCTATAGAAATGTAGAGCTTTATGCCGCACCAAATGAGGCTTGTGATCATTATGCTCACTTGGAATTATATAATGGTGCAGTCTTTTTTTTGGTGGTTTTGCTATAAACATCAATAGATATTTATTTTTAAAAAGTATCCAAAATACAATACAATCTATATTATCCCATTTATTACACCTTTATTGTAGCAAACTTTAGGGAAAAACAAAATAAAACACGTAATTAAAATCAAAAAACTACATAGTTATAAGTAGTTTTTTGTGTTAATGACACTTTAATGAAAACATTATTAACCCAGCTATCTATAATTTAAGTAATCTTCGCTCTTGATCCTTTTAAAAACTCTTTACTAAACTGATGGATATCAAACTTTTTATGTCGCTTCATATAACTTTTTGTAAAATCATTTCTAAATCGACGTATTTTATCCACTACGCTTCTGTTCTCATTTACATTTTGTATATTATTTTCCTTCATATGATTTTATTATTTCTTCAGGTGTCGTCAACTGAGGAATACTTAAATTATTTTTAACATTAAATTCCGTTAATTTCTTCCTTCTGCCGGGATTGGCCATATGCGTAATATTCCAAGTCACTAAATAATCTATCTTATGAATGGTCGCACAAGCGATATGCAAGGCATCAATCGGATATGACACTGGAATTATTCCAGCCTTTAAATACTCGTCTGCCAAATTCTCAACCATCTCATTAATTTTTAAAATTTCAAACTCATTAATTAACTTAATTATATTGCCTCTTTTAATAATATCTTGCGTTCTTTTTACTTCCTGAAGTGTAGCTTGAGAAATAAAACTAAAAAAATTCTTAAGGTGGTCTTCCCAAAGTAACCTTGTAATTGCCGTCTGCTCTGGCGCAGTCGTATCATAAAAACTACTTGGCACCGACGTATCAAAATAAATTTTTAACGTTACTCTGCTCATTAATAATATTATACCGTATATTATTCAATTTGTCAAAAATCCGAAATTTCTATCAAATCAAACACTTATCAACACATTCTAAATTTCCCTGCCCTTGACAACCAAGAAGCACCACCTTAAAATTAATCTATAGCTAAAATTAGCTAACTTATTACATAGTTTTAGCTAACTACAGGGAAATTAACTTCCCGCCTTTTTAGCACTCACGTAAATTTTATGGATAAACAAGAAAACCCTCAAATATTAAACCCAGAAAGTGAACAAAAAGTAAGAAAAGAAGGCGAGTTTAAGCAAAAAGCAAATCAGATGAGAGAAGGCTACCGCCACCGAGCATTTATACTTATGCTTGAATTAGCTGTCATCATCGCTATCCCTGCTTTTGTTGCCCTTATCATTGGTAAAAAAATTGATGCTCGCCTGCAAGGCGATTTTCAATATACCTTGCCTCTTCTAGCTCTTGCTTTCATTCTCTCTTGGGCCATTATTATATTAAAATACGTTAAATTTAATAAACACATTAAAAAGGTTGATGATCAAATTAGACAAGAAAAAGAGAAATTAGATAAATAAATTATGTTTTTACAAGTACCGGCTGACAAACCGCCCCTACAACCAGATATCTTATTCAATATCTTTGGCTGGCCAATTACCAATACCTTTATAATGATTTGGCTTATTATAGCCCTGCTTGTTATAATCTTCCTTAAAATTAGAAAATTTAAAACAAAACCAACCGGCAAATTCCAACATATTACAGAAATGATGTATGAAGTTATGCATTCATTTATTGGCCAGCTAACTGGCAGTAAAAAACATGCTAAGGCTATCTTTCCACTAATTGCAACCATCTTTGTCTTTGTTGGATTTTCCAATCTAATAGGTCTTATTCCTCTTTTAACCAGTATTACATATAAAGGCACAGCTCTATTTAGAACACCAACCAATGATTTTAATACAACCTTCAGTATGGCTCTAGGAATAGTCATCCTAACTCATGTTATAAGTATTAAAGAATGGGGCCTACTTGGCCATTTAGGAAAATACTTCAAATTCAAAGAAGTATTCCTTGGATTTAAAAAAAGTTTTGGCGATGGCATGACTGCCATCATTGATTTCTTTATTGGAATATTAGATATTATATCAGAAGTAGCAAAGACCATTTCACTTTCCCTACGTTTGTTCGGCAATATGTATGCTGGTGAAGTTTTAACCGTTGTAATATTCGCAGGCCTAGCATATGGATTGCCATCAATTTGGCTAGCCATGAGTTTGCTGGTAGCAGTAGTACAAACCATTGTTTTTGGCTCCCTAACCGTGGCCTACTATATGATGGCTGTCAAACCAGAAAAAGTAGAAGAATTGCAAAATTAAAAGTCTAAAAAGCATTTACTAATTAATTATATAAAAATATGGAAATAGATTCAGCAAGACTTATTGCTAAAGGAATATGTACCATCGCCATGGGTGGCTCTGGTATTGGTGAAGGTTATCTTATTGGTAAAGCCCTAGAAGCTATGGGTAGAAATCCAGAAATGGAAGGCAGTCTTTTCTCTAAAATGATTATCGGTGTAGCTTTGGCAGAATCAACCGCTATTTACGCTTTCGTCGCTTTCTTTATAGTTTAACCCGTGATGCGTGGCCAGTATCTATTTACTGGTTACCAATTACTGGTTACTTAATATAAATTTATGGATATCCTAGAAATTCTCGGTAAAATTGGTTTTGATTGGCGCATGGGTTTAGCCAACCTGGTTAATTTCCTAATAATCTTCTGGTTGCTAAAAAAATATGCCTTTGGCCCTATTGCTAAAAAAATAAAGGAAAGAGACGAGAAAATACAAAAAGGACTAGACGACGCCACTCAAGCAGCCTCAGAAATTACCATGGCCAAGGAAAACTATGAAAAAAAAATAAATGAAGCCAAACGTGAAGCCAACCTAATTATAACCAAAGCCTCAGAACAAGGTAAAGAATTAGTTAATCAAGCTGCCAATGACGCCCAGGGCAAAGCAGAAAAAATAATTAGTGATGCCAAAAATGTTATCATTAAAGAAAAAGAAAACATGATGGCACAAGTTAAAGAAGAAACAGTTGAATTAGCAGTTGAAATTTCTTCCAAAATTCTTAAAGAAAAGTTAGATAAAGATAAGAACGAAGCTTTAATTAAAAAATTAGTTTCCTAATTATGTTCTATAGCTCAAAACAATTAGCCAAATCCCTAGTAGAACTTATCAAAGAAAATCCCACTAAACAAGAAGAAATTATCAAAGATTTTCTAATTTTTTGTAAAGAAAAAAATTTACTCAATCAATTATCTAATATAATAAAACATTTAGAAATTATTGATAAAAATAAATCAGACTTGGAGCAATTACATATTCATAGCGCTCAACCCTTGAGTCAAAATATAATACAACGTATACAGAAATTAGTTGGCGCAGCCAATCAAGTCACAGTCAATACCCAAGAAAACAAGGATATCCAAGGTGGCTTTATCGCCAAATACAATGGTATGATTTACGACGCTAGCGTCAAAACACAACTTTCAAATTTAAAACAATCAATCCAAGTTTGACATATTTAAGTATATAATATATTATATACTTAAATATATAATAAACTAAGTATAAAATACATGAATACAAAAATTTTACAAACGGGATTCTTGCCACGTACTGTTTCTGTCAGTGATCTGCAAAAAAAAACAAAAAATATTTTTGCAGACATGACTGAGCAAGACTCACCCACCCTGGTGCTTAATCGCAACGAAAAAGTTGGTGTTTTACTAAAACCAAAAATTTACGAGGAACTAATGGAAGTATATGAAGATTATTTAGATGGGTTGGAATTAGCAAAAGCAGTTGAAAATAGCTCCGCAGCAGATATGGTGCCCTGGGAAAAAGTAAGAAAAAAATTACAAAAAGAAGGTAGATTGTCTTAAAAATATGTATAAAATAATTTTAGATAAAAAAGCGGAAAAAAGCCTAGATAAAATACCGGACCAGATCCTTCAAAAAATTGATAACGCCATTCAAATTATTAAAAATAATCCGTTCGTTTTTAATCCTAAAATTAAAAAATTGCACAAGCCTTTAAGCGGCTACCGCTATAAAATATGGCCATACAGAATTTTATACACTATTGATGAAAAGAAAAAAGAGATATCAATTTACAAAATTTTTCACAGAGGAAAAGGATATTAAAAATAATCAAAAAATATGCCCACAAATAATATTATAGACTCCCTAAAAAAACAGATTGCCAATTTCGAAACCAAAATCGAAACCAGTGAAGTTGGTAGTGTTATTGAAATTGGTGATGCCATCGCTCGCATGAATGGCCTTAAAAACTGTCAGGCCTCAGAGATGCTTGAATTCCCAGGTAAAACCATGGGTGTTGCTCTTAATCTAGAGGAAGAAACCGTGGGTGCTATGCTTTTGGGTGACTATCAACACATTAAAGAAGGCGACTCAGTCAAACGTACTGGCAGAGTTCTCTCTATCCCCGTATCCAATGACCTTATCGGCCGTGTTATTGACCCCTTAGGCAACCCGCTAGACGGACTAAAAGCCATTAAAAGCGACAAATACTATCCCATCGACAAAATTGCTCCTGGCGTTATGAGCCGCGAACCAGTTTCCGAGCCCGTTCAAACCGGTCTCAAAGCCATTGATTCCATGATCCCCATTGGTCGTGGACAAAGAGAACTCATTATTGGTGACCGACAAACCGGTAAGACTGCTATCGCCATTGATACTATCATCAATCAAAAAGGAGGAGATATGATCTGTATTTATGTAGCCATCGGTCAAAAAAAATCTAAAATAGCTAAAATTGTAGATAAGCTAAAAGAAACAGGCGCCATGGACTATACCACTATAGTTATGGCCGGCGCTTCAGACCCCGCTTCATTATCATATCTAGCTCCATATTCAGGCGTTACTTTAGGAGAATTCTTCATGGATCAAAAGAAGGATGTCCTCATCGTTTATGATGATCTGTCCAAGCACGCTTGGGCATATCGTGAAATTTCGCTTCTACTTAAACGACCCCCAGGACGTGAAGCTTATCCTGGTGACATTTTTTACCTCCACTCTCGCCTACTTGAACGCGCTTGTCGCAGAAACGATGAGGCCGGTGGTGGATCTATCACCGCTCTGCCTATCATTGAAACTCAAGCCGGCGATGTTTCAGCATATATTCCAACCAATGTTATTTCCATTACTGACGGTCAAATTTTCCTTGAATCCAATTTATTCTATAAAGGCATTCGACCTGCTTTAAATATTGGGATTTCAGTTTCTCGCGTAGGCGGCGCAGCCCAGCTTAAATCAATGAAAAAAAATGCCGGTAAATTAAAATTAGACATGGCTCAATACAGAGAATTAGAAGCTTTTGCTCAATTTGCCTCAGATTTAGATCCTGAAACCAAAAAACAATTAGATAGAGGAGCCAGAATTACCGAACTCATGAAACAGCCTCAATACTCACCCATTCCAGTTTCCAGTCAAGTAGCTATCATCTATGCCATTAACAATGGCTATCTAGATGATGTACCAGTTGAAGAAATTAACCAATGGGAACAAAAGTTCTATGGCTTTATGCAGGCCAGCAAAAAGAAAATTCTTCAAGCCCTAGAAAAAGATTGGGATGAAAAAATTGAAAAAGAACTCAAAACAGCCATCGAAGAATTTAAAAAAACAAAATAAAAAAACTCTTTGTGCTATAAACAAAAACACAAAGAGTAATTTGACCATGAGAGATCATCACCGTATCCCTTTCCCATATAAATTATATGACTTATCAGTCGCCAAGCGACTGAACCCCATATCTGCTATTCGTTCATCAGCTATTTGACAAGCACTATCGACACCCACGCCACATGTCACCAACAGGTCACCAACCGATTTCACTCTCAAGATCGCCTCATCTAATATTCTCCGCGGAACATCTACCTGTCCCTTGCATATCTCGCATATCATTGGTTTTCCTCCGTTTTAAGTTAATACATTTATTTTTATGCCCTCCTTTTGAATAAAAGCTTACATCTTTTACTAATATAAGTCAATCCTTATGCCCGTTAACACTAAAGCCATCAAAAACCGCATACAGTCAGTTAAAAACACCGGCAAAATTACCAAAGCTATGGAGATGGTTTCGGCTGCCAAAATGAGACGCGCTACTGAGAATGCTTTGGGTACCAGAACTTATGCAGAATTAGCTTTGGAACTTTTGGTTCATATTTCACACGAACAAACCATCAGACACCCTTTACTGGATAAACGTAAAAATAAGAAGATACTGGCAATCGTGGTCGCCTCCAATAAAGGATTATGCGGTAGCTTTAATGCCAATATTGGCAAACAAGTCAACCAATTTATTAAAAATAACCAAGACAAATCCATTGATTTTATAACCGTCGGTAAAAAAGCCGAAAAACTAGCTAAAAGAACAGACAAACCAATTATCGCCAGTTTTATTCATTTCTCAGATAATCTAAAAGTTGATGAAATCCGCGCACTTTCTAAAATGGCCATTCAAGAATTTGAGAAAAAAAGCTATGATCAAACAATTCTCATCTTTACCAATTTTATCTCCTCAATTAACTATGTAACAGAGATCAGAAACCTATTACCCATCAGTCAAAAAAACATCAAACAAATGATTCAAGGCTTAGGCAAGCAAGGTGAAATTGAAGAAAAAGACATGCGCATTAAAAATATGGCTCTCTACCTATTCGAACCCAGTGAAGAAGCTATTTTAGATGAAGTTTTACCCCGTTTAACAGAAGTTCAAATCTACCAAGCCTTACTTGAGTCCATCGCTTCAGAACACTCAGCCCGCATGCTAGCCATGCGTAATGCCTCAGATGCAGCCGAGGAAATGATCGACGAGCTAACTCTTGCTTTTAATCAAGCCAGACAAGCCAGCATTACCCAAGAAATTGCAGAAATCTCAGCCGGCGCAGCCGCCCTTGGATAAATTAATAATATATATAAAGTAAATTAATAATAAAATTATGTCGAAAGATTCTATCGGCCAAGTCAGTCAAATAATCGGCGTTGTGGTTGACGTCAATTTTAAGGGTAACTTGCCTGAAATTCATCATGCTCTTGAAACCGAAATCAACGGCCAGAAACTCATTCTTGAAGTTCAACAGCACTTAGGACTAAAGGAGGTTAGAACAGTCGCTATGAGCTCAACAGACGGCCTTAAACGCGGCGATAATGTAACTTCTCTCAATCAATCCATCTCAGTCCCCGTTGGCGAAGAAACATTGGGACGCATGTTTGATGTAGTTGGTCAACCCATTGATAATCAGCCCCAAGTAAAAACTAAAAAAAGATACCCTATTCATCGACCCTCTCCTAAATTCGTCGAACAATCCACTAAATCAGAAGTTCTTGAAACTGGCATTAAGGTCGTTGACCTTATCTGTCCTTTCCTCAAAGGTGGTAAAATCGGACTTTTTGGCGGAGCCGGTGTGGGTAAAACTGTAGTTATTCAAGAACTTATTCGAAACATTGCTTCAGAACACGGCGGTTACTCCATGTTTGCCGGCGTTGGTGAAAGAACTCGTGAAGGTAATGATCTTTACCGCGAAATGAAAGATGCTGGGGTATTAGATAAAACCGCCTTAGTTTTTGGCCAGATGAATGAACCCCCAGGCGCTCGTGCCAGAGTTGCTCTAACTGCTCTTGCTATGGCTGAATACTTCCGCGATGAAGAGAATAAGGATTTACTCCTATTTATCGACAATATTTTCCGTTTCACTCAAGCCGGTTCTGAAGTCTCAGCACTACTTGGTCGTATGCCTTCAGCCGTTGGCTATCAGCCAACTCTGGCCACTGAAATGGGTGAATTACAAGAACGTATCACTTCAACTGATAAAGGGTCAATTACCTCAGTTCAAGCCGTTTATGTACCAGCTGACGATCTAACTGATCCAGCCCCGGCTACCACTTTTGCTCACCTAGACTCAACTGTCGTTCTATCACGTTCTTTAGCAGAACTTGGCATTTACCCAGCCGTTGATCCATTAGACTCAAGCTCAACTATTCTTGACCCAAATATTGTCGGCCAAGAACACTATGACGTAGCTCGTGAAGTACAAAGAATTTTACAAAGATACAAAGATTTACAGGATATTATTGCAATTCTAGGCATGGAAGAATTATCCGATGAAGATAAGCTGACTGTATCTCGTGCTCGTAAAATCCAAAAATTCCTATCCCAGCCCTTCTTTGTAGCTGAACAATTTACTGGTACCGCCGGCCAATATGTTCCCGTTAAAGACACCATTAAAGACTTCAAAGAAATCATTGAAGGTAAGCACGACAAAAAGAACGAGCAATCCTTCTATATGAAAGGTTCTATCAAAGACATTAAATAAATATGGCCAAACAACTTTCAGTTAAAATTGTAACTCCTGAAAAGGTGATACTCAAAGACGAATACGATGAAGCTATAATTCCTACCACTGCTGGTCAGATAGGAGTTTTAGCGCGCCATACACCTTTAGTATCAGGTTTGCAACCAGGCGAAATAAAACTTAAAAAAGATGGCAACACTACTTCTCTAGCCGTTTCATCCGGCTTTGTTGAAGTTAGACCCAATTCCAAATTAGTTATCTTAGCTGATACCGCTGAACGCGCTGAAGAAATAGATCTAGAACGTGCTGAGGAGGCCAGGAAAAGAGCTGAAACCATGCTCAAAGAAAAAGATGTGGCTGAGGATGTAGAATACGCCAGTCTTCAAGCTATTATTGAAAAAGAATTAGCCAGGGTCAAGGTTGGTAAAAAATACAGAAAACTTCCACCCAAACTTAATTAAAAATATTATATATCAAAAACCCCAGGAAATTGTTCCTGGGGTTTTATAATATACTTTATTCTCCATATCCATTTTCTTTCCACCACTTTACCCATTCTTTGCTCTTATACCCTGACCATCGCTTTATGGATTGCATAGTTCCAATTGGGGTTGATTTTCTGTTTTGGGTTACTTTAACTGGATAAGGCCAACTATTTTTTACATAGATATCATCATCTCCAACTGTGTTGGAATGTAAAAAACCATGAGCTAATAAAAAAGCCACGATTTCCTTCGTGCTTCTATTGCGCAAATATCGTGGCATAAAAACTTAAGCCATTTGTAAATCAGTAACACTCCGATCAAACATATTAAGACTAAAACACTCTCGAACTTTAGAAATAAAATTCAACCATGAAAAAACAATTGGAATAGCATAAAACAACAATGCATACTTCATTGGCGGTCTATTGTTCAGCACCATCTTTGACAACTTTTCCTTGTCACATGTAGCAATGATTGCTTTGGCTCCATTGAATAACCTGTCTTGGACCTCTTTAGCGGAATTTCCACTCTCTACTAAGCCCAATTCATAGCCAATACCAGTATAATGTCCATTATACCCATATATCAAAAACCTTATTTTCCCTTTTTTAATAGTATTTTCCATGATCTTAATTAATCTAAATATATTATATCACGCTACACCCGTCTAAACTAGCTGTCAAATTAATCATCTAATTGAGGCTTATCAATCTCCAATGCCTCTATCTTTTTCTCTCCATCCGTTATTTTCATCACATCCTTATCAATTTTTCCAAATTCCTTATACGCCTTATTATACATACCCACCGTAGTTCCCAAATTATTCCCCAATTTCTGCAAAAACATATCATATGATGATAAGTGTTTTCCCAACTGTTCAACCTGTTTGCGTATCTCTTTGGCTCCTTCTTCAATCTTTAAAGCTCGCAAACCCTGCATCACCGTTTGTAAATAGGCAAAAAATGAAGTTGGTGACACAATTATCACGCGCTTATCCTTAAATGCGTATTCTATAATATCCCTAGTATTAACTTTATTTGACCCAACCTGAGAAACTAATAGATCATAGTATATGCCTTCTGCTGGAATAAACATAAAAGCAAAATCCATGGTATCTTCTTTGGGTCTAATATATTTAGAAGTTTCATCAATTCTCATTTTCAAATCAGCCTTAAACCTCTTCTCTAATTCCTTTCTTCTGCCTTCATCTTTCTCTTGCGCTAATCGGTTATAGTTTTCTAAAGAAAACTTAGAATCAACAGGCACAATTTTATCTTTAATAAAGATAGCGGCATCCACTATATCCCCATCTTTAAACTTATATTGCATTTGATATGAAGCAGGAGGCAAAACATTCTTTAATACTGTTTCTAAATAGTATTCTCCCAACACCCCTCTTTGTTTGGGATTTTTTAAAATGTCTTGTAAATTCTGTAATTGGTCAGCAAATCCCACTACCTGCTTATTGGTACTCTCTAACCTCTCTAATTTAGAAGTTACATCTTTAACAATATTTGAAGTCTGAAATGACTGTTTTTGAATAAAATCTAAATTCTTTTCCAAGCTTCCCTTCATCTCATCCTTTATATTAGAGATCTCTTCATGCATTTCTTTCAGTTTGTCATCTTGCCCCGTATCTTTGTCTTTTTTACGAAGTAAAAGCCAAAACATTACAGAAAACCCTGCAATTAGTAATAGTAATATTATTACTTGGAATAGACTTGACATATGTTGATCTTTATGTTAAATTAGCATAGAAACACAAAAAATACAAATATAAAACCAATAGAAATCATCACAACTTGGGAGAAAGTAACGATGAAAAAGATACTGCTCGTTGACGACCAAAAAAGCATACAAATTTCCCTTGCCATTGGGCTGGGAAGAGAGGGCTACCTCGTGGAGGTAGCGGAAAATGCGCAAGCAGCGCTAGTGAAACTCAAAGAAAGTCACCCTGACTTTCTTATAACAGACATCAACATGCCGGACCTCAATGGGTTTGTTCTTGCCACAATCGTCAAAGACCTTTATCCCGATATAAAAATCATATTTATATCGGCAAGAGATTTTCGAGATTACGCGGGTAAATACTCGCACTTAGACGAATGTCCAAGATTGGAGAAGCCAATTGTAATGGCTGAGCTTTTAAAAATTTTAGAAGAGAAGGATAAGGAAAAATAAAACCTAATTCATTTTTTATAATACAATAACCCATTTAACCAAAGGAGAATTCAAATGGGACCACATCAACTCTTACTCATCGTATTGAGCGTCATCATTGTAGGAATCGCTGCTATGGTCGGTATTAGCATGTTCGCCGAAGCGGCTGCACATGCGAATCTCGAAGCCGTAACAAGCGACCTATTAACGTTAGCTTCCCGTGCCCAGCAATATTATGCGAAACCATCTGGCATGGGCTACGGCGGTAACAGTTTTTTAGGTGTTACTATCGCTGATTTAACTGCAAAAACATCAAATGATAATGGCACTTACTCCATTACTACTGCCGGAACAGGAACCTCGGTAGGTATTCAAGGTGTTGGCGTGCAAGACGGTGATGGTGATGGTACTAATTGTACAATTGTGGTAACAGTCTTTTCGGATTCGATTGCAACAAGTGTTAGCAACAGGTAATTAAAACTGTTTTGCTAACAAACGAGGTCTCGAAAAAAAATAATCTAAACTAACATTTTTTTCAGACCTTGTTTTTATTTCCCCAAATTATTCTGCTTCCTATAAAAAGGATGCTTAAAATCTGCAAATATATAGATAATATTCAATATAATCAAAAGAACCAACAAATATCCACCCCATCTATATAATACATGATATATTTGATTACCTTTTTTAATTATCTCAATATCTTCCACCAGGAGTATCTCACACGCCCCAGCTCCGCTATCTCCCCTACCAGTGCTTGAATTTAACTCAAAATACTCCGGATCATACTTGCCTGCCTCCCCAATATTTGTAGCTTTAACATTCACCAACTTGCCCTTAACCCTTACCTGATCTCCTACCGATAATTTATTTGCTCTTTTCTCAATTTCTTTGTTATTAATCAATAAATGTACATTCGCAATCTCATCACTTCTCACTTCCAATCTACCACTATACATCCAGTTACAAAAACGAAAATCCTGGGTAAAATGCAAGGACTTATTACGAAAAACTTCTTGTCTTGTGTTCTCTCCCCAAATCACACATATATCAATTGGAAAAACACTGTCTCTCTTTGAAATACTAAACCAACGGTAATCCATTTTACTCACAATCAAAGCGCTCATCTCATACTCATATAGATATTCCAAACTATATTCATACTCATCTTGAGTAAAAATAGTTCCCCTTTCTCCCATTAATTCACTCTGCATAGGTTCATTAAATATATCTGCATCCAACTCCCCAATCCCTCTGTAATTATCACGGGCAAAAAAAGAAATTACTATAATAGTTAATAAAACAAAAAAAACCGTCCTATTTAAAACTTTTAATAAACTCATATAACGTATAAGTTTACTTTGAACTTTCTATTTGCTTATCTATATACTGCTGTAATATAATCTGAGCTGAAGATTCATCAATGCCTGCTCCCCCACCGCGTTTTTTAGCTTCCACGCTGGATAATCTCTCATCCACAGTTTCTACTGGTATTTTAATATTTTCTTCCAAGACCCCAATAAACAAAACGACCTCTTCTGTTTTTTTAGTATACTTACCAGACATATTTAGAGGTAATCCCACCACTATCTTATCCACGTTTTCGTCCTCACAAATTTCTCTTAATCTGTCCCAAAATTCAGGCCTAACCACCAATGTATCATAAGCAAAGGCTTGCCTTTGCTCTCTATCAGTTAAAGCTAAGCCCATTCTCTTTTCTCCATAATCAATACCCAAAATTTTACCTGAAATCTCTCGATCTAAAGCATTGACATTCTCTATATCCATTCCCAAAGGAATATTTTGTTCATCATTTGGTAATAAGTTCATATCCTTTTTTAGTTACTACAATTGTATTCTCAAAATGAGAAGTTACTGATCTATCTTTTGTAATGGCTGTCCAGCCATCTTCATGCGTCTCAAGCTCATGATGCCCCTCACATACCATTGGTTCAATAGCCAACACCATACCCGCCCTAAGAACTTCTCCTGTACCTTTCTTGCCATAATTCGGCACTTTAGGCTCTTCATGCACTGCATGTCCCACTCCGTGCCCAGCTAAGCTACGCACAACTGAATATCCATATTTCTCCACGTATTTCTGTACTGCCTCGCCAATATCCCCAACTCTCGCCCCTTCTTTTATAATCCCAACGCCTTTAAAAAAAGATTCTCGAGTTACTTTAATTAATTTCTTGGCTTCTTTAGATATTTTGCCTACCCCTACAGTTTTCGCCATATCCGTATACATCCCCTTATATTTCATACCAATATCAACTCCAACCACGTCCCCTTCTTTTAAAATAAGATTTTTAGAAGGTATGCCGTGCACTACTGCCTCATTGATTGATACACATAGCGTTGCAGGATATCCAGAAAAATTCAAAAAAGCAGGCTCGCCACCAGTCTCCCTAATCTTTTCCTCAGCCATATCATCCAGCTCTTGTGCTGACACTCCTGGCTTCGCTTCTTTCAAAACCATATCTAAAATATTAGATAGCTTCTTGCCACCCTCTTTAAGATCCGCTATTTCTTCCTTATTCTTTATTTTAATCATTATAATTCCATTAATGTTTTATATAAACTATCTTCAACTTCGAAATACCCTCTCTTTAATACCTTCTCCTTATTTTTCCTTGCTCTCTCACCAGCCACAAAAATCTCTTGTACTCCTTTAAGTTTTCTAGATCTTTTAACGACCCTAACCAATTTGCTGTTCTCTTCCTTGAATTTTTTCAAGCTCGTAAATTTACTCGGATCAATCGCCACAAACAATGCCCCACGATATGATTTTCTGTAGTCATACATTAACTTCTTATTTACCTTTTCGTTTTTCATACCCGAATTAACCAATGAACCGGTTAAAATCTCAAAAAGTAAACTCAAAGTAAATCCTTTATACCCTCCAAAAGGTAAAGCAGAATATGCCTTATCTGCATCAAGGGCAATATTTCCTTTTTTATCTAAATATGAATCAGGTGGCAAAGAGTGATTAAATAATTTAGCTAATCTAACTTCACCCCATGCCCTATTGGAAGTTGCCATATCAGCTACTACTGACTGGCCAGTAGTCGGGATACCAATACCCATAGGATTGGTGCCAGTCACTGGGTCAATGCCGCCAGCCGGAGCCACCATCGCCTTGCCTCCGTTTATAAAAACAAGGGCAATTAAATTTTTATCTGCAATTTTTTCTGCCTGGCTTCCTGGCCGTAAAAACGGTAATATGTTATTCATTCCCACCATTGCAATACCGCTTTTCTTAGCTTTCTTAATTACCAGTTCACGCGCCTTAACTGCAATAATCTGACCAAAATTACCCTGGCCATTGATGAAAGCATAGCTACCAGTATTTTTCACTACCTTTCCCTTGCCCTTAATAGTCTTGACTCTTTCAACAATACTCGGAAAAGCCAAAAGACCATGTGACGGCTTGCCTAAAAATTCACCTTCAATATAATCTTCCATGATTATCTTAGCATTATCTTTCTTCAGTCCTTCTCTAATTAAAACATCAACTAGTAATTTTTTTGCTTGGTTGATTTTTAATTTCATATATTTATTTCTTTAAAACTTTTAATATATCTTTAGACACATTTTCAATCGATTGTTCTCCGTCAATTAAATGATGAATCCCCTTCTCCTTATAATACTCGATAATAGGCTTAGTCGCACTGTAATAAGTCGCTAAACGCTTCTCCACCGTCTCTCTTTTCTCATCATCTCTAACTATTAATTCCACACCACACTTATCACATTTACCCTGCTCTTTAGGCGGGTTATAGTCTAAATGATATACAATCTGGCATTTAGGGCAAGTTCTTCTGCCAGTGATTCTACGCAAGGCTTCCTTATCTGAGATATCAACCTCCAAAACATGAGTTAATTCATCCTTATCAGCTAAAAATCTTGTCTGCATTAAATTACGCGGATAACCATCAAGGATGTATCCTCGTCCACCATCTTTCTCAATTTTTTCAGCTATAATCTCATTAACTAAATCATCTGGTACCAAAATCCCATCATTCATCAATCCCTCCACTTTCTTACCCGTTTCATCTCCCGATTCGATTTTATACCTTAAAATATTACCAGTTGAAAAAATTGGTAAATCAAATTTCTTAGATAAAACCTGTGCCTGAGTTCCCTTACCAGAACCTTGCGGTCCTACAATTAATATTTTATGTTCCATAAAATTTATTAAAATCAATAAAGTACTTTACGTAAATTAGAAATATCGACTTCAGATAATCCAAATTCTACCCTCTTCAAAGACAACTGTCTAATCACTTCCTTATACTCCCATTTCTCTACTCCACCACCAGATAACTCTTTCAATAACTCATCCTCCACTAATTTCTTTTCTTTGGTATCTAAACTTGAGATACTCCATACCAAATCATGCACGTCTCGCCTATTTAACTTGCTTTTGTCCTTGAATGATATTTTTTTAGATCTGCCGCTACTATGTGCAGAGGCAAACCAGTTACCTAATAATCCCATATATTTAAGCTCCAAAATAGTTATTTACTGCAAATTTAAATTGCTCAATAAATAACTGTTTAAAATAGCTAATATTATTTTGTTCATAAAAAAGAAGTACCGCCTTTTTATATTCGCTATCTTTCACACTTCTATAAGATAATGGGCAAATATCATGGGCTAGCAAAACTGCATTGCCCATCAAGCGGCTTGTTCTCTTGTTACCATCTTCAAAGGGCTGAATGTATGCGATTAGAAGCATAAGTACCAAAGCTTTAACAAAAAGATTCTCCTCTTTATTTATTAGCTTACAAGCCCTGTCCAAAGCTTCTTTAATTTGAAACTCATTATCTAGTGGCATATAGTTTGTACCAGTAATTCGGACCACCCTTTTTCTTAAATTTCTTTTAATTTTCAAATCTTGAATAAGCAAAAAATGTATATTCTCTATTTTTGCAATAGATATATTTTTAAATTCTTCTACATTATTTCTAATATAATCTAGGGTTTTTTTGTGGTTTAAAATCATCGTTGCCTCATCCTCTGTGTGACCCACGACTGGAATATTTTCCTTAATTAATTCTTCCGTCTCAAGTAAAGTATAAGTGTTCCCCTCAATTTGTGATGATTTCCAACTTAACTCTATTGTTAATCTTTCAAACTCTTTTTTAAGCAGTGCAAAAGAAAGTTTAGATTTATTTTTTAGATAAGCTTGATTCAATTTATCTAAATACCCAGCTTCATCATTACTAAAAACTTCCGACATATCATTAAATATGTCAAAATTAAATTTTTCGTGAATAGTTCTTTTATCAAATTCTTGCTTAAAATATTTTTCTGCATCAATCGGCTTTAACAAGTTATAATGCGCAGATAACTCATAAACTACACTTCTACCACTTCCTTTTCTTGCTATTAAATCCAGTTCAAGTAATTTCTTTAAATCCCTATTTAAAGTAATCCTAGATATTTGCTTTTGTGCGCCTAAAAAATCATCCAAGATTTGTGAGATAGAAGCCTGGTCACTTTTATCGATAAAATTTAAAATTTTATCTTGTCTTTCGTCCAACTGTTTTAAATTAATATTCATATAATTGTATCATTTTTACACTATAATTGTAACATTTTTCAACAATTAAAACAATAATTTTATACAATAAAATAAAAAAATGGCCAAAATTAGCAAAAAATAATTATATTTAATTGTATCATTTTTACTCTCTAATTGTATCATAAATGATACGATTTAACAATAAAAATCAAAAAAATGGCTAGTTATAGCCAAAATTAGGTAAACACAAACTAAGTAAATCTACTTAAAATCCATCATAATCCCGCATCACCAACTGCGCATCAATTTGTTTAACTGTTTCAATAACCACAGATACCACAATTAAAAGTGAAGCACCTGATATGGCCATGCTTTTCACTCCAGTTAATGGCCCCACAATCAATGGTAAGACTGCCACAATACCAAGAGACAATGCTCCAGCTAACATAATTCTATTTGAAGTTCTGCCTAAATATTCTGCAGTTTGTCTACCTGGCCTCATGCCTGGTACAAAACCGCCCTGCTTTTGCAAATTGTCCGCAATTTGCTGAGGATGGAATATAATAGCAGTGTAGAAGTAGGTAAAAGCTACTACTAATATAAAATACAAAACTCCATAAAATATCTGGTTTTGGAAAAGATCAACTATAAAACTAGCTGTACTTTGAATAAATTGACTGTCAGCCCGCATAGCCAACTGTGCTATTAATGGCGGGAACATGATTAAAGATATTGCAAAAATGATGGGAATCATACCAGCCTGATTAACACGCATTGGTAAATGTGAATCAAATCCACCATACATACGGATACCACGCACCCGTTTGGCATATGATACCGGCACATTTCTCTGACCCTCAGTAATATATACCACCCCAGCCACCGTCGCCACCCCAATCACTAGAAATACCACAAGACTTAAAAGCTGTGAAGGATCAAAAGTTACAAAGGTTCTCTGTAAAGATCCAGGGATACTGGACACAATACCCGCAAAGATTATAAGAGAAACACCATTACCAATCTTCTTTTCAGAAATTAATTCACCCAACCACATTAAAAATATGGTTCCACCAGCTAAAATGACTACCGTAGTTAAATAATCAAAAGCTGAAATATCCCCTATAATACCACGCTGCGATTGCTGTAAAAGTTTAATCATGCTATAGCCCTGTAAAAAAGCTAGAGGTACTGTTAAAAGTCGAGTATATTGATTAATTTTCTTCTGACCAGCTTCCCCTTCTTTAGACATTTCTTCCAAACGCGGCACAATCATAGTTAATAGCTGGAATATAATAGAAGCTGTAATGTATGGGCCAATTCCAAGTGCTACCAAAGAAAAATTAGTCATGCCACCACCAGAAAAAATATTCAATAGCCCTAAAATTTGATTATCTGCAAAAAAGTTACGCAAAGCAACTACATCTACTCCAGGCACTGGAATATGAGCTGCAATTCTAAAAATAATTAAAAGACCCAACACAAAAAAAATCTTTTTGCGCAAATCTTTATCTTTAAATACTCGTACTAATTTTTCTACGAATTTCATAAGTTAGTTAAACTATTATTTTGCCACCTGCTTTTTTAACCTTATCTTCAGCGACTTTACTTAACTGGCACCCACTTATCTCTAATTTTACCTTAATCTCTCCTTTACTCAAAATTTTAACTCCATTACTAATTTTACTAACTAGTTTCTTTTCAAGCAAAACATGAGCTGATACCTTGTCGCCATCCTTAAAAACTTTGGCTAAATCGTCTAAATTAACTATTTCTGGTTTTTTATGAATTGATTTAAAACCACGCAATTTATGAGAAGATTCCATCAATTGTCGCATACCACGTCTTTTAAGACCGCTCTTGCCGCCAGATCTTGCCTTTTGGCCTTTTAAGCCTCGCCCACTATAAGTACCGCGCTTACCGCCACGGCCTATGCGTTTTTTCTTGGTTTTCGAACCTGATTTAATTGTATGTAAATATAGAGACATATTTATTATCTTAAGCTCTGTAAGGCGTTATATGTTGCCTTAACATTATTTATCTTATTCTTTGAGCCAATCATCTTGGCTACCACATCTTTATAACCAGCCAATTCAAAGACTGCCCTAACTGCTCCACCAGCAATAATACCTCTACCTTTTTTAGCTGGCAACATTTTTACTACAGCTGCTTTAAATTTTACTTTAAGTTCATGTGTAATTGTTCCTTCTACCATCTTTGGAGTTATTAATCTTTTCTTGGCTTGATTAACTGCCTTGTTAATAGCGATTGTCACATCTTTGCCCTTAGCCACTCCATAACCCACTCTGCCTTTTTGGTCGCCAAGTACAATACACGCTCGAAAACTCAAGCGCTTACCACCACGTGTAACTCTCGTCACGCGCGCTAAATCAACCAAACGTTGCTCAAACTCTTGGGGTTCTTTCTGTCTACCGCTACGGCGGTTATCTCTGCCTCTACCTTTTTTTTGTCTTTCGTCTGCCATAAATTTGTTAATTAAAATTTTAAGCCTCCTTTGCGAGCCCCTTCAGCCGCTGCTTTTACACGTCCATGATATTTACTTCCCCCTCGATCAAATACACATTCAGTAATTTTCTTTTCAACTGCTTTCTTTCCCAACATCTCACCTGCCTTTTGTGCAATCTCCATTCTGCCCACCTTTTCCTTGACCTGCTTGCTATGAACAGAGACCAACGTTTTACTGGTATCATCATCTATCAACTGTAAATAAATATGAATTAAACTTTTAGTTACGCGCAACCTAGGAATTTTTTTAGTACCAAAAACTCGAGCCCTGACTCTTTTCTGTCTGCGCTTTTTAGCTTCTAGTTTATTTTTATTCTTATCGTTCATAAAATTTATTAAATCAAATATTTATTCTATATCATCTAAAGTAACATTCACCACTAGGCCCCCGCTAATCTCATCAACTGCTTTTTGATAGAAATTAACCATAAAAACCATGGTTCCACCAATAAAAATTGTAAGTATTATCCAGCAATACAAGGAAGATTTATAACTTCTTATACTCTCCATATTATTTTATATAACTTGCTAGTTTTTGAAAAAATTTCAAAAATCAGCCAGCTATTTAAGCGTCAGCTCCTTTAACCTGTTTACCAGCTTTTCGTCTAATTACTTCTTCCATATATTTAATACCCTTCCCCTTATATGGCTCTGGTTTTTTGACTTTCCGAATACGTGCAGCCGTTTCACCAACCAACTGTTTATCTATTCCCTCAATTGTGATAACATTTTTCTCCACTTTGACTGTAACTCCATCAGGCAATGCAAATTCAACTGCATGTGAATAACCTACATGCAATACCAAGGTAGTTCCTTTCAACTCTGCCTTATACCCAACACCATTGATTTCAAGCACTCGGCTATACCCATTGTTTACTCCTTCAATTATATTATTCACCATCTGTCTATTAGTTCCCCACAGCTCTTTTTCCTTTTTATCTTCAATATCTTTAATGGAAAGTAATACCTCATTCTCTTTTTGCTCAACCAAAACACTCGGATGTACTTGGTATTCAAGTTCACCTTTGGATCCTTTGGCAGATACCTTTTGCCCTTCAACTTTCAAAGTTACGCCCTGTGGTATTTCTATTGGTTTTTTTCCTACTCTTGACATAATATATAAATTAATAGATCTCACATATAATTTCACCGCCAACTTTCTTTTCTCTGGCCTGATCATCAGTCATTAATCCTTGAGAAGTTGAAATAACTGCTATACCCAAACTGTTTAACACGACCGGTATATTATCCTTGTCAACATAAACTCTTCTTCCAGGTTTACTAATTCTCTTTATAGATCTAATTTTGGGTATACCAACATCTTCATACTTAATCTTTACTTTGAGAGCATCGAAACGAGACAAAGTATCATTCTTACTCGCTGTTTTACTATCGCTCGGTGCAACCTTTTCCACCTTGTCTACCCAACCTTCTTTCAAAAGCAACCCAAGTACTGCCATTTTCAATTTTGAGTATGGCAAAACCACCTCAGTCTTATTTACCGCCTGGGCATTCCTTATTCTAGTTAACATATCTGCTATTGGATCTGTGTGCATAAAAGTATATTAAATATAAATTACCAACTGGATTTTTTAACTCCGGGCAAATCACCCTTAGAGGCCAATTCGCGAAAACAAATTCTACATATTCCGAATTTGCGTATAAAACCACGATTCCTACCGCATCTAAAGCAACGTCGAACTACCCTTGTACTAAATAAAGGTTTCTTTTTGCTTTTCTCAATTTTTGCTTTATCAGCCATAAATAAATTAATTAATTTTTACTGAATGGAAAACCGAGCAATCTAAACAATTCAGATCCTTCTTCGCGAGTCTTGGCTGTTGTAGTCACACTCACCTCAAGACCGTGTAAATTTTCCACCTCATCTGTACTGATCTCAGGAAAAACTATATGTTCTTTAACGCCTAATGTCAAATTACCACCTCGATCCACGCTTTTTTCAGGTATTCCTCGAAAATCACGTACATTTGGTAAAGTCAAATCAATCAGTTTATTTAAAAAACTATACATTTTTTCTTCACGCAAAGTAACTTTAGCACCAATCACGCTACCCTCTCTTACCTTAAAAGATGAGATTGATTTTCTTGCCTTTGTTGTAACAGCTCTCTGCCCAGTAACTCTAGATAAAGTTTTTAAAATTAATTCCTGAAACTGCTTGTCGCTCTTTTGTGCAGGTATGCCCACGTTTAAAACGGCCTTTTCAAGTTTCGGCACAGCCATATTGTTCTTATACCCAAATTTTTCCTTCATCTTAGGCATGGCTTCTTTTATGTATTTTTCCTTCAATATATTCATAATATTTAAGCAATAGTTGCTTTGCATTTTTTACACACTCTTTGTCTCCTGTCCCTGGAAGTTTCTGATCTTTTCTGAGCCACTTTAATCCCCATACGAGTTGTTTTACCGCATTTAGGACATACTAAAATAACATTTGAAATATCAAGCAATGATGGAAACATTATTCTCTGGCCCTTTTCCCCAGAACGTTTAGGCCGCACATGCTTATATTTTAAATTTAACCCCTCAACTGCTATTTTCCCCTTAACATACAACACATTCAAAACCTTACCGCTTTTACCGCGATCTTTACCTTGAAGTATTTTTACTGTATCACCTTTTCTAATTCGCATATTGGTTGATGTTAAAGCACCTCTGGTGCCAATGAAACAATTTTATTAAATCCAGCCGCACGAAGCTCTCTAGCCACTGGGCCAAAAATTCTGGTTCCCTTGATTTCTTTTGATTTACGGTCTACTAATACTGCTGCATTTTCATCAAAACGGACATACATGCCAGATGGTCTTCGAGTTTCTTTGCGCGTACGCACAATTACAGCATGGGCCACTGTACCTTTTTTAACCTGCGTGTGTGGCTCAGCCTCTTTTATGGCAACTGTCACAATATCACCAACTCCGGCGAACCTTTTTTTGTATCCGCCAAGCACCCTAATAACCTGCAAGCGTTTTGCTCCAGAATTATCAGCTACTTTTAACATGGATCTTTCTTGTACCATAAAATTTAATAATTATTTATCCTGCTTCTTCTCATAAGACACTCTCCATCTCTTTTCCTTACTAATTGGACGACATTCAAAAAACTTTATCTTATCGCCCACCTTATATACGCTCTGTTCATCATGCACCTTATATCTTTTAGTCACCTTATATCTTTTCTTATACTTAGGATGTATTTTAGTTGACTCAACTGCCACCACTACGGTTTTATCCATCTTATCAGAAACCGCCATGCCCGTAAAAGCACGCTTAATCTTCTTAACTTCCTTTTCTTCCTTGATTTGTTCTTTTTTATCTTGAGCCATATATTTTTTAAGAATTATTTTCTTTAACGCTCGTCAATTTTTCCTTTAAGACCAATAAAATGCGAGCAATGTCTCGCTTAACATTTTTAACCTCATGTACTTTCTTTAACTGCCTTTGTGCTACTTTAAATCTCATTACTCGTACTTTCTCTTGCGTTTCAACCAAAAGCCGCTTCAATTCTGTTTCATTTTTAACTCTAAGTTCCTTAATTTTCATAAAAATTATTTTTTAACAAATTTTGTCTTAACCCTCAACTTATATCCTCCCAATTTCATAGCTTCTTTTATCTTCTCTTCTTCAATCCCATCCATTTCAAAAAGCACTTGACCAGGCAAAACTGGAGCTACATAATGATCCACCGTACCTTTACCCTTACCCATGCCAACTTCTCCCCCTTTAGCTGTTACTGACTTATATGGAAAAACACGAATCCAAATTCTACCACCCTTTCGAATAAACCGAACAAGCACCCTACGTACTGCTTCTATTTCTCGTGAATTAACCCAACCCGCACTCATTGCTTTCATGCCACCCGTGCCAAAACTTACTTTTATACTACGCGAAGCCACCCGACCCGATCCACCAGCCCGTTTTTGCCACTTCGTATGTTTCATTTTTTTTGGTGCTAACATAATTTGAAATTATCTTTCATGTTTCCTTTTGCGCCTATTTTGTTAAACAGACACAAATACAAACACAAATTAAATTAATTTGTCTTCTCGTCTTTTCTTTCAAATACTTCCCCTTTATAGATCCAAGTCTTTACTCCGACAGCTCCGTAAGTCGTACGTGACACCGTTCGCGAATAATCAATATCAGCTCTCAGGGTATGTAAAGGAATCTTACCTTCATATAGAGTTTCTGTTCTAGCAATCTCCACACCACCTAATCTTCCAGCACAAACGATCTTAACACCCTTGGCTCCAGCTTTCATTACTTGTTCAATATTTCTCTTCATAGCTCTTCTGTATGGCACTCTTCTTTCAAGCTCAATTGCCACATTAACCGCCACAATGTTAGCTGACAAGTTAGGTCTGCTAACTTCCTTAATATTGACCTCAACTTTCTTGGTTTTATCTTTAATTATATTCTTAGCTATATTTTTCTTAAGTTCATCAATTCCTGATCCGCCTTTACCGATAACTACTCCTGGACGAGATGAATGGATTATAATATTAATTGAATCAGCGCTGCGCTCTATCTCTATTTTATCCAATCCTGAATCTCTCAGCTTCACCTTTAAAAGCTTACGAATCTTTTCGTCTTGTTCCAAATATTCAATATATTTTTTACCACTAGCAAACCACTTACCACTCCAACTGGTGGCTATTCCCATTCTAAATATTCTTGGATTAACTTTTTGTCCCATAGACTTTAAAAAATTATTAATCTGACTTACGTCTAAATACTCGTGATTTCCATCCACTTTTCTCTTTCTTCTGGCGTGACTTATCTACATGTTGCTTATGACGATCCTTGGATTGACGAGAACCATCTACTGTTTCCTCTTTATCCTGCTTACCAGCTCCTTCTTTTTCTTTTCCTTCTTCACCAGGTTTTTCCTCTTGTTGTTCCTGTTTTTCATACTGCTTAGCTTCTTCTATTGATTTAACTACCTTAGTAGCTACTTCTTCCTTCTTCTTTTCTTTCTTTTTCTTAACTGTTGGTACCTTTTCCTCTAGTATTATTATAACATGAGAAGACTTCTTCGTAATGCCAGCTGCTCTGCCAAAAGCGCGTGCGCGCCATCTTTTAAGCGATGGGCCCTGATCCACTCTGATTTCTTTAATCAATAAATTATCTTTTTTAAGTTTGTCATTGTTCTCCGCATTAGCCACAGCTGACTTCAATAATTTAAGTACAGGCAATGCCGCCGCTTTACTCATCGCATCTAATTTATTTTCAGCGACTCCAGCGTCCAAACCACGCAAAGTATCACAAACCAACCTGACTTTTCTCGGGGCTTGTCGAAGATAACTTAATTTTGCGCGTACTTGCATAATATTTTAATTACTTATTTACTGGCTTTTTCCTGTTCTTTTTGTATTCTACCACCATGTCGTACAAATTTCTTAGTTGGGGAAAATTCTCCAAGTTTATGTCCTACCATATTCTCAACTGCAAGTACGGGTAGATGAGTTTTACCATTATGTACTCCAAAAGTAAACCCCACCATCTCAGGTGTAATTGTACAATCTCGCGACCATGTTTTAATTACTGTCTTGTCGCCTTGCTTTAAAGCTTCAAGCTTTTTTAGCAGTCTGTAATCAACATATGGACCTTTTTTAAGTGATCTAGACATAAAAATGTGTTAATTATTTACGCTTCTTTTTTCTTCTTTGAATTATCATCTTGTTTGACCATTTTTTCTTTTTTCTGGTTTTAACTCCCAAAGCATGTTTTCCCCATGGAGTTTTCGGATACTTTAAGCCAATCGGTTGTCTACCTTCACCGCCACCATGTGGATGATCGCATGGATTCATTACTTTACCCCTAACTGTTGGCCGAATACCTTTTCTTCTGTTGCGACCCGCTTTACCAATACGCATTAACATGTGCTCTGCATTAGAAACCTGGCCTATGCTAGCTGTACATTCTTTTTTAACTAAACGAATTTCAGTTGAAGGCATTTTTAATTGAGCAAACTTACCCTCAACAGCTTGGATAGCCACTCCTGATCCAGCTGACCTGGCCATCACTCCGCCTTTACCAGGTTGAAGCTCAACATTATATACCATAGTACCTGGCTGAATAAATTCCAAAGGCATTCTATTTCCCAGCTTTATTTCAATCTTTTCAAGAGAGGATATCACGCGGCTACCTTCTTTCATGCCAGCCGCTGCTAATATATATGCTTTCTCGTCATCTTCATACTGGATCAAAGCAAGTCTTGCTGAACGGTTTGGATCATATTCTATGGCAATAACCTTAGCTTGTGCATCAAATTTTCTACGTTTAAAATCTACCAATCTAATTCTTTGCTTAACTCCACCACCTCTATGTCTTACTGTAATTCTACCACTTTTATTCCTACCTGCATGCTGTTTTTTGTGTATGGTTAATTTTTTCTCTGGTTTTTTATTAGTTAAATCAGAAAAACTCACAATTGAAGTTTTGCGTCTAGCTGGTGTTGTTGGTTTGTAAACTTTAATTGCCATGTATTATTAAACTCCTTCGTAAACTTCAATTTTTTGACCTTCTTTTAAAGTGATTATTGCCTTTTTCCAATTTTTCCTATGAGACACGCTTCTGCCAGTTCTTACACTTTTGCCAAGCACATTAATTATATTTACCTTTATAGGGGTCACGCCATAAACCTGTGTTATAGCTCTCCTAATTTCTATCTTATTAGCTCTTGGAGCAACTTCAAACACATATTGACGTAAAGCACCCATCATACTTACTTTCTCTGTAATTAAGGGTCGTATCAGAACTTTCTCCAAACTTTCTTTCTTTTTAATATCTTTACTTTTAACAGCTTGCTCCTTTTTAACCGGGCTTTTCTTAATTTCTTCTTTAGGAATTGCTAAATCAGCCTTTGGTTTTTTAACCACAGCCTCTTCCTTTTTCGTATCTTTCTTTTTTCCAAATAAAGCCATATATTATTTTAAATATGTTTTTTCAATCGCATTCAAAGAATCTTCTGCCATAATTACATACTTGTGCGCCAATACATCAATCACATTTAAAGAATCAGCTCCCAATATTTTTAATCCTGATATATTTCTACCAGCACGCGCCAATTCTGCTACATTTTTACTAGCGACTACCACCACTGAAATTTTAGCCGGTTTTACCTTTTTTTTCTTATCCTTCTTCTCTTTTCCTGCCTCTTCTTTTTTCACCTTATTCTTAGGAGATAATTTGGCCATTAAGCCCACTACTATTTTATTTAATTCTTTTGTCTTCGATTCTTTTAATTCCAGCTTGTCCAAAAGCACAATTTGCTTATCGCTTGCTCTATCAGATAAACACATAAATAGAGCTTTTCTTTTCATTTTCTTATTTACTTTCTGTGAAAAATTACGTAATTTACTCGGACCAAACGTCACTCCACCGCCAACCCACAAAGGTGAGCGAATAGAACCATGTCTAGCTCGACCAGTTCCTTTTTGTTTCCAGGGTTTACGACCGCCGCCCTTAACTTCTGATCTATCTTTAGCATGTGCTAAAATTTTTCGCCTATTAGCCATTTGAGCAATGGCAACTTGGTGTACAACGCTTTCCTTAACCTCAACCCCAAAAATAGCTGGGTTTAATTCAACTTCTTTTACCTCTTCTCCTTTTGTGTTGTGAACTTGATATTTCATACCTTATTTCTTATCCTCCTCCTTCTTAGGTGTCTCTTCTTTTTTCTCTTCTTTCTTTACTTCCTCTTTTTTAACTTCTTTTTTCTCTTCTTTTGCTTGCTTTTCTTCTACAGGACTACTAATTTTTAATTCACCTTCAGCGCTAATCGCAAGCAAACTACCTCTAGCCCCAGGAACTGCACCTTTTATATACAATTCTCCTTTTTCATTATCCACTCGAGCAATTTCCAAATTTTTGACCGTGACTTG
Organism: uncultured Gammaproteobacteria bacterium; assembly: GCA_964573135.1. Taxonomy (GTDB): domain Bacteria; phylum Patescibacteriota; class Patescibacteriia; order UBA2196; family GWA2-42-15; genus CAZNIO01. The sequence goes on from CAZNIO010000001.1 coordinate 115,412, forward strand.
GTCTGATCCCATGTGTCCAGGCATTTTCATGCCAGGAAAAACCCTAGCAGGCTCTGTCGCACCAATTGAACCGTGTGCTCTTTCTTGATCCTTAGTACCATGTGTTGCTTTTTGCCCATGAAATCCATGACGTCTTATAACACCCTGAAATCCTTTACCCTTAGACGTACCAATAACTTTAACTCGATCACCTTCTTCAAAAGTATCAATTCGAATTTCATCTCCTCTTTTTAATTTGCCCATGTCACCAACTCTAAATTCTCTAATATATTGCAAATTACCAAGTCTACCCAATTGCCCTTTGTCAGCTTTGCGTAATTTCTTTTTACCAGGCAAACCTATAGACACAGCGTCATAGCCATCCTTGCTTTCCTTAGTCTTGACCTTAACAACCTTGCACCACGGACTAGAAACCACGGTCACAGGTACTACCTGGCCGTCTTCTTTAAAAATTTGAGTCATTTCTTTCTTTTGTCCTAAAATAAATTTCATATATTTGAAACTAAAAAATCTGGTTTACTAAAAACCAGACTGAAAAACTTAAAAAGCTTCTTAATGTCTTTGAATCTAGTTTATAGTTAAAATTCTCTTTTTAACCAATAGCCGAGAATTATTAAATGTTTTTCTTATTTTCAAAAGAATCTTATTTAACTTCTCACTTGGTTATATATTTTATATAATTTACATCTTGATCTCAATATCAACTCCTGATGGCAAAGCCAAACTCATAAGGTCACTAATTGTCTTTGGCTTTGGATCATAAATGTCAATCAATCTGCGATGAACTCTCATCTCAAACTGATCTCTGGCTGTTTTATGCACAAAAGTTGAACGATTAACCGTGAATTTAGATATTTCTGTAGGTAAGGGGACTGGGCCTTTAACTTCAGCCTGGGTTCTCTTGGCCGTATCAATAATGGTTTTAGTTGCTTTATCAATAATCTTATGATCAAAGGCTTTAACTTTGATTCTAATCTTTTGTTTTACATCTTCCTCTTTGTCTTCTTTATTCTTTTGTGTTGTTGTCTTGTCTGTCATGTATTTTTAACTTGCTATCTTACGAACTTGTTAACTACAAGCTAGTAAAGTAAAAAGCTAATAAGTGAAAGCCTCGGCAAATTAATTTGTCGAGGCTTATATTACTCACTTATTTAATAACCTTAGTAACCACACCAGCGCCAACTGTTTTTCCACCTTCTCTAATAGCAAATCTTTGTTGTTCTTCTAAAGCAACTGGTTGAATCAATTTTACAGTCAATTTTACAGTATCGCCAGGCATTACCATCTCAGTACCTTCTGGCAAAATTACATCACCTGTTACATCGGTTGTACGAATGTAAAATTGTGGCTTATATCCTTTAAAAAATGGAGTATGTCGACCACCTTCTTCTTTTGAAAGAATGTAGATCTCACCTTCAAATTCAGTATGAGGAGTTACAGAACCTGGTTTTGAAAGTACTTGTCCACGATAAACATCTTCTTTCTTAGTACCACGTAAAAGTATACCAGCGTTATCCCCAGCTTGTCCTTCATCAAGTTGCTTATTAAACATCTCAATTCCAGTTACAGTAGTCTTAGTAGTATCCTTAATACCTACAATTTCAATTTCCTCATTAACCTTAACAATACCTCTTTCAATCCTACCGGTAACTACTGTTCCACGGCCTTCAATTGAAAAGATATCTTCAATTGGCATCAAGAATGGTTTTTCAATATCTCTCTTAGGTTCTGGGATTGATTCATCTAACTTAGCCAAAAGCTCACCCATACTCTTAAAATGCTCGTCGTCCTTGTTACCTGCTTTTGCAGCTTCTAGGGCTTTTAACGCAGATCCACGAATAATAGGTGTTTCATCTCCTGGATATTCATATTTCTTCAAAAGATCTCTGACTTCTTCTTCAACTAAATCAATTAGTTCCTTGTCATCCACTTGATCTACCTTGTTTAGGTAAACCACAATATATGGTACACCCACCTGGCGAGCAAGCAAAATATGTTCTCTAGTTTGAGGCATTGGGCCATCAGCCGCAGATACCACTAAAATTGCTCCGTCCATCTGAGCCGCACCTGTAATCATGTTCTTCACATAGTCAGCGTGTCCCGGACAGTCAACATGAGCATAATGTCTTTTCTCGGTCTCATATTCAACATGAGCCGTTGCAATAGTAATACCGCGCTCTTTTTCTTCTGGAGCAGCATCAATTTGGTCAACTGACTTATCCTGTGCTATGCCACCCATAACATTAAGGTATGAGAGCAAAGCCGCAGTCAAAGTAGTTTTACCATGGTCAACATGACCAATTGTACCCACGTTTACATGGGGTTTTGTTCTTTCAAATTTATCTGCCATATTTATCTAAGTTTTTAACGACCCTCGTAATTACGAGGTTGCAATCCAGTCGTTAAGATTAATTATATAAAAAAATAATTTAATAGGTTCACAAAAAATAGCCTATTTCAAGCTACTTTTTATTATACTCAAATTTGAAATAAAGTCAAATCTAAATTAATAAAATGTATATCAAACCACAAATCTTAATTTTTATCAATATCTGGTGGTGGAGGAATATCATATCCATCTTCATTTTCCTCATCTATTTCGCTAAAATTAGCCAAATCTTCAGCTGACTCATTAAATTCTTCCACTTCAGTCTCTCCAGCATTATCGCCATTAGTATCACTTGGATTTGTATAACCAAAATTATTCATACTTTTACCCACAGCCCCCTCTTTTATTCCCGAATCATCATCAGCCGTAAATTCAAGGTCATCATCATGCAAATCACCCATTTCAAAATCGTCCATTTCTAATTCATCTCCATCTTTAACCCCGGATTCTGCCTTATTCTCTTTATAATATTCTTTAAAATATTCACCATCCTCTTCCTTCTTATCATCTTCCCCAAAATCAAAATCATTATCCATTAATTCCTTTTTCTCTAATCCTTCCTCTTCTTTTGATAAATCATGTTCTTCCAACGTATCTGCTGGCTCCCAGTCGCCATCTTGCTCGTCTTCTTTTTGTCCTTCACGCCATAAAGCAATGTCTCTATTAATACGATTTAGCATCTCTTCTTCAGATAAATTAGAGAAATCACGAGATGACTGAGAGAGGTTATATAGATCATCGAGTTTCATTAACACGAATTCCCCATCATTATCAAAAAATATACCCTTCTCGCCAGTCTTTTTTACAAAATTTAAAATTTTCTCAAGTTGATTATTCATATATTGTAGTGTTAATTGGAACACTTTTAATTTAGCAAAACTAACCAGGTCTGGCAAGTGGAAAATTCTGGATAAAATAAAACTCCCGCAAGGCAATAAATACCATACGGGAGATTTAATTTGTTTATTCTTACATCTTACTCTACCAACAGCTATCATCACTTGTCAATTCCATAAAATACAATTTATCCTGAAATCGATGTTTTAATTTATTCCATGTAATTTGCCGAGGCAAATCAAAAGTGGACACGGTATTTGCTAAAAACTTGTTGCCCTCTCTATGCTCCACCTTCAAAACGGCATAAGAATAATCATAAACGGGCCCATACCCATCTAAATAATGGGTTAACAAGACATCTCCTGGCTGAACTAAAACTTCGAAGTGGATGCAATTGTCTAAGGGGTCCAAGGGATATGCGCAGGCATTACGTACGTGATTCAAATTATGAAGCAACGCCTGGTTTGTATATTCCTTCATAATTGTCTGCATGCGATATTTAGTTATGTTTCCAAGCCCTGAATCTGCCATAGCAACCGAGACTCTTATATGATTATATACGACTTGCGTTACTCCAAGCCACTGACCTGGCTCAAAATCCAAGGCATCCTCAACGTATTCGAATAATGTAAAATAGTTGCGTGGGGGTGACTGAACTTTCTCCTGCCACGCCTTTGTCATCCGGGGGTCTTGTGTAATCAGATACTTGGGGATATATATTTTTGTTTTTTCAGATGAGCCAACTACTGCAAAATAAACATTCTCATCGATGAATCTATCCAATTCAATACCATCAGGGATCATGCCGGAATATAGAGTATCATATTGTATCGACAATCCAACCATACGGGGGCTATAATCCTGAATAAGAAAAAATAAATCATCAATGCCTTTGGCGTTAAAATTCGGCAACGAATATCTTCCCAAATAATTATACTCCAATGCCAAGTCAACAAGCTCTTGCGAGATAGGATAATTGGGGTAAATATAATTCAAGCTGTCATCATCAGTAGAAAAAAAATTTTCTGACTCATTAGTCTTCTCCTTATCTTCACTTCTATTACAAGTAAAAAAGGCAAAAAGTACCAACAACAATAAAGCAACGACAAAAATTCTTGCAATGGATTTCATGGGCAGAGCCCTCCTTAATTTGGTGAATAAAAAATTAATTTAATTAGTTTTTATTGATTTTTATTTCTCTTTTCAAATCCATTATTCTTATCACATTATTTAAATTATGTCAAATTTCCACCCATCAAAAAACCCGTCTCAAAGACGGGTTTAAAATATATAACTAATTTTGCCCTATTTCTTCTCTTCTTCTCCCACTATCGTTTCTACCACATTTTTAGGCACTTCCGCATAACGGCTAAATTCCATACTAAATGAAGCTCTTCCTTGAGACAAGGATCTAACAGCTGTTGCATAGCCAAACATTGCGGCCAAAGGCACTTCACCGTCTATCACTTTGTTATTTCCCCTATCAGTCATCTCTTTAATCATTGCTCTTCTTGAATTCAAATCCCCTATCACATCACCCATATAATTTTCAGGTGTGACTACTTCAATTTTCATCATAGGCTCAAGCAATATTGCCTCAGCTCTTTTAGCTGCTGCTTTAAAAGCCATGATAGCTGCCATCTTAAATGCTATCTCGCTTGAATCCACGTCATGGTATGATCCATCGTAAACAGTTGCTTTAATATTTGTAACAGGATATCCAGCTACCACACCATTAGCCAATGCCTCTTTAACGCCTTTTTCCACTGCTGGAATATATTCACCAGGAATTGATGCACCTTTAATGGCATTTACAAATTCAAAATCTTTCTTAACTCCCTCTTCATCTTCCACTGCTGGTTCCAATTTCAACCAACAATCACCATACTGTCCACGTCCACCAGATTGTTTAACATATTTACCCTGAGCTTCAGCCATCTGCTTAATCGTCTCCCTATAAGCCACCTGTGGCTTACCAACTTGGCAATCCACACTGTATTCTCTCCTCATTCTTTCGACCAGCACTTCTAAATGTAATTCTCCCATGCCAGCAATAATAGTTTCAAGCGTTTCTTCATCAGTTGAAACTTGAAAAGTTGGATCTTCTTGAGCAAGTTTTTGCAAAGCAGAACCCATTTTTTCTTGATCAACTTTAGTTTTAGGCTCAACTGCCACTCGAATAACGGGCTCAGGAAATATAATTTTTTCTAAAATTATTTGATTGTCTTCATCACATAAAGTATCGCCAGTAGTTGTGTCTTTCAACCCAACAGCTGCTGCAATTTCTCCGGTATACACCTCTTGCACATCTTCACGGCTATTAGCATGCATCCGTAAAATTCTACCCAATCTTTCTTTCTTACCACTGGTTGTGTTATACACATAACTGCCAGCCTTAACCAAGCCTGAATACACACGAAAAAAAGTCAAAGTACCAACATACGGATCAGCCGCAATTTTAAATGCCAAAGCCGAAAAGGGCTCATTGTCATCAACTTTACGAACCAATCGTTTGTCTTCATCCTCTGGGTCAAAACCTTCCACTGGAGGTACATCTGACGGTGATGGCAAAAAATCATTAACTGCATCCAATAAGGGCTGTATCCCTTTATCATCCAAGGCACTCCCAGCTAATACTAAATATATTTCATTATTTAAAGTTCCTTTTCTAAGCCCTTTCTTTATTTCATCCACGTCAAGTTCTTCGCCACCCAAGTACTTTTCAAGTAATTTGTCATCTTGCTCAGCCGCTTTCTCAATTAGCTCTCCCCTATACTTCTCAACCATTTCTTTCATGTCCTCTGGTATTTCTTCTTCTTTAACATCTTCTCCATGCGCCCCTTCAAATCTATATGCTTTCATAGTTAACAGATGCACAATACCAGAAAATTCTCCTTCAGCTCCAATAGGAATGGTATAGCGTACAGCTTTAGGAGTTAATCTTTCTATAATAGAATTAAAACTCATTTCGTAGTCTGCACCCATCTTATCCATCTTATTCACAAAGGCCATTCTAGGTACCATATATTTCTCAGCCTGTCTCCACACAGTTTCAGATTGTGGTTCAACTCCTTGTGAACCGTCAAACACGCCTACAGCTCCATCTAATACCCTTAAAGATCTTTCAACCTCAGCTGTAAAATCAACGTGACCCGGTGTATCAATAATATTATACCTGTGATCATGCCAAAAACATGTAGTTGCTGCTGATGTTATAGTAATACCACGTTCTTTTTCCTGATCCATCCAATCCATATCAGCTTCACCCTCATGCGTCTCACCAATCTTGTGTTTCTTACCTGTGTAATATAAAATACGCTCAGTAATGGTTGTCTTACCAGCGTCAATGTGAGCCATAATCCCAAAATTTCTAGTTTGTTCTAAGGTATATTCTCTTGGCATAAATTTTATTTCTTCTTCCTCTTAGTAAAACGTGCAAAATGAGCAAATGCCTTATTAGCTTCAGCCATTTTATGAGTATCTTCTTTTTTCTTAAAAGCAGTGCCTTCTCCTTTGGTTGCATCAAGCATCTCCTGTGCTAAGGCTTCTTTCATTGTTTTACCTTTTTTTGACCTGGCTGCTGATATAATCCAACGAAAAGCCAAAGTCTGTCTTCGCGCGTCATTTACTGGAAAAGGGATTTGATAATTGGCTCCGCCAATTCGCCTACCGCGTATTTCAAGTGAAGGACCTACATTACGCAATGCCATTTCATATGTCACAAGAGGATCTTTCTTGGTCTTTTCTTTTAAAATATCAAAAGCACCATAAACGATTTTTTCCGCTGTGGTTTTCTTGCCGCCTTTCATAATATAGTTAATCAGCTTAGCTATATCTGCTCGATTATATTTTACATCAGGCTTAATTTTTCTTTTAGGTATTGCTTTTCCGCGCATTTATTTAAAAATTAATTAACTTTCTTTCTTCTTGGCTTTCTCTTTTTTAGCTCCATAACGGCTGCGAGCTTGTTTTCTGCCTTCAACTCCTTGAGTGTCATAAACCGCTCGCACTACCTTGTAGCGCACACCAGCCAAATCTTTAACCCTGCCACCGCGTACCATGACGATAGAGTGTTCTTGCAAATTATGTCCCACGCCTGGAATATATGCTGTGACTTCCTCTCCATTAGATAATCTTACTCTGGCAATTTTACGCAAAGCAGAGTTCGGTTTTTTAGGTGTGGCCGTAGTCACCTTTAAACACACCCCTCTTTTAAAAGGGCTGCCATTTCTACGTTCGCTTTTAGTTCTTTTCAGAACGTTTTGAGTAAGGCGAAGAGCCGGTGCTTTAGCTTTCTTCACCTTTCTTTTTCTTCCTTTTCTTATTAACTGATTTATTGTTGGCATAATGGTATAAAAAATAGACTAAAATTGGGGTATTCAAAAACCCACAAATTAGCCTCATAAAAATACTATTAAATTCTATCTTTATTTAAGACTATTTTACAAGAATTGTCAAATATTTATAATTCGCTCATTTCCCTCACCCTGTTTAAAATCAATCCATACTGTATCTTTAGGTAAAATATCTTTAACCTTATCAGCCCATTCTATAGCAATTATACTTTTCCCTTCTTTAATACATTCATCTAAACCTAAATCTAATAATTCTTCTGGGTTGGTTAATCTATAGCAATCAATATGGACAAAATTCTCTGTTTTGCCCTTTAATTCATATTTGCGTAAAACCACAAAAGTTGGGCTAGTAATACTATTTTTTATACCAAGTCCCTTAGCTAGACCCTTAACGAACTGGGTTTTACCCGCCCCCAAATCCCCTACCAACCCCAAAACCACTGGCTTTTTAATTTCTTGAACCATCTTTTCCCCTAACTTAAAAGTTTCTTTTTCTGATTTCGTAATTATCTTTTTTTTACGCATTTGTAATTTAATTCCCCAAATTTCTAAACATTGGCATACCGCTTGATGGGCTTGTCGGCACATAAATTGTGCCCTCTCTGTCTTTCAATTCTTTTATATATGAAAAATAAAGATAATTAGTAGTCAAACTCTGGTTAATAATTCTCTGTGCATCTCTTTGTCCTTCTGCTTCAATTACTTTTCTTTCCTTTTCTTTCTTCTCTCTTTCTAAAATAAAATCATACTTCTGTGCTTCTTGCTCTGCTGATAATTTTTCCTGAATAGCAGTTGCTAAGCTGTCTGGCAGTTGAACATTGCGTAATAAAACTTCTTCTACCACAATACCTCTCTCAGATAATTTAACTGAAAGCTCTTCCAATATTTTTAGTGCCGCCTCTTGTCTCTTTTCTGAATAAATATCTTTTGCCTCATATTGAGCAATTATGTCACGAATAGATGTTCTAATAGATGGACGAATAATTTTTGCTTCATAATTTAAACCAACCTCTCTATATATATCAGATGCTTTTTCGTCATCCAAGCGATAAAGCACGGTCATATCAAGATCTACACTCAAGCCCTCTTTCGTCAAAGCCGCAATCGCATCAGCTCCCTTAATCCTACCCTCACTTGTCATAATACTCATCGTATATTCCTCCGTACGCACACTCATTTCAGTCACTTTAGCCAAAGGATTAACTAAATGAAATCCAGAACGCAATTCTTTATCCTTTACTTTACCAAATAAGGAATAAACGCCTGTTTGCCCAGCCTCGATAATAACAATCGAAGCAAAAAACAGCCAAACTATCAATATAGCGATAACTATTGTTAAAAACTTTTTTCCTGCACCCCCCATTTTTGTTGCCAAAACAACTTTTTTTATATCAATTTCTGACATATATTTTAGTTAGTTTATAATAAGTGCCATTTCCCCCTTATACACCCACTTGAATTATATCTAAATATGGGTATAATACAAATGCCAAAAACTAATTCACGCAAAAACACATAATTTAAAATGGAGGAAAATAACCATGGCTGGTCAACAAATATCCGTTCAAAAAAAAATGAAGGTTATCATTAGTGCATCTCATTTCGACGATGCCATACCAGACTTTCAAAAATTAATCTTTAAGGGCCCGTCAATAGCCGGCCTCGCAACAACCATCGATTTTACCCGAGTAGAAAGCATTGACTACGAGGGCTGGAAAAATCTTATGAAGTTTTATCGCTTTACCGGAAAACAAGTTATACTTATTAATGCGATAAAAAAAATTAGAAAGTCGATTGAAAAATATTGCGGAAAAGGATACTTTGAGTGCAAAAACCAATGGCACCGACGCTTTACGAAAAAAATATTGCCCTCCTCTTTAACAAAATAACAAAATTATTCACACAATACAGTGGAGGAAAATCTCTAATGACCAAAAGCAACGCATCATCAAACAAAAAAGCCGTTTCTTTTCTATAAGGAATGGCTTTTAAAAATCCTAAAACAATAACTTCCCCGTAATTGCTTCAAAAAACCATTCTATAATAGGTACCAGTATACGGAAAAAATAGAAGATGAATATAATTAAAATGAAATATCCGTATCTCTCCAAATTCATTTTGAAATTTGCCATTGAATCAGGCAATATGGCAAATAGAACTTTCGATCCATCTAAAGGTGGAATTGGCACCAAATTAAATACCATCAAAAGGATATTAGCATATACTATTAAACCAAGCAGTGAAACAAAGTTACTCATCGGTAAAAAACGAACCATCATGCCAAAGACTATGGCTACCGCCAAATTAGCCGCAGGTCCAGCTGCCCCCACCAGCGCCGGTCCCCATCTTTTGTCCTTTAAATTATATGGATTATATGGTACCGGCTTAGCATAAGCAAACATAAAAGAACCACCTGAAATTAAAAGTAGTAAAATCGGCATTAAAATAGTCCCCCACATATCAATATGTGCCCGAGGATCCAAAGTTAACCTGCCAGCATGCCTGGCAGTCGGGTCTCCCATCCTGTCTGCAGCCCAGCCATGCGCATATTCATGCAATATAGCTGATGGGATTATTATAATAAAAAAGAATAAAAGTTGTACTATTGGCATATTTTGTTAAAATAATTTATACCACTCCACTTGTCAAATCTCACAATACATGCTATCATAACCTCAATATATAACTAATACAAAGAATTATGTCCAGAATTTGTGATATGTGTGGCCGCGGCCCACAAAAAACCATCAAAAGATCTCATGCAAATAATAAGACAATTTCTCGCAACTATTTGAATTTACAACCACGTACTATTGACGGCAAGAAAAAGAAAGTCTGTACCAGATGCCTACGTACTGCAAAAAAGAAAATGGCTACGTAATTAATAATATTCTATCATATAAAGGCTCCCTCTTCAATGGAAGCCTTTTTTGATATATAATATATAGAGTATGAAAGAATCATATTTATACAAAAAACTAAAAGATAATCTGGTCCAATGCCAAACCTGTAATCATTTTTGTACCATTGCCCCAGAGAAAAAAGGCATCTGCCAAATACGCCAAAATATTGATGGTCAGCTTTTTGTTTCAAATTACGCCAAAACTCCCAGCATAGCCATTGATCCTATTGAAAAAAAACCTCTTAACAACTTTCTACCAAATACCAAAACCCTCTCCTTTAATGCAGTTGGCTGTAATTTTAAATGCCTTCACTGCCAAAACTACTGGTCAAGCCAAGCCGACTATTTTTACAATCACGACTTCAAAGAAAACAATATAACACCAAAACAAATAGTCCAAGCCGCCCTAGACAATAATTGCCCATCAATTTCATACACCTATACTGAACCCACCATCTTTCTTGAATACGCTCTTGATACTATGAAACTAGCTAAAAAAGAAAATTTAAAAAATATCTGGGTGTCTAATGGCTATATGTCTGACCAAACCTTAAAATTAATTGCTCCTTACTTAGACGCCATCAATGTAGATTTAAAATCTTTTTCAGAAAAATTTTATCAAGAAATCTGCCAAGCTAAATTACAGCCGGTACTTGATAATTTAGTAAAAATAAAAAAACTAGGTATCCACCTAGAAATCACTACCCTTATTATACCCACTAAAAACAATTCTCAAAAAGAACTAAGACAAATAGCAGAGTTTATCTCAAAAAAACTTGGCAATGATACCCCTTGGCACATTACCGGCTTTTATCCCACATATAAATTAAAAAATCTACCACCAACCTCGACTCAATCAATTCTCATAGCAGAAAAAATTGGTAAACAATCTGGGCTAAAATGCATTTACACCTAATATCTAATTTTTTTCTTGATCTCTTCAAAAATCTCAAGCATCTCACCAGTAACTAAGTATATAATAAATTTCTTCTTTTCCTCGTCAGTCAAACTCAAAATCTTATCAACCGGCCATGTCTCAAAACCAGTCGCCGCCCCTTCCTCAACTTGTAAATCTTTCAAATCACCTTCAAATTTATATACATAAACTGCACCAATACAATCATTTACTTTATCTGTCACCTTATCCACATGCCTTCTTCTCATCATTCTTAAAAACTCAAAGTCATTCTCTTTGAGTTTTATGCCTGTCTCTTCTTGCGTTTCCTTAATAGCCGTTTTAATATAGCTGTCACCTATCTCAACATGGCCTCCCACGGTAGCATCTAAAAGTCCCGGAAAAGTATCCTTATCCGAGGCTCTTTTTTGAAAAACTATTTCTCCCTTAGGTGTATAAAACCAAACATGTATTTCACGATGTAAAAGACCCTTCTTATGCATCACTTCCCGCTCCTCTATACCAATTACTTTGTCATTCTCATCAACTATTTCTAATTTATGGCTCATATATATTATTTAAAATCGAATTTATTAAACGAAGCTCAAACTTTTTTCAATCAAAATTTTTAAGTTTTTGCTCGGATTAGTGGGATATATTACATTAAAAAATAAAAATCAAGCGGAATAGTAATAATATCCGTTTCTTTGTCAAAATTTAATTCTGTTTTAGAAAAAATAATTCCATAATTTGATTTTATTTTTTGCATAGTATTTAAAACTTGTTTTTTATCTTTATTGCCAAGACCGGCTTCTATAACTATTTTTTTCTCATTCCCGACTTGCAAAATAAAATCCGCCCCGCCTTGGGCGCTATCATAGCGTACTATCCCGTTACTTCTTAAAACAAACTCCCTATAAAGATGCCCGCCGATTGAATCTTCCAGTAATTTTCCCTGTCTTGTTAAATATGTGCTTTCATTCCCTGTAAAATAAAAAAAAGACATCCTAATTGCCGAGCTCATAAATAAATATTTATTTGGCTTGCTGGCAATTGTCATATTTGATCCATGTGCCGATATTTTAATCAGTAATTCTGCTTTTTCTAAAACATCGAAAATATTAGCAATTGTTAAACGATTGATATTAAATTTTTTTTCTAAAGTATTCAAGCTGGTTGTGTCATTTTCGGCAATAGCAAATAAAATTCTTTTCACAGCTCCCAGGGTTGCGCTGTCAAAACTCCCCAGAGAAGGCATATCTTGCTGAATTATTTTTTCAACCAATAATGAAATGGAATTATAAATAGAAACCTCATCAGGCATAATAGCGGAAAAGGGCAAACTCCCATAAGATAAATATTTTTTAATATCATTTCTGTCTATTTTTGACCAATATTTATTGACTTCGCCTTGTAGGCTCAATAAACTATTATAAACTTCTTGCGCATCACCTGAAAAATAAATTGCTTGTTTAATTTTATCTTTCAATCCCGAGGTTGGATAAATATTTTTATTTATCATTTCATATTCTCCAAAACACATTGGGGTCATTGGCTCAAATTTTACCCTGCGCGCCAGATTGGCAGTTGCCTGACTTTGCAAGTTAATTGCTGAAGAGCCGGTGCAGCAAAAAAATAGCTTAGTTGTTTTTTCATAAAAAGATTTTAAGCTGACTGTCCATTTCGGATCTGCTTGAATTTCATCTAAAAAAATCAAAACTGGCGTTTTCAAACTTTCCAAATTCTCGCCCAAAATTTCTTCATAAGCCGACATTAATTCATATATGCCAATATCAAACAAATTTTTAGCATCCTCAACTGATAAAAATAAAATTTTAAATCCTCTTTTTTCAAATTCCGCACAAGCCTGAGCCATAACCGTAGTTTTACCAACGCCTCTAAAGCCAGGAATTATTACCAATTTATTTTCACTGGTTGTATTCAAAAAATCATTTAGGTATTGCTGCAATTTAACAAATAAAAACCGCTTTGGATATTTTTTGTTAGCCAAACTGTGAGTAAATTTTCTTAACCTGTCATCAGTGGTTAAAATCTGTTTTTGCAAATATTGTATTAATTCTGGCTGATTCATATTATTTTTATAGTATAGTTAATTATACTGCAAATGTCTATTTGTAGTATATTATACTATACTGCAAATGTCAATGGCTAATTTTTTAGCTAATATTAAACTAAAATATATAAATTTTGCTGTTTAAAATTAATATCAATACTTAGGCTCTTTCCAAAATTTATGTTTTTTGTTTTGCTCTGATACAAGTTCTTCCAAAGTGCTCCAATCTTGATTCTCATTTCCATAATCAAACATATTATTCATATCTTTTCCAATCTAGTGCTAAAATTTAAGGAAAAATGTGAACGAAGCATCGCGCCTACGGCGCGGAGCGAGCACTCCTTGGATTCAAATAATCTCAAAAATTAGATTGGTCGGGCTGGCGGGATTTGAACCCGCGATCTCATGGCCCCCAGCCATGCGCCCTAGACCGCTAGGCCACAGCCCGAAAAAAAAGCCCTGCGGCTGATATATTCCCTAATCAAATTTCATGTTGGTAATCCAGAAAATACATCTTTTCTGGTGAAGCCTGTAAGATTAGCCCAAGGGCTAATCCAATAACAGAGCTACAACAACCACGAATTGACAAATCTAGAAAAAGAAACTTCAAATACCACAGGACACCTCTATTATATCACCCCACATAGCAAAAAACAATAAATTTAACGCTTTATTCTAAAAACTCTCTGTAAGCGAAAATTACCCCATTCCTTTTCAACGTATTCTTTAATTTCTTTTTGAAATCTAGCACTGCTGAACCTCTCAGCGTGTTTTTTTATCATCATCGGGCTATATTGATTTACGTCAAAATCAATTATCTTATCAGCCAAAGACTCCCAGGTCTGCTCTTCAAAAAATTCCCCAGTCTGATGTGGTATCACGGTCTCGCACGCCCCACCATCAAAATATGCAATCACTGGCCTGCCCGAAGCCATAGCTTCAACTGCTGTAATACCAAAATCCTCAGTTTGTGGATGGATAAAAGCTTGGCACTTACTATACAGTTTGGCTTTTTTATCATCACTCACTTCTCCCAAAAATTCAATATTATTCCCAGCCATTTTTCGTAATCTATTCATTTCAGGTCCCTCACCAAATACCTTTAACTTAATCCCTAATTTATTAAAGGCTTTCACAGCCAAATCATATCTCTTGTAAGCCACCAATCTCCCTCCAATTAAAAAATAATTTTCCAATTTAGGCGCAATAAAAAATTTATCCGTTTCTACCGGCGGGTAAATAACTTTAGCCTCTCTCCCATAATACTTAAAAATTCTATCCGCCACTACCTGGGAATTAGCGATAAAACGATTTACCCGATTAGCCGCCATCAAATCCCAATTACGCAAACGCTCTAAAAATAAAGGGATGACCTTCTTAACCAGCCTGTTATACCCTAACTCTCTCACATAGCTACCTGCATCATGCCATAAATATCTTGTCGGCGTATGGCAATAACAAATGTGTAACGCGTCCTTATGAGCTCTGACCCCCTTAGCAAATGAAGAAGCTGAACTTAAAATTACGTCATATTCAGATAGACCATATGACTCAGTTGCTAAAGGCATTAAACTCAAATACCATTGATATTTAGCACGCGACCAAGGCATCTTTTGCAACCAAGAAGTGTAAATTTGTTCTCCCTCTAAAAATCTACCCATCTTTCTTTTATCATAAACCAAAACAAAAACAGGGCTCTCCTTAAAGACCCCCTGAAAATTTTGTAATACTTTCTCTGCCCCTCCCAGCTGTGTTAAATAATCGTGAACTAGGGCCAGTTTCATAAAAATTAATTAAATATCATTTCCTTTAAAGCCTGATTCTATCTCGTTCCATAAACCAACCACTTGATTAATACTTTGCATGTAATCAAATCTCTTGCTTATTTTCTCATAAGCCTGCCTACCCATCTTCAGAGCCAGCTCATTATTCTCAAGTATTTTTAAAACTTGCTTCACAAATTTATCCTGGTCATCTATCTCTACTAAATAACCAGTCTTACCTTCTACTACAATATCCGCAGCGCCTGTGGTTTTAGTCGCCACTACCGGTTTGCCAGCCGCTGCTGCCTCTAATAATACTTTTCCTAAACTTTCATGACGTGAAGGTAAAACTACTAAACTACTCGCATGAAAATAGCCTGGTAACCGTGAATACTCCACATGTCCAATCATCTTGACTTTGTCCTTTAATCCCAACTCTACTCTCAATTTATTCAATGCTGAAAAATCTTTACCTTGACCCACCATAATTAAAACTGCTTCACCACATACTTTACTAATTTTTTTAAAAGATTTAAGTAAAAACTCCAAATTCTTCTCTTTTCTCATTTTACCCACCCACACAACAAGTTTTTTACCACGGAACTCAGAACAAATACTATCGATCATCTGGTTATCAGCCTGCTTAAAATTCTCCAAATCAACTGGGGTTGATATCACTCTAACTTTATCCTCATCCACTCCAGCTTTAATCAATTTATCCTTAATTCCACCAGATACCACTCGTATACCGTCAGCTTGAGGTACCACTCTTTTACTGATAAATAAAAGCCCCAAACGTAAATAGTTCTCCCCTAGCCAATACTTATTCTTCCAAAAATCCCCATGAAAATGAACCAATAATTTTGTACCATATTTCTTTTTGACTTTTAGGCCAACCAGCCCAGTTAAAAATGGATCCTGACACACCGCTAGGTCATACTCATTATCTTCAAGCAACTTCTCAGCAGCCCCAAAAGCATCTCTCACATAAAACAGCCTGCTCTTCGAGTTGGTTGCATAACATGTAACATTTGAACCAATTTTTTTGGTCTCATACCCTTGTTTAGAAAAAACGACGATATCAATCTTATCAATCAAACTGCCATAATCCTTATGCCGCTTAAGGGCATCGCCCGTACTTACCCGCTCGCCAAGCAAGGCTCTATCAGTTGAAATTATAAGAACTTTCATATTAAATCATTGCTTTAATTTTCTCCACCAATTCGTCCATACTGTAATTAACTTTAGCCAAATAATCCTTCGCTCCCAGCTCAAATCCCCTCTTCTGGCTGGCATCATCTGATAAGTTGGAAATAATAACTACTGGGATATCTTTGGTCTCCTTTTGCTTCTTAACTTCACTTAAAAAAGTCCAGCCATCCACTTTAGGCAGTAATAAATCAAGTACAATCAAATCTGGCTTATATTCACCCACCATTTTAAGGGCCTTTTCACCATCATCAGCCGTAAATATCTTAAAACCCGCCGCCCCTAACTGTGACTGCAGTGCATAAAGTAGCGCTGTTTCGTCCTCAATAATTAATATTTTTTTCTTATTATCCATATATCTTAGTTAATTAGCTAATCTACTTTTATCTTATCATTGGTTCCTCATTAATGCAAAATATGTTATAATTAAAATATGGAAAAAGAACAAAATAATTCACAATCAACGTCAAGTGGCACCAAGAAGCTGGCCAACGTAATCAAAGATATTCCTTCAGTTTCTAAGTTGCCAGCTGAAATAGAAAAAATTAAATTCTGGGAAAATCCCACCTTTCTCTTTGTTTGTATGGGCGTTTTAACTATGGTTGCTATGATGGGTACCTATTTTATCTCCCAAAAATATGACAATCCAATGATTGTCATTGCCAGTGTATCTATTGTGGCCGCCATTACCACTCTTCTCGGTGGCATGATCATTAAAACCATCGATCAACTAGCTGCCACCAACCGCATGAAAACAGAATTTGTCTCCATCGCCTCGCATCAACTCCGCACCCCCTTATCTATCATTAAATGGTATGTTGAATTTCTATCCAAAGCAGAGAGACAAAAAAACTTCACTCCAAAAGAAATTAACTACATTCACACCATCAATGACTCAAATCAGCGTATGATCAAGTTAGTCAATGATCTCTTGGATATCTCGCGTGTGGAGAGTGGACGCATGCAAGTCAAACCCGAACAAACTAATCTGGTTGAACTTTGCCAAAATATTATAAAAAACAACGAACCTCTAGCTCAATCCAAAAAGATAAAGGTAAGTTTTAAATATGATCAATCTATCCCTCTTCTCTGGGTTGACCCCAAAAGACTAAACATTGCCATCGACAACTTACTGACCAACTCCATCAAATATATCAGAGATGACAAGGGCAAAGGCCAAGTTAATATTGAACTTTCTCACAAAGGTAAAAACGTACTTTTCAGTATTTCAGACAACGGCGTGGGCATTCCCAACCAAGATCAAAAACAAATTTTTAAAAAATTCTTTCGTGCTAACAATACTTTAAAACTCCAAACATCTGGTACCGGACTCGGACTTTTTATTGCTAAGGCCATTATTGAATCGCATAAAGGCTCTATCTGGTTTGTCTCTAAACAAAACGAAGGCACCACTTTCTATATAAACCTACCTATTGGTAAAGAAAGAAAATAGTCTTTTAGACTATTTTCTTCATCCATCCGCAGTAAAAATAAAGATTATGTATTGTTGCTAACCTCTGAGAAAGAGGTTCTTTTATTTTAAATAAATGATGAAGATAGCTGGCAGAATAGTTTTTACATAACTCACAACCGCATTTAGTATCTATTGCTTTATTACTTTCCCGATACTGTGCATTTGATATATTTATCACCTTGTATCCCTTACCCTTATCAACATACAATCTACCATGCCGTGCTTCACGAGTCGGTACCACACAATCGAACATATCCCAACCCATTTTTACACACCTTTTAATATCTTCGGGTGTACCAATTCCTAAAGCAAAACGCAATTTATCCTCAGGAATTAATGCAGCCGTATATTCAAGCACCTTATCTAAAAATTTGCCCTGTTCATCAACTGGCCGTGCTCCAAACCCATAACCATCAAAATTGAGCTTAATTAACTCACCAGCGCATTTTTTGCGCAAATCAAGCTCTACTCCGCCTTGGATCACCCCAAAAATTAATGGCCTATCCTTATCTTTTATATTGCGTTTTTTAATCTGCTTATCATACTCCACCCGACAGCGCCTAGCCCAGTTAATTGTGCGCTCTACTGACTTCTCAATTGATTTTCTGTCAAATTCATTTGGCGGACAATCATCCAGCACGACCATCATATCCGCCCCTAAATCAAATTGAATTTGGATAGATTTCTCCGGTGTTAACACATGCCGTGATCCATCAATCGGTGATTTAAACACCACTTGCTTATCATCAATTTTTCCCATGTTTCTTTTATGAGCCAAAGAAAAAACCTGAAAACCCCCGCTATCTGATAACAGCGGTCCTTCAAAACCCATAAAATTATGTACACCCTTTGATTTTTTAATTACTTTCATTCCAGGCTGCAAATACAAATGCAGGGTGTTAACTACCATGGCTTCTACACCCAATTGACCAACTTCTTGGCTTCCAATCATTTTAACCACTGCCCGTGTAGCATCTGGCATAAAAAATGGGGTCTTGACTTCACCATGTCGGGTTTTTAAAATCCCCTGACGTATCTTAGATTTTTTAATCAATTTAAACATATTCAAAAAAATTCTTAGATTTAATTGGCGCCTCAAGGCAATCCTCAAGCTCCTTATTTAAAATATTATTTAGCCAAGCTAAACTATTAACTATCTTACTATTTTTATATATATCATCAATACTACTTTTAGTCACAAAATCGATCTTATCACCATGTTTTAGTCCGCCTTTCAAAATTGGGCTAAAGCCTAATAATAGAAGTAATTTAAAACCAAAACTAATCCGTGCCAGCTTATATTCCAACTTAGACACCTTTTCTCTGTTTACAAAATCTAATGCTTTATACAATAGATTAAAAATCTTCTCATCTCTGTAATCTTCTCTAGTTAAATCTAAAATCAACTCTAGAAAATAGTTAGCATAAGCCAACTTAACCAAACCTTTTTTTATATTATCATAACTCTCCTTAAGTGATGCCCCAATCAACTGATCAATCTGCTTACCGCGTACAACTTCCAAATTAGACAAACTAACCGGCTCTACATGGCCGGCTAATTTACTTTTTATTTTCCTTCCTCCGCGGGCTTGTACTACTACTTTGCCTCTCTCATGGCTGTAACAAGTAATTAACAAATCATCTTCACGAAAAACCTCGCGTTTAAGGATTATAGCTGATAGGTTATAATACATTATTTTTCCTCTATCTTTAAAAGCTTGCCTGCGCCGTCAATAAACAATATTTCTATTTCCTCATGACCTATCTCATCGTATCGAAAAAAATCTTCAAAACTAATATCACTTAAATATTTAATCATCGCCGCATTAATGCCACCATGACCCACCACAAGCAGTGTACTACCTAGATAATTTCTGACTATTTCTCTAATAAATCGACCAACTCTCTCAACAATTTCCTCTCGGATCTCGCCTGTTCTGCCCAGTCTATAATTATATCTAGCCTCAAAATCAACTTTGACCTTATCATAATTAATCTTATCCTCATTTTTTAATAATTCTTCTCTGCTCAATTCATCCCATTCTCCAGAATCATATTCTTCTATCAAGCTATCATAAATAATTTCAACGCCAAACTGTTTGTTCAATATCTCCGCAGTCTGACGGCAACGCAACACCGGGGAACTGATAATTAAATCTATGTGCTCTTCAATCTTATCACTTAGCCCCTCAACTTGCTTCTCCCCTTTTTCAGTCAAAGGAAACTTATCATGTGCACGAGACTTTACTCCCAAAACATTCTTTCCGCTTTCTCCATGTCGTACAAATATTAATTTTACAATTTTACTCATACTTTCTTAATCTCAAGTCCCACCTCAATTTCATTCACCTTAACTTTTTCTTTGAATTCTTTTTTTTCTTCTAACTTTTCTGCTAATACACCCTTCTTTAACTCATCACCGAATTTATCAAAAACTCGAGTCAATACTTCACTTTCAAAACTATACCCAACAATAATCCTATCATTAATAGTTAACTTTGCTTTCTTCCTCATCTGATTAATTGTTCTTACCAATTCTCGCAACAACCCCTCTTCTTCCAGCTCAGCGCTCATCTTTATATCCAATTCAACTTTTACTTCACCAGTCTTATCTTTACCAAAATTAACTTCTTTTACATTCAGTTCTTCACATATCAATTCAATGTATTCTTGGCTAACTTTAGTATTAAAAACCGTTGCTTTTTGTAATGGCTGGCGAACCTTAATTTTAACTTCAGCTCTTTTGGCCAAACCCAACTCGACAACCTTTCTGGTTATATCCATGTCATCCAAAACTTTCTTATCAATCAATTTTTCCTCGACTTCCGGCCACTCCTCAAGATGGACAGAGTCTAATCTTCCATCAAGTTCTTTGTAAATATGTTCTGCAAGATATGGAATAAAAGGAGCCATAATTCTAGCTAGATGAAATAATATACGCCGGAGAACTTTTAGGGCTTTCATCTTATCTTCTTCATCTTCACCCTTAAACCTGTCGCGAGAACGACGAATATACCAAGTGGACAACTCATCAATAAATTTTGGAATTTCGCGAACTGAGTTCAGATCATACTTATCAAGTCTTTTTGTCACGCTACTCTTAAATTCTTCTAGCTTGCTATTTATCCAAATATCTAAAACATTGGTCAATTCATCTTTTTTTAGATCTTCAATTTTCAATTCACCAACAAATGTTTCATAAAACGTCAAAACATTCATTAATATATTAATAAATCTTGTCTGATCACTCAAATCACGCTCAGAAAAATTAAAATTATCAGCTTTCATTACTTGCGATGAGCACAAATAATAGCGCATAGCATCAGCCCCATATTTATCCATTACTTCCATTGGATCAGGATAGTTAGATAGCCTTTTTGACATTTTTTTGCCATCCTCAGCTAAAACTATTCCATTAACTATTACATTTTGAAATGCTTCTTCTCCTTTTATTGCATTGGCTAAAATATGCATATAATAAAACCAAGCTCTTGTTTGATCAACTCCTTCGGCAATAAATTTAGCTGGAAAGTTCTTTTCAAATTTTTCCTTATTTTCAAAAGGATAATGCATTTGTGCATATGGCATAGATCCTGATTCAAACCAACAATCAAGTACATCTGGAATACGCTTCATCTCTCCATCACACTTATCGCACTTAAACGAAATTTTATCTACAAAATGTTTATGCAAGTCGTCCACCTTAGCACCAGACGCTTCTTCAAGCTCACTAATTGCACCAAAAACTTGCTGTTCCTCACATTTATCGCATACCCAAATAGGCATTACAGACCCCCAAAATCTCTGGCGCGAAATTGACCAATCTCGAGCCCCCTCAAGCCATTGCCCAAACCTGCCTTCTTTTATATGATCAGGCATCCAATTTATATTTTTGGCAGTCTTTAGAGCCTTGTCTTTAATATCAGTTACTTTTACAAACCAAGATGAAGTCGCATAATTTAAAAGCGGAGAGTCACAACGCCAACAATATGGATAGCTATGTTCATACTTTTCTTTTTTAAACAACAAGTCTTTTTCAACCAAATATTTTAAAATTTTTATATCTGTTGCCATTGGGTCATCTTTTGGTTTAACTTCTTCACCAGAAAAATCTTTCACTTCTGGAATAAACCGTCCGTCCATTGCCACATGCTGAACAAAAGGTAAATTTTCTTTTTTACCCAAATTCATATCGTCCTCACCAAAAGCAGGGGCAATATGGACAACGCCAGTACCATCTTCAATCGTCACAAAATCAGCAGCATAAACCTTAAAAGCATTTTCCCTATTCTCTAATTTCTCATTATCAAAATATGGAAACAACGGTTTATACTCCATGTCAACCAACTCACTACCTTTAATCTCGCCTACCACCTTATATTCCTTGCCTTCCATCATTTTCTCCAAATTCGCTTTTGCTAGGATATAATAATCATTTTTTTCTTCGACTACCGCGTATTCAACATCACTTCCAACTGCTAAAGCCAAATTTCCAGGCAATGTCCATGGTGTTGTTGTCCAAGAAAGAATATAAATCTTTCTATTTCCAACTTCTACCTTTCCTAGTTTATGAATCTCTTTTAATTCAAATTTGGCTACAACTGACAAATCTTTTACCGTTCTATATCCTTCCGCCACTTCAAACTGTGACAAGGTCGTCTCGCATCTCGGACATATATGCATTGATTTATAACTCGCATAAATCAAGCCTTTATCCCATAACTGCTTGAACACCCACCAAATACTTTCCATATAATCTTTGTCCATTGTTTTGTAATCATTATCCATATCAACCCATCTGCCCATTCTATCAATAACTTTACGCCACTCATCAGCATACATCGAAACCTTTGATCTACATTTTTCATTAAACTTATCAATTCCAATTTCTTCAATATCTTTTTTACTTTTAGTACCTATTTCCTTTTCAACAATATTTTCAATTGGAAGTCCATGGCAATCCCATCCCCATTTTCTCTCCACATGATACCCTTTCATTGTATAATACCTGGGTATAACATCTTTCATAAGCGATGCCACTATATGCCCATAATGTGGTAATCCCGTAGCAAAAGGAGGGCCATCATAAAAAACATAGTCACCCTTAGGCGACTCCTTTTCCAAGGTTTTCTCAAATATCTTATTTTCTTGCCAATATTTAAGTAGTTCTTCTTCAATTTTAGAAAAATTTATCATAAGCAAAGCTTCGTTTCTTCGTTCGCTCGGAAATACGAAAGCTAATGTTTTCCTATTTCGCTCGCTCACTTGAAAATAGTTTTAAAAACACCACAATTAAATATGTGATGTCTTTATTTTAGCTAAAAATACCCAATTTTGCAAGAAACTATTATTATCTCCCCCATTGATTAAGAAATAATGCAAAATCATCTATATCAACCTTGCCATCTTTATTTAAATCAGGTGTAGCATTATCTGTTTCTCCACAATCTTTGTAAAAAGTTGTTGTTTTGTATTCTTTTTCTTGTTCTTCTTTAAATTCACCCCAATAGGCTATTAATACAGTTAAATCTTTAAAGCCTATCTTATGTGATGAATCACTACAGTTTAGATCTGCTGTTTTGGTTTTACAACTTCCAGAGGGGCAACATGTTGTATTGTTTGAAGAATCTATATAATCTGTGTTGCAATATTGATTTGAGGAGCAGGTGGAGCCTTTGAGGGAGAGGCAGGTTTCTAAAAGAGATGAATCTGGCTCTGGCTCTGGATCTGGATCTGGTTCTCCACATTCACTACGATTAACGCAATGAGCGGGACTTGCCGTGCATCCACCTGTACATGTTTCTGTTTCTAGTTTTTGATTTGATGAACACCCTCCGCCTCCACAAGCGCTGTATGTTGTGTTACAAGTACAATTTGGGTTAGTAACTACACCACCCGTTGTATCATTTAATCCTACCCATGCTTCTGTTATCTTATTACCAACCGCTTTAAATTCAAACATACGATTAGCCCGTAATCTTACTTTAATTTTGCTGCCTATTATTGTAAAAGATTTTAATGAAAGTGGTGTCACTAATCCACTCCCTGTATTCACCCTGTTTAACTGTTTTTCCTTAACTGTTAAGCCAGAAGCTTTTGTTAATGTAAAAGGTAAAATAATTTCATAATCTGTATAGGTAGGATAACCTACGCCAATATCATTTTTTGGTTGAGTAGAATTCTTAATGCTGTTTAAAGGTATTTCTTCTTCCAAATGCGGATTATATAAAGAAAAATTCAAATTACTGCCACTCTTCTTGTACATTATATATGCAGGTTTATTTGACTTTACTTCTGCTGTTCCTACTCCTGCTGAACTTGAACCAAATATGGCCGCTCCGATAACTCCTGTATCTTCTTCTTTTACAATATGTGCTTTATTATCTAACTTAATAATCTGAATATCATTATATTCTGACGTAGATGTTTTACTTGCTCCAGGCAATAAGACTGCTGCAGATGAAAATGTTTCATTATGATCTGCATAAATACGAACATACCTATCTCTATTCGAACCCTCATACTGAATAATATCATATACACTATTTTTTATTGTTCCATCATCTTTCGTCTCAAGCTCATGCGTCACAAATTCTGCTTTTACCTTTTCATCTCTTAAAAAAACATAACCAAAGTTATTTGTATGAACCCAATTGGGTGTACCTAAATCTACAGTTTGTCCTGATGAAGACGGTAGTGTTTTAGCTCCAGTCGGTGTCTGAACTGTTGACTCATTTCGTTTAAACCCTAACATCCATGTTTTTGCTCCAGAATCTTTTGTATCACCGGTTTGTGTAGTAAGAATTTCATCATTAAACACAAACCACGCTTTTTGAAGTTTCATATTACCTCCCTTTAAATTCCAATCATAATTTTGGGCTGCCAAAGAATAATTACCATCAAGAGTGGTTACTCCATACCAACCCCATTTATCTTTGTAATTAGGGAGTGCGGGAGAAGAAAAATTATGTGGCTGATATAGGGTAGATTTTGGACCAGTTGAGCTCATACCATCAGTCAGTGTGGTCAACCCTAATATCTGAAAAGGATATTTTTTAACATTCGAATCCCGCCACTCACTAATTTTTTCTCCAATGTTTGTGGGGGTCATAACATTTACAGAACCCATCCATGGGGAAAATGAAGATGCTTCCATATTAGGCATATCCAGAGAAATCAACCTAATGCCAGCAAAAAAATTAGGTTTTCTTGCCACTAAATAGCTATCCAACGGGTAAGAAATTGCCCCATAAGGTTCTTTTACTTTATTTATAATCCCATTCATTACAGATTTATCTGAATTACTAAGACCGCTAATCTTTAATAACTTTTTAGCCCCATCAATTATTTTATGGCCACACGGTCTATATGACCACTTGTGCCCAATTATGGGGTCCACTTCACCTAAGTATGTTGTCCATTGATTCCAATTTTTAAACCAAGCAATAAAATCATCTTTATATCGAGCTCTATTATATAACTCCGTGCCTTCTATGATATATAATAAATTAGACATATCAGTAGCTATTCTAGCGCTATACTGACTATTAATATGAGCTCCGTGATAAAAGAAGCTCCAGTCGGGTCTTATCCTAGAGTCTCTTCCTATTGCTGAAACCGCCCTATTTATACAACTGACTGCAGCATCAAATCCGTCTTTATACGTAATGTTAGTTGGAATATTGCCCACTTTTTTTAAATTTGAAAAAACTTTAGCATAATCACTCTGATTTTTTTTACCATCAAAATATATAGCACTATAAAGATTGTCTAAAGCAGATGTTGCCGCGTCAGCTCCTACGCCCTCAACTGGTCCAACGCAAGCAGAAAAATGCCAATAAAAATCCTCTACTCGCTGTTTAATAATATCACTCGGTAATTTATCTCCTCCATAAACCATTGGTCGCAATGCTGTAGGTATTCCATGTTTAAATTGCCACCAATTCCATCCCGTAGCAACTTTACTACAATTATTCATATTAGGTGTATTTTCTTCAGCAAAATCAAGAGCTTTAATTAATCTTTCTTTAACTCCTGTTTTACTAACAGAACAACCATAGGCACTAATTAATACTCCGGCTCGCTTCCATTCAGTTGGATTATCACCATGCCACCCTTCACCAACAGGAGTATCTATAATATCTTTAAGCTTAGCGGTGCTTGGACAACGAATAGTTGCTAATAACTTTGTTCTTATTTTATTAACATCAGAGCTAGAAGCCGTCATCCCTACCGTAAATTCCCCCGCCACTTCCCCTCCCGTATCTTGATTAATATATGTATAAATCGTGTCAGATACATATGAGGTAATACCAAATACACTTAAAATACCCATTGAGAAAACAATAAAGAGTAACATGCTTGATATGTATAAAATTGTATATTTTTTTTGCATAGTTCGAATGTTAATAGTTTAAAATATCCAGTGAATATTTTGAATGGGAATTGTGTCATTCTGACTAAATGTCAGGATAGCGCAAGACCCTACACTTTAATTTATAATTAATTTTTAAAATTTTAATTTAATATTCATTTATTTACTCCATTGATTAAGAAATAATGCAAAATCATCTATATCTACTTTGCCATCTCCATTTAGATCAGGGGTGCTGTCTTCGCAATCTTTGTAAAAGGTTGTTTTTTTGTAATCTTCTTTTTGCTCTTCTTTAAATTCTCCCCAATAAGCTATTAATACGGTTAAATCTTTAAATCCTATCTTGTGTGCTGAATCACTACAGTTCAGATCTGCTGTTTTAATTTTGCAATGGTTTTGGGGGCAGCATGTTTGATTATTTGGGGCATCAAGATAATCCGTGTTGCAATATTGAGTTGATGGACAGGTGGAGCCTTGGAGGGAGAGGCAGGTTTGGGTGGGAGGTGGATCTAGCTCCTCTTCACCACAATCACCAGGACAAGTTGAATTGTTTTCATCACTATCACAAACGCCATCTCCACAATAAGGGTCTGGGTCTGGTGTTGTTGGTGGCACATACGGCTCACTACCATTTAAAACATAATGCTGTCCGTTGTAATCAAACTCAAGTGTAGCTGTAACCGCACCACTTTTAGTTGGTGTCCAATTACTTGCAACGATTACAGGAATATCCCTACCACTAACAGAATTATCATCGGGGATTATAGTACCAGCAGTACTTCCACCAACTTTTAAATTTACTTTTAAATTAGTTATATTATCATTACTTTCTCCATGGAAACCACCAACATTTGTAATATCTACTGCAACTAAATATTTAGTACCTGATTGTGCATTACTGGGAACACCCACATATGCTTCAAATTCTATACCACTAAATTTACTGAATAAAAGAAGTTTTTGGGGATAAATACCTGTCATGAAAGTTCCTGATGGTTTAACTTGATTTATTCTGCCAACCATCCCTCCATCAGTATAAAGTTTGACATAACTAAACTTCTTTTCTCCATTTCTCATCCTTGCACCAAAATCAGCATCTATTAATTTTGGATGAGTATTTCTGCTATCATTATGACCGTAACTATTGCCAACAATTTGATTGTCATAAAAATTCCAAGCAACTTTCCAATCCTTTAAAGCTTCTTTTGTTTTAGCTGTATTGTTTTGCTCATTCCTAATAAGTCCTTCAATATAATACTTAAAAGTATATGTCCAATATTTATACATCAATGATGAATTATATATCGCTTGACCAAGTGAATTACCTGCTTGTCCAAGATCTTTATTAGGAATATTATTTTTTATTGAATTAATAATACTTAAAAATTCATTAACGTTTTGAACAGCCCTTCTTTTTTGCTCAATATCTGAATCTTTCTTAAATCCAACATCTCTCTGTAGCCTAGTGTTATATCCAAAAACTGCATATTTTTCTGTTAAACTGGCATTTTGTTTAACATTGACCATTTGATGAACACCCTTCCAACCATTTCTTGCATAACTTTCCATATAATGAATGTCTCGTGCAATATCACCACTAAGGTTCAATGCTTGTCCAAACTTTTGAACCACAGGACTATTAACTTCTAGTCCTAACTCTAAAGCTATCCATTCTTTAGCTAAAACATCTTCTGTAGCATTAACATTCCATAAAGAACGTGATAAGGCAAAACTATTAGCCCGTTCCCAAAACCCTTTTTGTGAAGCAGCATTGTTGTGTAAAACAACACCATCAGCAAGCATTCTTTTTACACCACCAACCTCACTTGCTCCTACAAAAGGTATTAATTCCTCTCTTCCACGCAAATAAACGCTACCTAAATAATTTGGAAAAATACAATTACCTTCATGTTCACGATGTGTTTGCCATTCTATTCCTTGGTCTCCACCAGCACCAAGTACCCCATTATATGTTTGATATCTTCCATAGTCACCATGAACTGGTTTAAATCGATAAATTATTGGTAAATTCTGGCTTCTTGCTAAACTTGTATAATCTAAATAACCACTAGGATTGGTATGCCAACAAGCTTGTCCTGCTTCTGTACATACCGCTGTTTTTGGATTACTACCGAGACCAGGCCTTTGATCAGCCCAAGTACGCACAAGAATTTTTTTACCCATATTTTTTGCTACACCACCTAAAGCTACCAATGCCTTAGATATATCAGAACCTCTAACGTTTTCTGTATCAAACCCTATTGGCGGGCTTCTTTCATGATATCCCCTCCCAAAACCAACTTGCCAGATATCAATATTGCGAAATTCATTAAAAACTTCTGTGGCATGGTTTCTTAAAAGATTAACTTTATCATTCATATAACCGTCAGGCACAGTAAAAGCGTCACTGGTAACAACAGTTCCAAGATGATATCTTTTAGCACTACTAGCACCACTTCGGATTTTGCTTTTAATACCACCAATTTTCCCAAGTGCGATAGAATTTGTAAGCTTACCACCAAAAGTACCAGCCTCACTCCAAGGGCCTCCAACGACTACATAATTAATACCCAACCTTAAACAATCTTTTTCAGAAGTGGTTCCATGAGCGATCCTTATCGGAAAATCAGGCTCTCTGCTAATGCTCCAGCTAGTTCTGTCATTGTCTAATTTAAATCTTTCAATAAAATACATAGTACCAAAAACAGTACCTAATATATCTTTACCAGTGATAATAATATTACTACCGTCAGCCCTGATAACATGGCCTTCTTTTTTAAGACCATTAGCTGTTGATTTAATGCTTCCAGATACAAGACTATTTTCTTTTTTTAATATAGCAATAGAATTAGCTGGTAAACTGCCACCACTATTTTCAATACTTAAATTCTTTCCGTAAATATTTTTTAAAGCTAATTTAAGATCACTAAGTGCCACAAGAACTGCTGGATCGTTTTTCCAACTTGTGTCAACAATAATATGCTGAATACTATTTAAACTAACTGAACTTCCTGCCGTCATCCCAACTGTAAATTCCCCAGCCACTTCCCCTCCCGTATCTTGATTAATATATGTATAAATCGTGTCAGATACATATGAGGTAATACCAAATACACTTAAAATACCCATTGAGAAAACAATAAAGAGTAACATGCTTGATATGTATAAAATTGTATATTTTTTTTGCATAGTTCGAATGTTAATAGTTTAAAATATCCAGTGAATATTTTGAATGGGAATTGTGTCATTCTGACTAAATGTCAGGATAGCGCAAGACCCTACACTTTAATTTATAATTAATTTTTAAAATTTTAATTTAATATTCATTTATTTACTCCATTGGTTAAGAAATAATGCAAAA
>CAZNIO010000002.1:0-109184 GCA_964573135.1 uncultured Gammaproteobacteria bacterium
AACCGCACCGCAGGTGCGTAAAACTTCCAAAAACTCTGAAATTGTAAATTGGCGGAGAGAGGGGGATTCGAACCCCCGAGAGACTTGTCATCCCTACGGCTTTTCGAAAGCCGCGCAATCAACCGCTATGCGACCTCTCCCATTACTTCTCATGCTATCATTTTTCATCCGAAAAATCAATATAAAAAACTCGTCTTAAGACGAGTTTTTAAATATACAAATTAATACTAAAAATCTACTCCACCACTTCCTTTTTCTTCCCACCACTCAAAGCCGCACCCCATCGAAGCACCTTGCTATATACCTGGTTATGACTAATTTTTTCAAACAAAATTACCCAGCCAGACATCTGCCATACATTCAGCAATGCACCATATAGGAAAAGGATAGCAATAAAGGCCAAAACACCAAGTCCTACAACCAACCAAAAAAATGTATTACTAGCTAAATAACCCGCAATCATTCCAAGCATTACAAAGGGTAATGAAAATAAGATAAAAACTACCACCAAAGATAAACCTGCTAAAATATTAATTAAAAACAAAAGCAAGGCCATTTCAATTGAGACTATCCAATTGGCTGTAAAAAGCTTCCAAGCTTTTTTCAAGGCCAATCCCACATGAACCTCTTCGCTCATTACATAAATCACCGCATACTTTAATATAAATCCAAAAACTGCAGCTATTGGTACCAGCACAACAAAAGTCAAAATTATATATAAACTATATATACCAGCGTTTGTTCCTCCATTCAGGAAATATACCAAAAAAGGTAAACTCACCAATAACGCCGCTATAAACACCAAGAACTTAATAGAAATATTAACCAAAAATACAGGCCAGAATTTAGAAATACCAGCATGCAACGCAGTCGCAAATGATTTTTCATCACCTTTCATGGCGTTTCTTATACCATGCACTAATGATCCTTGCGAAACCACTGACAACCAAATAAAGAAAACCATGATTAATAGAAATACAGCAAAGAGAATAGTTCCCCAAAAATCAAATCTGGATATAATTGAACCCAAATTCTCTGCCCACCTACCCAAATTAAAAGTAGCTCCTGAATCTCGCAAAGCCTGTAAGAACACTCCCTGATCCTCAACAGTCCGTAAATTATTAACCACCCAGTTATATACTCCGCCATTGCCAAAGAGTGCCGCAAACAAACCAAAAAACCACAAGTATTTAAATTTCCAGGTTATACTTAAAGCTTGTTTAAAAATTGGACGATAAATAGCTATCATATATTTTTTTATTTATTTATCAACAATTATATTATAACATATTTTAATAAATATAACCAAAACAAAAAAGGTAACCCAGCCAGGCTACCTTTGTTAAAAACAATATTTTTCCCTTATTTCCCTGCAATCTTTTCAAATTCTTCTCTTTCTAATACCTCTTTTTTCAAAAGTTCATTTGTAATATTCTCAAGTTTTACTTTATTCTTCTCTAAAATTTTAGTCGCTCCCACAAAAGCATCTCCAATAAATCCACTGATTTCTTCATCAATTCTCTCAGCGGTTTTTTCAGAATAATCTTTCTGTTCACTAATCTCTCTACCCAAAAATATCATCTCTTCTTTTTCACCAAAGGTACGTGGTCCCAATTTTTTACTCATACCAAATTGAGTTACTAGCTGCTTAGCCAGCTCAGTCGCTCTGCGCAAATCTGAGGTGGCGCCTGTGGTCAACTCTCCAAAAATTAACTTCTCAGCTGCATACCCTCCAAGCAATACTGCCAAATCATCCAAAAACTCGGAATACGAATGCATATGCTTATCTTCCGTTGGCAGCTTAATCGTGTAACCACCTGCCTGCCCCCGAGAGATTATAGATACTTTATGTACTGGGTCAGCATGCTTACTCATATGCGCAACCAAAGCATGCCCTGCCTCATGATAGGCCGTAATCTTCTTTTCTTTCGCGTTCAACATACGTGAACGACGCGCTGGCCCAATCATCACCTTATCAATACTCTCAAGTATATCATCCATTCCAACCTTGCCTTTATTGCTTCTAGCCGCCAGTATGGCTGCTTCATTTAATAAGTTGGCTAAATCCGCTCCAGAGAACCCAGGTGTTCTAGCTGCCACAGTATGTAGGTCAGCGTTAGTTGCCAAAGGCTTACCCTTAGCATGAATTGCTAAAATTTCCTCTCTATCTTTTAAATCAGGCAAATCAACCACCACTCGTCTATCAAATCTACCAGGACGCAAAAGCGCTGGGTCAAGCACATCTGGACGATTTGTGGCTGATAATACTATTACCCCCTCATTTGGCTCAAAACCATCCATCTCCACCAATATCTGATTTAACGTTTGCTCTCTCTCATCATGACTGCCACCAAGCCCAGATCCTCTTCTGCGACCAACTGCATCCAATTCGTCTAAAAAGACAATACATGGACTACTTTTTTTTGCTTTCTGAAATAAACTACGCACTCTGCCAGCACCAACACCAACAAACATCTCCACAAATTCAGATCCAGATACATGAAAAAATGGCACTCCTGCTTCACCTGAGACTGCCCGCGCCAAAAGGGTTTTACCACACCCAGGAGGACCAACCAATAATACTCCCTTAGGAATCTTAGCTCCCAATTGAATAAATTTTTTAGGATGTTTTAAAAACTCAACAATTTCTTCCAGTTCACTTTTAGCTTCTTTGGCTCCAGCAACTTTACCAAAATCAATTTTATTCTTCTTTTGCTCCTCTGGTTTTTCAGTTTTGGCATTTGATTCGCCAAATGACATGGCCTTCCGATTAACCCCTTGTACTTGACGCGACAAAAAGAATACAAAAGCAACAATTAAAAGTACGGGGATTAAAAATGGCAAAACCATCGACATCCAGTAACCAAAACCAGTCTCTGTTTTGATCTTAATATTCAAGCTTCGCAACTCCTCATAACTTAACCCGTAATTTATCAAAAGCTCATTAGTTGATTCAACCGCTTCTTTGTATGTTATAAGCTCCTTCTCGTCATCCACTCTCATCCTAATTAAATTACCATTCACCTCAATATCACTGACCTCTCCTTGCTTAATCCTATTAACCATCTCAGCCAAGCTCACTTCTTCCTGTTCTGTTCTGTCTCCCTCAAACACAGACAAAATACCTGCCACAACAAGCATTACAACAAAAAATATTAAAAATGTTTTAGATAAATTTTTCATAAAAATGTTTTCACTTATTACATAATATATATTACACCAAATCTTACAAACAAACAAAACCCCATTCACTTTAGGGGTTTTGTTCTTATTCTCTCATATTTATACCAATTCTAACCCCAGCTTATGATCCAATGGTTCAAAATTAGTAATTTTAAAGTTGTATTCTTTGCCTACTTCCATGGCTCTCTCATCCCCTTCGCTTTTTTTCTCAGCTTCACGTGCCAATCCTTGAATTTTTGAAGCAATCTCAGCAAAAGCACCAAACTCATTTAATTTGACCACTTTGCCTTTCACCTTATCTCCCACCTTGTACTTATCCTTAATCTCTTCCCATGGATCTTTCTCAAGTCTCTTTAAAGATAAAGATACTTTATGATCAGATACATCAATAATTTGAGCTTTAACGATATCACTTTCAGAAACCACTTCTCTTGGATTATCAATTCTCTGCCAACCAAGCTCTGATATATGGATCAGTCCTTCTAGTCCATCATCAAATTCAACAAAGGCTCCAAAATCAACCACGCCAGTCACCTTGCCTTCAACTATGTCCCCTTTCTTAAAATTACGTAGAGCTTTTCTGCGCTTATCCTTTTCAACGTCTCTTTCGGAAACTATTAATGAGCACTCTTGTTCATTAATATCAATAATTACCACTCCTAATTTTTTACCTACCAATGATTTAAGCTTTTCAAGTATTTTACTCTTGCTACCACCCACTACACGTGGATAATTTTGTGGTGACAACTGAGAAACTGGTAAAAAACCAAATACTTGATCCAATTTTACGATCAAGCCACCCTTGTTAGCTTCAAGCACTGTCACTTCTACAATTTCTGTCTCGCTTTTTAGTTTATCCAGTCTATCCCAGGCTTTTTTATGTCCAGCCTGCTTAACTGACAGCTCAAGTAATCCTCTCTCGTTTTCAAGATCAATTACTGTTGCACTTATATGGTCTCCCACAGAAATATTACTATACTCCCCAGATTCATCATAGGCCTCATGCCCACGAATAAGCCCAGTAGTAATTCCTCCTACATCAACTAAGATTTCATTACGCCCTACATATATTACATCCCCTTCAATTAAATCTCCAGGTTTGGGTAGAGCCTTGTCTTTGACCTCGTTCATTAATTTATCCATCTCGGTCAACTTTGTTTGTACTTTTGTCATATTTTTTCACCTTTTTTTACCCCTATATTTCGGGATAAAAACGACTTTAGCCAGTGGATTTTAGACCCCAAGGGGTCCAAGTAGCCAAAACCGCTAATGACATATTATATCCAAGTATATACCATAAATATAAGTTTGACAAGGGCTACCAAAATTGGTAATATTTAAGTAGAATAATTCACTTCGAGGCTCATAAAAATAGTAATTTCAGTATAAAATAATAAAATTGTCCAGTCTTTTAATACTTAAATTTTAACTACATAAATCTATGCAAATTCAATGGTTTGGTCAATCTTGCTTCAAGCTTATAGCCAAAAATGCCGATAAAACTACCACCATTATCACCGATCCATACCACAGCGAATATGGACTAAAAAAACTACCTCGTCTATCTGCTGATATCGTGACTATTAGCCACGATCATAAAGATCATTCAAATTCAAAAGCCGTTAAGGGAACAGAAAATCACCCAGACCCCTATGTTATAAGCGGTCCTGGAGAATACGAAATAAGTAACGTCTTTATCTACGGCATCTCAAGCTGGCATGATAACAAGCAGGGCAAAGACAAGGGTGAAAATATCATCTATCTAATGAATGTAGAAAAAATCAATATTGCTCACCTAGGTGATCTCGGGCAAACAGAACTCACCGACCAGCAGCTAGAAACCATGAACAATGTTGATATTCTCCTAATACCAGTTGATGGTAAATACACCCTCAACGCTGAACAGGCTACTAAGATAGTAGCCCAAGTTGAACCACGCATTGTTATCCCTATGCACTATAAAATACCAGGACTTAAACTGGATTTTGACAGTGTTGATAAATTTATTAAACAAATGGGCGGCAAAGCCGAAGAACTCGATAAACTACGTATTAATAAAAAAGATTTACCTCAAGAAGAAACCAAGCTCATCGTTCTCAAACCATGAAAAAAAACAAGGACAAAACCAAAATGTATCTAGCTATCACTTTAATTATGGTTATAGTCTTTATCGCCTGGATTCTTAATCTTAAAAATTCATGGAACTCAATCAAGCAAAAACCAAATAACAACAACCAGTGGCAAGAAATAGAAAATAATCTAAACAAAGTTATTATAGACATAAAAAGCATGGGCCAAGAATTCACCCAGCCAGCCACTACGACTGCCACTGACCTCCAAGGAGGTCCTCCAATTTCTCCTGACCAACTCGGTAAAATCATTGAAAAATTAAATTTAGACGTAGTAACGACTACCCCAACTTCCACCTTGCCATAACATAAAAATATGCCTAAAAAAACAATTACTAAGAAAAAAATAGAAAAAGAAAAACCAGCCGCTGCCCCCAAAGCGCTGGCTTCTGTAAATCCAAGAGAAATTACAACAGAAATGAAAGAATCCTACCTGGATTACGCAATGAGCGTTATAGTTAGACGCGCCCTACCAGATGTACGTGATGGCTTAAAACCAGTTCATCGAAGAATTCTTTTTGCTATGTGGAATCTAGGACTAAAAAGCTCTGCAAAGTTTAGAAAATCAGCCACTGTAGTTGGTGAAGTACTTGGTAAGTATCATCCCCACGGAGATACTGCAGTTTATGACTCCATGGTGCGCATGGCGCAAGACTTCTCTCTTCGCTACCCGCTAGTACACGGGCAGGGCAATTTTGGTTGCTTTACTAAAGATACTAAGGTCAAATTAACTGACGGCAGAAATCTAACCTTTGGCGAATTAATTAAAGAAAACAAGTTAGGCAAAAAAAACTTTACCTATACGGTCAACTCGCTGGGGCTAATTGCAGTAGCTGAAATCAAAAAACCACGGCTCACTAAAAAAAATACTCCAATCATTAGGGTAATTCTAGACAATGGGGAAAAAATTAAATGTACTCCCAATCATAAATTCATGATGAAAGACGGTTCATATAAAGAGGCCGAAAACCTTAAACCGCAAGATTCACTAATGCCTTGTTATGAAAAAGTTTCAAAAAATACAGATAGGCTCAACAGAAAAGGCTATACGCTAATATTTCAAAATAAAAAAAATGAGTGGATTCCAGCCCATCATTTAGCCGATAATTACAACTTAACTAATAAAAAATATAACAAAAGTGCAGGTCGAGTAAGGCATCATTTAAATTTTGACAAACTTAACAACAATCCAAATAATATAGCAAGAATGCATTGGAAAGAGCACTGGCAAACACACTATAAAAATGCCTCTGCTCTGCATCAAGACGAAAATTATCGCAAAAAAATTGCCACAGGCAGAAAAAAATTCTGGGCAAATCCAGCCAACAGAGCCAGATACTCAAAAGCACTCTCCAAAAGAAACACGAAAAACTGGGAAGACCCAGTATACAGAGAAAAAATGACAATTTTCTTGAGCGAAATCAATAAACAATACATCCAAGATCATCCGGAACGTCGACAAGAACTAAGCGAGCAAGCAACAAAAACTTTAAAACGCTTATGGCAAAATCCAGACTATCGCGCCATAATGCACGAAAAAATAATTAAAGGAAACAAAAATCACACCACTAACAAAACGGGGAAAGTCAAATTTATAAAAATCTGTAAAAAAGTTATTGGGAAATACTCTGTTATCAACGAAAATAATTATCTTGCAACAAGAAATAGAATTTATCCTTATGGCAAAGCGCCACTTTGGGAAACAGGATTAAGTAAATATTTTCAAAACGACTCAAATCTAATTCTTCAAGAAATTAACAAAAATCATAAGGTAATTAGAATAGAAAAAATTATCAAAAAAGAGGACGTATACGACCTAACTATTGATAAAACACACAACTTCTGCTTAGCCGCTGGAATCTTTGTTCACAATTCCCTTGACGGAGATTCTGCTGCAGCTATGCGCTACTGCATCACTGGAGATTCTTTGATTCTAACCGACAAAGGAATCTTACCTATCAAAAATATATCTTCAAAAAAAGAGGATAAAATAAAACTGAATATCCTCAACCATCAAGGCAAACAAAAACCAGCTGTCAAATTTTTCAATTCCGGTAAACACAACATCTTCCATCTAAGTACAAACCTCAATTACCAAATAAAAGGATCTTCTAACCATCCGCTACTCACCTGGCAGCCAAACGAATTCGGAATACCGACCACTAAATGGAAATTACTTGAAGAAATAACTACTCAAGATCACGTATTAATCAACAGAAACTCCTCACTTTTCAGTAAAAATAACCCCAATTTGTCACAATATCATCCTCGCAATTTAAATAAAAAACATAAAACTAATATCCAGCTTCCCAAAACAATGAATAAAGACATTGCTTTCTTGCTGGGTGCCCTAACTGCTGAGGGCAGCTTACATCAAAATCAAATCCTATTTAGCAATCAAGATCAAGTATTCTATAAAAAAGTTAGAGATATTATTCTAAAACAATTTAAAGGTACTAAGCTCTATGAGCATGATACCGTAAACGGCAACTGCAAAGAGCTTAGCCTCTATCATCAAAAAGCTGTTAAATTTCTACACAACATCGGATTATCTACTGGAAAATCTCACACAAAAGAAATTCCATTCTCTGTTCTCCTATCCCAAAAAGGAACAGTTAAATACTTTCTGCAAGGACTTTTTGAAGGAGACGGCTCTGTGTCTTTCCAAAAAGACAAACGCCATGGGGGCAATTCAACGGAAGTCACCTATAACTCCAAAAGTGAAATCCTTATTAAACAATTAAAAACTGTTTTGCTTAATTTTGGTGTTATCACCAGCACTCCATATAAAGACAAAAGAAACGACTGCTACAAGCTCCTAGTTCATGGCCAAAATAATATTAATAATTTCTATACTCAAATCAACTTCTTCTCTAAACGCAAAAAACAAGAGCTTGCTCATGTCAAAGACTTGAACAAAAACAGAATGAGCAAAACGGATTTTATCCCGTACCTCTCGAATTATCTAAAAAACAATTACTCAAATTCTTTTTTCAAAAAACATAACCTGGATCGCTATAATAATTTACAAAAAAATTATGACAGAATATCAAAAATACTAAACAAAAGTGATTTAAAAATGATAGATTGGCTACTGCAAAACCACTATCTCTTTGACAAAGTCAAAACCATAACTAAGTCCAAAACCAAGGAAGAAGTATATTCAATTAAAGTTGATAGCAACTGCCACTCATTTATTGCCAACGGCTTCATAAATCACAACACTGAAGCAAAACTCAAACCCCTAACCGACGAAATGCTACTTGATCTTGAAAAAAATACAGTTGATTTTGCATCTAATTATGACGACACTCAAAAAGAACCTAAAGTCCTACCGGCTAATCTACCCAACCTGCTGGTTAACGGTACATTAGGTATTGCAGTCGGTATGGCTACCAATATCCCTCCTCATAATTTAAGTGAAATAATAGACGGAGTATGCCTCCTCATAGACAAACCCAATAGTGATACCGACGACCTCTTTCAATTTATCCAGGGACCCGACTTCCCAACTGGTGCCATTATCTATAACAAAAACGATATCAAGCAAGCCTATGCTACTGGCAAAGGCTCTATTGTCATGCGTGCCGAAAACGAAATAGTTGAAGCCAAAGGTGGTGCATTTCAAATAATAATATCATCCGTTCCTTACCAGGTTAATAAAGCTACTCTGCTTGAAAAAATAGCTGATTTAGTCAAAACCAAAAAAGTAGAAGGCATTAGGGATCTGCGTGACGAATCCTCAAAAGGCGACGTGCGCATAGTCATTGATCTTAAAAAAGATGCTTACCCTAAAAAAATATTAAATCAGCTATATAAACACACTTCTCTGCAAACCTCCTTCCACGTTAATATGTTAGCTTTAGTCGACGGTATCCAACCAAGAGTCCTCACCCTAAAAATGATTCTTGAAGAATTTATCAAACACAGACAAGAAGTAGTCGAGCGTAGAACTAAATTTGAACTAGATAAAGCCAAGGCTCGTGCCCACGTACTTGAAGGCTTAATGCTGGCTTTAAATAAAATAGATGCCGTCATTAAAACAATCAAAGCCTCAAAAGACAGGGAAGAAGCCAAAAATAACCTTATAAAAAAATTCAAACTCACAGAAATCCAATCCATCGCCATTCTAGAAATGAAACTTCAACAGCTAGCTAATTTAGAAAAACTAAAAATTGAAACTGAACTTAAAGAAAAGAAAAAAATAATCAAAGAATTAACTGAACTACTCAAAAGTCCAAAGAAAATTTTAGCACTTATCAAAAAAGAACTTCTAGCTGTCAAAGAAAAATTTGGTGATGAAAGAAAAACTAGAATTATCAAAGGCGCAGTTAATCAATTTTCACAAGAAGACCTTATCCCAGACGAAAATGTTATCATTGTCATTACAAAAGATGGATATATTAAACGTATGCCACTGGATACATTCAAGGCCCAAGGCCGTGGCGGCAAAGGAGTAACTGGACTAGCCACAAAAGAAGAGGATACTGTTGAAGAATTCTTCACAACCTCTACTCATAATAATCTTCTCTTCTTCACCACTCGTGGCAGAGTCTTTCAACTCAAAGCATACGAAATTCCAGTCGCATCGCGCATAGCCAAAGGCCAATCCATCGTTAATTTCCTGGAACTAGCACCAAACGAAAAAGTATCCTCTGTCTTCTCTTTAGGTCTGCTTGATAAGTATAAATATTTAGTAATGGTTACAACATCAGGTACAATCAAAAAAGTAGAAATTTCTGCCTTCTCTAATGTGCGTCGCTCTGGACTAATTGCCCTAAAACTTAAAGGAGAAGATACCCTAGCCTGGGTAGAGCCATCAACAGGGCAAGATGAAATAATGTTAACCACTACTCTTGGTCAAGCAATACGCTTTAAGGAAAAAGATCTACGTGCCATGGGTAGAGGAGCTGCCGGCGTACGTGGTATCCGACTCAAAAAGGATAGCCAAGTATCAGGCATGGATATGATTAATAAAGAAAAAATAAAAGGCTATCTCTTTGCCTTATCCTCTAACGGATTTGGTAAAATAACAGCCATCAAAAACTACAAAACCCAAGGCCGTGGAGGCTCTGGTATTAAAACTCTAAAGGTTACAAATAAAACTGGCCCCCTAGCTTCATCCTTTATAGTCGATCCTAAAAACTTACCCGAAGAAACAAAAGGTGACCTCATAATAATATCCGAAAAGGGTCAAGTCATCCGCCTACCTTTAAAATCAGTACCAACCCTGGGTCGTGACACCCAAGGCGTACGCCTCATGCGCCTAAAAAACGCAAATGACAGTGTGGCCAATGTAACCCTGGTCTAAAACATCTATGAATATTTTCATTATTATATTAGGAATAATTATTGGCTTTTTAGTTGCCAAATTCTACTCCGGCAAAAAAGAAGGCGATCCAGGACTTTTTAGATTAAAATTTAATACCAAAAAATACACCATTCACCTTCATCACTGGCTGCTAGCCACTCTGACCCTTATAATCCTATTCCCATTTAACTTCTACAATAATATTATTTATGGGTTTCTTATTGGTTTAATTATTCAAGGATTAACTTATAAAGATTTCTATAAAATAATATATAAACAAACACTTTATTACTCTCAATAACAAAAAATATTCATACACCTTAAACCCTTCGGGTAAAGAAGTTGCTTTTGTCGAATACTCAGCCGCTAAAATTTCACAAAAATTTCTAAACGAAGACATTCCCAATTTACTTAGTGATCTACCCAATCTAATTATTACGGAAAAAACTGCAACAAGGAACAAATAGAAATGATACGTTTCCGAGTCAACCCAAAAGACAAAAAAATAATTGAAAAAAAACAAACGGAAAAGGATATCCCACGGTATCTGCCTTTTTACGCAATTTAGCACTAAATACATAAAACTCATTGACTTTCCAGTTAAATTCTGTATAATAAAACTTATTAAAACCTGCTTTTAGAAAGCTTTTTTTAATATACAATCAGGGCATATAGCTCAGTTGGTTAGAGCGCAACACTGATAATGTTGAGGTCCGTGGTTCAAATCCACGTATGCCCACCATCAAAATCCTATGCTCAGGAAAAAAACACACATTATAATAACAGTTATACTACTAGCCCTTTTTTTTACGCCAATTTTTTGCCAAGCTTTTGAATATACATCCCTAGACCACTACACCCGCTATTTCTATAACCGCTACTCCAAGCACTTTGATAACTTTGGCCTAAAATATGCAAGCCCCACCTATGGTATCCAAAAACTCAAAAATCCAGAAACCTCTCGTGAATGGATATCCCTTGCCTCATACTATAAATACAGAAGCATCCGAGGTGATATCAAGGCCAAACAAGCACTCAAAGACGCCGTCCATCAATCCTACCTAGCCAGCTTAAACAAATTGCCTCACGCTCAATCGTTTCAAGATGCTGAAAGCTATTTTCTAATACTTCAAGTATTTGAAAATGACCCAAACCTTTTTAACGAATTTGAACAAAAAAGAATAATTTACCAAATCAAAAAATATATCGAACCAGGCATTAAGGCGAATGATACAGAAAATAGGAGCTTGGTATCAGCAGCTCATTGGCAATACATTGTCAATCTACTACATACCAAAAACATATTAAACCAAAGTCAAAAAGAATATTTTGATAAATTAATAAAAATAAAGATTGATACAGCTATTAATAGTTGCATCAACCAAGATTACTGGTATTTTGAAAATAATTGGAAAGATTTTTCACCTCACTATCATACAGTATCAGCCTTTATGCTAATGATCTATGGAGATCTAACCCAGCAAGACAAATACCTAGACATCTCCCAAGGAATGTACTACAATATTAAAAAGGTGTCTTTCAAAAACGGTATGGTGGAAGCCCATCTTGGCAGAAGACCCCTAGGACTGGGAGCCCAGTTCTATCTTATGCAAGGACTACTTGGTAAATATTTTGATGACCCAGATTATAGTGTCTATCTGGCATATGCCAAAGGCCACAGATTCTTCTCAGATAAACAACACCCCGACCGCTTGGAATTCCACTCAACTATAGAAAATTCAGATCCTCAATTCCATGATGATTACGCATTTTCAGATAAAGCAGAGCTTGCCTTAACTATACCCAAATTACAAAATGTAAATTTCAGTTCTAAATACTATTTTGACGACCCAATCCAACAATCAAGTGATGATAGTTATAATATAAAAAATACAGGTAATAAAATAATATTTAATAAAATAAAAAACGTTCTTGGAAGCTATGGGAATTGGTCCCATATTTACAATTTAAAATAATACCATGCCGAGGTAGCTCAGTGGTAGAGCACAGGACTGAATTTTCGGTCCATCACAAAGCAATTTGTGATCGCAAACTGGGTGAATTCGGGGAAACCTACGGTCATATGTATGACTATGGCAATCCCGAGCCAAGCTCTAGAGGGTATAAGTTCTAGAGAAGGTGTAGAGACTAACAGGTGAGTCCCAACAATAACCCTGTATAAGCGCCCAGCCCCTAATATTCAATTAGGGTGATGAGATAGTCCGATCCTAAAGGAAACTTTAGTTAACACACAGGAAAATCCTGGTGTCGAGAGTTCGATTCTCTCCCTCGGCAAATCGCGGGATGTGGTATAATGGTAGTACGTATGCTTTGGGAGCATATAGCGGGAGTTCGATTCTCCCCATCCCGAATTTAAAACTCTGACTTTGCGTCAGGGTTTTAAAATACCCCAATAAAAAAGATGATGTACTATTTAATATACACCATCTTATAATCTTATTTCTTGCCCTCTTTTCTATCCAAGCCCAATTGCGCTCGTTATCTGCTTTAATAATTTGTGGATAATGAGCGCAGACATCGGAATTTAATAAAACACTGGCTCGCATTTTATACTTATCCAATAAATCCATTATCCGCCAAAGTCCCACCCGCACACCATAATCTCGCCAGCCATAATTTAACGGATCTGGATCCAAATTGGCAGTGCCAGAAAAAATACTTGTGGCCGGCTTACCGAGCTCATAATCCTCAATATTCAATCCAATATAAACAGCGAACCCTTCCCCGTTCGGCCATTTAATTTTTGGCCGTTCAATGATAGGGCTATAATTAAAAAGTTCATTTTCCATGTCTTACTCCGTCTGTTTGGTTAACGATTTTAAATATTTAATTACACCAGCTGAATTAATCACATCAGCATATCTTGTTTCTAAGTTGATCAAACTTTGCCGATGTGCATTTTTATCGCGATCAACAACTGCGTCCACAACCACAATTGGCCTATAACCATAAGATATAGCATCAACGGCAGTAGCTTTAACACAGCCACTGGTTGAGCAACCAATAATAATTAAAGTATCAACCTGTTTAAAATTTAACTGCGAAGCAAGATCAGTTCCAAAAAACGCCGAAGCATAATGCTTTTTAACTGTTTTATCCCAATCCTCTTTATTAATCCGTGAATCTATCTCAACTGCCGATGTTCCTTCCATTAGAGTATTTAACCCGCTTTGTTTTAAAAACCAAATACCCGCTTCTGAGATATTCTTATAACAAGTGAGAGAAAAATAAATTGGAACATCTTTACTGCGGGCGGCCTGAATAACTCTGTTTATTATCTCAATTTCTCTATTCATCACCATGCCCAATGGAGAATTTGTATTACTAAAAGCATTCATCATATCAACCACTATTACAGCTGGTCTTTCTCCAAAGCCCATTTTTTGACCGAACCCTCTTTTAATATAAATTTCTTTTACTTTCTTCATACTTCATAGATTCCTCCTTTTTCTTGAAATTATTTTTAAGTACCCTTTTAATTTATTTAATTGCTCTGTCTGTTCAATAACCATGCATCGATCTACCACCTCTCCGTAAAAATCCAACAACTCCTGTCCGTGCAATCTCTTAATATTCCCGATAAAATCCATACCTGTTAATGCATCATTATAAATCGCAATCGGAATATCAAAATCAGCGACCTCAGGATATAAAGATTTTATCCCAGTCTTAAATTTTGACCCACTGCGAAATATCAATTTAAATAAGTCGCCATGATACTCAATATTTAAATAAGCCTCGGCAGTATAAACAAGAAAATCAGTTGATTCACTTCGGTCAGACAACTTAAAATGCTTGACACCTATTTGCTCATATTCTCTTATATCTTCCGGCCTAATAAAGGGGCTGGCAGGGAGTCGGATAGGGTCATTCAAATATTCCAATGAGCACTTAGCAATATATGGATCAAATCTGGTTGTTATATGCTTATCTCCACTTTGCGACGCATAACCAAAAAACTTGTAATGAGCATCTCTCCATGGACAATGGCTCAGACATG
This sequence comes from uncultured Gammaproteobacteria bacterium, assembly GCA_964573135.1. Taxonomy (GTDB): domain Bacteria; phylum Patescibacteriota; class Patescibacteriia; order UBA2196; family GWA2-42-15; genus CAZNIO01. Next base: position 14,645 of record CAZNIO010000002.1, read on the forward strand.
GAATATTTGCATAGAGCACCACGGGGATATCAAGAGCACCAACAATTTGCTTGATCATTTTAAAATCCCTATTGATTGTAAAAGGACTCAAATGAATAACATCAACTCCCATGTCCTCATGTTTTTTAGCCTGCTCGACTGTATCCACGCCAGCAATTAACGAGAGATAAACTCCCAATCTTGGAAATTTCTCTTTAACTAACCCAATCAAAAAAGGATGGGTGATTGTCAAACAATCAACCCCAGCTTCTTCGTCAAGCCTGGCTATAAATTCAACCACTTCTTTCACCCATGATTTGTCGGCCTCCCTACCTCCAAAATCAGGGGCATTCATCGTATAGTTAAACCTAATGCCATACTTATGAGCATCTCTTACATGCTTAATCATTTGCTTCCACGAAACATCAGGTAACCGATAAGCTGGCCGGCCACTGCCGGTAATACCTGTTTTAAGGGATCCAAAAATCTCAGTAACCCTTCTGTCTTTCTGCTTATATTGCTGATTAAGTTTATGCAACCGAACCAGCAATTCATTATCATCCCACGATGTGGCAATTGCGAACTCAGTCATAATCGTCTCCCATTTATTGGTTTTTTAAAATTTCAGTTTATTAACCCATCTTAAGAAAAAACAAAAATATATTCAACCAGGCCGTCGTTTTTTAACAAATATTTGACTTTTTGCCTAGGATAAGCTAAAATTTGAGTATTAAAAAACGACGGAAAAGCCGTCGTAAATAGAGCATATGAAAACCAACAAAATATTAGAAAAGCTAGGTCTTAACAAAAAACAAGCTTTAATATATAGTGCTGTCCTGGAAATTAGCCGTGGTAGCGGGCAAACCATTGCCGAAAAAGCTGAATTACCCAAATCCACCACCTATGACATCTTAAAATCCCTAACTCGTCGTGGCCTAATTAGTGTTTATCTAAAAGGGAAAAAACGCTATTTCACTGCCAATAATCCCAGTATCTTTAAAGACAAAATCAAAGAACAAAATGAAATTCTAACTAAATTTCTACCAATTCTTGAATCTCTTTATATTACAAGAGACCGTAAACCAGGGGTAAGATTCTATGAAGGCAAAAAGGGGATTGACATCGTTATTAAAGAAATATTAAAAGAAGCAAGGAATATGATATCATTCGGCTCTGTCGACGATATCTTTGCAAAACTCCCTGATTATTTCCCAAAATTTTCACAAGAGAGAGCTAAAAGAAAAATTCCTATCCGCATAATTCTAAGATCATCCTCTCTGGCTATTGAAAGGCAAAAATCCGGCCCCAAAGAATTACGCCAAGTAAAAATTATTAAAACTCAAATAACTTTTCACTCTCTTGTTTGGTTATGGAATAATAAAATTGCATTAATCACATTAAAAGAAAACTTATCAGCGACTATAATTGAAAGCCACGAACTAACCAATTCACTCAAGGCATTATTTGAGATCGCCTGGAACTGCCATTGCCAAGACGCAAATGAAGTATAAAAATAACTTACCCAAAAAATACTTTACTAAACCCCATAAATTATATATCCTTAAAACATAACTAACTAACTTCAATATATGCCAACTACACTTTTTGGATTTAATCTCACTCATTATGAACTCTGGGGTAATACTTTAGATGAATATCTCCTCACTTTAGCCGTATTTATCGGCTGTGTCATAATATTTAAAATTTTCCAAAGTATTATCATCCATCGTCTAAAAAAATTAGTTAAAAAAACCAAAACTGACATTGATGATACCCTACTCGAGATAGTACAAAGCCTGCGTCCCAAATTCTACTTCCTAATCTCCTTCTATATAGCCCTTAATTTCCTCATAGTCCACCACATTATACAAAAAACAATTGAAGTAATTCTCATCATCTGGATAATTTATCAAATTATTAAAGCAGTTCAAATCCTAATAGAATTCATTGCCCAAAAAAACACTGATGAAGAAAGCGAAGGCGAAACCAAAGCAGCTATAAATCTCATTAGTAAATTAGCCAGCATAGCTCTTTGGGCATTGGGGCTTTTGCTCGTCCTCTCCAACTTAGGCGTTAATATCACTTCGCTAATTGCTGGCCTAGGCATTGGTGGTATTGCTGTTGCTCTTGCACTTCAAAATATATTAAGTGACCTTTTCAGTTCATTTGCAATATATTTTGATAAACCATTTACCATCGGGGATTTTATCATTGTTGGTGATAAAATGGGAGAAGTCGAAAAAATCGGTATTAAAACAACTCGCATTAAATCCATCCAAGGTGAAGAGTTAATAATTTCAAACCAAGAATTAACATCAGCTCAAATCCAAAACTTCAAAAAAATGGAAGAACGTCGCATCGTTCTTTCTCTGAGTGTTCTCTATGAAACACCAGGGGCAAAATTAGAAAAAATTCCCAACCTCATACAAGAAACTATTCAAAGCGTCACTAAAACCCGTTTTGATCGCGCACATTTCAAGTCCTTTGGTGACTCAGCCCTCATATTTGAGGCTGTTTATTACGTTGAAAGCGGCGAATATCTAGATTACATGGATACCAACCAAGAAATCCATTTTAAGCTTAAAAACGCCCTTGATAAGGAAAAAATCGAGTTTGCCTACCCAACTCAAACCCTTTATCTCAATAAAAGCTAAAACCCTTGCTTTTCTTAAGGGTTTATGATAATATGAGATAAATAAATCCTCATGTATTCAATATAAATTAACTAGTCAAAATACAATGAAAAAATACGAAATCCTGTTCTTTGTGCCTGTTACCATGGAATCTGAAAAAATAGAGCAAACCAGAAAACAAGTCGTCGAGGCTATTGCCAAACATGAAGGCAAGGTCACTACAGAAGAAGAATTTGGCAAAAAAAAGCTTGCCTATACCGTCAAGCACACAAGGCATGGTCATTTTATTTTAGTAATCTTTGAATCAGATAAAGATAAAATAGATTTAATTAAACGAGAGCTTAATCTTATCACAGAAATTGTCCGCTACCGCTTAGTGATTAAAGAAAAAATAGACCACATACCAAGACCAGTCATCAAACAAGAAAAAGAGGAGACACCACAGGCCCCAAAACAAGAAGTAGAAATCAAAAAAGAAAAAATTGAAACAGATGAAAAAGTCGATCTCAAAGAACTTGATCTAAAAATCGACGAGTTACTTTCCGAAGACGAAGAAAACCTCTAGTTTAATAACTAAAATATAGTGATATGAATCTTAATAAAGCCATGATTATCGGCAATCTAACAAAAGATCCCGAAGTACGCACTACTCCAAATGGAACCTCTGTCACCTCATTCGGTGTAGCTACTAATTTTACTTGGACAGATGCTTCAGGCAATCGTCAAGAAAAAGCTGAATTCCATAATACAGTTGCTTGGAGAAAATTAGCTGAAATCTGTGGCCAATATTTACACAAAGGCTCTAAGGTATATATTGAGGGTCGCCTTCAAACTCGCTCTTGGGACGACCAAACAGGAAATAAAAGATATATTACCGAAATTGTCGCCGACAACATGATAATGCTTGACTCAAAATCAGCCTCACAAAATAACAATAACGCGTCTTCTACCCCTCCTCCAACTGAAGAAGAAACCCCTGTTATTCAAGTAGAAGAACCAACTCAAAATTCAAATAACAATAACGAAGTTAAGGTAGAAGAAGTACCTTTCTAAAATAATTTAAAATATCTTGAACTATGAACAAAAATAATCCAGTAGAAAAACATTGCCATTTCTGTGCCAATCAAATAAATAACATTGATTGGAAGGATATTCCTGCTCTTCAACGCTTTATGTCACACTACTGCCGTATCGTACCCAGAAGAAGAACTGGTCTATGTGCCAAGCACCAAAGAAAAATATCAAAACTTATCAAAAGAGCCAGGGAAATGGGCCTCATGCCTTTTGTTAGAAAATAGTTATGCTATCAATCAATGACCTTAAGGTAGGTACTACGTTTAAATACCAAGGCCAACCATACCAAATCGTCAAAGCCAGTCATCTCAAAATGGGCAGGGGAGCCGCAGTTCTTCAAGCTAAATTCAAAAACCTGCTTAATGGCAATACTCTAGAAAAAAACTTCAAACAATCAGACAAATTAGAGGAAGCTGAAGTCGAAAAACGAAGTGCAGATTATTTATATCGCGAAAAAGATGAGTGCTATTTCATGGACGAAAATTATGAACAATTCTTTGTTAACGCAGACGTTATTCAAGATAAATTAAAATTTATCAAAGACTCATCACCAGTCAACGTACTCTTCTTTGAAGATCGAGCCGTTGGCATAGAGCTTCCCCCAAAAGTTGACTTAAAAGTAACTGAAGCCCCTCCAGCAGTAAGAGGCGATACCGCGCAAGGCTCTGTCACAAAACTTATTAAACTTGAAACAGGTCACGAACTTCAAGCCCCCATATTTATAAAACAAGAGGATATCGTCAGAGTCAGTACAGAAAGTGGGGAATACGTTGAAAGAGTTAATAAATAAAATCTTAATTAAAAAGACCTGGGAATTAAATCCCAGGTCTTTTTAATTACATAATAATATTCTATCATTCCTTCTCTTTGAGCACCTTCCATATCTTGCCGCCAATCTCTTTCATAATCTTTCTATTCTCTCTTAAAAATTGTTTGGCATTCTCTCGGCCAACTCCAAGTTTTACCTCCCCATAGCTATATGAATGACCGGCTTTTTTAATCACCTCACTCTCAACACCTCGGTCTAATATATCCCCTGGTAACGAGATGCCTTCATTATACATGATATCAAACTCGCAAGTTTTAAAAGGAGGCGCTACCTTATTCTTCACAATTTTAGCCTTTACTCTATTACCAATAATCTTGTCTCCCATCTTAATTTGTGCTGACCGACGGAGCTCAATTCTCACCGATGAATAAAACTTCAAGGCCATACCACCCGTAGTGGTTTCCGGATTACCAAAAACTACACCTATTTTTAATCTAGTTTGATTTAAAAATATTACTGTTGTACCCGTCTTGCTAACAACCGCAGTCAATTTACGCAGAGCCTGGCTCATCAAGCGTGCTTGCAACCCCATATGTGACTGGCCCATCTCCCCTTCAATCTCTGCCCTAGGCGTCAAAGCCGCCACTGAATCAATTACAACCAAATCTACCCCGCCAGAACGCACCAATGTCTCCACAATTTCAAGAGCCTGCTCTCCATTATCTGGCTGTGATATTAAAAGTTCATCTACTTTAACCCCAATTTTTTTAGCATAATCAGGATCAAGAGCATGCTCCGCATCCACAAACGCTGCCACTCCACCCAGTCTCTGTACAGTAGCCACTGCATGCTGAGATAAGGTAGTCTTACCAGAGGCCTCAGCCCCATAAATCTCCACCACTCTACCCTTTGGTAATCCTCCAACACCAAGAGCCAAATCTATAGACAAACAACCAGTGGGTATACAAGGCACCTGTTGTTTCTTTATCTCACCAAATTTCATAATGGCCCCCTCTCCAAACCGTTGCTTTATTTCATCTATCGCCGTCTCAGCAGCCTGTATTTTCTTATCATCCCCCTTGCCCCCCTCTACTTTCTTAGGCATATATTTCTTATATTTAATTTACTAATAATAACTTATTTTCTTAAATATTCAATTGCTTTCCTTATCTTACCAGAAAAATCCTTATCCATCAAAAAAACTTTCATCTTGTGCTTAACAACCTCTTTTTTAATAATTTTTGAATAATCACATGCCATTTTGGCAATCTTTTCTAAAGTTTCCTCCTTTTTTGTCCTGCCCAATATCCAATCATTATGTGTACGACTTTTCTTAATACCTTTCAAAAATTCCTTTTGATTATTCTTAACTAAAAAAACTGCTCGTATATTGTCCTTACCATACCTGTGCATTAGCTTAGCCGCTAGTCTGGGCTCTATATGATACCCTTCAATAATATGGTCATTACCATCCGTCATTTCACCTAGAACCATCATATCAATAGCTGTATAAACAGCCTTTGCCTGGCGCCTATAGGCGTCTATTATACGCTCTATACTATACTCCTTATACTTTAAATCATTATTCCTCTTAGTCTTAATTGTCATCTTGCTTGCAGGAAACTTCTTCAATCTCTCCTCTTTGTCCATATATGCCCAAACAATAGACTGCAATGTATCAACAGCAATCCATGGTACTTTAATTTTACGAGATAACTCCCGTGCCAAAGTTGTTTTACCGCACTTTGGCGGCCCGCCAATTAAATAAATCATATTATTCAACAATTATTCGCCGATAAATCACTTTTGACTTACCATATCTTTTCCTGGCTTCTAGCTTAATTACATTTAAACCCGGATTCAAATCTATGTCAACCAAAAAATATCCATCTTCCCCTAATGCTATTTCATCATCATTTAAGCGCACCAAAGACTCATCTCCAACATACCCCAAAATTTTGATAAAAGATAGAGTTGTTACAAAGTTCTCCTCTGGATAAACCACCAAAAAACGGGGTGGTGAGACTAAAGACCAAATTTGTTGACCCAGATAACCAACAATTAAAAAAACAACAATTCCTATTAAAACATTTCTAATAATTCTGGGTAAAACCACAAATCTTTTTCTCCCTACCCCAAATTTTTCAGCTCCTACATTTTTACTTACCCTATTAAGCCTTAATTCTTTTTCATACTTATCCTTTATTTTTACAAAACTAATCCCTAAAAATTCAGCATATTTTTTTAAAAAATTCTTCCTATAAATCTCACCTGGAATTTCTTCCCACTCATTATTCTCTAATGCATTTAAATAATGCTGGCTAATTCCCAATTTTTTCTCAATTGCCCATAAAGACAAATTAAGCGCTTTACGCGCTTTTTGTAAATCTTCACCAAGAGAATCTGTGGTGATTATTCTTTTTTGTCGAAAAACAACCATAAAAAATATTATCTTTCTTCTTCCTCATCAAGCTCTTCTTCTTCTGCTACTTCTTCCTCTTGAGTCTCTTCTTCTATTTTGTCTTCTGCATATTCATCTATAATCTCATTATCACCAATTTCTTCGGAGCTAGCAACTAAAATCTCTCTCGGTTTAGATCCTTCTTGAGGACCAATTGCCCCCTCCTCTTCCAATAAATCCAAAATTCTTGCAGCGCGTGCATAACCAATTCTTAATCTTCTCTGTAAATATGAAGCCGAAGCCTTGCCTGCTTTAATAACTAAATCTCTGGCTTCATCTAAAAACTCATCCGAATCTTCATCCTCAAAACCAGAAGATACTCTAACTCCAGTAGCACCACCAGTAGCTCTTTCAACTACTGCCTCATCATAATCAGATTCAGCTGATTTACGTAAATAACCCACCACATTCTCAATATCTTCATCACTCGCATATGCTCCCTGCAAACGCTTTGGTTTTGAAATTTCTGCTGAAGTGAAAAGCATGTCTCCTCTACCAAGCAACTTCTCAGCTCCAGACACATCAAGTATTGTACGTGAATCCGTCAAAGACGCCACCGAAAACGCAATCCTACCAGGTATATTTGCTTTTATAAGACCAGTGATAATATCAACTGATGGTCGCTGAGTAGCCAAAACTAAGTGGATTCCTACAGCTCGAGACATTTGTGCCAAACGTATAATCGCTGCCTCTACTTCAGCAGAGGCCACTGACATCAAATCTGCCAACTCATCGATCATAAATACCAAATAAGGCATCTTCTCCCTTGGATGAGCTGTGTTATAACTTTGAATATTTCTCTTACCAGCATTTGATAAAACATGAAAACGCCTCTCCATCTCAGAGATTGTCCATTTTAATGCATTAATTGTTTTTTTAATGTCCACAATCACCGGTGTCATCAAATGAGGAATATCATTATACCCAATCATTTCTACTCTCTTGGGATCAACCAAAATCATCTTTAATTCATCGGGCTGATTTTGATAAAGCAAAGATACAATAATGGAATTTAAACACACCGTTTTACCAGAATTAGTCGCACCCGCTACCAATAGATGAGGTAACCTACTCAAATCGGTAATCCACGGCTTACCAGCCACATCTTGCCCCAAAACAATAGTTAAATTAGATTTTCTTGTTTTAAATTCTTTCGATTCCAAAACCTGTCGCAAAGGCACCACTGCAATTTTCTTATTAGGCACCTCAATACCTACCAGCGCCTTACCAGGAATTGGCGCCTCAATACGAATCGGATGTGCTGCCAAAGCTAAAGATAAATCATTACCCAAACCCACTATACGCGATAATTTAACACCATCCATGGGACGAAAAGTATATTGAGTGACGGTTGGGCCAATAGATATCTCTCCCATCTCAACCTCAATCCCAAAATTATTAAGTGTTTTTTTAATAATCTCTTGGCACAAGGTAGTATCTCTGGCTGTCGGCTCACCTGCTTTCGCATTTAAAAGATCAAGCGGAATATCAATCCGTGGATATTTCTTTCTTCTTTTTTTGGGGCGATCCTCATCCCCCTCTTCTTCATCTTCTTCCTCCTCTTCCTCCTCTTCTTCCTCATCACTATCAGCCAATTCTCTTCGGTCAAATTCAACTTCACCCTCTTCTTCCTCCTCATCCTCTTCTTCAGAATCTTCTCCTTTCCCCCTTACTCTCTTATTCACAAAATCTCCCATGCCTTGCCTTAAATTTTTTAAGGTAGCTCTTTCAATTAAGGATTCAAGCGTAGTATTAAACATAAGTAACACACCAATCACCAAAAAGGCAAACATTACTACCATCGAAGCCCAACGACCCATCATCGCAAAAAATGGATAGCTTATAGCAAAACCAACATAACCCCCACCCATGCCATCTTTTAAAATTTCCTTATACGATTCAGGATCCTGTACCAAATGAAAAAATCCAGAATAACCCAAAATTAAAAGCATCACTCCAATCCAATTAATCATTCTAAAAGAATGTTTGGTATTTTTTAAATTCAAATATCCAGCAGCTAAGAGCACCAAAGGAAATATCCAAAAACCCCAACCAAATACCAATTCCAAAACCCTATACATCCATCTACCAAATCCACCCGCCAAATCAAAAATAGACAGTAAGCTTATAAGAGCTACTGCGAAGATTATAACAATAAAAATACCTTTTTTAGTTGAATTCTCTACTTCCAAAAAATCACCAGAAAACCCAAATTTTCTCTTTTTCCTTCTTCCCATAATATTAGTGAAAAAATTAAGTATAACTGTATTTTATCATCTTATCCCTATAGCTACAATAGCTACAACATATCCAGTAGGTTATCTAGGCTAGCGAAGTGATTACTACTAACTTTAGTATAAATTTGTATAGTTTCTAAACCTAATAATTACTAAATATATCCAATATCCTAGTTTACAGTCCGCGATAAATTTTTATTGATTTGCATATTCTAGGAATCTTCAGTTATAATAAAGACAAGAATTAAAAATAATAACATAAAGTATAGATAACATACAAATTACAAGCATTATCAATCAAAAAGTTTAGATATACGCTAGTTGTCAAAAATATCGTTCGCTCCACTCCGCTACCGCTACGTTACACTCCTCAATTTTTGACAATGCCGACGAATAGGCTTGGGCCTTCTAAGAGCTCACGATTCTTCTGACAACAACGGATAAGCGGCTCGCAACGACCCTACTGGCTTCCCTGCTCGGCCCAAACCTAACTCAGTCCTTTCCTTAGTCTGAAAGCCTTCGGCTTTCACCCTGCGGAAAGTCCTTCGTTAGGCTTCGCCTATCCGTCGGCATTATTCGAAATATATTTTTATTTTTACTTACCATTTAACTAAAATTTTATGTCAGATCAACTTCCAGACGAAAATTCAAAACGTTTTATTGCTGTTCTCAACAAGAAAGTTGAAACAGGCAAACTTATGAACGCACTTGGGCACATTACGGCTGGTCTTGCGGGTGGCTCTAATAAAACCGACGAAATGTGCTTTTTACAATATCAGGATAAAGAGGGCGGTAGTCATCCAAATATTTCTCACTTTCCGTTTATTGTACTCAAAGTTGACAACTCTAATAAAATTCGCAAAGTTCGCAACGAAGCCATCGACCGAAACATACCTTTCTCTGATTTCACGAGTACTATGACTGTTGGCACTTCTCAAGAACAACAGGACGCCACCCGCAAGACCTCCGAGGAAGAATTAGAATATTACGCTATTGTCTTGTTTGGTGGAACTGAAGAGCTGAAAGAATTCACAGGCAAGTTCTCTTTATACCAGTAAAAATAAAAATAAACTCAAACCCCGCTGCGCTCTCCTCCTTGCAGTCGTCGGGTCGCACAACACCGTATATCTGGAAAATGGCCTCAGCTCGGCATTTTCTCGAATTTACAACTCATTGCATTCATTGTAAACTCCAGATATCCCGATACATTGTCAAAAATATCGTTCGCTCCACTCCGCTACCGCTACGTTACACTCCTCAATTTTTGACAACGCCGACGAATAGGCTTGGGCCTTCTAAGAGCTCACGATTCAACGGATAAGCGGCTCGCAACGACCCTACTGGCTTCCCTGCTCGGCCCAAGCCTAACTCAGTCCTTTCCTTAGTCTGAAAGCCTTCGGCTTTCACCCTGCGGAAAATCCTTCGTTAGGCTTCGCCTACCCATCCCATTAGCTTAAATTACCCAAAACCATTTTAATCTTTTCTATTTAATTATAATTTTTCATAAAAATGAACAAAAAACAAATCATAAATCAAACGGCTAAGCACGTCAAAATGAAACTAACCGGCGAAGGTTCTGGTCATGACTGGTGGCATGTTTATCGTGTCTGGAAAAATGCTGTCCATATTGGTAAACATGAGAATGCAGATTTATTTGTTGTTGAACTTGCCGCCCTGCTTCACGATATCGCTGACTGGAAATTTCATAGTAATGCAGGTCCAAAATTGGCTCGCGAGTGGTTAAAAAAATTATCTGTTGATGAAAACGTAATTTCTCATGTTTGCCAAATCGTTCGAGACGCTTCATTCAAGGGCGCTAGCGTCATGACCAGAATAAAAACCAAGGAGGGTATGGTTGTTCAAGATGCCGATCGTTTAGACGCAATTGGCGCAATTGGAATCGGTAGAACCTTCGCCTACGGTGGCAGTCAAGGTCGCGAGATGTATAATCCCAATATTAAAACTAAAAAATATAAATCGCCTGATCAGTTTAAAAACAGCAGGAGTCCCACAATAAATCATTTTTATGAAAAATTACTACTCTTGAAAGAATTAATGAATACCACGACTGCAAAAAAAATTGCCAGGAAACGACATAAATTTATGGGGAAGTTTCTAGACAAATTCTTTCAAGAGTGGGAAGGTAAAGATTAAAATGGTTTTGGACAACTCAAGCCACGCTGCGCTCTCACCAGCCCTTTTATTTTTTTAACAATAATGATGGCGGGCTCAGGTCAGCTAACACCGAGTATACGGTTCAGGCCTCAGCTCGGCCTTCACCCATATTTGCCTCCGCTACGCTATAACAAGCATCGTATACACGCATACATTATTCGAAATTTATTTTAAAAATTATTTTTTATGAGAAAAGACATAGTCGCATTAATACTTGAAAAAGACGGATTATTTTTAATAGAAGAAAGGAAGAGTACAAATACGTTAGATCCTGATAAGTTTGTATTTCCTGGCGGGCATCTTCATGTAGATGAAAAACTAGAGGATGCTATTAAACGTAAAACGTTTGAAGAATTACACATTAAACTGATTAATTTCAAATTAGTATATGTGAAAAATTTTGACGGACCAGAAGAAAAACAAAAGCTTCACTGGTATTGGTGCGATAATTTTACTGGTAAAATACAAAATAATGAAGCTGAACAATTAATTTGGATAAATGCAACTGAAATAGAAAGACTATCCTACCAAGTTAGCAAAGACGCATTCAAGGCCATGCTAAACCAAAAATAACTTTTAAAATAAACATCGCCCAACAACGCGATAAGCGACTCCAGAAATTTACATTAATTTATATTTTTTATTCTTTAAACTAAAAACATATGATCAATTTAAAACGAAAAATTCCTACAAAAGTTTGGATCCCCCTCTTCGCATTCATTCTCTTGCTACCAATTATTATTGCCACTATTACAGTAGTATTACATTGTCAAAATACTGAATTACCATTTTGGGGAGATGAACATTCAGTTGAAACTGGATACTTTATACTTTTCGCAATTACAACATACTATCTTTTCTATATAGTCGCTCCCATACTTGTCATCTATTTTCTAATCTGGTCAATAAAATTTTGGAGAAATAAAAAGAACTCTGAATAATATTGAAAATCACAAATTTGTTCTTGTCTGCTCCATCCAAATCCTGCTACTAGCATCAATATTTAATTCATTTAAACATCCGCATTCTGAATTCAACGAATGTGTCATTCGACACGGCTAGACTTCAAACATACGGATCCGTTATTCGAAATGGCCACAAATTATTATGAAAAACAAATCAATAAATTTACTGACCAATGGTCTCCCAAAATCATCACCCAAATAAACAACAATCATTTTAAATTAGCGAGAGTCGAATGAAACTTTAAGTGGCATGATCACAAAAACACCGATGAAGTATTCATGGTATTAGAGGGCCAATTACGAATTGATTATCGAGACAGCAGTATTATTTTGAATAAAGGTGAGCTACCTGTGGTAAAAAAAGGAATTGAACATAAACCTTTCGCCACCAAAAAGTGCAAAATTTTACTTATAGAGCCAGCTGGAACAGTAAATACTGGCGATGTAGGTGGAGACCAAATAGCTCAAAATGAATGGATTTAATAATTTGTGAATTATACTCAATAACACCCGACATTAAAACAACCGAATCATCAATAAATATTCTAACACCACTGCCACTCCTAAAACAAACTCTTTAATCCACTTGCCAAACCCACACAAATACTTTAAATTAAAGATAGAGGACATTAGCCAGTTATATGCAAGAAATATTACTCTCCAACCTACCCAAAGCCCATGGCCAAGTAAAAGGCTGCTGGTTTAAGGGCTACCCCATACACAAAGGCTTCACTCAAGCCAGTCTTAACTATGCCACAATCTATGCCAATCAAAAAAAAATACTCCCCAAACAAAGTGCCCTTAAAAAAGATTTTGAATTTTTTAAAAAAACTCTACGCTCAGCTGGTTTTAAAATCCATTCTGTCCCCTTTCCCAACGAGCTAAATCAAATAGATAATTTACGCCATGATGCCATTTTTATTAGAGACGTGGGTTTTATGTATAAAAATCTATGGATAAAATCTAACTTTAGCTGCCGTCATCGCCAGCCAGAAGCAGATGCCTATGCCCCCATCATTGCTAAAAAATTTAAAAAAAGAATAATCAACCTACCCAAAGGAGCCTACCTGGAATTTGGAGACACTCTCTATGCAAAAACCAAGAGTGGTGTTTTTTATTTCGGTGGACTTTCAAGGTCTAATAAAAAAGGACATGACTTTGTCAAAAAAATAATAAAACCAGATTTCTATTGCCTTATAAAATCAGAAGGTTATCACCTTGATACAATTTTTGCCCCAATTATAAACAAAGATAATCAGCTCGTCGCATTTATTGTCAACAAGAAACGCTTTAATACCAAGTGTTTAGATAAAATAAAAAAACTGGGGATTCCAATAATTAATATAAAACCAATCGACTCCTCAGGCATTCCAGGCAAACTTGGTAATTATGCCATCAACGCCCTCGTCGCCCCAGGAATTATGGTCAGCTGTCACAAATTTGAAACTCTAGGAGTAGAAAAAAAATTAAAAGAACTGGGTATTAAACACCATGTCACCCCTCTCACATATTTCAGATTTGCAGGAGGGTCTTGCCACTGTCTGGCCAATGAAATTAACAAATAATTAATATAATCAAAAATCCGGGAATCAAGATTCCCGGATTTTTAAATTACTTTAAAACAGCTTATTTACTCTCTGTCTTCTTCTCTTCGCCTTCCTTTTTAAAGCCAGTTCCACTTGGAATAAGCCGACCAATAATTACATTCTCCTTAAGTCCGCGCAAATGATCAATTTTGCCAGTCACAGCTGCATCAATTAATACCCTGGTTGTTTCCTGGAAAGACGCTGCTGACAAGAATGATTGGGTAGATAAAGATGATTTAGTAATACCCAATAAGACTGGTAGGCCATATGCTCCTTGCTTACCCTCATTTTTTGCCTTAAGATTTTCCTCAATTAAATCGTTCCGATCAACGATCTCTCCTGGTGATAGCATTGTATCCCCGGAAAACTCAATCATAAGCTTTGAAAACATCTGTTTAACTATAATCTCAATATGTTTATTATTCAAAGGTTGCCCTTGTGAAGAATAGACATATTGTATTTCTTGTATAACATACTCCTGTACAGCTTTTTGATCCTTCAGCTTATAAAGTTCTCCCAAATTAACTGATCCTTCAATTAATTGATCTCCTTTAGCAATCAAGTCCCCATTCTTTACCCAAACCTCTCTACCTCTTGGCACAACAGTCTCAATTTCCGCATCTTTTTCATTAGTAACCACAATCACCTTTAAATCATCATCTATCTTCTCTACTTTTATCTTACCGTCTTGCGGAGATTTTATCTTTCTTGGTTTTTCCATTAAAAATTCACCCTTCTTTACCGAAGATCCTTCCTTTTTAAGTAAATTCTTTATATCCTTGCTTCTTATATAAATCTTTTCTTTCTTTACTTCTTTACCAATAATTTTAAGTGTTTTCTCGCGTGTTTCCTCATCATAGCTAATCTGAATCTGCCCATCAATTGGCGCAATAAAAGCTGCTTTTTTAACTGGCCTAGATTCAAAAATCTCTTCAACCCTTGGTAAACCCTGAGTAATATCCCCGCCACCAGCTACACCACCTGTATGAAATGTTCTCATTGTCAGCTGTGTACCAGGCTCACCAATACTTTGTGCTGCTATAATACCAACGGCAACTCCTAATTTTACAAGGTCATTCCGTCCTAAATCCCAACCATAACACTTAGCACACAAACCTCGCTTAGATAAACAAGTAAATATAGAACGAATATTGACCTGGTCAATACTCTTGTCTTTATCAATTTCTCGAGCCTCTTTGTGCCCAATAACTTCTCCTTTTTTAACTACTACTCTACCACGCTTGGTTTTAACAGCAGATAATACAACTCTGCCTTTAATTCTTTTAATAAAATCTCTTAAACCCTCACGGAACACAACAACACCTTCCTTATCACCACAGTCCTCTTCGCTCACAATCACGTCCTGAGCCACATCAATCAAACGCCTAGTCAAATATCCAGCGTTAGCCGTTCTAAGAGCCGTATCTGATAATCCTTTCCTAGCACCATGAGTTGTAATAAAATACTCAAGCACATCCATGCCTTCTTTTAAAGATGCTTTAACTGGCAACTCAATGGTTTCACCATTTGGGTTAGCCATCAGTCCTCTCATGCCCATCATTTGAGTAGTCTGACCCCAAGAACCACGTGCACCTGAATTCATCATTGAAAATACAGCGCCATCTTTGGGTAATTTATCCTTACATAAATCGACAATCTTATCCTTGGCTCCTGCCCAAATTTCAATTATTTTACTATGTCGCTCATCATTGGTTAAAAATCCCTGACCGTACTGATCTTCCACTTCTTCAGCACTGGCTTCGGCCTCTTCAAAAACACTATGCTTCTCTGGCAAAGGGGGCAAATCAGCCATACCCCAAGAAATGCCTGAGCGAGTGACATAAATCATTGATAATGATTTAATATCATTTAAAAATTGGACTGTTCTCTCTCTGCCATAAACTTCCATCACCTCTTGAGCCAAAGATTTTAAACGACCCTTATCCACTAATTCATTTACAAAATTAATTTTCTCAGGAATAACCTCATTAAACACAATACGACCCATACTTGTATCGATAATCTTGCCATTAATCCTCACTTTAACCTTTTCTCGTAAATCAACCAAATCATTATCAAACACCTGCCTAGCTTCTTCAGTTGAAGAAAACAGCCTTGTTTCTTCGTCCGCCTTTTCAAGAGCTATAAAAGTAAGGAAATAGCAACCTAACACAAAATCCTGTGCAGGTGTTACTGATGGATCTCCAGTTGCTGGTTTTAAAATATTTTTACTTGAAAGCATTATTTCAGCAGCTTCCTTGCGTGCCTGCTTGGTCAAAGGTACGTGTACAGCCATCTGGTCTCCATCAAAGTCAGCATTAAAAGGTGGGCACACCAAAGGATGCAATTGAATTGCCTTGCCTTCAATTAATATTGGTTTAAAAGCTTGAATACCCAAACGATGCAAGGTTGGAGCCCTATTTAGATAAACATATGAATCTTTAGTAATTTTCTCTAAAATATCCCACACCTCACCACGATCAGCCTCAATAAAACGATTAGCCGATCTCACATTGTGGACATATTCTTTTTTAATAAGCTCTGCAATAATAAAGGGCTTAAATAACTCAAGGGCCATTCTCTTCGGTATACCACATTCATCAAATTTTAAGTGTGGACCGACTACAATTACACTTCTCCCAGAATAGTCAACTCTTTTACCGAGTAAATTCTGCCTAAACCTGCCTTGCTTACCTTTCAAAATGTCGGCCAAAGACTTAAGCATTCTTTTTTGCCCAGTTGAAGCTGTAACTGTTTTACCATGCCTGGCTGAATTATCAATCAGGGCATCAACCGCTTCCTGTAACATTCTCTTTTCATTACGACAAATAACTTCAGGAGCATTTAAATCAATCAATTTACGCAAACGATTATTTCTATTAATAACTCGTCTATATAAATCATTCAAATCAGATGTAGCAAAACGCCCACCGTCCAATTGCACCATTGGTCGCAAATCTGGTGGAATAACAGGAACAGTATCAAGGATCATCCACTCTGGTCTAATACTATTTTTCTTCAAACTTTTTATAACCTTCAACCTCTTAATTAACTTGCGATAGCCACCACCGACAGTCTTTGTCATAGCAATTTCAATCTTCTTTATTTCTTCATCTAAATTAATATTTGAAAGTACATTACGGATGCTCTCTGCCCCAATACCCACCTCAAAAATATGGCCATATTTAAGTGACCAATCCTGATAAATACTTTCGGGAATAACTTTTAATTTTTTAATCTCACCCAATTCTTTCTTGGCTGTATCAAAGGCTTGAGTTAACTCTTTAAGCTCTTTTTCCTTGCCTTCATCTGCTTTTTTAATATCACTTTCTTTGCCTTTTTCATTTTTGTCCTTAACCTGTTTTACCCTATTAGCAAAATCTCCTTCAATTCTTTTTTTCTTCTGCTTATACTCATCTTTAATCTGCTCCAAAGTCTGCTCTTTTAATTCTTCATCTACATTTAATATTAAATAATCAGCAAAATAAATTACCTTTTCCAGCAATTGTGCTGAAATATCTAAAACCAAACCCAATTTGGAAGGGATACCGCGCAAAAACCAAATGTGTGAAACCGGCACAACTAAATCAATGTGGCCCATTCTTTCACGTCTAACCAAGGATCGAGTTACTTCAACTCCACACTTATCACAAATTATTCCCTTATACCTAACTCTTTTATACTTACCGCAATAACATTCCCAGTCTTTAGTCGGACCAAAAATCTTTTCGCAAAACAGCCCGTCTTTCTCAGGTTTTTGTGTTCTGTAGTTTATGGTTTCTGGCTTTAGTACTTCGCCATGTGACCACGCATGCATAACATCAGGTGAAGCAACCTTCAATCTAATGCTATCAAACTCGAGTGTTGGTTTTTGAAACTCATTTTGCATAAATATTTTTTAAAATTATTTCTCCTCTTTTTTAACTTCTTTATCTGTCTCTTCTCCTTTTAGGTTCTTGAACTGTTTCTTCTGCCTCTTTCTCATCTCGTCTTTCCTGCATTTCTTCATCCTCATCCTGATCAACCAATTTGCCATCTCGTAAAAGCTCAACATCTAAACACAAACTCTTTAATTCCCGTACCAGCACATTAAAAGATTCTGGAATATTTAACCTAGTTATAGGTTCCCCTTTAATAATAGATTCATAGGCCTTAGATCTGCCAGGTACATCATCTGATTTAATAGTTAAAATTTCTTGTAAACTGTAAGCAGCTCCATAAGCCTCTAGTGCCCAAACTTCCATCTCGCCGAATCTCTGACCACCAAATTGTGCCTTACCACCCAACGGCTGTTGGGTTACTAAGGAGTATGGGCCAATAGATCGCTGATGAATCTTATCTTCAACCATGTGCACTAACTTCAACATATAGATATATCCAACAGTCGTTGGCAAAGCGAAAAGATCACCAGACCTTCCATCAACCAATTTCATCTTGCCTGTCTTATCAAATCCAAGTTCTTCAAGTTCTTCCTTAATTGTTTCCTCAGGTACACCATCCAGTGAAGGTGTCGCCACCTTAATGCCCCTCTCTTTAGCCACAAGCCCCAAATGAGTCTCTAAAATCTGACCCAAATTCATACGAGATGCAACACCCAAAGGGTTAAGCATTATATCTACCGGACGCCCATCAGGCAGACAGGGTAAATCCTCGACTGATACAATACGCGAAATTACACCTTTATTACCATGCCGTCCAGCCATCTTATCTCCAACCTGAATCTTTCTCATATGAGCTACAGTCACTTGTACCTGCTTAATCACTCCAGCAGACAACTTATCTCCACTAACACGAGAAAAAATCTTTACATCAATTACTTTTCCATGCTCTCCATGTTCTAAATAAAGAGAGGTATCTCGAACTTCTTTAGCTTTTTCACCAAAAATAGCTCTAAGTAATCTCTCCTCTGCTGTTAATTCGGTTTCTCCTTTAGGAGTAATTTTTCCAACCAAAATATCACCTGATGATATTTCAGCTCCAATCCTTACAATTCCTTCTTCATCTAAGTCCTTTAACTTGTCTTCACCCACGTTAGGAATATCTCGAGTTACCACTTCAGGACCAAGCTTTGTTTCTCTTACATCAAGCATATAATCTTCAATATGAATTGAAGTATATTTATCGTTATGTACTAACTTTTCAGAAAGCAAAATAGCATCTTCATAATTTCCACCTTCCCAAGGCATAAAAGCTACCAGTAAATTTTGCCCCAAAGCCAATTCACCGCCATCACACGCGGAACCATCTGTTAGCACATCGCCCTTCTCTACTCTTTGACCCTTGTCTACTAATACTCTTTGGTTCAAGCAAGTCGAAGCATTTGATCTTTCAAATTTTGTTAAGTTATATGTGACTAGATCTCCATCGTCTTGGCTAATCTCAATCTTGTCAGATTGTACTGATATAATTTGCCCAGCCTGTTTGGCTAGCAATATCTGACCTGAATCAAGGGCTGCTCTTCTCTCATTGCCAGTTGCCACAACAGGAGCCTCTGGTTTAACGATTGGGACAGCTTGCCTTTGCATGTTAGTTCCCATAAGCGCTCTAACGGCATCATTGTGTTCCAAAAATGGAATCAAGGAAGTTGCCACAGAAATAATCTGACTTGGTGAAACATCCATATAGTCAATCTCCTCAACATGTCCCAAAACTGGTTCACCCTCTTTTCGAATAGCCGCTTTTTCCTCTTTAAAATATCCTTGGTCATCAAGTCGAGTAGTAGCTGCTGTAGTAATCTTCTTTTCCTCAGAAAATGCATCTAAATATTCAAGTTCTTTGGTTACTTGCATCTTACCATTCTCGTCTTTCATTACTTTTCTGTATGGTGTTTCAATAAATCCAAAATTATTCACCTTGGCATATGAAGCCAAGTGTCCTACTAAGCCAATATTTGGACCCTCAGGTGTAGCAATTGGACAAATCCTACCATAATGAGTTCTATGTACATCTCTTACTTCAAATCCAGCTCTTTCACGTGATAAGCCACCTGGCCCCATAGCAGAAATTCTTCTCTTATGCTCAAGCTCAGCTAAAGGATTGGTTTGATCCATGAACTGTGATAACTGCGAGGACATAAAAAACTCTTTAACTGCCCCCATAATTGGACGCGTATTAACTAACTGTCCAGGAGTAACACCAGCTAAATCAATCGTACTCATCTTGTCAACCACCGCTCTCTCCATACGTGCCAATCCAAGTCTAAACCTATTTTGAATAAGCTCACCCACTGCTCGCACACGCCTATTCCCCAAATGGTCAATATCATCTGGTTCTTTCTGATTTATATTAAGTTTAATAATCTCCCGTAAAATATTGATCAAATCGCTCTTCTTCAAAACCCTATCATCCTTATCTAAAAGATGGTCTTCACCAAATCTTTGATTTAACTTATATCTTCCAACTTTACCAAAATCATAACGATCAAAATTAAAAAACATTGAATGAATTAAAGATCTAGCATTTTCAGCTGTAGCCAAATCACCCGGTCTTATTCTTTTATATACCTCACGCAAACCATCCTCTTCGGTCTTAGCCATATCTTTCTCCAGCGTCATGTCTATGTACTTATAATCTGGCAAAGTATCTACGTCACTAAATAAATCTTTAATTTCACTATCAATTGAATAGCCAAAAGCACGCAACAATGAAGTAATGGGCACTTTTCTTTTTCTATCAATCTTAACCGTGATTATTCCATTCTGTCCTGTCTCTACTTCCAACCATGCCCCGCGGTTAGGAATAATCTTGGCTCCATAATATCTTTTCCCTGCAACATAATCTGAAGTAAAAAAAACACCAGCCGAACGAATCAACTGGGAAACTACTACTCTTTCAATACCATTTATAATGAAAGTACCGCGATCTGTCATTAATGGAAAATCTGCTAAATATATTTCTTGCTCCTTGGCTTCACCCGTTCTCTTATTAACAAGTTTTACCATAGCTCGAAGAGCTGCCTCATAGGTAGCATTTCTTTCTTTAGCTGTCACCTCATCAAATTTGGGTTCATCTAAACTATAATCAGTAAAATGTAATTCTAAATCACGACCAATAAAATCCTTTATTGGGTTGATTTCATCAAACAATTCTCGCAAACCTTCTTTTAAAAACCAATAATATGAATCAGTCTGCACTTCAATCAAATTAGGCAAATCTACCACCTCGTGTCTTTTGGTAAAATAGTACCTATCATCTTTCTTGTTGTAAGTAGCCGATTTAGACATGAATTTTTTAGAGTATAATAAAAAATGAACACAAAATAACCCGGTTTTCTATTATTTCGTTCCAAAAAACCGGAAACTGTGCTAGTCTATAATATATAAATTTGCTTTAACTGCCTCAAAATAAGCATTTTATGGTTATCTCTTAAAAAGGCAGATGTGGATAACTCTTTTTCCAATATTATTCGCTAACCTTAGAAAAAAATACATCTTTAATACTAGGATAGCACTAAACTAAATATTTGTCAAATTTATCAATAGGGTGTATGCTTTAGTAAACTAGCCACTTTAGCGCCCCGGTAGTTCAATGGACAGAACGGAAGCCTTCTAAGCTTTTGATGTAGGTTCGATTCCTACCCGGGGTACCATCTCACTACATATTCTTTGATATATACTCAAAAACAAATGTTGCCACAAAGGAGTAATCCACAAGCCCATGTCTTTGCATCATTAGTAGGCTAAAGTATAATTAAAGCATATGCCCCAGGTAAATTGCAAAATTTGCAATAAAGAATTCTACATAAGACCATCCCATCAAAAAAACAGGACATGGTAAGTACTGCTCAGCAAAATGTCATCATTTCGGTTTACGAACAGGCAAATATGTCAACTGCGACGTTTGCGGGAAAAAAGTATGGAAACAACCAAAAGCTATTAAAAACTCGAAGAGCGGTAAGCTATTTTGCAACAAAGCCTGCCATATGATTTGGAAAAATAAAAATAGTTTATCAGGCGAAAATCATCCCAATTGGGTTAACGGAGAATTTTCAGGTAGAAGAAGTTTAGAGCGCTCAAAACGACAAGTTATATGTGTTTTGTGTAGCAATAATGATAAACGACTTTTGGCCGTTCACCATAAAGACCGCAATAGACAGAATAATAAACTTAAAAATCTAATCTGGCTTTGTCATAATTGTCATCATTTAGTACATAGATATAATGTTCCCTTAATTTTAGGGTAAAATTCATGGTGGTAGTAGCTCAACTGGTTAGAGCACTGGTTTGTGGTACCAGAGGTAGTGGGTTCAAGTCCCATCTACCACCTTTGCCCCTGACATTTGTCGAGGCCAAAGGAGAAAACATCTCCCCTATAAAGGGGAGGTGTTTTTTGTTTATTCACTAATATTAGCCCAAAAAGTACTATTTAGGCCTATTTACTATTGACAAATTATTCAATATATGCTATACTAATATAACAATTAAAGATATGTTCATTAACGCTTCCTTCCCGAGTTTATCAATACAATTTGGTAAATTCAGAAAGGAAAATTGCTCTTTAAAAAAACAATATAAATAATAGTCCTCCTAGTAGAGCAGTTGATTGGTTTTTCAAATTCCTCCTTTAGGGATTTAAATAGCCAATTAACTATACTTTTCATTAATTTATTAGGAGGTAACCATGTGTTATCTAATAATACCTGACAGAGAGTTAATGTTGGAAGGAACAGACCCTTCTGACCGAATTCGCGTGTTTGAATTCGAGAACAAAAAAAAAGCCATGTCTTGGTTGGAAATCCAGGAATGGTATGAGCGGAAAAAAAGAGTTCCGTTCAATAGTTTAAACGATTTCGGTTGTATGACGCACCAGTTGTTTCAACCATGGACAACTGAAAATGTTTTTTGGAACGAGTTTGTAGAAAAAACTCCCAAAAAATTAGAAAGAATCAGAGATTGGCCCAGATATTTCAGGTTTTGTAACGGACCAAGCATCTGGATGTGCGGCATCAAAGCGGCAACTGATGAAGAAGTTCACCGCATACAACAGCTTAACGGCGGGAAAAGCTACTTATTTTAGTGGCTAAAAATTTTCAAAGGTGAGAAAAACTGCCTTGACTTCGGTCTAAAAATGCGGGTAAGTGTTAAACCCATTAACACAAATAAGGAATTATGAGTAGCGCCATAATTCAAGGGAGCCTTCCCTGGTATAAAAGAAGGCTAGAACTGCGTGGTGAAGTAGTTCCACCCGTGGCGTCCAATTATTTAATATTGGTGAACTAACAGATAACTGTTAGAATAAGGTGAAAGGCTATGGCATATAGAGCCTTATGTGACAATTAAATGCCAGAGGCTCTGCCTCATTTTTAAAAAAAGCGAGATGAAATTTATCTCGCACCCAAAACTAAAAGCACTAAATTTATTAGGAATGGAGAAATTCAAACTAAGTCAATTCCTTTTCTCTATAAATTTATCAGTATTTATTGGTAGATTTATAAAGAAATTTTCTCCCACCCACTTGGGGGTTGATAGTGATAAAATGATGAACACATTTTAGAGATATTATCTCTCCTTTGCTATCACTCCTAGATGAATGAGAGAAACAAAAGCAGCCTGTTACGGCTGTTTTTTAATTAATAAAGAATTTATGTGACACTGTGAGGATATAAATACATTCACTTTGTCGCTCTAAAATAGTCCCAACATCCTCCACTATGCGACCTTTGCCCTTGACATTTGTCGAGGCCAAAGGAGAAGACCTCTCCCCTATTAGGAGATTTTTTGATTGTGTCTTAATTATAAATCAAACTAATATGGTATAATTTATGCATGAATAAATATAAATTTAAAGATAATCTCACCGAAGGTATTATAACCTCAAGGCCAAATCGTTTTATAATGCTGGTTAATTTTAATGGTAAAATTGAAGAAGCTCATTGTCCATCCACCGGCAAAATAGGAAACATAGAGTTTAATAATATTCCATGCTTGGTCTCAAAAAGTAATAATAAAAATAGACGCACTAAATATACCGTGGAAGCCATCTCCTTGGATAATCCAAATAAAAAAGAAAAGTCATGGATTGGCATCAACCAAAATAGAATTAATGAATACGTAAAATTTTTTCTAAGGCAAGGAAGATTTAATAAAATTGTAGGTAACTTTAATCAGCTGAAAAGAGAAGTGAAATTAGCAAACTCCAGAATAGACTTCCTGCTGGATGATACATTCTTAGAGGTAAAAATGCCGCTCATAACCCTTGCTGGCCAGAACCCTCAAAAAAATAAATCAAAATTTAATTCCTTCGATCGTTTAATTAAACATTTTGAAGATTTATCTAAAAACACCAGGGCTATTGTTTTATTATGTTATTTATATAATGCCAAACCATTTGAGCCTCCTAAAACTGACAAAACAAACAAAAAAGTTAAATCAGCTGCTTCTAAAGCCATAAAGCAAGGGGTCGAAATGTGGCAAGCTAACTATTCAATAAATAAAAATAGTGTCTCTCTAGCCAAATATTTTAAACTGGATATTATATGAAAAAAATTATATTATACATTGCTCAAAGTTTAGATGGGTATGTAGCTACCAAAGATGGTAGTGTTGCTTGGCTTGACGAATTTAATAAGGCAGATTATGGTTATGAAAAATTTATAAAAAATATTGATACTGCTGTTCAAGGAAACACAACATATGAACAATTCAAATATCTCTATCCTGGAAAGAAAAATTACGTGTTTTCTGAAAACGCTGGTACCCAGTCACAAAAAAACGTTATTTTTGTAAAAGGAAACATAAAAAAATTTATAGACGGCCTAGACAAGAAAACACATAAAAATATCTGGCTAGTTGGCGGACCAAATTTATTATCTGGTTTTTTGAATGAAGGGCAAGTTGACGAGATGATTATCTTTACTATGCCCGTTTTATTAAAAGAAGGTATACCTCTGTTTAGTAATATTAAAAAAGCCCCCGCTCTTACATTAAAAAATATTAAAAAGCACGATAATGGTGTAGTTGTGCTTCACTATTTGATAAAAAAATAAATTTCAGATTAAAATAATCTTTGTATTCCCCCTAATCTTAACCATTAAATTCTCTTTTTCCACTTTATTCAACAATAAATTTATAATATAATTTCGGTTACGACCCCACAAAAAATATCCCCAAAATTAGGGATATTTTTTATTTACCCCTAAAGGGAGTTGAACTTTAAAGATGTTTTTTGCTATAATAAAATCTATGACATTTAAAGAAAAAGAATACAGCAATAAAAAATTTAATAACTTTGATTTTAAGAACCAAAATATAAAAAAAAAGTCTTTTTCTGATTGCCAATTTCAAAATTGTAATTTTACAGAAAGTAATTTTAATAATAGTGAATTTTTTAATTGCAAATTCAAAAAATGCAATTTTAGCTTGGCTAAATTTTCAAATTTAAGTCTAAGGGATATAGAATTTGAAAACTGCAAATTAGCTGGTATTAAATTTTATGAATGCCAAACAGAACTTCTTGAAATTAAGTTCAACAAATGCCTAATAATGTATTGTAATTTCCTTAACCTAGACTTGAGAAACACTCTCTTTGTTGAATGTGAAATCAAGGGAACTGATTTTATTGATAATAATCTAACTAAAGCTGATTTTTCAAAATCAATTTTTGATAAAAGTATTTTTCATAATGCAAATCTTACTCACGCAAACTTTACTGGAGCAATAAATTACTGCATTAATCCAAAAGATAATATTTTAAAAAAAACAAAATTTTCTAAACCAGAAGTTATTTCTTTGCTTCAAACATTGGATATTATTATCGAAGAATAAAATAGTATGAAAGATCCATTCTCTTTACGCCAAGACATTTTTATTACTATCCTAAATTTATAATAATTATAATCTATCTAATAAATTACGTGCCAATAAATCAGACTATGAATTGATCAGTAAAAAAATTATGGATGAATTAAATGGGTACGAACTAATTGTGCACTCAAGTCTAATACAAAATGATAAAAGCTTGCCAACAGTCTCGATTAATCACCCAATCAAAAAATCTCTCAATAATTTCCGAGAGATTTTTTGTTTAACTAATTAAACTATCAAAATATTCTTATTCTTTATTAAGATGCTCAATAATACAATCAATAATTGCTCCGTTAAAATTCCAATAATCATTACCCTCAGATTTTCGATGAGCTATCCCAGGCCTAGAATTTAACTCTAGCAACTTAAATCCTTTTTTGGTATTTATAAAATCAGCCCGAAATATAACAGGATAAAAACTAGAAACCTTATCTATAATTTTATTTAATATCTCTAATACTTCTTTTGGAATCTCCCCTAAAGGCAAAGAAATGCAACTACCGCCCAATTTTAGATTAGCTAAATACGACCCCTCTGCTGGCTGCCTAAGAAGTCCAGAGATTATCTTCTTGTTAACCACGATTACACTTATGTCATGCATCCCTTTAACAATATTAGGAATGCCCATAGAAGAATCCATAAATTCCTGAATCAAAACATTAGTCCAATCATCATATAAATCTTGCTTTATCTCTTTTTTATCAATAACAAAAACCCCTCGCCCTTCTTCACCAAATCTTTCTTTCAATACAATCTTATCCCCCTTAATTTTCGCAAAAGAGTTAATAGCCTCTTGATATGAATTAACAAGTAATGTTTTAATCGCTATAGATGAAAATAATTCAAAAGTTTTCAATTTATCTCGACAGATCTCATCAAAATCTG
Organism: uncultured Gammaproteobacteria bacterium; assembly: GCA_964573135.1. Classification (GTDB taxonomy): domain Bacteria; phylum Patescibacteriota; class Patescibacteriia; order UBA2196; family GWA2-42-15; genus CAZNIO01. The sequence continues at coordinate 41,210 of CAZNIO010000002.1, forward strand.
GATGATTAATTATGGGGCAATCATTAATTTTTGGGATTGTGTTTAAATTATCTTTATTATAAATCAAGTCAACTTTGATCTTTTCATTTTTAGTAACAAATTTTTCTCCATTCCAAAATGAATAATTTTTAAAAAGCCCATTACCTTGATAAGAATAACCTCTAACAACATAGGTATCTACACCCTTCTTTTTTAACTCCTCTATAATCTCTATATAACTTTAGTAATATTCCTTGTTGTCAAAAGGATAGTCCAGTATTCCAGAAGATGAAAAATAAACTGCTAATCTTTTCATATATTTTTTAAATACTACCACTTTCTTTTTTAAAGTATTTTAATTTCAATAGCTTGTTCAGTGCGCCTAACGTCTGACAAAAGAGATGAACGACTTTTATTAAATAAAGTCAAATCAAACACACTCTTCCCTCCATTTTTGGCATACAAACATTTATCACCAACCTTTTTATGAATATCAATAGTTTCAAAAGATTTTAATTCTTGTATTTTTTTAATGCCTTTAATTTCAGTAATAACTCCTTCTTCTCTAGCAAAAAATTTCATAGTTTCTGCATAGCCTAAGCATTTCTTGGGGATAATTACCTTTTTAGGTATCCGAATTAAAATGTCATTTAATTGGTGGTCAATATTAAAGGTTAGCTTATACATCAAGTGTCTAAAGCCACCCATTCTTGGTCCTAGTTCAATTATTTTCCACCCTTCATTTGTTTTAATTAATTCAATGTGAACAGTGCTATTTCTCAAGCCCATTGCATAAACTGATTTTATAGCCACGCTCTCTGCCTCTTTAATAGCTTCTTTGGTTAATGTCGTCGGAGTAATTGCCTTATAACTAAAAAAATCATCAAATCCGATTGAGTGCCCAGTAATAACATGTACTAATGGGCAAAAAGTTATTTCACCTTCAGCATTAACATAGGCATCAACTGAATACATATCGCCTTCAAAAAATTGCTCAATTAAAATTTCGGGGTCTGTTATTCTGTTGTTCTCTTTATATATTTTTTTAACTTTTTTGAATGTTTTCTTTAGCGTATCTTCAAGATCTTCCTCGTGAAAACAAATACTAACCAGCAAACTTTGCGCTAACCCAGCCGGCTTGATAATTAACGGAAAACCAATATCTTCTTTAATCTGTTTTAGTATTTTTTTACCAGAATTTTTAGCAACTAGAAATTTAGGAGTAATTGTGGAATCGTATAATTTTAAATGCTGACGCATATCAATCTTATTGATAGACCATCTAAGAGATTCTGCCGTCGGAATTTTTAAATACGGAACATGTGGAATAATTTTTGCGAAGATAGGAATATTTGACTCTGGGCTTCTACTGGTGATGGCTATCAACTCCTCTTTATATGGCAACAATGCTTCTTCTATTTTTAATGAATTGGTAAAATTACATGGAATTGCGATATCAACACTTTCAAGTAACTCTTTATCTTGTTGTTTGGTCTTTTTAGAATCAAAAATAATGGCAAATCTAAATTTTTGATTTATCTCTTTGCCATATTTTTTCAGTGAGTCAATCGTCTGATACGTAACCTCAGGTTTTTCCGTATTAATAAATAAAATAATATTTTTATTTATTAATACATCATCACCATCTTCGCCTAAAATATTTTTATCCAGCTTTTTAATTATATTTCTTGCTACTGAACTAGCAGAATTAACAATTTTTTTAGTTTTAATCATTTTATTTAGTCTTATTCTATAATAAAAAACTCAACCTCTATGCTGATGGTTGGTTCTTTGAGACACTTTGCGCCTTAATTAAAGACTTTTTAAGCTCTACCCTCTTCCCATTTTTTATTACTTTGGTCAACTTGCTAGAAATAGTCTCTTTTTTTACTTTTTTATAATTTTTAACCATAAAAAGTTATATATAAAGTGTATCATATCCGAGCAATAACTCAAGGACTTTAACATATATTTAAAAAAATCAAATTATTAAATTACACACCGATTTCATCGGCAGCTTTCTTGTTTGTTCATCTTTTTCTACCTTATTTGATAAAATATTTATAATAAAATTTCGCTTACCACCCCATTAAAAAACCAGCGCTAATGCGCTGATTTTTTAATGGGGTCTAATTAAACGGATATTGAATTATCTTTTATTCTTAAAAAAATATATTATGCTATATATAACAGAAGTTAAAAAATATATAGGAATTATTATTACTGTAATAATAAAAAAAACAGGTTCCTCTACTTTTAGTAGGCCACTTATTAAATTATGTAATAATATCGAAACAAAGCCAATCACAACAATTAACCATAACTTCTTCCAACTTAACAAAAATATTTTTGTAGAGAGTAATGGTTTGCTCATAAGGAATGTATATTAATCAGATATTTGTAATAGGTACGTAAAGCTTTACCTGCTTAATTTATTCTATCAAATTGAAATAATAAACAAGATGACTGCAATAATTAAAAAAATAATGCCTAAAACTTTATTAGTAGATTTAGAATCTGAATGTTTGATATGCAGCTTTTTCAAACAATAGACATGGAACTTCAATACTTTCTCTGGAAAAAGAATCAAAACCAAACCAGCCACCAGGAAAATAATTGAACGAATAAACATTTGAATGTCCATAGTTTAAGTATATCAAAAAACCACTTTCTAATTTGATTTTCTGTTAAGCAACCCGATTATAATCATCACCAACCCACCAACAACCCAAATTGCTAGTTCAATACCAGTATGCAAGCTCAAACCAACAAAAACCCAAATAAGTCCCAAGATGATATGGATTTGATAAGGAAATTTTCTTTTCATATTTTTAATTTAATTAATTATTAATTAATTTAATTATACCAAAAAACCACCTTAGTTGAAAGATGGGTTTGAAAGTCTATATTATTAAAGATTTGGTATATTTTATCCACACGAAAAATGTTTTTTAAAAGTCATTTCTATTGTTTTATTTGAAGTATCTAAAAGGTAACACACTATTCACTTTAGCTTACCACCCCACTAAAAATCATTCCTATCAGAATGATTTTTTGATATAATAAAATTATGATAAAAAATATAATCAATTGGATATTTAGCATAGTTTTTCTTACAATCGGCGTATTGAATATATTTTTGGTACATCCTGTTCCGGGAATTTTTTACCTTCTTCTTTCTTTAGTTTACTTGCCTCCAATAAGCACTATTATCAAAAAAAGATTCGACTTCTCAATTCCTTACATAGTTAAAATCATCTTGGGTCTTGTTATTCTTTGGGGAACGTTAGCCGTGGGTGAACTTATGGAAATATTTGAAGCCTGGTTGGGGCATTAACCCTACTTTATTTAATAATCAATTTATAACTAAATTTCTGTTGTGGCCCCACAAAAACGGAAATATTTTTTTGAAAATAAAAGCACACTATGATAAAATTAACCTAATAAGACAAAAAAATATTAACTATAAATATATCTATGAATACAACAACAAAAATCCTAGCTTATTGCCTCCTTCTTATCTTCCTGGTATTGCCCTTCACCGTAAATTCCGAGGGTAGTAGTGATTTAATAATTAGCAATCTAAGTTATACAAATCTTCCCCCTGCGGGTGACGACCCTTACGCATATTTCAATATAACTATTAAGAATCAAGGTACACAAACAGCCAAATTAACCGGTGGAATATTAGAAGAGCATATTTTTTGTTTAACTATATATAATTCAACAGACGGGGAAACATACACTGAAGTGGGCGGAAGTTGCCGAGGAAAAGATGAATTATTAAATCCACAAGCGGAAACCGAATTTAGTAATGTATTTACTTATCGAAAATCGAATTGGACAAATGCTAAAAAAGTTAAAATAACTCTGGACGATTCCGCCAATGTTGTTCATGAGAGTAATGAGTGTAACAACAGCATGATTCTTGATATTGCCAGCGGGCAAAAAACATCAGGTTGGGATAAGGATACATATTGCCAGCAAGACCCAATCCCTCCTGCTGATACTACACCTCCCACTATAAACAACGTCAGTATTGTCCAGGTTAGTGAAACTCAAATCGGAATCAGCTGGACAACAAACGAAGATACTGTTTTTCTAGTTGACTTTGGAAATTCGGCAGGAGACTATCATTTATTCGGAGGAGGCAATAATAAAAACTATAAAAAAACTCACAGCTACTCTCGAGATACCCTGGAGACGGATAAAAAATATCATTTTCAAATTACTGCCATCGATTCATCTAGTAATACCACTCGAAGTAGTGATTTTAGTTTTACTCTTTCAAAAAACCAGGAGCCACCTGTAATCGTACCGACAACGATAAGTAATAAACCAAGCAATATGGCCAAACGATTATCCGGCAGACTGCTTTTAAGCGTAGAGGATAACGGAAAAGTGTGGTATGTAGATGATAATAAATATCAAAGGCATAATATAACTTGGGATAACGCCTTAGCACTCTTTGAAAATTTTGCCTTAGGTATTACCGACGAAAATTTATTAAAAATTCCAGCTGCCGTGGATAGCATTAAACCTGATTTGGATACAGATGAAGATGGCTACACAGACAGATCAGAATTAACTCATGGCTTTAGCCCATATACACCTGGAGCATATCAAGGTAAATTTTCAATAGATACTAATTTAGCCAATAGGCTAAAAGGCAAACTACTTCTTCAGGTTAATCAAAAAGGAGCAATTTGGTATGTTGACCAAGATGGAAAAAGACATAGCGTTAGATGGGATAATTTAATGGATTTATTTAGAAAATTAGCTTTGGGTATTAATAATAATGACTTAGAAGAAATCGAAAAAAGTGAATGAATATTAACTCCTTCTTCTACCAAATATCCCCAATTATAATTCCTTCAAGCAAAAACGAAGTTTAAATCCTCGTTTTTGCTAATTTTTACAATAAAAATGTATAAGGTTGACAAAATTTTGTATAAGGTTTACAATAAAAATGTATAAGGTTCAGCCGAATTTGTATAAGGTTTATGGATATCAACTTAATTACAATTAAAAAAGCATCTGAAATACTTGGTGTTTCAACTCAAACCTTACGTCGCTGGGATGAGAGTGGTCGCCTAGTTTCGGTTCGTGGAAAAAATAATTATCGTTATTATAAAAAAGAAGATATCAATGAATATATAAAAAATAATTTAAAAGATATATTCAAAATGGCAAAAAATTGGACTTTGAACAAAGAAGGAACTGAACCACAATCTGATTTTTATTGCAAAGATATTTATATTTTTAAAGCTAGAGCAGATAAACTAGAAAGGGAATTAAATAAAACAAAAGCAACAAAAGAAATGTATGCTTTAGTTGGCAGCATTGTCGGCGAGATTGGTAATAATTCTTTTGATCACAACCTAGGCAATTGGCCAGATATCAGAGGAATATTTTTTGCTTATGATTTAACCAAGAGAATAGTTATTTTGGCAGACAGAGGCCAGGGCATCTTGGCCACATTAAAAAAAGTTAAACCAGAATTAAATAATCATTTAGACGCCCTGAAAACTGCTTTTACTGAAATTATTTCTGGTCGTGCGCCAGAAGCTCGCGGCAATGGCTTAAAATTTGTAAAAAAAATGGTAATGACATATAATTTAAATTTATTTTTTCAAACCGGCGACGCAATACTTAATATTTATAAAAAAAATAAAAAATTAGAAATTAAACAATCTACTGTTAATTTTCACGGTTGTTTAGCTTTAATCCAATATTAATATGACTATTTTATTTAAAAAATTTGGTACAACTTTAACTGGACGGCAATTTGGCAAAGAAGCTTTTGCTGCTTTTTTGCCTTCTTTAAAAGATGTGGGCAGTGACGAGAAAATAGAAGTGGATTTTGAGGGCGTTAATGTATTTACACCATCTTGGGGAGATGAATTTTTAAGTCTGCTGTTAGAAAAATTTGGCAATAGGGTATTTTTAAAAAATACACAAAACCCTTCTGTCAAAACAACTATCGAACTATTAGAAGAAATCCATAAAATCAAATTTAACGTGGAAAGTTAATGCTTTTTTGACATACAAAATAATATCGAAGCATCAAAAAAATCTCCCAAATATTTTGGGAAATTTTTTCTTTAGGTTAATTAAATAAAACTAAGGACAATTAGTGGCTTTACGGAACCCTGCGTCTTCAGCCTCTTTCTCTGTACAAAAATACTTTTCACCTTTGCGAATGTCTATTTTTACTCTATCATAATTATCACAACCAGGCACTAAATATGTCATGCCAAAACCTTTTTCTGAAATATTCCCTTTTATAATACACTGCGGATCACTTGGCCCTAAGTCCTTTTCTTGCTTTGATGTATCAATTCTCTCTTCATAATCACACTCGCCCCATAATCCCCTCTCCTTTCTCCTCGCTTCTTCCTGAGCAGATGACAATAATGCTCGATAATATTTATCTGGTGGAATAGCCGTCGCTATAGCATAACCTTGTCGCACCAAATAGTCGTTAACTAAAACATTATCCCCGTCTTCAACCAACAAAACCGCATAGCGCAACCAACGATCATATCTGTCCTTGTCGGTAATATCTTTTTCTAGTTTAACTTTTCTTTTATCAATTAAATCCGTTAGCGCAATCCTTGCTTCGTTATAATAACATTCACCTTTTTCTGGGCTATCAATACCCATTAGCCTAATCCTAATATTATCGTCTATTCTAAAAGTGTCTCCATCAATAACGCTCTTTACTAAATATATTTCCGTGCCTCCCAATTTATCAGAAAAAATCTTGGGAGCTAAAATCCGCCCACCCGCCAAAAGACCCAACAAAAAAAGTATAGCCCCTAAAATAAAACTATGTTTTTTATTATAAGTCATAAAAACTACCCTTAATTATTAATATCAAATAAAAACATTCTCCCTATCCTTATCTCATCATAGGAAAAATCACTTGAAAGAATTTCTTTAACTGGTGCTAGCTTTGTATCACCACTTTTTTTAAAAGCTCGACTTATTTCCTCTAAACGACTTGTCTCTGGAATTAAATATTCCAAATCAACATCAACTCCCCTAGCTATCATTTTCTCCAAATGAGATAATACAGTCCCCTGCGTCATTCCACGTATCTCAGCAATTTCCGCGATTGAAAGTTTTTGATCAACCAACTTCTTCGTTCTTTCCTGCGAAGAAACTTTCTTCTCTCTCCTTTTTCTTTTTTCTCCTTTTTCTTCTTCTGAAGGTAAAATTGAATTTAAAAATCCTCTTTGTCTGGCTTCTTTTTCTTTAATATCTAAATTTTGAATTTCCAAGGTATTATTTTCTGATATCCCAATAAATATTTTATCTAACTTTAATATATCTTCATTCACTCGTAGCGCCAAATTATTTAAACCCATCAATCGCAAACCACTGATTGATCTCACTCGTGAAAGACCCACATAACCCATACCCTCTACAAATGATTTTGAAAGATCAATTTCTGCCCCATCTAAAGTCATCCCCTGACTCTTATGCACGGTAATCGCCCATGCCAACCGTAAAGGAATCTGTACTATTTCAGCTTTTATCTTCCCCTCTTCCTCAATCACCCAACTTTCAGGCATCGCTGTAATTTCATCACCCAAAAAAGTTTTAACAACCGGCATGCCATATTCATCAAAACCAATTATCCTTCCCAAAGTCCCATTCACGTACCCCTCATCAAAATTATTTTTGACAAACATAACCATCGCTCCCTTTTTTAATATTAATTCCTCTGGTGCCAAGCAATTCTTAGCCAAAATTTCTCCAAGCTTGCTAGCACCATGAACCTTCATGGCATATTTTTTTATTTCACCCGGCACCTTGCTCAACTCTCTATGATTTACCATATCCACATCTACATTATGCGTAAACAGTTTAGTCGGTGTTATCTGGCCCTCAATGTCCCTCTTGTAACTGCCCCTTAATAACTCCAGGGTATGTTCGCCCGTGTCATTTGTGCGTATGTCATTCAAAACACTGGCTAAGGCATCATCACCGGTCTGCCTATACTGCTCACTTAGATAACACACCTTCAAATCCATTTCGTCCCAAATTTGAGATTTGTGAACAAATTCTGCCTTTCCCTCACCCTTACTAATTGGAGGTAATTGAAAAAAATCACCACACAATACTATTTGCATTCCTCCAAACGGGCGCATGTCCTGCCGAATCATTTTACAAACATAATCAACCATATCTAATCGATATGAATGCAACATAGAAATCTCATCTATAATCAACACCTTAGTTCGCGACAAGCGACTCCTGAGTCGCCCATTTTTTTGAAGCTTCCTTAAATCACTTTCTTGTAATTCATCTTTTATACCTATGCCTGCCCAAGAATGAATGGTAATACCATTCATATGCGTAGCCGCAATACCAGTTGAAGCCGTTACTCCCACGGCCACTCCTTTTTCTTTTAAAAAACTAATATATCTATTCAACAAAAAAGTCTTCCCGCTTCCAGGAGACCCCGTCAAAAATACGTTCTTTCCCAATTTTAATATATCCAGTGCTTCTTGTTGTTTCATATTTATATAATATAGCATACATTATTAATTTTCAAATAACAAAAAACAGCCCTAACGGCTGTTTTGTTAATATAATCTAAAAAATTATCTATCAATATATTCTTTATACTGCGAACTATTCTGCCAAGCCATCCAACTAATAGTTGGATGTACGGTCTTACCGCCAAATCTCATGGCTTGAGTAATGGCCACTCCAGGATATTTACCATAAATATATGCATTAGTTAAAATCGTCCAGTTAGAATCACTTACTCTAGTATAACCAATTTGTCTATGAATAAAAGCTTTTAACTCATTTATTTTCTGTTCCTCATAGGCACCCGATAATTTAGGCCTAAGATACCTTTCAGGTTTTAATCTACTTTCTAAAGTACTCCCGGGTATTAAGGGATCATAACCATATTTCATTTCATTACCATCTCCATAAGAATCCCCATCGCTGTCAAACAAAAAAGGATCTGTACCAATTTCTAATTCATAATTATCTGATAACCCATCCTGATCATGATCAAAAAAATCAGCCACAGTATCTTTTCGTTCTTCAACTTGGGGGCCATAAGGCTCAGCTGAAGATGTAGTAAAAGTCATTTCATTAGTTATCTTACCTTTATTATATAAACCCCCAAACGCCTCTATCTTGTAATAATATGTTTTATTAGATTCAATGTCAGTTAAAGTTATCTGATGATCTAAACTTCTCTTCTCAATATTAACATCAATCCGCTTGTCATATTTACCCTGAGTAGTACCTAAGTGCAATCTGCTCTTGGCAGCTAAATTTGTTTTCCATTTTATAGTTGCGGAATTATTAGTCACATAACCGGGATCAGAGGCCACTGGCCGAATATCATAAATTTGTAGTTCAATATTTCCCTTAATAATACCACCCGTTCTAAACTCTAAAAATGATATTTTTTTATTCCCTCCTTGATCTTCTGCAATAATTTTTACATAATATTTAGAATATGGATAAAGTTTGTATAAAAACATTTCATGGTATTTATGAAAGGCTTTATAACTAGCTCTACCACCCAAGCTATCCTTGTAATACCCATACTGTACTGCTGCCCTAGTTAACTCATTTGTTTCCCAACTAATCACAGCTGCATCTCGGGTCGTCTGCAATACCCTCTGCCCGACAAACTCTGGATAAACAGTATCCTTCATGCCACCAGTAGAAAAAACTTGAACAAAAGACTCCGTCTTTTGCTGAAATTTATTATACGCCACTATTTTATAATAATAAGTAGTATCCTTTTGTAATTCATACAAAAGAACCTCATGTGAAAAATCATAAGCTCCATAACCCGCAGTTCTTGTTAAATCCTCAGCTATTTCTCCAAAATAGATAAAGGCCTTTGTTGGCTCCTGTGCTGTATACCACTTAAGCTTAGCTGTACCATTTTTAACGTCTGTCACCTCAAAACGGCTAAAGTAAGTACTTTGAGAAAAAACCGGCATGCCAGCAAATATCAATACAAAAACAATTGCTGACAACAACAATTTTTTCATTAAATTATGAGAGTATTTAAGCTTTATCATACATTAAAATTATATCATAAATAATAGATATTGTCAAATAAATCCCAATTTTCCCCCTTCTGTGGTATAATTAAAATATTATAAATAACCCCACAACCCCATGTCTATCAATCACATTTTTAAAGCTGGTGTTGAAAAAGACGCCTCAGATATTCATTTAGTCGTCAACCGACCACCCGTTATTAGAATCAATGGTGAACTCGTTGAACTAAAGGACTCCCCACTCACCAAATCTAAACTCGAAACACTGGTTCTCTCAATCCTAAGTGCGCCACAAAAAGAAGAATATATTAAAAAAAGAGAATTAGATCTGGCCTATGAAATAGAAGGCTCCGGGCGCTTCAGAGTTAATCTCCATTTTGAAAAAGGCATGCCCAGCTTAGTCGCAAGAATTATTAAAGACGAAATACCAACCATGGAAGGCATTGAAATGCCAGAAATTGTCTACTCATTGGCTCGTCTCCATCAAGGCCTAATTCTTCTCACTGGTCCCACTGGATGTGGCAAATCAACCTCTCTTGCTGCCATGGTTGATCTGGTCAACAAAGAAAGAACTTGTAATATTGTAACTTTGGAAGATCCAATTGAATTCACATTTAAACCAAATAAAAGTATTGTCCGCCAAAGACAATACGGTTCTGATTTTCTTTCTTTCCCAGAAGCTTTAAAGCACGTCGTTCGTCAAGACCCAAACGTGATTATGGTTGGCGAAATGAGAGACTTGGAAACCATCGGTGCCACATTAACACTGGCTGAAACAGGTCACCTGGTCTTAGCCACCCTTCACACTTCAAACGCATCACAAACCATAGACAGAATTATAGATATTTTTCCACCACATCAACAAGAACAAATAAGAATGCAATTATCCATGTCGCTTGCCGGGGTCATATCCCAACAACTGATACCAACACCAGGCAACACCAGTCGTATAGCGTCTAGAGAAATAATGATCAATACCCCAGCTGTAGCCAACCTGATACGTAAAAATAAAATATCTCAAATTAAAACCATTATCCAAACCTCAGCTGACGACGGCATGACGTCCATGGATCAATCCTTAAAAATCATGGCTGAAAAAGGATTAATAGAAAAAGAGGTAGCACAAGCATACGCCGTTGATCCAAGCATGATAAAATAAATACTTCTAATAATTTAAAAACACCCCAATGGGGTGTTTTTAAATTATTAGAATTTACGCCCACTAGGGCTCGAACCTAGGACCTTATCCTTAAGAGGGATCTGCTCTACCAGCTGAGCTATGGGCGCACAGTTTCTATTTGCGCCTGGAGGGACTCGAACCCCCAACCTTCTGGTCCGAAGCCAGACGCTCTATCCAGTTGAGCTACAAGCGCACAAATAAAAAAATTTTTAGAAGGCGAGATTTTTAAATCTCGCCTTTAAATATAAACTAATGATTTAAAAAATAACGATACAAAACCCAAACTAAACTACACAAAATTAGCACCTCTTAAAAAGTACAACAATTTTTCAAGCCAGTCTAGCTATCTTCTCTTCTCTCTTCATCCACGTGGGAATGTTTTAAGGCATCCTTTAGCGTTTTGCCAGCACGAAACTTGGGTACAGTAACCGCTGGCACCTGAATCCTTTCACTTGGCTTCTGCGGATTAACTCCTCCCCTGGCTGACCTAAACTTTGCCAAAAATGTACCAAAGCCAGTCAAAGTAACCTCTTCTCCTTTCTTCAAATTCTCTATAACAACTTCCTCAAAACCCTCTAGGACTTGAGTTACCACTTTCTTGTCTAAAGACACCTTGTTTGCTAGTTTTTCGATTAGCTCTACTTTGTTCATATGTTTCTAATCTTTTTTAACAAATTAAGACCTTTTACTAATAAAATATAACACTTTTATTAAATTCTAGCAAAATTATTAAAAAACAACAAGTTTAGTTTATCTGGCATATTCCTCAATTCTTGATTCACGTATAACTGTCACCTTAATCTCTCCTGGATATTTCAACTCTTCTTCAATCCTATTAGCAATCTCTCTTGCCATTTTCTTGCAACCCCAATCGTCTACAATCTTTGGCTGCACAAATACACGCAACTCTCTGCCAGCTTGAATAGCATAAGTTTTTTCAACCCCTTCAACATTCTTAGCCGTTGCTTCTAGATCCTCTAATCTCTGAACATACTGCTCATAAGTGTCTTTTCTAGCGCCAGGCCTAGCACCTGAAATTGCATCAGCAGTTTTAGCTATTACACCTTCCAGACTTTCAGGATGATCCATGTGGTGTTCCAATGAAATCCTGGCAATCTCCTCTGGCAAACCAAACTTCTTCATAATATCATAACCAATCTTAGGATGCCCACCTTTCACCTCATGATCAACTGCCTTACCTATATCATGCAACAATCCTCCTTTTTTAGCCACCATAACATCAGCCCCCAGCTCCTCTGCCAACAATCCAGATAACATTGATACCTCGATTGAATGCTGTAATACATTATGACCATAACTTGTCCTAAATTTAAGTCTACCCAAAATCTGAGTTAATTTAGGATCAAGACCGCCAACTCCTACAGTATACATAGCGTCCTCTCCTGCTTTTTTAATTTCAAGCGCCAACTGCTTTTTAGCTTCTTCAATAGCTTCTTCAATTCTACCAGGATGAATCCTTCCATCAGCCATTAATTTTTCTAAAGCCACTCTAGCGACTTGTCTCCTAATAGGAGAAAAACCAGAAATCCAAATAGTCCCCGGTGTTTCATCTATTATAAGCTCAGTACCAGTTAACTGTTCAATCGTTTTAATATTTCTTCCCTCTTTACCAATAATTCTACCCTTCATTTCATCATCTCGTAAAATTACTGTAGTGGTGGTTGTATCAACTGAATGATTTGTAGCACATCTCTCAATCACTCGCGATAACGCTTCCTTTGACTTTTCTTCCAATTCCTCTGTGTTCTCTTTTTCTATTTTGCGCACTCTGCTATATAACTCTTCTTTTACCTCCGATTCCACATTATTCATCAAAGCCTCCTTGGCTTGATCTTGTGTTAAGTTAGAAATTTTTTCTAACTTTTCCATACCCTTCTCCTTGATCTTAAGTAATGAATCGCGAAGATCATCAACCCCCTTTTCCTTGTCTGTAAGCTTTTGTTGCTTCTCTTCAAACTCAAGAATCTTTTTATCGAACATGCTTTCCCTTTTCTCAATCCTTCTTTGAATACTAGTTAATTCCCCCCTTCTTTCATCCTCGTCTTTCTTAGCTTTTTCAGTCACTTCCAGAGCCTTATTTTTGGCATCAATCACAATCTCTTTTTGCTTGTCTTTGGCTGCACTTAAAATTTTCTCAGCCTTAGCCTCTGCGTTTTCTGCTTCACGCCGTGCCAAAGTACGACGAAAATAGTATCCGGCAACAATACCGATACCAAATACAATTAAAAATATAAAAATTTCCATACACGCCTTATCTTTTCGAAGATAGAGAAAAGAGACTGCCTAACACCTAAGTTGGCAGTAAATTAGTAACAGCAAGAAAATCCTTACTATTATCAAGAGTTGTTACCTTGTTTAAAGTAAACAAGCACAATTTTGAATCAATATGAATTAAAAAATTCATTAAGTTATTTTGAAATATTACCAATCAATTTCTTATTTATCCTGACTGTCTAATTACTAATTTCTCTTATCTCGAAATTATTTAAATAAGTTAAAAATTTAAAAAATCGACTAATTCTATTCTACCACAAACAAATACTTGTGGCAAGCCTTGATTTATTTCAAACAATATGATAGTATTGGAATAATCGTAATAATTAACGATATTCTTGGCTTTCGGCGCATGCCAATGACTCGGAATATCGCAACAAGGAATATATGATAGATAAAAAGAAAAAACAAGCCGTTATCAACAAATATAAGACACATGACGGCGACACTGGCTCAACGCAAGTCCAAATAGCTATCCTCACCGAGGAAATCAAGGAGTTAACAGAACATCTAAAGAAGCACAAAAAAGATTTCTCTTCTCGCCGTGGATTATTGCGCAAAGTTAACCTACGCAGAAAACTCTTAAAATATTTAGAAAAAGAAGAACTAAGCGCCTATGAGGACTTAATGGGAAAACTCAAAATTAAGAAAAAATCTTTTATCAAAAGGGTTGAAATCGATGATGAAAGGTATGTTCCACAAGACCAGAAAAAAAACGAGAAGCCAAAAGATACTTCCAAATAATTAACAAACCCCCATTTGAAATGGGGGCTTTGTAAACTTAATAATTAATTTGACCCTCAAACACACAGGCATCTTCGTGAATAAATTCGCGACCTGCAGTTTGATGGTCAAAAAAGGTTAAACAAATGACCACAAATACTCAGAAGTTCTCCACCCAAATCGGCGGTAAAGAACTTACTATTGAGACTGGCAAACTTGCCAGTCAAGCCAACGGTGCTTGCACCGTCCAATATGGAGACACCGTAGTGCTTGCTACGGCTTGTTTAAGTTCTTCCATTAGAGAAGGTATTGACTATTTCCCTCTAATGGTTGACTTTGACGAAAAACTTTATGCTGCTGGAAAAATTAAGGGCTCTCGTTTTATAAAACGAGAAGGTCGTCCAGCAGACGAGGCCATTCTTTCCGGCCGTATTATCGACCGCTCAATTAGGCCTCTTTTTCCGCCAAGCATTAAAAATGATGTACAGGTTGTCAGCTCTGTGCTTTCTTTTGATAACGAAAACGATGCTGATGTTATTGGCCTTATCGCTGCTTCATGCGCTCTCTCTATTTCAGACATTCCTTTTGACGGCCCTATCGCCGCTGTCAGAGTCGGACAAATTAATGACGAGTGGGTATTAAATCCATCCTATGAAGCCAGACAGAAAAGCAATCTTGATCTTTTTGTGGCAGCTAATAAAGAAAAGGTCATTATGATCGAAGCTGGTGGTAATGAAGTCGATGAACAAACTATTTTTGACGCCATTAAATTTGGTCAAAAACATATTAATAAAATAATTACTCTCATCGAGGAAGTAATTACCAAAGCAGCCAAGGAAAAAATATCAGTTAATCCAGAATTAACCGAGGAAGAAAAAACTACTCAAGAAAAAGTTCACTCCAAAGTTAATCAATTCATGACTGAGGAAAAAATTACCAATATTTTTAACTACCAACACAAAGAAGAATTCAAAAAAAATATTGAAAAAGCCAAAGAAGAATTAGACGCCATGCTTAAAGAAGATAATGAAATATCAAAAGAAGAGCGCAAGCAAGGAATCTCTTTAGCTGATGATTTTATTGATAAAAAAATGAGACAAATTATTCTTGAAAAAGAAGAGCGTCCTGACAAAAGAGGATTGGATGATGTGCGCGCCCTAAGTGCGGAAATAGGAGTATTACCCAGAACTCATGGCACTGGTCTCTTTAAAAGAGGTGAAACACAGGTTCTTTCAGTCGTTACTCTGGGTGCACCTTCTGATGAACAAACTCTTGATACCATGGAAGAATCCGGTAAAAAAAGATATATGCACCACTATAACTTCCCTGCCTTCTCTGTCGGCGAAACAGCTCCCATGAGAGGTCCTGGCCGTCGTGATATTGGTCACGGAGCATTAGCTGAAAAAGCTCTTATGCCAGTACTACCAAGTAAAGAAGACTTCCCATATACCATTCGCGTAGTTTCAGAGGTTCTCTCTTCTAACGGCTCTTCTTCCCAAGCTTCGGCCTGTGGGTCATCTTTGTCCCTAATGGACGCTGGTGTGCCCATTAAGCGCGCTGTAGCAGGTATTGCCATGGGCCTTATCGTTGATGACAACAATCCAGACAACTATAAAATATTAACTGACATCCAAGGACTAGAAGATCACTCCGGCGACATGGATTTTAAAGTGGCTGGTACCAGCCAGGGCATAACCGCTATTCAAATGGATACTAAGACCAAAGGATTAAATGACAACGTAATCAAAGACGCTTTAGCTAAGGCTAAACAAGCCAGACTAAAAATCCTTGAAGTCATGAATGCTACCATCAAAGAACCTAATAAGGAAATGTCTCCTTATGCTCCACGCATTACCTCAATAAAAATCAACCCAGATAAAATTAGAGATGTCATTGGCCCTGGTGGTAAAATGATTAATAAAATAATAGATGAAACTGGCGTGGCTATAGACATAGAAGACGATGGCACAGTAATGATAACTGCTGGTCCAGGTAGTGATTCCAAAAAAGCCCAAGAGTGGATCGAGATGCTCACCGCTGAAGCAGAGGTTGGCAAAACATATAAAGGTAAAGTTACCCGTATGTTTGAATTTGGCGCTATGGTAGAATTTCTACCTAAACAAGAAGGTTTAGTCCATGTATCTGAAATGGCACCTTTCCGAGTTAATACTCCAGAAGATATTGTTAAAATAGGGGACGAAGTTCCAGTCAAGGTGGTTGGCGTTGATGAACAAGATAGAGTAAACCTTTCCCTTAAACAAACCGACTTTGACTTTTCAAATTTTAAACCACCCGTTATGCAACCATCAAAACCTTTTGGCAGTAGAGGTGGTGGAAATAACGGAAAATTTAACTCAAGAAACAGTAATCCCAGAAAACCCAGATTCTAATTAACCAACGAAAAACAGCCCAAGTAATTAACCTGAGCTGTTTTTTAATTCTTTTAGTCTCAGAATTCTAGCGACAATATATTCTGCCGCCTCCCTTTTATCTGGAATCGAAACAATAAAAGGCTTACCAATAATTATATCTATTTTCTTAAATGGATTAAATAGATATTTAAGAAAATTAACCATCCCGTTCTGTACTGATGATTTCACCAATACGGGGATAATCGGTTTCTGAGTTTCAAGGGCAAGACGTGCTGCACCTGTCCCAAGAGATCCACTCTTAAAATTCTTTAAAAAACTGGTCATATAAAGAACCACTGGATAACCCTCATCTAAATATTTCACAGCCTCCTTATACCAACGCCATTTTTCATTTTTCTCTCTTATTAAAAAATTAAATTTTTTAATAAATTGATTACCACACAAAAAATCAACAACTGTGGGTAGCCAATAAATTATTAAAAAATAAAATCCTCGGGTACCAAGACCCCTCCTAAGTATGTTAAAAACCAACATAGTTTCCATAACATCGCTATGAGGGTGAATTGCATAAACATATCCGCCTCTCTTTATATTCTTCGTCCCTATAACTCGTACTTTAAGAAAAAAAATAACCTCAATTAGATTCAATAAAAAATCCCCATTCACTCTTCCAGCTATTTTTTTAATTTTTCTTAAAATTTTTTTTGCCTTTTCCAATGGGTCTCTTTTCATCTTCTCTCCCTCTCTATTTTTTGTTTTATTTAATTATTTTGTTAATATATAGATATGTACCGCCAATTATTCATCATCCTATTCCTACTCATTATTCTCGGGGGCTTAGTTATTTTTATCAAAAATCAATCTATAAATCAACTAACAAATAATATGTCTCCATCACAAGACAACAACCAAATAATCCGTCAACCTACGGTTGCTGGACAATTCTATCCAGATAACCAAAAAGATCTTAATCAAATGATTGATCAATTTTTTAATAACACATCAAATAAAAAAACGAACAAACCCCATATACTCATCCTCCCCCACGCTGGTTATGTTTTCTCCGGTCAAACGGCCAGCCATGGTTTTAAAACTCTTCAAAATCATTCATATAACACAGTTATCATCCTTGGCTCAAGTCACAACCTCCCCATCACCAACCTTGCTCTATACAGTGGAGACATAATTAAAACCCCTCTTGGTAATGTGCCAGTTAATAAAGAATTAATAAAAAAACTAACACAAAATAATAATATATCAATTAATAACGACCCCCACATAGAAGAACACTCACTTGAGGTCCAGATTCCTTTTCTTCAAAAAATATTAACCAACGACTGGCAAGTTGTTCTGGGATTAATTAATAACCATGATCCACAAACCCTTGAATCAATATCGCAAACAATTCAACAAAACACAGATGACAATACTCTAATTATTGCCAGCTCTGATCTGTCTCATTATCCCACATATAATGACGCTGTTTATAGTGATAATAAAATAATTAAAGCCATTCTAACCAAAAACGCTTCCCAACTAGAAAATACAACTAAATCAATCATCCAAGAAAACCTTCCTGGCCTTGATACCTGTGCTTGCGGAGCAAGTGCCATTAAAATAGCCATGCATTTAGCTAATAATTTAAACTTAACCGGCCAACTATTAGACTCTACAAACTCAGGTGACACCCAATTTGGCGATAAAGACAAAGTGGTTGGCTACGCCTCTATTCTCTTTACTAAAAATCAACTAAAATATTTGAATCAACAAGAAAAACAAACAGCTCTTCAACTCGCACGTAATACTTTAGAGCAAGAATTTAAATTAACTCAAAAAAAATTTAAAGAATATAATAACTACCCTATCTTTTCTGAAAAACGAGGGGTCTTTGTTACTCTAAACATCAACCATCAACTACGTGGTTGTATTGGACTCATAGAATCGGTCCAAGCGCTCGGTCCAGGCATCATCGAAATAACTAAATCCGCTGCTTTCAATGACCCTCGCTTTCAACCACTCTCACAAAAAGAGCTTGAAGATGTAGTCATTGAAATTTCTGTTTTAACCCCTCCCCAACCAATAAACAATATTTCTAAAATAGAGCTGGGCAAACACGGGGTAATTATTAAAAAAGGATTAAGCTCTGGAGTTTTTCTACCCCAAGTGGCCACAGACACCAACTGGAGCTTAGAAGAATTTTTAAACCACCTTTGCCAAGATAAAACAGGCCTTCCCTCTAACTGTTACCAAGACCCAGACGTTAAAATCTATACCTTTGAGGCTCAGGTTTTTGAAGAAAAAACCAACCACTAAAAAACCATTTTATTTGACTTTTGTCTTAATCCATGCTATACTAACACTAGAAGTTAAGGTCTTAGTTCTTCCCATATAAGGGAAGTTTTTTAATACCTTAATATTATTTTGACCAATACCATTTTATATGTTTTTTAATGATTCTTTCCTGGAATTAGCCAAAAAAATAATCTTCGTGGTTTGTCTTCTTTTTACTGTGCACATGATATGTCCTCAGTTTGTTATAGCCACAGAAAATATAGATATAAATCACGGGCAAGGTCCTGCCGATCTCGCCTTCGTTAATCATCCAGATAATCCAGACCCTCCCCCGCAAGAACCCCAAATTACCTCCACCCTTCCCCAAAACGAAGACTTGCCATATTACACTATGTATACCACTGCCACGGCATACTCCTCAACAGTAGATCAATGTGATGACGATCCATTTACCGCAGCTTGGGGTAAACACGTTTACTGGGGTATGATAGCCTCAAACTATTTCCCCCGTGGAACAAAAATTCAAATACCAGAATACTTTGGCAATAAAATGTTTTCCATTGAAGACACTATGAATAAACGATATTACAATCGTATTGATATCTGGATGCCAGACAGGCAGCCCGCCAAAGAGTGGGGAGTAAAATATGTTCAAATAAGAGTGTTTAAATAATATAATAACCTATGCACTGATAGTTCATTACAATAGAATATAAAAACAAAAACAAAAAAGCGCTCCCTATGGGGCGGTTTTTTATTACCAAAAAATTATATAAAATTATTTATTCTATATCCTAAAAAATTACTGTCTTATGGGCATTATCAAATATAAATAATCATCATCGCCTACTGGACGCATCACTGCGGGTGTATCAGAAGATGTCACTTCTAAATTAATCTTTCTTGTAGTTATATTCTGCAAACCATCAAGTAAATACTTATAATTAAAAACAATACTATTCTTATCCCCCGAAACCTGGGCTTCCATACTAGACCTACTCTCACCCAAATTAACATTAGCCGAAGACACTTCTATCTTCTTGTTAATATTAATTAATATATCATTAATGCCTGCCTTGGAAAACAAGCTGGCCGCCTTAACCACTTTAATAAATTCATTTCTCTCAATTTCAGCCTTTGTTTTATATGACTCGGGTATAATCTGTTTATAATCTGGATAATTACCCTCAATCAATCGAGAAATTATAGTCACACTATCCATTTTAAACACCACCTGATTATCACTAAAGAATAATTTAACATCACCACTTTCTTCAAGTATGCGCACCACCTCTTGTAAAGCCCTAAGCGGTATTATTTTAGTACCACCATCTTTAAACTGGCTACTTTTTACACTAATACCTTTTTCCGCCAGCCGATAACTATCTGTGGCCACAAATCTCACGTTTTTATCCCCAAAAACAAACAAAACACCTGATAATTCCGGTCGGGTATCATCATACGAAGCGCTAAAAACCACTGACGACAAGGCCGCTTTAAGTTCAGCACTACCAATTATCACCCCTTCACCACCCTCAACATCCGGCACAATTGGGTATTCTTCAGCTGCTTGACCCCGAATAACCGTCTCCTGCTTATCAT
Organism: uncultured Gammaproteobacteria bacterium; assembly: GCA_964573135.1. Lineage (GTDB taxonomy): Bacteria > Patescibacteriota > Patescibacteriia > UBA2196 > GWA2-42-15 > CAZNIO01. Next base: position 61,708 of record CAZNIO010000002.1, read on the forward strand.
CCTTAATTATCAAATCATTCTCCTTGGTCTCTAATTCTAACTTCTTATTATCCAACAAAGATACATATTCATTAAATAACTTAGCAGCTACAGTAATCTCGCCATCCGCCTCTATCTTGCCACGCACCACCGCCTTAATACCCGTATCTAAATTAGTACTAATTAAAACCAACCGACCCTCTTTGGCTCGAATTAATATATTGTTCAAAATTGGTAGGCTAACATTTTTACCCGCAATATTTGAAACGATCCCCAACCCCTTCTTTAAATTCTCTTGTGTACAAATGACTCTCATATATTAATAGTTTCCTTATACTAAATCTAATTATAATAATATACACACTGGATAACCTCGACTTTTATACTTTTTCACTTGTTTTAATTAGCTTTTCTATGTGTATAATATACCCTTAACACATTAATATCTCCACCCACACCTGTTTCTAAAAAAAGAATAACTTTAACACTCCTTAATAAACCCCGGGATAACTCTTTTCTTATTAACTACCTTTCTACACCCTTGTCCCAAGCAAACACAGAACTAATTAACAACTCTTTAACTACTTGTTAACACTTTCTATAGTGTACTATTAAATATCTTCTGTCTCAATAGGGTTATATCCTGTTTTAATTTCTCATTATCAATAATTCCATTTTTAATTTTAGCATAAGCATGCATTGCTGTGGTATGATCACGCCCGCCCAGCTCATTGCCAATATTTGGAAAAGAAAATTCAAGCTCTTCTCGTAAAAGGTACATAGTAATTTGTCTTGGATTTACTAATTCTTTTTTACGAGAGGCCCCCACCACGTCATCAATTGCCACTTCAAAGTATTGAGCCACCGTCGATAAGACTGTTTTTGGAGAAATTGCTCCACGTCTTGGCAGGTTTACTAAACTAGACACAATTCCCTTAATTGACTCCATAGTTGGGTCTTGTTTTTGTAAACTATGATGAGCAATAATCCTATTTAATGCTCCCTCAATCTCTCTAATGTTGCTTTGAATAGCCGAAGCTATGAAATTAACAATTTCATCACTCAGCCCATAGTCCTTTTCCTCTAATTTAGCTTTAATAATAGCCGTTCTTGTCTCTAAATCAGGTTCTCCAACGTCTGCTATCATACCGCACTCAAAACGCGACCTCAGGCGATCCTCAAGCGTAGGAATAGCCTTCGGTGGTCTATCAGAGGATATAACAATTTGCTTGTTTTTCTGGAACAATTCATTAAAAGTATGAAAAAATTGCTCTTGGGTCTGTTCTTTTCCCTCAATAAACTGAATGTCATCCATAATTAATAAATCAACATCCCGATATTTCTCCTGGAACTCCTTGGTTTTTCCAGTTCTAATTGCATTTACAAAATCATTAGTGAATTTTTCACAAGTTGTATATAGTATTTTGGGATTATCTTTTTTTGACAGCATTGCATGCCCCACCGCCTGTAATAAATGAGTTTTACCCAAACCAACCCCGCCATATAGGAATAATGGATTATAAATAACCCCGGGCTTGTCTCCAACCGCTTGAGCAGCAGCATGTGCTAGTTCATTGTTTTTACCAACAATAAATTTCTCAAAAGTATATTTAGGATTTAATCCAAGTGGATTCGCTGTTTGAACAAAAACCATTGCCTCATCATCTCTTGCTGTTTCTTCACCAGTAGCTTCCGTTTTTTTGGCTAATATTGGGTCATCTTTCCTTGTCTCTATCTTATATATAACATCCTTAATTCTATTCTCTGTAATTTTCTTTAATGTTTTTATAATCAACTCATGATATTTTTTTTCAAACCAAGCTTGAGTAAATAAATTAGGTACACCAATAATAATCTGATCATTTTCTTCAGCCACAATAAAAGTATATTGAAACCATGTTACAAAGCTGGCCTTAGATAAAGACAACTCTAGCTCACCTAATACTGCCTGCCATAGTTCATCCTTGGTCATAAAAATTACATATTTAAATCAAATAATCTAAGTCTAAATATATCATACAAAGACAAGATACACAACAAAACCCAATAAAAATTGGGTTAAATTGAAAATTAATAAAAGAATGTGTATAACTAGTGGATATTTACGTGTATATGTTGATAATAAATTAACTAACCTTAAGGACCATCCCTTGTTTTATACGTATTTTTATGCTATTTTAAAATTAATCTAATTTAATATTAATTTTTAAATACATGCCGAAAAGAACATACCAACCCAAAAACAGGAAAAGAGCTAAAACCCATGGTTTTAGGTCGCGCATGAAAACCAAATCAGGTCAAAAAACAATAACCAGTCGCAGAAGAAAAAAAAGAGCCAATCTGTCAGTTGTTTAATTTTTTTATTTTTTTGAGCTTTTAAGCCAATGTTAGCAAAAGAATATCGATTATCTAAAGACAAAGATTTTCAGAATGTCTATAAAAAAGGCCATATTTTATATAGCCTTTTTTTTAATCTTAAGTTTTTACCCAATAACCCTAAAAGCTCACGTTTCGGTATAGTAATTTCCACCAAGATTAGCAAAAAAGCCGTTGTGCGCAATAAAAGCAAGAGACAGATTAGAGAAGCTATACATAAAAATATAGATAATATTAATAAGGGTTTTGATGTGGTAATTTTAACTAAACCAGCCATTACCACGGCTAATCAAGAAAAAATAGAGCAAACCCTCATTTTTTTATTAGAAAAAGCTAAAATTTATCAAGGTAATTAATCTTATATTAGCCAAAAATAGCCCCAAAAAGCTATTTTTTTGTATTTAATTCTAAATTGATTTATTAAAACTCTTCTGTTACAATTAAACCAATCTTATGTGGAGCATTTTAAAAATCACCCCAAAAATTACCATTCTTTTTTTTATCAAATTTTATCAAAAAACCTTATCTTTGGACCACGGGCCATTTAAGTTTTTAAAACCCTTTGGTCAGTGTAAATACCGCCCTACCTGCTCAGATTATGCTTATCAGGCAGTTAGTCGCTACGGAGCCATTAAAGGCGGAATACTGGCCACTAAAAGGCTATTTAAATGCAACCCTCTGTCTAAAGGAGGCTTTGATCCATTAAAATAATATTATGATTGAAATATATAATACTCTCTTGTTTCACCCACTTTTTAATCTCCTTGTTTTTTTATACAACACAGCCTCTTTTCACGATATTGGAATTGCCATTATTTTAGTTACCTTGATTATAAAAATAATTCTCTATCCCTTATCAGTTAAATCCATTAAAGGCCAAAAAGCCCTACAAGAACTTCAGCCCAAAATGGAGGAGATTAAAAGAAAGTATAAAAATAATAAAGAACAGCTTGGTCGCGCCATGATGGAGCTCTATAAAAAAGAAAAGATATCTCCCATGTCTTCATGCCTACCTCTTTTAATCCAATTCCCATTCCTTATCGCCGTCTACCATGTTTTTCGCGCTGGCTTTAAACCGGAGAGCCTTGATATGCTTTATACTTTTGTGAATAATCCTGGTACTATCGACCCCATCGCTTTCGGATTCTTAAATCTTGCAGATAAAAACATTGTTTTAGCGATTCTGGCTGGCGCTGCTCAGTTCTGGTCAAGTAAAATGCTTATCTCTAAAAAGCAACCCAAAGTACCTGGTGCCAAAGATGAAGGCATGTCTGCCATGATGAATAAACAAATGCTCTATTTTATGCCGGCTATCACTATTTTCATCGGCGCCGGCTTACCTGGCGGTTTAACCTTCTATTGGTTTTTAACTACCCTGCTAACGGCCTTCCAGCAATTATATATCTTTAAAAAACATGGAGGGGATGATAAAACTACGCAAGCCCCAGCTGACACCAAGCCTGTACACGTTGAAGAAACCAAAAAAATTGAGCAAGAGAATAAATAGTTTATGTTAATTAAATACAAACAACTAAAAGGCCTGCCCATCGTTACTGAATCTGGTAAAGAAATAGGTCGCCTTGAAGACCTTATTATTGAAACTGACTCGCAAAGCGTGCTTAACTATGTTGTCAAACCCACCCACCTATTTGAAGGCTTAATTAGAGATAGTCTTATCATAAATCGTGGCCAAGTCATTGATATTTCTGACAAGAAAATTATAGTTCAAGATAATTTCCCCAAAGTAGCAGTTTTTCAAAAGCTTAATAAGATTATTGATAAGAAAAAACTATTATCGCTAACCAAAAACAACTAAGACAACTATTTTATTAAAATCAAAAAACGCCCCAGTATACTGGGGCGTTTTTAACTTATATAATTAATCAAACAATCTTTCTTTGCCTACAATTACTTTTAATTTTTTATGTGCTACCTCAACTTCAACAGGTGTTTTAATATTTCTTTGTTTATCAATTGATAAAAGTATTGGTTTTTTATTATGTTTAATTGATACTTTTTTAATAGGAAAAACACTTACACTTTCTTCCTCTTTATCCTTGCCGCCAAAAAAAGACGACCAGCCTGATGTTTTCCCCGGCATAAATACAGCTTCCATGACTCCATCTTTGGGACTTGATTTAAAATTATCTCCATGCGCTATATTATATATCCCCACTCCCATATTGTTCTTTCTGGGACTCACATTATATCCATCAAAACCAAATACAATTTCATTACTTGGAGACTCAAGTGATAACAGAAAGCATTGACCGTTCAGTTTGCCCACATCAATTTGTTCTATTTTTCTTTTGGATAAAATCTCTGCTGCTGTCTCCCATGAATTAATCCCAAAAGCAGAAGCAAAAATATTTTGTTCACCCAGGGGTATAATACCAATTACTAGGTCCTTACCTACCGTTAGGTTGGCCAGCTTACTGACTGTCTGGTCATTGCCTACTGCTATAATATTCTTAACATTGTCATTCTCCGCTTCCTCTATAATCCCCTCTAAGCTTTTTAATACATTTAGTTTAAAAATTTTTCCTGAAATACCTAAATCAGTCAGTGCCTGCTCTATTCTTTGCAACTGCTTCTCGTATTTTTTATGATTAACAAAAGTATCGTAGATGTAATAATACATAAATAGTATTTATTTTACTCTTTGTCTTCCTCTACCTTCTCTTCTTTAACTTCTTCAATTTTCCTCTCGCTCTTCATTTTTAAATTTCCGTTTAAAACTGCGCCAAAAGCCACTGATATGGTTTTAGTTTCTATATCCCCCTCAATTATGGCCGACTCCTTTATATCCAAGTTCTCTTTAATTTTGACATTACCCACCACTTGTCCAGACAGTTCAGCGCTCTCTGCTGTTACACTGGCCATAATATTAGAAGATTCAGTTGCCTTAAGGAATCCTTTCGTCTTAACGCTTCCCTTAAGCTCTCCTTCTATTATAATATTACCCTCTCCCTTGAAATTTCCCTCAACGCTCACTGATGGGCCAATAATCGTATCAACTCCTCCCAATGAATCAGCATCTTTTTCTTTAAACATAATTTTAATTTATTAATTATTAATATTTATACTCTCAGCTTAGTATGATTAATATTAATTGTAAAGATAATTTATCATATTTCCAGCAAAGCTTATCTATGCTAGAATAAATATCAACTAATACCCGCTCCCGTAGTTCAATGGATAGAATAAGGACCTCCTAAGTCTTAGATGCAGGTTCGATTCCTGCCGAGAGCATATCCCAAGTTAAATAAGAAAAAGAATAATTTGTCAACGTCTCAAAATGTCTAGGCCATTGTTGACATCTTGTGAATATGTCTAGGCTACTGTGGACAAAATTCATCATTTTTCATACCCAAAATGTCTAGGCTGTCGTAGACAAAAAAGATTTGCAACTTAAGCAATAGAGCACTGTTAGAGCTAGAAGCTTGAATTTCTTAATTTTATAAGTAGACTAAGTGCATAGCGGGCCGTTGGCGAAGTTGGTATCGCGCCTGGATGGCATTCAGGAGATCACCGGTTCGAACCCGGTACGGTCCAAATTACAAAAAATATCTCTATTTGAGATATTTTTTGTTTTTATGTCAAAAAAACGCGTTTCCAGAAAAAGTGACTTTTTTTGGCGAAAAGTAGTGTTTTGGCTAACCTTCCGAAAAAACACTAAAAAATGCATATTTTCCAGAAAAAGTGACTTTTTTTGAGCCTTTTAGGGTTTTCCACTAAACTTAGCCGAAACACACATTTTATGCACAGTTTCCAGAAAAAGTCATTTTTTGTGGAAACAGCAATTTAATACTTTTTGGATTATTTTGTATTAAAATAGCACATACTTCTCCTTAGCCCGCCCAAGAGACTTTACTAGTAATCAGTATTCACAAATTTCTCAAATAACATCAATTTAGCCACTATAAACTTTATTTTATAGACATACAATATATCAATTATCTTTAACATTAACTTGTATTCTAAAAATGTTCCATATGGAACATTTTTAGAATGTCTAGGCTACTGTGGACAAATTGGGGAGTGGAGGTAAAAAATGTTAATAACCCCCCCCAATTGTTCCATGTGGAACAATTATAAAGCCCCCACTCTTGCTTGAGTAAGGGGCTTTTAACTATCTTAGTTAAAAAGTATGGTGGAGGGCTAAACCGACTTTTTTATTTAAAGGATCATATTCAATCCTCCACTGCCACTTTTCTTTTTTAAAAATTAAGCCAATTGCACCAGCTTCAGTCTTTAAGTTTTCTTTCTTTTGATTTTCCTCATGGTCCAACCGAAGAGATGTGGCACCGGCCAGTGTCATGGAGAGCCAATTAAAGCAATCCCAGCTTATTACGCAAATACTAACAGCTACGTTTTTATCCTTATTTTTAGGGATAAAAACATGTTTTAGAATTGGGTATGTAGCGAAACCAATCATTTTAGTTTTTATTAGTTGAAAGCCAAGCCCTATTCCAACGGAATAGTTGTTATCTTTTTGGTTTATACTAATTGGAATTAAATTACTAAAATGTTTCGACCATTTAGCTTCAACAACACCTGAGAAGTTAATGCCATTAGTGCTAACCATGGCGATTCGTTGACCCAAACTATTTGGCATATAAGCATTTATTTCGCCAAAAGATGGTGTGCTCGCATAAACAACCAGCAAAGCCACTAAAATTAATTTTTTCATGATTTTCTCCTAAATAAAGTTGAAAGGTTAGTTATTTATTAAATTATTAATATTTGTATTGATTTTTATATTAATTAATGATATAATGAATACAAGGAGTGGCCAATAGCACCATATGGTGACAACTATCACCACACCCAAGTTTCTAAAATAAACACAAAAAACCCAAAATCGTCGTCTCAAATAAAAATATGTACTCAGAAATTTTTCAAGAACTGGGTCTCACCCTGAATGAAGCCAAAATCTATCAAACTCTGATGGAAACAGGGGAGACCACTGTCGGTAATATTGCTATCAAGGGCAAAATACACCGTCGTAACGTCTATGACGCCATTCATCGCCTGATTGAAAAAGGCTTGGCTTTTCAAATTCTTGCCAAAGGTGAGAATATATATAAGGCAGTAGATCCAGTCAAGCTTTTAGAAATAATTAAAGAAAAAGAAGACAGGCTCAAAAAAGTTCTACCAGAGCTTGCCAGACAATATAAAAGTACCCCTCGTGGCCAAGAAGCATTTGTTTATCGTGGCGTTGAAGGATTTAAGAATTACCTAAGAGATATCTTGCGTTTAGAGCAGGATGTTTTTTTTATTGGAGGCAAAGGCTTATGGTTTGATCCCAAATTAAAAACATTCTTAAAAAGTTTCCTTTTGGAAGCCAAAAGGTTAAATATTGGATATCATCATATCTTTGATTCAGAAGTTAAAAAATTACCAAACGTACTGGATGAAGTGGGGGAGCCGTATAAATTTTTGCCAGCCAAATACTCCACCAAGACCTGTATTGATATTTTTGGTGATCATGTGGTAACCTTTACAGGCTTAGGCCCAGGTGAGATAGATGAAGATATTGTCCTGTATGTTTTAATTGACGATGTATTAGCTGATGGCTATCGCCAATGGTTTCAATTTATGTGGGACAACTTGCCAAACGCCAATGATGGAATTATTAATAACAACGAGACGACAACCAAATTAGCCTAATCGGTTCAAAGTGAAAGTCCATAACGAATAACTTGAATGAAAAACAAGCTACAATCAAACATTTGGAAATACGCTCTTTATCTTACAACCGATAAGCGTATTTTTATTTCCATCCTGGCTGTATACTATCTTTTGACTCCAGGTATAAATACTAAATCAGTTGGACTCATATTATTAATTGGTAATTTAAGTGGTTTTCTGTTTGAAATGCCAAGTGGATATATTTCAGATAAAATTGGGCACAAACGCGCCTTGGTTTTATCAAAAGTCTTCATGCTGATCTCAACTGTTTTCTATATTTGGGCGAGTAGTATAACGCTTTTTATAGTCGGCGCAGTTTTATTAAGTCTTAGTCGTGCCTTTATGAGTGGTACGGGCAATGCTTTTATCCACGAGACCCTAAGAGGCCTTAATAAAGAAAAAGAGTTTCCAAAAATAATGGGACGTATTAGCTCAATCGGCTTTGCGCTACCTATTATATTGACAGTTCTTGTTCCTTTGGCTGTAAACATTAGTTATAAAATTCCATTTATAATAATGTTAATAGTAGACATCGTTGGGTTAATTGGAGCTATTTCTCTAGTATCACCTAAATTAAAACCAGAAGAAATTGAAGAAATTGGTTCAACTAATTTTAAAGATGTTATTAAGGAAGGGTTTAGGCTGGGGTATATGAGGTTTGCCATATTCATTGGGACTCTAGCTGGCATAACATATGTTTTTGGTATATTTAGATCTTCATATCAAGCCTTTCTTGAAGTACCTGTTATCTATTTCGGAATCTTTTTTGGAATAGGAAGAGCCATTGCTTCAGTCATTCTTATTTATAGCGGTAAGATTAAAAAGAAAACAAGTATCTATTCATTGTTCATGTTGGAGATTATAGTATTTACATTATTCTTTCTTGTTCTAGGCTTGTGTCCAATATGGTGGGTAGTTATTTTGACATTTATTGCTATAAACAGCGCTAAGCATGGGTTAAACACCGTGCATAATAGCTATTTATTAGATGTAATTAAAGACAGTAAGTTTAAAGCAACGTTGTTATCCGTTCGAAGTCAAATTGATAAAATTATAGGGGCCATCGTTGGTCTTGGCATAGGCGTAGCAGTTGACCTTTGGTCATATCAAACAGCCTTTTTATTAACGGCCATATTTTTGCTAATATTATTAGGACCGTTATATTTATTTATATTAAGAAGTAAAAAAGACTTAACAACCACCTAGGAAATGGTATAGTAAATATACTATTTCCCAAACCAACCAAAACGTATGTCTCAATATAAAACTCCATACGAAAAGATAAAGCCAAAAACCCAAAAGCCATATACTTTGATTTATTTGATAAGGCATTGTCACCCAGACTATTCTGTGAGAAAAAAAGTCGGGGATAAAAACATGCCTTTATCAGAAACAGGCAAAAAACAACGTAAATTGCTAATAGGTAAAAAATTATCAACGTTAAAAATTGATACAATTTATTCGAGTGAACTGACCCGCGCCTTACAAACAGCAGACGCTTTTGCCAAGAAAATTAAAAAAGAAATTATTATAGATAATCGTTTGAACGAAATAGAATGGAATGATTGGTATAAGATGAAATACTTTAATATGACAGATAAAACAAGAATTAAAAGAGTCCCCAAGTATCAAAAAATGGAAAAAGAGTTAAATGAATTTCAAAATCACTCAAGGCGATTACTGGCTGATATTTATCAGCAAAACAAAGGGAAGGCAGTCGCAGTCTTCTGTCACGGAAATCTTATCCGAGCCATGATCACTGGGATACTTAATACTGATGTTATAGGTTTTTTATCTTTTGAAATATATCAGTCGTCAGTTTCAAAATTAGTTATTGACAAAGACGGCTATATTAAAATAAATTATATAAATAGTATCCGCCATTTACCACGCAAGCCAAAAGAAGATTTATTTGCGTTTGCAGTAGAGCAATAAAAAATATGACTAAAAAAAATATTCTTATCTCAGGTTCAATTGCATATGATAAAATAATGGACTTTCCTGGTAATTTTTCCGACCACATTATGCCAGATAAAATCCACAGCTTGTCTGTGTGTTTTTTGGTTGATAATTTAAAAATAAATTTTGGGGGCACCGCCGGCAATATCGCATATAATTTAAAATTACTCAAAGAAAACCCCGTTATTTTCTCTCAGGCAGGTAAGGATTTTTTAAGTTATAAAAAATGGTTAAAAAAGAACAAAATATCAGATAAAGAAATAAAAATAATTAACTCCAAAGATACTACCTCGGCCCATATTATTACTGATAAAAAAGACAACCAAATTACGGCTCTTCATTTAGAAACCATGGGTATTCCACGTAAAATAATCGAAAAGCTTATCAAAAAATATCTACCGGTTAGTGTGGCCATTGTTTCACCCGGCAATGTGGACGACATGACACAAGCCGTTAAAATATATCAAAAACTAAACATCCCATATATTGCTGACCCTGGACAACAAATCCCCGTATTAAAAGCTAATCAGTTAAAACTCATTATCACTGGCTCTAAGGTCCTAATAGTTAATGATTATGAAGCCAGTCTAATAATGAAAATGTTAAAATACAAAAATATTAGCCAGCTTGAGAAAACGGTAGAAACGCTCGTCATTACTCATGGAGTCCAAGGCTCTTATATATATAATAGAAACAAGGTTATAAAAATTAAGGCACACAAGGCAAAAAAAGTAGTTGATCCAACTGGAGCAGGCGACGCTTATCGAGCTGGCTTTATAAAAGGAATGATAAACGGTTGGGATTTAAAACAATGTGGCGAGCTAGCTTCAAAAGTTGCCAGATACCCAGTTGAGCACTATGGTACACAGGAACATAGATTTTAAAATATGCAAAAAATTTATCAAAATAAAAATTTAATTTTATCTTATTTAAAAACCGGCGATAGAAAAAACCAGTCTATTGTTTTATTACCGCCCGGTATTGGAGAAGCCCTTTGTTTTGACAATTTAATTAAAAAATTATCACAAAAATATTTTGTAATTGCCATTGATTTACCGGGCGCCGGAAAGTCATTAAAAAAATCCAAAGCCAATTTGAAGAACATCGCCCAAGATGTTGTTTATTTTCTGAAAGACATTAATATTAACAACCCAATCATTATTGCAGAATCATACGGTGGTAGTCTTGCGGTTAAAATTTCTCAGCTTATAAAACTACAATCGTTAGTTCTAATTGGCACAGGGGAATTTTTTAATTTTATTACCAAGATAGTTTTTAGCATTATATTTTACAAAACGCCACACTCAAGAAGAATCAGAAAAATGTATGCCAAAATGCATACAAAATTGGGCACCTTTGATTTCAAGGGCTATACAGACCATCAATTAAAAAATATTTCCCAAAGATGGTATGATATTTTTTGGTTTACATTACCCAGAAATTATAAAAATTCAATTAATACATTAATAATAAAGAGTAAAAAAGACAGAGTGGTTAAGCGAAAGAGTTTTAAAAAAATAGAAAACATCTTTGTTAATAATAGAACCATGGAATTAAACTGTAGTCACTTTGATTATTTAAAAAACTTAGAGGAAAATAATTATCAGGAAATAGTTGAATTTTTAGAAAAATAAACTGTATTTATGCTCCAGATCCTTGAAATTATAACCATCTTTATCTTGCCCGTGGCACTTATATATTTTAAAATAATCCCTTATCGTTTTAGATTGTGGCTTTTAGGGCTGATGTCTTTAGCCGTAGCTATCATTATCGCCACCAGAAACTGGAGTCTTGAAAAAATTGGCTTACGATTTGATAACTTCTCAAACACCTGGTCGGCCTACCTGCTCTTTACTGGTGCCAGTCTTTTGCTCCTTTTTATAATAATTAAAGCCACCCACAGAAAAGCAAATCCCAACTGGCAAAAAAGCAAGCATTTTCTAGGTTTATTTATACCTGTTAGTTTTTTGCAGGAATTTATTTATCGGGGATTTTTAATTCCAGAACTCTATAACATAACCCACAACCCCTATATTATAATCCTAATTAATGCTTTCCTTTTTACTTTAATCCACCTTGTTTATAAAATAAAAATAATAGACTTTCTGCTTATTTTCCTAGCTGGACTAGCCCTTGCTTCTATATATATCTATTACCCCAACCTTATTCTAATCGGCATTTCCCACAGTATTTTAAATTTTTATATAGTTTTTTATGGATTTTATTCAGAAGAAAGGAACTAATAGTATGTATAAAAAAATATCTAAAGAATTAAATAACCTAAAAGACAGAACTAGTTTTTATGAAAAAATTTGTAATATATTTTGCTGGCGGTACCATGAGAGGTGTTTTTGGAGCTGGAGTCGCTACGGCATTCGAGAAAAATAATATTTATCCCAAAATAAGCACCATATATGGTGCTTCTGCAGGAGTAATGACTGGCGCATATTTTCTTGCAAAACAAACAGAACTCGGGGCATCTATTTATTGGGAAAATTTAGGAGAAAAGTTCATATCTCGTAAGGATTTTTTCATTGGCGTGTGGCAACGGTTTCAAAATAGATTTATTAAAGCTGTTCCAAAAGATAAATTACGCGATGCAATAGACATTGAATATTTTATTGATATTATTAAAAATAAAAAATGTTTAGATATTCAAAAAATCATTTCGCAAAATACTCCGTTGAATATTAAGCTTTTTAATTTAGATGCTCGTGTTATTGAATATATTGATGCTCGTCGTTCTGATATTTTAAAAATACTCAAAGCGGGCATTAATGTATTCCCCTATGTTCATAAAGTTTCTACCATTCATGATAAAAAATATATTGATGCTGCTATTATGGATATTATTGGTTTTGACTTCCTTAAACAAAAACATCCTAATGAAAAAATAATTATTGTTATGAATGGACAAATTGATAGAAAATTACGATATCGAGCAAAAAATATTATTGAAGGAAAATTTATGCAATGGATGTTTAACGACCCATTATTGTATAATTTATATGCTTCTGCCGAAGACAAACTAGAAGAAGATATAAAAAAAATAAAAGCTAATCCTAGTTTTCTGCTTATCGCCCCAAAAAAAGATGTTGCCGTTAGATCTCGTACTACAGATGTAAACTTACTTTTAGATATGTATAATTTAGGTATCAAGGCAGGAGAAACAGCATTGCAAAGTTCATTTATGAATTGTAATCTAAAATAATTTGAAAAATGTATCAAAAAATAGCCAACAAATTAAATAAGCTAAAAAATCCTGCTAAGGCAAAAATTTTGCAAAGTTTTTTTAAAACTGGTAAAGGAGAATATGGAGAAGGTGATATTTTCTTAGGGATTGTCGTACCCGAACAAAGAAAAATAGTAAAAAAATATTTTCAAGAGGCCAGCTTACCAGATGTACAGAAATTATTAAATTCTAAAATTCATGAATATCGACTGGTAGGCATTTTAATTTTGGTGGAGAAATTTAAAAAAGCAGAAGATAAATTAAAAAAAGAAATCTTTGATTTCTATTTAAAAAATACCCGCAATATCAACAACTGGGATTTAGTTGATTTATCAGCACCGCACATTATTGGTAATTATTTATTAGATAAAGATAGAAAAAGCTTATATAAACTAGCTAAGTCAAAAACTTTGTGGGAAAAACGTATTGCAATTTTAGCTACTTTTGCTTTTATCCGTGAAAAGCAATTTGCTAATACTATTGAAATATCAAAAATTCTTCTCAAAGAGTCACACGATTTAATCCACAAAGCAGTTGGCTGGATGTTACGTGAAATTGGCAAGCGTGATGAGCAAGAATTAATTAAATTTTTAGATAAATATACTTTGCAAATGCCCAGAACCATGTTAAGGTATGCTATTGAAAGGTTACCTGAGAAAAAAAGAAAATATTATTTAGGTAAAAAATAATTATGGCACTCTTAAAGCAACCCAAAGCAATAATATTTGACATGGATGGTGTTATTATCGATTCCGAGGGAGTTAATATAAAAACAGCGACCAAAAGCTATAAGAAATTAGGCATTAATTTAACCCAAAAAGACTTGCAGCAAGTAATCGGTCGACACCCCAAAGACTACAATCGAATTTTTGCTAAAAAATATAACTTTAACAAAGAGGAGGTTTGGCATTATCAAAATAAATATTTCCCCCCTTTATATCAGCAAGCAAGTATTATCAAAGATGCAGTCAAACTAATCCACGAATTAAAAAAGCAGAAAATTAGACTTGCCCTAGCCACTTCGTCACACAGGGAAAACGCTGATAAAGTAATAAAGAAAGCAGGACTCGAAAATGTATTTGATATTATCGTTGTTTTTGAAGACTGCCAAGAAAGAAAGCCAGACCCAGAAGTCTATATAACCACTGCCAAAAAATTAAAGTTAAGCCCAAAAAATTGCCTGGTTTTTGAAGATACACAAATTGGAATTAAGGCCGCCAAAAATGCTGACATGCAGTGTATCGCCTTACCAAATCAATATACCCGAAATCAAGATTTTTCACGCGCTGATTCAATATTAAATTCAGCTCTTGATTATTTAAAATAAATAACCAAACCAGAATTTTCCTCCCCATTTCAAGAGGTTGCTAGGCAGGGACAGAAAAATATTATTTAAATTTAAAATAATAGAAATAACCCTTGTATATATGAAGAATAAAAAATTATTAATTATCATTCCCGGTTCGCGAGCAAAAAAACCATTTATATTTAAAAAAGTATTTGACAGGTTGTATAAGCACTTTGGACTAGAAAATCGACACGATGGCTGGGCCATAGAACTTAAGAAGCACATTGAGAGCAAATCTGACATGGAAGTTAGAACTTTTGGCTGGTCGCGTGGTATTACTAAAATATTTTCTTTAAATCCAGCTATTAAAAAATTAACAAAGCTTCTTCGGAATACTCAGGTTGAATATAATGAAATTATTTTATTTGGTAAAAGTTTTGGTGGTCTTATAGCCCAAGAAGCGATTAAGAAGTTTGGTTGTCAAAAATTTCATTTAATTTATATTGCCACGCCACATAAAAACAAAGAGATACAGTTGCCACAGGTATTATCAGTGACAAATATATATTCTAAAAATGATGACTTCCAGAAACTCGCTAATAGATTATTTTATTTCGGTTTTGGGTTTAAAAAGATAAAAAATGTTCAGAATATATCTCTCCCAAACATAAAGCACTCTGATTTTAATAATAATATAGAAATATTCTACAAAGGAAAGCAAACCGCTCTTTTTGATTTTTACACTGATATTATATTAACACGATAAAACTTAAAATAAATGACCAAACCAGAACTCCTCTCTCCAATTCAAGATTTTACTTCCCTTAAAGCCGCCATCCAGGGTGGCTGTGATGCTGTATATTTTGGTATCCGCGGTTTTAATATGCGTGCTGGCGCTAAAAATTTTAATGCTGGAGATATTAAAAAAATTACCCAAATTTGCCACGATAACAAGGTAAAAGCATACCTCGCCCTTAATATAACAATTTACGAAGACGAGCTAGATAAAGTTAAGACCATTTTAAAAAAAGCCAAAGTCGCCAAAGTCGACGCCATCATCTGCTTCGATCTGTCAGTTTTGCAATTAGCAAAAAAAATGGGACATGAAATTCATCTAAGTACGCAAGCCAGCGTGTCCAATTCCGCTTCCGCATCTTTCTATAAAAAACAAGGAGTAAGAAGAATTGTTCTCGCCCGCGAATGTAGCCTAAAAGATGTTCAAAGAATAGAAAAGAGGACCAATATTGGTATTGAAATATTTATACATGGTGCCATGTGTGTTTCAATTTCTGGCAGATGTTTTCTTTCACAGTTTAATTACAATAAATCAGCCAACAGGGGAGAGTGTTTGCAACCCTGTCGTCGAAAATATTTAATTAAAGAAATAGAAGAAGGGAAAGAAATTGAAATAGGAGAGGATTATCTCTTGAGCCCTAAAGATTTATGTACCCTGCCCTTTATTGAAGAATTATTTAAGTCCAATATTGACTCATTTAAAATTGAAGGTCGCAACCGAAGTCCGGAATATGTTAAAACCGTAACACAAGTCTACCGCCAAGCCATTGATTTCTATTTTACCAATAAAAATAAGAAAAATTTTAAACAAGATTTTGATAATATTAAAAAAGAATTGTTAAAACAATTAAAAACAGTTTACAACCGTGATTTTTCTTCGGGCTTCTATTTAGGTAAGCCCCTAAATCAATGGACTCATACTTATGGCAGTCAAGCCACTCAAAAAAAAATCCACATTGGTAAAGTTATTCATTTTTACAGCAAACTTTCAGTAGCTGAAATTGAAATTCAAGCCAAGAAAATTCTTAAGGTTAAGGATGATATATATATCCAGGGTCAAAACACAGGGATTTTAAAGCAGATCATCAATTCAATGGAGATTAACCATAAGAAAATTAAACAAGCTACGCAAAATGATATTGTTGCTATCCAAACAGATAAGCCAGTTAGAACCAACGATTTGGTGTATAAAATAATAGAACAATAAGCAATATAAATGTCAAAAAACCACCAATAGGCGGTTTTTTAATTATATTACACTCTAATTACTCCAAGAGAAGAAAATCTTTTCTAGGAAAATTCGAGTCAAAGACCGGAATTAGCCTGGAAAGAAGATCCCCATGCTCGTCGTCTCTTGGAGAAATTAAGGTGTAATCGCTAATATTAGCTAAAAAGCTAAAATAAAAACAGGCAGTTCCCTCTGCTTGTCGCTGGTCTATTCAGCTATAATTTTTTGCCTTTCATAACATCTTAACATTATATTCAACCCTTGTCAAGAACATCTATTATTGTTAGTCTTAATTAATGATAATTTACTTAATTAATTAAAAAGATATGGCCAATAAAAAACAAAATAAACTCGAAGAGTTATTATTCAAACAAGAGTCTTTTTGGGATTTAGCTTCTCCTAAAGAGCAAAACTTGTCTTTTGAATTTGCAGAAGATTATAAGAAATTTTTAAATATATCTAAAACAGAAAGGCAAACAATACACGAATCAGTCAAACTGGCAAAAAAAGAAGGATATAAAGAAGTTAGCTTAGATGAAAAATTACCCAGAGGTAATAAATTTTATTTTATCAACCGCAATAAAAGCGCCATATTTATATCTCTTGGGGAGAACAAATTAAGCCAGGGCATAAAAATGTTAATGGCTCACGTAGACGCACCCAGGCTTGACCTCAAAGTTAGACCCTTATATGAAGATTCAGGGCTGGCGTATTTTAAATCTCATTATTATGGTGGGATTAAGAAATACCACTGGCCAACTATTCCCCTTAACATGGTTGGTACAGTTGTTTTAAAAAGTGGAGAAGAAATTGAAATTAATATTGGTGATAAAAAAGATGATCCAGTGTTTTTGATATCCGACTTATTGCCCCATTTAGACAGACAAGATGTAGATAAGCCAAAAGTTAAAGGAGAAGAAATGAATATTATCATCGGCTCTCGTCCTGTTAATGCTAAAAAGGCTAAAGACAGAGTTAAGCTCGCAATTCTTAAGTGGTTACACGAAAATTATAAAATGAAACAAGTTGATCTATTTGCGGCCGATATTCGTTTTGTGCCTAGCTTCCCTGCTCGTGATATTGGTTTTGATAAAAGCATGGTTGCTGGCTATGGCCAAGATGACAGAGTTTGTGTTTACACTGCCCTGCAGGCTCTTATAGCGTCAAAAGATGACAATACAAAACTCCTTTTCTTGGCTGACAAAGAAGAAATAGCCAGCGATGGCAGTACTGGGGCCAAGTCTCTTTTCCTCGACAATATTTTAGAATATTTACTTTATGAAACCAACACCCCACTAAGCGTCAACGATTTATTCCGTAAATCCCAGGCAATTTCAGCTGATACTACCGGAGCTTTTGATCCAGATTATAAAGACAAGCAAGACATAAGTAATGCAGTTAATTTAGGCCAGGGAGTAGTTATTGAAAAACATGCTGGTTGCGGGGGTAAATATTATACCATTGATGCTGAGCCCCAATTTATCCGCCAAATTATAAATTTATTTGATAAGAAAAAAGTTGTCTGGCAAACAGGGCATATGGGTAAAATAGATCAAGGTGGTGGTGGAACACTCGCTATTTATCTAGCCAACCGCAATATAGAAGTAATAGACATTGGTGTAGCCCTGCTTAACCTCCATTCGCCTTATGAGCTTGCCTCAAAGGCAGATATATATAGTGCATATCGAGGGTATCAGGCATTCCTTGAAAATTAATCCCCATGACCGCCCCTAACCGGGCGGTTTTAAAATTGCCAAAAAACAGTATAAAAGGTAATATATTAGTATGGATGAAAAGATAACTACTCCAACTGAAAAAAATGAAGATAAAAGATTTGATCAAAGTTTAAGACCCAAAAAACTCAAAGATTTCGTCGGACAGGAAGGACTCAAAAAAAATCTTCATATCTTTATGTCTGCTGCCAGGCAAAGGCAAGAACCGTTAGAACACGTTCTTTTTTATGGAGCGCCCGGTCTTGGTAAAACCACCCTTTCGCATATCGTTGCCGGTGAAATGGGTCAGGAGATTAGGGTCACTTCAGGGCCGGCTATTGAAAAGGCCGGTGACTTAGCCGCTATTTTAACCAATCTTCAAGAGGGTGAGGTTCTTTTTATTGATGAAATTCATCGTTTAAATAAAACCATTGAAGAAATCCTCTACCCAGCTATGGAAGATTATTGCCTTGATATTATAGTAGGCAAAGGACCGTCTGCCAGAACACTAAAATTAGATTTACCTAAATTCACTTTAGTTGGCGCTACCACCCGCCTAAGTCTTTTATCCTCTCCCTTGCGTGATCGTTTCGGCAATGTCTTTCGTATTGACTTCTACCAACCCCAAGAGCTATCCCAAATCGTTAATCGCTCCGCTAATATTTTAAATATTAGCCTAGACGAGGAAACTTCTCATGAAATTGCCAAGCGTGCTCGCAGTACCCCGCGTATTGCCAATCGTCTTTTGAAGAGAGTGCGTGATTTTGCTCAAGTTGAGGGCAATGATAGAATTAATTTAGATTTATGTAATCAAGCTCTTACCATGCTCAACATTGATCCAGTCGGACTTGATGAAATAGATCGCCGTATCCTCGAGATTATAATTGAAAAATTCTCTGGCGGCCCAGTCGGTTTGGGTACCATTGCCGCTTCAGTCAATGAAGAAGTTGCCACCATTGAAGAAATTTATGAACCGTTTCTTCTGCAGCAAGGATTAATAGCTAGAACTCCAAGAGGCAGAACAGTTACTAAGAGCGCCTACGAACATATGGGTAAGAAAATACCAGACAACAAACTTTTTTAAAAAATTCTATGGCTATTCCTGTTTACATTTTTCTCCTCATATATTTCCTGTTAGCTACCCTCTTTGTAGTTTTTTCAATATTCCTAGTTTATCATGCTCTACGTTTTGGGGTGGCTACTTTAAGCAATGTTTTGACTCTGGGTGCCTATCTAGCAGTCTCTGCTCTTATCCTCACAGTTACATATGCATATATTTTAACAGTTGACTGGAGCCTCTCTATAAAATTATTTTAAAAACTCATTATGTTTCGACTTAAATATTTACCTCACCGTGAACCCGGTGAAAAAATAGTTTTTTTCTTACATAGACATTGGTTTATATTAGTTAAAATAGTTATAAGCTATGTTTTTTTGGCCATTCTTCCCATAGTCGCTTATCTTTTTATTAGAAAAGAATTATCTTACTTATTTAATAGCGAAGTTACTATCATTTTTCTTAATCTTTTAGTTTTTACTTTTTATCTCTATTGGTGGCTCCTATTCTACCACTCTTTTCTTGATTATTTTTTAGATATTTGGATAGTTACCAACAGAAGGGTTATTAATATTGAGCAAAAAAGTCTTTTCCATCGTGTTATTGCTGAGCATAAACTTTTTCGTATCCAGGATGTTATGTCAGAACAGAAGGGAATGCTGCCCACTTTCTTAGATTACGGTCAGATTCATATCCAAACAGCTGCTGCTGAAAAGGTGGTTCTTTTTGAGCAAGTTTCCAACCCCCACCATATTGCTAGAGAGATTATAAAATTAATTGAACACCACAAACGCATCATGGCTAAAACCATGGATAAAATTGATAAAGCAGAGGGGATAGATTAATCCCGGGTAATTTCATTTATTATGGGCAACATCATCGGATTAAAAAGAGGAACGGTTAAATTGGTCTCGCACAATAAACAATGGCGAGATTTATTTGGAAAAGAAAAAAATAGACTCCTTAAGGTATTACCCACAAAGATTATTATAGATATCCAGCACGCAGGCAGTACTGCCATCCCAGATACTAAAGCCAAGCCGATTCTAGATATAGCCGTCGGAATGAAAATGGCAAAAGACTTTAAAAAAGTTGTTAAACCTTTAAAAAAAATTGGCTATAGATATGTATCCGAATTTAGTCCCAAGGGCAGGCATTTATTTATTAAAGGTGGATCACGGGTTAGTTCGGTGCACTTACATGCCATCAGATACAAGGGGTCCCATTGGTTTGACCTTATTCTGTTTAGAGATTTCTTAAAAGATAATAAAGCCTGGGCAAAAAAATATTCTCAACTAAAAGAAAAATTATATAAACAATATAAAGACGACAGGCCAAGTTATACGTCATTAAAAAATAGTTTTATCAAGAATATTATTCAGAGGGCCAAAAAGTAGATATAAAATTTATGAAACTATCCTTATTCAATTACCATCTCCCTAAAAACCTCATAGCACAACAACAAGTAAAACCGCGAGATAAGTCGCGGTTATTGGTTGTAGATAAAAAAACGAAAAAACTTACTCATGATTTTTTCTATAACCTAACCAAGCATCTAACCCCTAACGATGTTCTTATTTTTAATAACTCTAAGGTAATTCCCGCCAGGCTGATTATGTACAAAGAAACAGGAGGCAAGATTGAAATTTTTTTATTAAAAAAAGTTAAAAGCAATATTTGGCAAGTTCTGGTCGGCGGTAAAACCAAGCCAAACAACAACCTAAGTTCTAAGGGCAATAATTTGCAAGCTAATATTTTAAAAAAGGTTAAAGAAAATCGATATTTAGTCAAATTTAACCATTCTGGTAAAAAATTAGAGAGTATCATAGAAAAGATAGGAGAGACACCTCTACCCCCATACATTAAAACCAGAGATTCAAAATATATTAAGAAGAATTACCAAACGCTTTTTGCCAAACACAAAGGCTCTGTTGCTGCTCCTACCGCTGGACTGCATTTTACTAAAAATCTTTTAAGCAAATTAAAAAAACGAGGAATAAAAATTGAGTTTATTACCTTGCATGTTGGCCTTGGTACTTTTGCCCCAGTTAAAGAAAAAATTATAGAAAAACATCAAATTCATTCCGAATATACTGTGCTTGATAAAGCCACTGCCAAACGTCTTAATGGTTATAAGAAACAAGGTAAAACAATTATAGCTGTTGGCACCACATCTTGTCGTACCTTAGAAAGTTTTTCAAATCAAAAAGGCCAGCTTAAAGCTGGCTCTAAATGGGTTGATATATATATCTACCCTTCATATAAATTTAAATTTATTGATTCGCTCATCACTAATTTTCATTTACCTCAATCCACACTACTTATGTTGGTCTCAGCGCTAGCTGGTAGAAAGTTTATTATTGATATTTATAACAAAGCCATCAAGAAAAAATATAGATTCTATTCCTTTGGTGATGGAATGTTTATTCAATAGCTATTTACTTGCTCAAATATTTCAATGCAAATTTAATTTTATCTTCCGTTCTCTCTGCCGTCTCCGGAATTTGCTTCAACGCTTCACGTACATCACTCTGCACATAACCCAAGCCTATCAAAGCATCAAAAGTTTCTGTATCAATATCAGATAAATCAATTTCCTTATCACTCACTGGCATCTTATCCAACTTATTCTTCAGTTCAACTACAATCCTTTCTGCCGTTTTTTTCCCCACTCCCGAAACCTTATACAAGATAGAAGCATCGTCCCTGAGGATAGCTTTTTTAATATCAGCTAATTTAGCCACCTCCAGCACACCCAAAGCAGATTTCGGCCCCACTCCTGAAATTGAGATTAATAATTTAAAAAACCCAAGTTCGTCTTTACCCGTAAATCCATACAGGCTCATGTTGTCTTCACTATGTTTTAGGTAAGTATATAGCTCGACGCCCTCTCCTTTCTTTGCCTTTTCTAAGAATTTATCTACCATAAAAACTTCATAACCCACACCTCCTATAACTACCGTAATTGACTTGTCATTTTTTATCAATATTTCACCTTTTAAATAAGATATCATATACTAGTTAGTTAGTTTGCTAACTTTAGTTTAACTCATATTTGACATAATTCCAAATTAGAGATATACTTATAACAGCATTAAAAGTATCCACAATGTTTGAACAAACAGCTAATTTTAGCCAAACCTCTTCTGGATAAACTCATAAAACCCTATGCAAAATAATCAACTACTAACTAACACACTAAGCGGCTAGAAAAACGTGCGTTTTTTGCTAAACCGCCGCTTAGAATAAGCGGTTTTTTAATTCTCACAATTCAAAGATAGTTGTTAGGGATAAAGACCTTAAAAACTGCATTTGAAGGACAATTCAGATAGGCTCGCTCAATCAAAATTATATATGTTATGGAGGAAAATAATATAGAGAAACGCAATTTTTAATTTTTTCTAAAGATCAATATAGATTTTTAGGAATTCGCAAATTAAGGCATGTGGTGGATGCCTCGACTTGAAAAGGCGATGAAGGACGTAGCAATCTGCGATAAGCCTCGGGGAGCTGATAAGCAAGTTTTGATCCGAGGATTTCCGAATGGGGAAACCCGGTGTCGTAAAGCGACATCGTTCCGAAATTTATTTCGGTTCGCATACCCGCTGAAGTGAAACATCTCAGTAAGCGGAGGAAGAGAAAACAATAAAAAAGCTTCTTAGTTTTTTTGGCCTGTTTACAGGCTAATGAAACTAAGTAGCTGTGATTCCCTAAGTAGTGGCGAACGAAAGGGGAACAGCCTAAACTCAAAAAAGTGTTTATTAGTGAAATGTAATGCATTTATGTATTATATGGATCTAATAATAAAGGTATGGACCGTTGCTTTTTTGAGGGTTGTAAGATTACTGCATTTTTGTCATCCATAAGACAGAAGACAAGTTACAAAAGTACTATCTATTCGAATTAGACTGGAAAGTCTAATGCCAAAGAAGGTGATAGCCCTGTAGATTAAAGGTAATACTCTTGTCAGTAGTTATTCTTAAGTAGGGCAGGACACGTGAAATCCTGTTTGAATCTGGGTCGACTATGATCCAAGGCTAAATACTTTTCAAGATCGATAGTGAACAAGTACCGTGAGGGAAAGGTGAAAAGCACCCCGGTGAGGGGGATGAAATAGTATCTGAAACCACATGTTTACAAAGAGTAGGCGTCTTGATTTCGTATCAGGACAACTGCGTGCCTATTGAAGAATGAGCCAACGAGTTTATGTATATTGCTTGTTTAATCCTAAATATTTGGGAGAAGACGTAGGGAAACCAAGTCTTAACTAGGCGATTTTTATGTAGTATACGTAAGACCCGAAACCAAGTGAGCTAGCCATGACCAGGATGAACTTTGAGTAATATCAAAGGGAGGTCCGAACCCAAGCGCCGTGCAACACGCTGGGATGAGTTGTGGTTAGAGGTGAAATGCTAATCGAACTTGGTAATAGCTGGTTCTCCTCGAAATAGCTTTAGGGCTAGCGACAACTAATATTGTATAGGGGGTAGAGCACTGGATGGGATTTGAGCCTTTATTGGTATCTATCCCAACCAAACTCCGAATACTTATACAAGTTCCTGTCAGTTAGACTATGGGGGCTAAGCTCCATCAGTCAAAAGGGAAACAGCCCAGATCTTCAGCTAAGGTCCCAAAATCTACGTTAAGTGTCAAAGGTGGTGATTATTCTTATACAACTAGGAGGTTGGCTTAGAAGCAGCCATCCTTTAAAGAAAGCGTAACAGCTCACTAGTCAAGAGTTTTTGTGCCGAAAATTTAACGGGGCTAAACTAATTACCGAAGATAGGAATCTTAAGTTTTTTAACTTAAGATGGTAGGAGAGCATTTCTTGTTCACTGAAGCAGTACCGTAAGGAGCTGTGGAGAGCAAGGAAGAGAGAATGTTGGCATAAGTAGCAAAAATTTGAGTGAAAACCTCAAACACCGAAAATCCAAGGTTTCCTGGGCAACGTAAATCGACCCAGGGTTAGGCGATCCTAAGCCGAGGCCGAAAGGCGTAGGCGATGGAAGAGCAGGTTAATATTCCTGCCCTACTTTAAATTATCGATGGGAGGACGTGGTTTTATTTAATAGCGTTTTTTGGCTATATACGTTGGCTAGAAGATAGTGTTTCTTAGGCAAATCCGGGAAACATCAGCTATTGACTAGTCAAAAGGTTGAGACTTCGGTCGATACCAATTATTATTGATAAACCACCTAGAAAAATCTCTAAGAGTTTAAATTTAAAGTATCTGTACCGCAAACCAACACAGGTGGGTAGGGCGAGAAGCCCAAGGTGAACGAGAGAACCTTCGTTAAGGAACTAGGCAAAACAGCGGCCGTAACTTCGGGATAAGGCCTCCCCAGTTTTACTGGGGCGCAGCGAAAGAATCCAAGCGACTGTTTATCAAAAACATAGGTCCCTGCAAAAGCGCAAGCTAAAGTATAGGGGCTGATGCCTGGCCAGTGTCAGAACGTTAAGGGGATGGGTGCAAGCCTTGATCCGAAGCGCTGATGAACGCCGGCGATAACTATAATCGTCCTAAGGTAGCGAAATTCCTTGTCGGGTAAGTTCCGACCTGCAGGAATGGCATAACGATTTGGGGACTGTCTTAATAAAGGACTCGGCGAAATTGCAATGCCGGTAAAGATGCCGGCTACTCACAGTTAGACGAAAAGACCCCGTGAAGCTTTACTACAACTTGATATTGGTATATAAAATGTTCATGTTCAGAATAGGTGGGAGCCTTCGGGCACCAGTGAGATACCACCCTTGGCACTTTGTATATCTAACCCTTATATAGGGGACAGTATCTGGTGGGTAGTTTGAGTGGGGCGCTCGCCTCCTAAAAGGTAACGGAGGCGTTTAAAGGTTGGCTAGTGCCGGATGGAAATCGGCATGATAGGGTAAACCCACAAGCCAGCTTTACTGCAAGACCTACAAGTCGCGCAGTTGCGAAAGCATAAGTTAGTGAACCGACCATCTCATATAGGAGAGTGGAAGATCATCGAATAAAAGTTACTCCGGGGATAACAGGCTAGTTCCGCCCAAGCGTCCACAGCGACGGCGGAGTTCGGCACCTCGATGTCGGCTCATCGCATCCTGGGGGTGAAGAAGCTCCCAAGGGTTTGGCTGTTCGCCAATTAAAGCGGTACGCGAGCTGGGTTCAGAACGTCGTAAGACAGTTCGGTCTCCTATCTACTGTGAGCGTATAAAAATCTTGAGGGGCCCCTTCTCTAGTACGAGAGGACCGAGAAGGACGAATCTCTGGTGTTCCAGCTGTGTGCACCACATGCATGCTGGGTAGCTACATTCGGGTTGGATAAGCGCTGAAAGCATCTAAGCGCGAAGCTGTTCCCAAGATTAGGATTTTATGACCACCTGGAAGACTACCAGGTTGATAGGTAGCCGGGTGCAAGTGCAGTAATGCATTTAGCCTAGGTTATACTAATTGGTCTTTTGCGAATTCCTATAAGTCTATATTATTTCTATTAATGGATTGTATAATCCTGGTGGTTCTAGCGAAGGGGGTACACCTGATTCCATCCCGAACTCAGCAGTTAAGCCCTTCAGCGCCGATGATACTTTTTTAAGGGAAAGTAGGTCATCGCCAGGACTATGCAATCCATTTTTTAGTACTCAAAAACAGCCCAATTTTTAGGGCTGTTTTTAATTGATAAATTATTTGATGGGCCCAAATATTTTTTCGAACCTTTTAAAATATTTTTCCGCTTGTATGGAGTCCTTTACAAGGGTCATCTTGGCCTTTGCCTTGCGCCGAAAAACCTGGAGTACTTTTTCAGCCGTTAGATCATTTTCTATTCCTACTTCTTTATATACCTTATTAATAGCCTGTGTTGTTTTTTTATCTAATTTTACTTTTAATATAAAATCATCTATAACATTGATATATAATAAAGGATCAATTTTTGTCCAATAGCCACTTTGGGCTAAATAATATTCAAAATTCTTGAAATCCCAATACTTTGTTACCCATTTATCTAAAAAGGTATTACCCCCGATAATAGAGTATTCTTTTTTAAGGGAATTAAGGGAAGTTTTTAAATACTGGTATTCTTGTTCTGGCTGGGTAAGATGAAACCACGCATGTGGGCTATAATCAATCATTATTTTTTCCGAAGAGTTCTTCGCCATAGCCAAGAGTACGTGCGACCAGAAATCATTCATTTTTAGGAGATTGGTAAAATGCCAAGTTCTTTTTTGTTTTCCTGTTTTCGGCAATAGTTTTTCGATATAGCTTGTTTGCAAGTAGTTTCGCTCCATTTTTTCAAGTAACATCCCCAAATCTAACAGCCAGGGAATTCTCAAGCTATAACTTTGTTTTTCTTTAATGATTACCCCTTCATTTTGGAGCTTGCGCAATACGCGATAAACTCCTTGAATGGTTACAGATTTTTTATTTTGTTTTAATGCAACTAAAATTTTTTCAGCAGAAAGACTACCTTTTTGAGAAAGGATGATAATAATAGTATTTTCAAGATCATGATTAGCTCCGAGTAGCATATTAAACAAAATGTTTAAAAACGACTATTTCTTAGTGTTTTTGTAGTATATATCTTTATTATAAGGTATTTTGAGGAGAAAAGCAAAAGTTCAAATTAATTCATTTCATTCATAAAAAAACAGGAGGTGACAGATGTTACCTAAAGTTGTAATGCCGGAAAACGCTGTGTCTGCTAATTTGCTGATTCGGCATAGTGAAGCTGCGCCTGGAAAAATTGATGAACAAAGAATTCTTTCTAGGAAAGGTGTTAGTCTTTGCTATGACATGAGTAATTTTTATAAACTTTTAATTACTCATCTAGCTAAATTGTTGAGGATTGGCGAGGAAAATATTAGATATATTTGCTCAACACTCCCCCGTACACTTCTCACTGGAGAGAAGTTACTGGGTAAACTATGTGAACCCAATTCGCTCCTTGACTACATCGCCCTTTGGGAGCTAATCGAAGATGGCGAGTGGGAAAAGAGGCACGACAAAGAGGGCATCGATCTCATCACTCAAATTCAGGAGATTATTGCCACCCCTAATATTATGGAAATCCCAGAATTTGTCCAGCAACAAAAAAATCATTTTGATTTTTTGCAGGACTCTAGCAAAAAATTTAGATTAACCGTCGCCTTAGGCCATGAAGCTGGATTGTCAATGGTCGCCAAAAGTTTTGTTAATGAAGACGACCTGGGCCTTAACGAGCTTGATTCATACCTCGTCTGGCTCGACAACAATGGATCACCTGTCTCGATCCAAAAAATTATCCCCATCAAATTTTAGCCACTCCATCTCCCTTAAAAAAACCACGGATACGAACCGAAGATTCCGCACGGAATCTTCGGTTTTTTAACCCAAAATTTTTACTGTTCCTCTAGATGTATCAACTTCAACTATATCTCCATCCTTTAAAACTTGAGTAGCATATTTAGTGCCGATTATACATGGCACTCCAATCTCGCGCGAAACAATAGCAGCATGACAAGTGATACCCCCTTCATCAGTAATCACAGCAGACGCTTTTTTCATCAATGGGACAAAATATGGAGAAGTCATAAAGGCAACCAAAATATCCCCATCTTTGAATTTATAAAAATCTTTTTTTGATAAAATAAGCCTAACTCGACCCGTTAAGTTTTTATTACGTTTAACCGCCACTTGTCCCCTTATTATTTTTTTATTACTGATTGTGTATTTTTTGAACCTTACTGCATGTTCTATTCCAATATCATCCAGGCTCTTATCATGTATAATGCCTCTTTCATAGAAAACAAAACATTGTTTCCTTTTTTCTAGACTTTCTGGATCAATCCGCTTATTGAGTAATTCATCTAAAGTAAAGAATTTCTCGAATTTTTTGTATTCGGGAAATACTTCTCTGGCGTAATTCCTAAATATTTCATCACCATTTTCAAAAATATGCTCAGTTTTTTGCCTAGCCAATAGAGAATAGTTTTTATCCTCTTTCGTAATGCCTCGATGAGAGTATGTAGGGATAGTAAATATCATAGTCAATTTTGCCCAGCCGTCGATAAATTTGTTAAGGAATATTTCAAAATTATCTTGACTAATTTTTTGTGCCAAGAGTTGTTCAATCATTTGGCAATCTTTTATATATTCGTCAGCCAAGTTTATAATAAAATTTTTATCGTTTTTAACTGCATCAACCGTGGATTGCCTCAATTCTTTGTGGCCATTAGCACTTACCCAGACATCCACAAAATCGCCCAAAAATTCAAAAATATGAGGGATAAATACTTTGGGTAAAATTTTTTTAGCATGTTCGGTTTCTGCGTATTGCCAAACCTGGCAAATAGCCAAAGAAAAATCTCTAGTATATTCTTTTTTATAAATGTCTTTAGGCATTTTATTACTAAGTTAGTATCTGGTTTGATTATCCTTGTACTTTCCCCATAAAACAAAAAATAGCTATTATACCAGCTATTTTTAAACAATCTGTTTATTTTATTCTACATCAAAAAATACTTTCAAGAATTATCTATTCACATGCTTCTTGGCTTCTTCAAGTTTTAATCCCACCAGTTTTGATATCCCATCATCACTCATAGTTACTCCATATAGTAATTTTGCCTTTTCCATTGTGGCTCTATTGTGGGTAATGATTACGAATTGTGTTTTGTGTGCTAATCCTTCTAGAATTTCAGCAAAGCGTATTGAATTAGACTCATCTAGCGCTGCGTCCACCTCATCTAATACTACAAACGGTGAAGGGCTAGATGATATTATGGCACAAATCAGGGCAATACTAGTTAAAGCTTTTTCGCCACCGGATAGCGCATTAATGCTTTTCAATCTCTTACCCGGAGGAGTTGCTTGAACTTCTATACCGGCATATCCCATACTCTTTGATTTTTCTTGGAAAAAGTTAATAGCTCCACCTTCTTTTTTAATCTCACCTTCCTCGTCTGTTTCTTCTTTTTCTAATTCCTTTTCTTTCAAAAGAACCAACTCTGCCTTACCTCCAGAAAATAAGGATTTAAAATATTTTTGAAAATATTTGTTAATATCATCGTATGATTCCTTCATTTTCTTTTTTATAGTCGCATCCAGGTCAGCAATTAATTTCTTTAATGTCTCCATGGTATTTGTTAAATCATTTGTTTGATTATCTAAATAATCATATCTTTGTTTTGTTGTTTCGTATTCTGCCTCAATTTCAGGATCAATCCCACCAATTACTTCTAATTGATTTTTTAATCTATTTATCCTATTAACCATGGTAATTTTTTGCCCTTCACCTAGAGTTTCTTGCTTTTCCTGAGATAACTCGCCTAGTCCACCAAGTTCATATTCAATTTCTTGGCGTAAATCATATCTCTTAGTTTCAACACGTGCCAATTCTACTCTGACTTCATTAATCTTTGAATTTATTTCATTCAGTTTTTGCTGTTCTTTTTGGAATTCTTGTTGTACTTGCCATAAACCTCGACGTCCTTCTTCATCTTCCTTGGCTATTTTTTTAATTTCAAGTTGGATCTCAGTAATTTTTTTATCATATTTATCTAGGTTTTCTTCAATTAGTTTTAATTTTTTCTCAGCTGTTAATTCTTTATCTGTTTTTTGTGCCATCTGCTTTTCTTGTATTTTACAATATGGTTTTAATAATTGAAGGACTTTATCAATCTTTTTATTTATAATTAAAATTTCTTTTTTAATTACTTCAATATTCTTTTCTCTATTTAATAGATCAATTAATTTTTCATGCATTAAATTGGCTTGCTCTACCTGTTTATTAACATCCTCAAGCTCGGCTCTTGAAATCATTTTTAAATTTACCAACGTTGCTTTTTGTTCTCCCGCTAAACTCATTTTTAGTTGTAACAATTCTTCCCGCAGTTTCATCTTATTTTCCATTATCTCTTGTTGCTCTTCGCGTAAGGCCTCTATTTTTTTATTCAATCCACCATCATATGCCACTTGTTTAACTTGTTTTTCTAGGTTTTCCCAAACCACCTCAATTTTGTTCTTATCCCCCGTATATTTATCGATTTCACCTTTTTCTTTTATATATCTTCCGTCCATTTCTTGCCAATAACTGCTATAGTATGTTTTTCGCAAATCCTGCAATTCTTTCTCAACAACCTTCCTTTTTTCTAGTTTTTTAACTTGTCTGGTTAGCAGTCGAAGCTGGGGCTCCATTTCTTGTATCTTTATATTTAAAGTAGATAAATTCTGCCACACATTTTCAAGTTTAGATAAAGCCTGATTCTTTTTAATTTGATATTGCTTAACTCCTGAAGCCTCTTCAAAAAACTCTTTTCTTTCTTGGGGTGTGGCAACCAAAAAGTTATCGATCATCCCCTGGCCAATTACAGAGTATGTCCTATGGCCAAAATTAGCCTTGGTTAACAGTAAGTTCACATCAATTAATCTGCTCTTAGCCCCGTTTATAATATAGTCGCTCTCTCCGCTTCTATATACTCTGCGTGAAACCAAAAGCTCCCCATAATTAATGGGGACTTTTTTATCTGAATTATCCAACTCTAAAGAGACTTCCGCCAATCCCAGTCGAGCCTTTTTATCAGACCCAGAAAATATGACGTCTTCTGATTTCTTGCCGCGGAGGGTTTTAATGCTCTGTTCGCCCATTACCCAGCGTACAGCATCTGCAATATTACTTTTTCCTGAACCATTTGGACCCACAATAGCTGTGATACCTTTGGTAAATTCAAGCGTAGTCTTTTTGGCAAAAGACTTAAATCCTGATAGTTGTAGTGATTTTAAATGCATAGTAGTATGAAAAAATTAGCCCAATCCCAGGCTAATTTAATTATAGCAAAAAAATACTAAAAACTTAAAAAATAGTTAAATAGGGAATATAGGGTTAAAAAATAAAAAGTAGCCAAACCAAAAGGAATAATATTTAGCAAGGTTGTATGTTTATGGTTAAGTGTTTCATAGTTATAGACCCAAAGCTTTTTTGATAAAAATAATTTAAAAAGTTTTCCTATTATGTATTCCGCAACAAACAAAATTATTCCAAGTGAAACAAAGAAAACTAAATATTTGAAAGAAAATTTGAACAGTAGATATGTGAAAGGCAAAAAAATTGGCAAACAAAATAAAAGATAGTTCTTATAACTTATACTGTCTTTTACAAAGTGTAATAATTCTTTTTTTCTAAAACCTGAAATCGTCTGAACCACGACCAATATTACAAAAAGGATTACAGCAAATATCGGCCAGTAATTTACAAAAAAGCTTAAATCCAACTTAAACCCCAGCCATCTAGATAATATCCGGCTGACAGTTATCAAAAAAAACACTCCCCAACCCCAAATTATAAAATTAAGATAGCTTGAATCCCCCTTATTTATCACGTCCTCTTTATACTCCCAAAATTTATGTTTAAAAAACACCCCCCACCACATAGAAAAACCAGTTTCGCCTAAGACACCCAAAACGGCGAAAGTCAGATAGAGCAAAATAGGATAAAAACTTTTCACATCAATTGCCACAATGATTATTGGTATATACAAGGGTATTGCTAATAGAAAGTATTTAAGCCTGGAATATTTAAATCCCCATATTTTAATTCTGCCCAGAAATAGTAGGTTATACAAAAAGACCAGAACCAGATTAATACAGGCGATGAGAATTGATAGTGATATAAATTGGGAAAATATATTCTGCATGTATTTATTATATCAATAAATAAGACATAATTTAAGGTTTGTTAATTCCCGCTAAAATGATAAACTAAAATTATGAGCTTAACTAAGAAAATAGCCCTAAATACTATACTACACACCCTAGGTAAATTTAGTGCCTCGTTTATTGGTATTTTTGTCGTGGCTATTTTAACCCGATATCTAGGAGTAGCCGGTTATGGCAGTTATACCACCATATTTGCCTATCTTTTCTTTTTTGCTATTTTATCAGATTTAGGTCTTTATGTGGTTACGGTTAATGAGCTTCAATTTAGCCCATATGGGGAAGAGAAATTTTTTAATAATGTTTTTACCTTACGTTTTTTTACTGCCCTAATTCTGATGGTTTTTGCTAGTGCCCTAGTTTGGCTTTTTCCTTATTCTCTAGTTATTAAACTAGGAGTTATGGTTGCCTCTTTTTCAATTTTTCTTAATTTACTCGATCAGATGCTAGTAGCTTTTTTTCAAAACAAGATAAATATGAAACGCGTGGCTGTCGCTGAATTTATTGGAAAAATTATACTCCTCGTAACCACCATCCTTATAGTCTACTTCAAAGGTGGTTTACTTTTGCTCATCACTGCTATTATCCTCGGCTTTTTAGTTAATTTTTTAATTAATCTAAATTTTTTAAAAAAGTTTATCAAATTAAAATTTGAATTCGATAAAGAAGTTTGGCAAAGTATTTTTAAAAAATCCTGGCCAATTGCCATCACCTCCATCTTCTCCCTCATATATTTTAAAGCTGACACATTATTCCTCTCCGTTCTACCAGTTAATCCAGCTTATGCTCTGTCCAATGAGGCAGCCGTTGGTATCTATGGCGCACCCTATAAGATATTAGAATCCTTGATTGCTTTCCCTGCTATTTTTATGGGATTGGTTTCTCCTCTTTTATCTAAATTCTGGCAGAACAAAGACAAGGCATCCTTTAATATCACTTGGCAAAAAGCTTTTGATGCCCTTTCTATCATAATTTGGCCATTAATTATTGGTGTTTTGGTTTTAGCCGAACCTTTAATAACCCTCGTTGCTGGTTCACAATTTTCTATTTCAGCCGGAGTCTTTAAAATTCTCATTTGGGCTACCGCCATTATTTTTATTACACATCTAACAACCTATTCAATTATTGCCATGGGCAAGCAAAAAAAGATGATTAAATATTATTTATCTGCTGCAACCTTAGCCGTCTTTCTATACGTTATATTAATCCCTAAATACTCATATTTTGCTGCTGCTTGGGTGACGGTTGGGGTAGAATTGCTTATGTTAGTTTCTACTATCTATGTTCTCAAAAAATATTCTAAAATTAAGATAAATTTAAAAATCTTTGGTAAAGCCATGTTAGCCGCTGTTATCATGGGCTTTGTTTTAAATTATCTTTATCATCTTAATGTTATTCTGCTCATACTCCTTGGGGCTTTAATATATCTTATAATGCTCTATGCCTTGGGCGGTATTAACAAAGCAATGTTAAAACACAACACTTAAATTACCTATGTATTATTTAATTGCTATTTATTTAATTTTTTTCGCCTTCCTGGCTCATCGTCGTACTGATTGGGCTATTTATCTTATAATTTTCGCTCTACCCAGCTATTTGATCAGATTTAATTTAGTCTCCCTCCCCATGACCTTGCTTGAAGGCATGATTTTAATTCTATTTTTCATCTGGCTTATCAAAACACTGATGAATAAGGAAACAAGCAAATTATTTGAGATTTTTAACAACAATAAGCTATTATTCATCTTATCTGATATATTTCTAATAGTGGCTACCGTCTCCGTCTTCGTTTCGCCCCACCTGCGTGAAGCTTTAGGTATTTGGAAAGCATATTTTATTGAACCATTTTTATTTCTCATTGTTTTCGTTAGTGCAATAAATAAGGATAAGTTGAAAAATATCTTTTCAGCTTTTGCCTTATCCGCTTCTCTCTTATCTCTGATTGCTATCTATCAAAAAATCACCGGTAATTTAATCTCTAATCCCTTTTGGGCAGATGAGGCTACCCGAAGAGTCACCGGTATTTTTGAATATCCTAATGCCTTATCCCTTCTACTGGCGCCCATCCTTATTCTTCTCATCGGCTACTTGTTCCAATTGCAAAATAGACCAAGAATATATCAACTTTTTATTTTTCTTTCCATCCTTCTAAATTTTTTTGCTATAGCTTTTACCAAGTCAAAAGGAGCTATCCTGGCCCTTTATTGCGGGCTCATCTTCTATGCTATTTTTTATAAACCCTACCGTAAATATTTTATTATACTCATTTTAATTATTTCACTGACTGCACCAGCTATGCTCGCTACGGGCAAAATAGATATTAATTTACGTGGGCAAGCCACAGTTGAGGGTGGTGACTCGATTTCCGTTCGCCTTGATATGTGGAATGAAACTTGGCAGATGCTTGAAAGCAGACCCATTTTTGGGGCCGGACTTGCCGGCTATCAAACCGCAGTTGGTCCCTATCATAATAAAAAATATATTGAAGTTTTTCTTTATCCTCATAATATCTTTTTAAATTTCTGGACAGAACTTGGCCTGCTTGGCCTTATATCCTTTTTGCTTTTAGTTTTTTGGTTTTATCGACAGGGATTTAAAAATAAGTCATATATATTACTTTCTGCCATGACGGTTATTATAATCCACGGTTTGGTGGATGTACCCTATTTTAAAAATGATTTGAGTGTCTTCTTCTGGTTTTTATTTGCCAGTATGATTATTGCAACTACTCAAGAAGTAGGGAGAACACGCGAAATATGTTAAAATATTAGTATATTGAGATGTTAAAATTTTATGGATCAAGACATCCAAAAACTTATTAATGACCTCTATCAAGAGGATACACAAGAATCTACACAAAAGGATGTTTTTTTGACTGATCAAAAAGAAGATGATCCAATCCAGTCCCCGCCTCATCAAACAGAAGAAAAAGAGGTATTACCCAAGCAAGACAACAAACCCCCTTACGAAAAACTCGAAGATGGTCGCCTTGACCTCAATGCAGATACTTCACAACCTCAAGAGGAAGAGTTAACTGAGAAAGAAATGGTGGATGCATATATAAAATCAACCAAAGGAGTTATCGGCCAACCATCGGCGAACGAAACATTACCAGAAAAAAAGAACCCCTTAAATATTAGTCAGCCAGACAAGCAAGAGGAGTTACAAGATAAAATGAAAGAAATTAAATTAAAAAGTAAAGAAGACGAAGTTGAAGCCAAGGCTCAGGACCTTAATGTTGGCTATATTAATCTCAAAGGTATTCCTATTATGCCAGAGGCCCTAAGAGTTGTTCCAGAGGAAACTTCTCGCAAATTTAGTCTTATTTGCTTCTATTATAAGGAGATGAAGGAGATTCGCGTGGCTATTATGGAATACAGCCAAGAGGTTCAGAAGTATCTGGAAGAGCTATCTCAACAATACAAGGGGATACCCGTTAGAATCTATCTAACAAGTCAAAACAGTATGGATTATGCCATTGAGATGTATAAGGCATTGCCTAAGATTGAAAAATACAAAGATGATGTGAAAATTCTTGAAAAAGATATTTCTCAAGCACACTCGCAAGTCAGCGATTTAATACAACTCGGTGAAAAATTAAAAAAAGCCAGTGTCACGGAAATTTTAAGCCTTGTTATATTAACAGCCGTTAAATCTGATAGCAGTGATATTCATATTGAAGCTGAAGAACAAGGTATTCATTTACGTTTTCGTATTGATGGTGTTTTGCATGACATAGCCACGCTTGATAGAGATATCTGGGAGAAATTAGTCTCGAGGATTAAGCTAGACGCCAAACTAAAAATTAATATTAAAGACCAGCCCCAAGACGGCAGTTTCTCCATCCACATTAATGATGAAGAGACAGACTTCCGTATCTCTACCTTGCCAACCGCTTATGGTGAAAGTATAGTTATGCGTATTCTCTACCATGAAAAAGTAAGAGATTTCACTTTGGAAAAATTAGGTATATCAGATTATGCTGAAAAAATACTCTCAGAAGAAATGAAAAAACCAAATGGCATGATTGTGGTTACCGGTCCTACGGGTTCTGGTAAAACTACCACTCTCTATGCTGCTTTAAATAAATTAAACACAGAAGATAATAAGATAATAACCATTGAAGATCCAGTTGAATACAAAATAAAGGGCATTAATCAATCAGCGGTTAGTAAAGACAAAAGCTATACTTTTGCCAAGGGCTTAAAATCAATTGTTCGTCAAGATCCTGATATAATACTCGTTGGTGAAATTAGGGACAAAGAAACCGCCGACATTGCCTTAAATGCTGCCCTGACTGGTCATCTAGTCTTTAGCACATTACATACTAATAACGCCATTGGTGCTATCCCCAGATTTTTTGCCCTGGATTCTAAGCCATACCTATTAGCCCCTGCTTTAAATGTATCCATTGCTCAAAGATTGGTGCGTCGCATTTGTGAGCATTGTAAACAAGTTGTTGAGCCAAGTGAGAAGCAAAAAGAAATAGTAAGACAAGAGATAGAAAGTATTCCAGATACACTTAAACATAAATTTGATTTTAATCTTAATAATTTAAAATTCTATCAGGGTAAAGGCTGTAAAGAATGTAGCGGTTTAGGGTATAAGGGGCAAATTGGCATTTATGAAATATTCCAGATTACTGATGAGATTAGAGAAATGATACTATCCAAGGATATTTCGGAAGTAAAGCTATCGCAAGTTGCCAAACAAAATGGCATGATTACCATGATCCAGGATGGCATTTTAAAAGCCTTGCAAGGTGTTACCAGTTTGGATGAGGTAACGCGAGTGGTTTAATTCTTTTTTGAGTAATAAAAAATACCCAAACTTCTATAATAGAAGTTTGGGTATTTATTTTTAATTCAGGGATGTTTACTTTTGCTGAGCCGCCGCCCATATAGTTTCTACACTGTCTTTGAGCTTTTTAAATTGTTTAAAGGTCAAAGACTGAACGCCATCGCATTTTGCCTCCTCGGGTTTGGGATGGATTTCAATCATTAATCCTTGAGCACCAGCCGCCGTTGCTGCTAAGGCCATTGGGAGCACAAGTTCACGTATGCCAGTTGCATGGCTAGGATCGACGATCACTGGCAGGTGTGTTAGTTTATGCAGAATTGGCACAACAGACAGATCTAAGGTATTACGTGTATAGTTGGCAAATGTTTTAATGCCTCTCTCACATAGAATAATGTTTTTATTACCTCCATACGCAATATGTTCAGCCGCTAGCAAGAGATCTTCCACAGTTGCCGACTCCCCCCTTTTCAACAGGACAGGTTTATCAATTTTCCCCACCTCCTCCAGTAGAGAAAAATTTTTCATGTTACGAGCACCTATCTGTAAAATGTCGACATATTCCATCATTATATCAATCTGGGATATCTTCATCACTTCAGAAACCGTCAATAAATCACACTCGTGGGCAGTGTCTCTCATAATCTCTAACCCCTGCACACCCAAACCCTTAAATGCGTAAGGAGAGGTTCTTGGTTTAAACGCCCCTCCCCTCATTATTTTAACTCCGTTATTTTGTAGAAATTTGGCAGTACGTCTCATTTGAGCCAGGCTTTCGATGGCACATGGCCCCGCTATTGAAGTAAAATTGTTGCCTCCAATTTTGACAGAACCTATAGTAATGATAGTATCTAGTCGACAAAACTCTCGACTGACCAGCTTATATAGTACAGACACCTTTAGTATTTTATCAACTCCTTCCATATTATTGAAAACACTTTGGTCGACATTTTTCACGTCGCCAACAATACCTATTACAGTTTTTTCCTTTCCTCTGGAAATATTTAATTCCAAATTTAGCCTTTGGATTTTTTTAGATACAGCATCAATCTGTCCTGGTGTTGCACCTTTTTTCATTGCAATAATCATGGCCTTCTCCCTAATGATTGTTAATTCTAATTATTTGTTTTTAATTTATTTTGAATTATATTTTTATTTTAAATTTAAAAAACTGATCTTATGATCAGCTCATTTTTAATATTATATATAGATACTAAAAATCAACTGACCATTGGCTGGGCAAAATAGAAATAATACCAGTTGAATTTTTGTATCTGCATAAAATTTAAACTTTTTTAATTAAAACAAATGTTGTCATATTTAATGGATCATGTTGCATGCCTGATTTTACTACATTTAATCCATAGATCTTAGCTGCTGAATTTGATGCCAGGGTGGCCGTATCATCATCCCATGCTCCTTGTGCCAGTCTTTTAGCACACAGTGCCGTATCATCACTGTCTTGCCCAGCAATTAACTTAATTCCTGGATATTTTTTTTCAAAAGTCTTCTTGCATTGTTCCATGGCTTGTGGATGAGCAAATATTTTTTTAATTTGGCTCACCTGTGTAATATTTGGTCGAGTTAATAAACACTGCACAACCTCCATGCCATAAATTGCTATTGGCTTAAAACTATACTTCGCCATAGCCTCAACCGTAAATACACAAGCGCCTGATCCAGAATTGGCTACTGCAAACACGCCCCTGTCTACTTCACCGTTATTTACCGCCTCAACCACTTTGTCGACCTCAATTAAATATTTAAACTCAACCTTATTCTTATTTGCACCAATCTCATCACATAATCTTAATACAGACTCATGACTAAAGCTACCCTTAATGCCGTGTACACCCACTGTTAAATTATTACCGTTTTGCGGTAATACATCCTTATTCTCAATTAGTTGTATCTTTATTTGTGGTTTCATTTGTTTGGTACAAAAAAACTGATCTCTTCTAGGATCAGCCAGTTTATATAAAGTATCAAAAACTAACAGATCTTATCGATCAGCCAAATAAAAGCTAAAAATAATGTAGTTTCTGTATTCCATATGTTATTTATTAGTCTACACCACTAGCTAAAATATGTCAAATATCTGCTTATTCATACGTTACAGATAGCTTAATGGATTAACTTTTTTCCCGTTTATTATAAGCTCAAAATGAATATGCGGACCAGTTGACCAGCCAGTTGAGCCTACTCCGCCAATCACCGCCCCTTGCTCTACTTGGTCTCCTCTTTTAACATATAGCTTGCTGGCATGCGCATATAGTGTTTTAACTCCTCCCCCATGATTGATCACAATATTATAACCATAGCCTTTTGACCAACCAGAACGTTCTATGCGCCCACCGCGAGTCGCATAAATAGGTGTTCCGGTTTTCGCTCCAATGTCAATTGCGTGATGCCTCCAGTGGTAATACTGAGTAATTCTCTTGGAAATTGAGGGCCACATAAAATTTCCATCAGATACACTTCCAGAACTTGGTGAAAATATATTTTTAATTGATCCAATCGATCTACTGGGCGATGGGCTCGCATAGCCTAATTTGCCACCCGGAATGATAATCTTTTGTCTAACGCTTAGTACGCCGCTCGGATCAATATTATTAAAGCTGACTATTTTATCAATGTTCGTACCAAATTCGTTAGCTATTTTAGATAGCGTATCACCTGAGCGTACAGAATATGAAACCCCACTCACTGGTAGAATTGCCAGCTTATCTCCTGGTTTAATATAACTTGAGAGAGATAAATTATTTTCCCAAAGAATTGTATTAATTGAGATCCCAAATTTTTTAGCGATTTGAGACAAGGTATCCCCTGATTTTACAAAATAGTATTGGACTTCATTTCTTTCTGAAATAACCCCATCTGTGCTACCTGGCTTATCTTCATTTTCAAACGGTGTAATAGTTGGTTTGAGTAAGGCATCCCCACCTTGCACTAAGGCCACTTGATCATTTATCTTTTTGTCCTCTTCTTGAATTTTCCCGTCAAGGCCAGTATTATGTTTAGCCTTAATTGCCCCAAGTTGATCAAGGATGTTTTCAGTCTTTGGCACGCTCGCCCACTCCTGTAATGGTTTGGACTTAGTAACTATCTCTTCACCAGCATCTTCTGTTAAAAGTTCCGCTAAAATACTATTTTTACCAAATTCTTCTGCATAAGTTTCTCTTGTGGCAAAGTTATTAACTAGCACCCAGATAACAAGTATACCCATAATTATATGGAGCAAAGTACTACTCTTTAGGTTTTTCTTGTTCTGCTCAACTGATAGCAGAGGATTTTGTAGTAAGAATTTATTAATATTTTTTTGTAAATACAAAAAAAGCCGATATCCGGGTACCAGCACCCCCCTAAAAGTTAAAGACCATATAGTTTTACCTATATTCTTTATACTTCTTAAAACCCTAGTAATTATTATATTAATCAGTCTTTCAGTCATTTTTTAGCTAATATTAGTTAATTTTAGCTTAAAACCCACACTTAACTAACAGTATTATTTAGAGTAACAAAAATTGATTTTTTAGTAAAGACACCATTGATTTTTAAGGGGTTAAATGTTAAGATGAAAATAATTATATGAAAAATCTTAAATAATATTATGCAGAAATATGATCATAAAAGAATAGAAAAAAAGTGGCAGAAATACTGGTCTGATAACCAGATTTTTGAAGTTAAAGAGGATAAATCAAAAAATAAATACTATAGTCTGGACATGTTTCCCTATCCTTCAGCGGCTGGATTACATGTTGGTCATCCCGAAGGCTATACTGCCACCGATATTGTTTCGCGCTACCGCCGCATGAAATATGGGGAGAACATTCTCCATCCCATGGGTTTTGATGCCTTCGGTCTTCCAACAGAAAACTATGCCATTAAAATAAACCGCCACCCAAGAGAAGTCACGCAAGAGAATATAACTAATTTTACTAAACAATTGAAGTCCCTCGGTTTTAGTTATGATTGGTCAAGAGTAGTTGATACATCTGATCCCACATATTACAAATGGACTCAATGGATGTTTCGTGAACTTTACAAAATGGGATTAGCTTACAAGAAAAAAGCCCCAGTCAACTGGTGTGAATCATGTAAAACAGTATTAGCTCGAGAACAAGTTATTGACGGCAAGTGTGAGCGTTGCAAAAATGAAGTTGTTCAAAAAGAACTCTCTCAGTGGTTTTTCAAAATTACCGATTATGCCGATGAATTGCTTGATGATTTAAACAAACTCGATTGGCCAGAATCCCTCAAGGAAATGCAAAAGAATTGGATAGGTAGATCTGAAGGAGCAGAGTTAAAATTTCAAGTTAAGAAACTAAATCAATCTCTAGATGTTTTTACCACTCGTCCTGATACTTTGTTTGGTGCAACTTTCATGGTTGTTGCCCCAGAACACCCATTAGTCAATCAATCACTTGATATTATCAGCAACAAAAAAGAAGTAGAAGAATATATTAAACAGGCTAACAAAAAAAACGAATTAGAACGCACAGATTTAAATAAGGAAAAAATAGGAGTTGGACTCAAGGGCGTCAAAGCGACTAATCCCGCCAACGACCAAGAAATCCCTATTTTTATCGCAGATTATGTCATGATGAGTTATGGAACCGGAGCCATCATGGCAGTCCCTGCACATGATGAGAGAGACTTTGAATTTGCGAGGAAATATAGTTTAGAAATTGCTGAAGTCGTAGAAAAACCAAGTGACTTCAAGGGGGAATGCTTTTCCGGAGAAGGTACAGCTATCAATTCTGGCGAATTTAATGGATTATCCACAAATGAGTTTAAAGAAAAAATAACCAAATGGCTTAAGGAAAAGAAGCTTGGCAAGAAAGCAGTTAATTATAAACTACGTGACTGGCTTGTTTCCCGCCAGCGCTATTGGGGAGCTCCTATCCCTATTATCTACTGTGATAAGTGTGGTGAAGTTTTGGTTGACGGAAAGGATCTGCCCGTCGAATTGCCCGATGATGTTGATTTTAGACCAAAAGGTGAATCACCTTTGGCTAGCTCAAAGAAATTTCATGATGTCAAATGTCCTCAATGTGGAGCAACTGAAAATGTACGTCGCGAATCAGATACCATGGATACCTTTGTCTGTTCATCTTGGTATTTTTTGCGTTATGCTGACCCACATAATGACAAGCAACCCTTTGATAAAGATAAAGTCAAACACTGGTTACCAGTTGATCTTTATGTTGGCGGCGCAGAACACGCAGTCCTCCATTTAATGTATGCTAGATTCTTCACCAAGGCTCTACGTGATGCCAAACGTCTTGAATTTGATGAGCCTTTTCTTAAACTACGTAATCAGGGCATGATACTTGCCGAAGACGGACGCAAAATGAGTAAATCTCTGGGTAATGTTATTAACCCAGATGACGTCGTTAAGGAACATGGGGCCGACGCTTTCCGTATGTATGAAATGTTTATGGGACCGCTTGAAGATGCTAAACCATGGTCAACCAAGAGTATTGTTGGTATTAGTAGGTTTTTAGAAAAAGTTTGGAGGTTGCAAGAAAAAGCTAATGATAAAAATAGTCATAAAAAATTTGAAAAAGTAGTCCATCAAACAATTAAAAAAGTTACTGAAGATATTGAAAACATGCGCTTCAACACCGCAATTGCCCAGATGATGATTTTAATCAACCACATGGACAAAGCCGACAAGATATCTATTGCTGATTACCAAGCTCTCCTTATTATATTATCTCCTTTCGCCCCGCATATCACACAAGAGCTTTGGTCCAATCTTGGCAATAAGGCATCTATCACCGAGGAGCAGTGGCCTAAGTATGACTCTAGCCTTATTAAAGAAGAGGAAATTGAACTAGTTATTCAAGTTAATGGCAAAGTTCGTCATAAAATTACCGTCCCAGCTGATATTACTGAGGAAGATGCTAAAGCCAAGGCGCTAGAATCTGATCAAGTTAACAAATGGTTAGATAATAAACAACCCAAGAAAGTGATTTATGTTAAAGGCAAATTAGTTAGTATTGTTGTTTAATTTTTATGATCAGTTATATATTAATTCACTACGGTGAAATTGCCCTTAAGGGCAAGAATCAGCGTGATTTCAAGCGACAGCTTAGAAAAAATATTGAATTCAAATTAAAGAATTCAAAAGTAAAAGCCAAAGTCATAGAGGAATATGGCTATTTTTTAATTGAGATAGAAAAAGGCAATTTAGAAGAGATATATAAAGCACTAGAAAAAACTGCAGGCATTGTCTGGTATAGCCCGGTCACAAAAATACCAAAAGCCACCAAGGAGGAAATAGAAGAATCAATAATAGAGCAGGCAAAAGAATCTTTTACTCCAAATAAAACATTTAATGTGAAAGTCAGTCGCGCAGACAAAAATTTTCCTCTTACTTCCCCCGAACTTGCCAGATATTTAGGAGCGGGTATTCTAAAAAATACAAAATGGGACAAAGTTGATCTCAAAAATGCTGATTGTTCGTTTTGCGTTAGCGTCAACCAAAAAGAAACCTTTATATATAATGAAAAGAAAAAAGGAATTGGTGGTTTGCCAGTTGGCACAGCCGGCAAATCCCTAGTTCTACTATCTGGTGGCATTGATTCTCCAGTGGCAGCCTACTTACTAGCTCGTCGTGGTTGTCAGGTAGATTTTATTCATTTTTCTGCCAATCTGGAACAACACTTTGAAACAACTGATTACAAGATAAACGAAATAGCCAAAAATTTATCCAAATATTCGCTCAACTCCAATTTGTATATTGCCCCTTACGGATATTTTCGTGCAGCTCTTGCCGGCAAAAACGCAACTCACGAAACCATACTATTCCGTCGTTTTATGATGCGGGTAGCAAGAGCCTTGGCAGAGAAAAATAATATTCAAGCCCTAGTTACGGGTGATAATTTATCTCAAGTGGCCTCACAAACCATAGAAAATCTGGTATCCACCTCAAAAAGTATAGATTTGCCAATTTTTCGTCCACTATTAACTTATGATAAGCTGGAGATTATACAAGTAGCTCAAAAAATTGATACATATGATCTATCTATAAAGCCATATGATGATTGTTGTGCCCTTGTCAGTCGTCAAGCTAAAACCAAATCAGAGCATACCAAACTGGAAAAAATGGAAAATAGACTATTCAACACCAAGGAGCTCATAAATCAGACTTTGAAAGATATTAGAGTTTTGAAGTATAGGGATGGACGGCTGGTTGAATAAGCGTTTTTTAAAGAGTCAGCGCGTTCGCGCTGTTTTTTAATTTTTGATACAATAAAGATATAAGTAAACTCACCCCATGCTCAAAATAAAAAGAATCTTGATCAAAGATCATCTTTCACCACCATTGCGACATCTCTATGCCCATACTGTTATCCGTGGATTAGCCACAGGTCTTTTGGGATTTTTTATCCCTCTCTATTTATATAGCATATTTGGCAAGATTGAATATGTTATCATTTACTATCTCATCGCATCTATAGCTTCTGTTTTGGCTCACCCGCTAGCTACACGCATATTACTAAAGTTGGATTTAAAAATTTTGATGCTGTTAGCCACACCCTTTATAATCCTATATCTCATATTTCTTAATCAGATAAAAATAATTGGACCAAATATTACACTTTTGTCTTTTGCCATACTATCAATCACTCTTCATAGAATGCTTTACTGGGTTCCCTATCATACAGAATTTGCGACTTTTACCGACAAGCACTATCGTGGTCGAGAAATAGGTGTTATGCAAGCCACTATTTCCTTAATTGGTATTAGTCTACCAGCCATTTCTGGATTTATTATTGTTAAACTTGGCTTTAATTGGTTATTTTCTTTTGCTTTGTTGTTACACCTCATATCCATCATTCCTCTTTTTAAAATTCCCAGGAAAAAAGAAACTTATGCATATAAATATTTTGAAACCTGGAAAAAACTTTTTTCAAAAGAAAATTTTCATATTTTTATTGCCTATTTTGCTGATGGCTTTCAGGCTGCGGCCGGATATATTTGTTGGCCAATCTTTATCTTTCTTATTTTAAAAGGTGAATATTTATCAGTTGGAATGA
Source organism: uncultured Gammaproteobacteria bacterium (assembly GCA_964573135.1). Taxonomy (GTDB): domain Bacteria; phylum Patescibacteriota; class Patescibacteriia; order UBA2196; family GWA2-42-15; genus CAZNIO01. Next base: position 106,537 of record CAZNIO010000002.1, read on the forward strand.
TATCAACATTAATTATCTTAATTACAGTCGTATTGAGACTGGTTATAGGGGACTTATCTGACCACAAAGATAAGCATAAATTACTAAAAGCTGGGTCAATACTTTTTGCCGGTGGTTGGTTATTTAAAACTTTTATTGAAACTGCTTTTCAGGTATTTTTTATTGGAGCCTATCATGGACTTTCTGAAATTCTCATGAGGTCTCCTTTTGATACTATGATGTATGACCGTGCAGCTGACCAAGGTCATTATATTGATGAATATACAGTATTGCGTGAAATGAGTCTTTTTCTTGGCCGTATAGCCCTTCTGGTCTTAGCTCTCATTGTTCTGACCGTGGCTCCCCTCAATTGGGTTTTTGTTGTTGTGGCCCTAGTTACACTTTTGGTTAATCTAATCTAGCAGATGGATAAGTTGATTTTTTCTGGCAGGATTGTTAATATAAATATGAAGTTTACAGACTAAATAATAAATATATGCTAAGAGAAAATACAGCAGGCGGGGGTTTAACCTCTGAGGAAAGTATTTTAACTCAATTCCCTAATTTAGACAGCCAAATTAGTGAAGATGACATAAAGAATGTTAATTATAAAGAAGTCAGTGAGATAGTTAATAAGAGTTTTTTAGGTGAAATAAACGCAAAAGAAGCAAAAATTCTATTGGCTTATTTTAAAAAACAGGAAGCTGGAGAAGATAAAAGCCCAGAGACAGAAAAGAAGATCCCAGATGCTATAATTGGTAAAATTAAGAATAATTTAGAGATACCTTTACATCAACTTGATTCCGATGATTACGGTCCAGACTTTGCAATAGCCAATCTCCTAGCACTTGATAATATGTTTACTAAGCTAGTTGAAGAGTATCCCGACCTGACCCTTGATGAGATTAAAAATGTCAAAGTTAACATAGATTCTACTTCTACTAGCTTTAACGATTTACTTAAACAAGCAACTTTTAAAATGAGAGAAGATGGGAAGGAACCAATAATTCCTCCTGAGCCAGGTAGCACAGTCCAATATAAGGATTTTATTTCCGAAGATAGCAATACAATTTATAAGTTTATGACAGGCACAGAATCAATGGATGAGGCTTGCAAAAGGCTTAACATGTCAAGAAAAGAACTCAATGAGAAATGTGATTTGGTGGTTAAAGGAAGAGGGGGATATAAAATTGGGGCTAAAAATATAAAGAATGGGGATGTTGTTGAAAAGAGCGAGGTGGCAACTAAATACAGATTGAAAGAAGAATCTAAAAAGCCCATAGAAACCAGGTCAGAAGAAAATATAGATGAGTCTAAAGCGGAGTCTGCCTTCCTTCAACAACGCCTGGGAGAAATGCTTTCTACTGTGGTTGCTGTCATGAGGGACCGAGCAATCAGCACACAAGAAATTTTAACTAACCAACTGATAATCAAAAAAGATGAATTGAGCGCGTTGCGCGAGCAAATACAAAAAGTGCAGGTAGCTTTAGAAAAAAAAGCTTTGGGTTAACAGACAGGCTTGGCAAGTTACTTGATATGGCAGGTAACAAAACCATGGAAGCTCGCTGGAAAAACCCCAGCGATAATCTGGATGGAATTAAAGAAGATTTTATTAAATTTTTTGAACTCGATGAAACGTTGGTTGGTTTTAATCAGGCAATAAGAGTGAAGGACCAAGTTCCCGCTGATAAAAAGAATGATATCATCGTCGCCATGAGTGATTTGAACTCTTTGCTGGACAAGCTGTCAGACCAACTGGAGGGACACGTGTTTTCAGGTATGGACAATAAGCCTAACATTATCCAGGAAGCTGGCAATCTAGTTTTTTTGAAAAAGCTAGGGGAGAAATACGAGCAGGCCATCCATGGAATCCCTGCCTTAGAAGACAAAACAATGAATTCTAATCCAGTCGGCGCAGCCATTAATAATATAATACTACAGTCCAATAATATTAAAACAAGGTTGTCTCAAAGTAACAACCCAGACATAACACAGCTCAGACAGGATACCCTGGATTTAATTGCCACGAAGTCCAGGATTCAAGGTTTTATCCAGGCTATTAGGATTGAGAACAAATAGCTCTTCCCGCTATGTTAATTTTAAAAAAGCCACTTTATACCAGTGGCTTTTTATATAACTTGCCCAATTTTTTTTTGTGGTATATAATAAACATGAAGGAGGAGGCTGTTTGGCCTCTTTTTATAAACTTAAAAACTTCCTATGAATCCATTTGCTAATGCCCAAACACAACTTACCAAAGCAGCTCGATTGATGCAGCTCGATCAGTCTATTTTTGAAAAGTTAAAAAAACCCAATAATATTATTCAGGTTTCCTTGCCACTTAAAATGGATAATGGTCATACCACGGTTTTTGAAGGGTATCGAGTTCAATATAACAACGCTCGCGGCCCATATAAAGGGGGATTACGCTATCATCCTAAAACCAATTTAAATGAAGTTAAAGCTTTAGCTTTTTGGATGGCCATTAAATGTGCCGTGGTTGACATTCCATTAGGTGGTGGCAAGGGAGGTATTACCGTTGACCCTAAAAAATTATCAGCCCGTGAAATTGAAGAATTGACCCGTATTTTTACCAGAAAACTCTCTAATTATATTGGCCCAGACAAAGACATACCAGCACCTGATGTCTATACCAACCCACAGATTAT
>CAZNIO010000003.1:0-95389 GCA_964573135.1 uncultured Gammaproteobacteria bacterium
TCATAACCCACCTTTTTAAACAGGTTTACCTGTCTAGACAAGGGGTACAGTTTATTTCCACTTGAGAGCCTATCAAATAGGACAAACCCTGAAAGATATTGCTGCTAAGCACTTAGGGGGAACAGCCATTGTTGTCATCTCGGGGCCATTGTATATAGACTTCACGATTCAAAAACTCGTAGGTAGGATATTAAAGAAACCGGTTGATATGGCCTATGACGAATACGAGGTTGTAGATGAACTGGGAGTAGTAGAGTTAATATTCAATGCTCCCCTGAGAGATGCAGAGTATCCGGACTATGAATACGAAATTGGAAGTATAAATTGGGACTATCATAAAAAATAAAAAGGGCTGAAAATTTGACCGTGGTTACGATTTGGTCGCTCACGAAAAAATACCGTCCTCATCTTGTAGATGGAATGAAAACCTATCACCGCGAAAGCAAAGTAGACACTAAATAATTGTTTAGCTTTGTTGGCCGAGATTCAATAGAAATTTATTGGAACTCGGCTTTTTTATTATTCAATTTTCAATTTCATAACATCCCCCTCATTAGCATTAACTTCTATTCGATCCCCATCCTTTAAAACCTTGCTGGCAAATTTAGTGCCAATAATGCAAGGTTTTTTCATTTCACGAGCAACAATAGCTGCGTGACTGGTGATACCACCAATATCGGTGACAAAGACAGAGGCTTTTTTCATGGCAGGCACTAAATCAGGAGTGGTTTGAATTGAGACTAAAATATCGCCTGGCTCAATTTTATCCATATCTTTGGGGCTATCCACTATTTTAACTGTACCCTCTACCCTACCCAAATAGGCTGCCGTACCATGAATACAGGTAATATCTTTTTTAATTTTAGGTATTTGGATTTTTGTTTTTATAAACTGTTTGGCTTTTTCACCTATAAGATGAGCAGCGCCTTTATTACGGATAATGACTACACATAAATTTTGCCTTTCTTTGATTTCTTTTCTTGAGGGGCCTTTTTTGCTTAAGAGCAAATTACTTATCTCTTCAGGAGAGCAGAAGCGCATTTCTTGAACACTTAACTCTATTCTCTTGGAAGCTTGACGTAATATTTTGTCTAAGGCAAAATATGCGTAAAGGAGCATATCGTAGCGGAAGGCTTTATTATAACTATAGTTTTGAGCGGCAGTAAATAGATGCTTTTCTGATTTGTCTAATTTTAATTCTTTTATATATTGAGTTTGTTTTTGTTTAAGGTGTTTTGGATCATCTTTAATTTCTTGTATCTTGGCTTGGATTTTTCCTTCATGAAGTACGTTTTTAATATCTTCTACATATTCTTCTAGGGTTTTGACTGGTCCAAGCTGGCCAAAGCTTAACCAACGATAAGCATCGTGGATTCTATCTATCTTTTTATAAACCTCTTTATACTTATTTTTTAATATATCTAGAATATCATCAGCTGCTTGATTTTTGAATATTTTTCTTAATCCTTGAGATTTATTAATATCTATTGCAAATTCTAGAATTTTTAAGCTTTCTTGAGCGACATAGCTTGGCTGGGTGGGACTGACGAGAATGCTAAAATATTCACTTAAAGTTTTCTTCAATTTATGTTCTTGGATTTTTTCTTGAATTACCTTTTTTAGTACATGCGTAAAAGTATTAAAATGTACATCGGGTACGGCAGCCACCATGCCAACATCACATAAATCATTGCCAATACTATATATTTTAGCTAGAGACTTAGCTAACTGCTGATTGGAATATTTCCCTAAATTAGCCTGATCTACTTTTTTGCTTTCTTGAAATAAACTTTTACCTATTTTTAAGGTGTGGTTAAGGAGTCTATCTTTAAAATGTATATCTTCTTGTGTCAGGTTGATAACCTTAATACCAAGATTTATAAAATTAGGGTGATCACAATACCAATCACATGCCATGTTTTTGTAGACAATAACGCTATTTTTAAAATAATCGGGTTTGGTGTACTTTAATTGTAATTTATGGTGGAAACCGCGATGAACTATCCCTAAAGTAAAGGGGGTGACGGATATTTCTTGGTGGACAAGTTTAAATTTAGGCATATAGTTCTAGGTGTTATTACATGATACAGTTTTTTAAAAATTCCTCTCGGTCTTCATTGTCTTGTTTATATGTATCATGGAGTGTTTTAATTTTGTCTATAATTTTTTCCGTTCTACAAATCTGAGAATCTGGATAATGATTGTCTATCATATATTGCTTAATTCTTTCTGCATCCCATTCCGAGAAATTAGCTGATTTCAAAGAATCTAGGTAATACTCATCGCCTTGATCATCTTTAGTAAAATTGTCGGGACTGTCGTCGACAATAAATTTTACACCTAAGTTATCGCAGGTCTTGATAACGTCAAAGAATGAATTTTCTGTTTTAACTAAATCACGATTTTTGGCTGGATAGACTCTGTCTCTCATGGTTACCCCTGGCTTATCTTTGGAGGTGGGTGCGGTTAAGCTGAAGTGAGGAAAATTCTTAGGGAAAAGCGTTGAGAAAAATCTTTGTAAATAAAAAGTTTTTGTCGCTTGCTCAGGAGTCAGTTCCTTATAATTGAAGGTAACTACTTTGTCGTGCTTGTGCTGAGAGTCGCTAAAAACTATACACTCCCCGCCTTGACCAATAAATTCCTCGCCATGTTTCTCTGCCATTTCAATGGCTGCTTGATCATCAAATTTATTATTTGGATCAATGCGTTGCTTAACCTCTGAAAATAGGGCTGTGTTTTTTGGTCCTAACTCGGGCATATGATTAAATTTGTTTAATTAATCTAACAATACCATGGGTGGCATCAACTTCTATAAGATCACCATCTTTTAAGGCTTGGGTGGCGTTAGTAGTACCAACTACACAAGGTATTTTTAATTCACGCGAAACTATGGCAGCATGACAAATTATACCACCTAGGTCAGTCACAATGGCAGCTGCTTTTTTAATAGCAGGCATGATGTCTGGGCTGGTAGCATAGGAGAGCAGGATGTTGCCTTGTTTCATCTTGGCCATATCATCTGGCGAATTAATAATTTTAACCAATCCCCTAACTTTACCCACGCAAGCACAATCACCTAGAATAGTGCTTGGCTTTTTGGTGGTTTGTTTAACAAATGAGAATTTTTTTAATAATTTACGAGCTTGATCACCTTCTTTGGTTATTCTCTGTTTTTCGGTGGAATATTGGATAGCATATTTTAATCTGGCATTAAGTGTATTTAAATTAGGGCCTTTGCCCTTAAGTAAGTCTTTAATTTCCCAAGGGTAGACTGATCTGGCTTGGTCAATAGACATATATTTTCTTCTGGCAATTTCTTTGAGTAATTTGTTTATAACATAACAGCTGTAATACATGGCGTCTTTGCGATAGGATTTAGAATAAACAAACTTTCTAGCAACGTTGAAAAGAATTTTGAGATCTTTATGGATATGAAAATCTTTTAAATATTTCTTCTGCAATTCCATTGTTTGCTGTTTTTGTTTTTTAATTTTATTAAATTCCTTTTGAGGAGAGATATTTTGCTTTAAAAGACTGGTTAAAGATTCTAGGAAATAATGCATATCCCAAGCAGGGCCAATATACATGTATGGTAGCCAGCGATAATCATTGTAGTGGTCATTAAATTTTTTCCACAAAGTATTATCAATTGCTGACCAATTACGAATAATTTCATCTTTATTACCTTCTTTTATAAGATTAACTAGTTTTTTGTTTTGTCTGATTTGACTTAAAAGATTTAAAAGAGAAATTGATTCTTTTTCAGCATAGGTGTCTTTTAGGGGGGTGGTTAAAATACTGAAAACATCGCCAACGGAAACATTGCTCTTTTTGGTTTTCTGCTTAAGATAATCAAGTAAATAATTGGAGAAAAGATTACTTTCAAAATCAACGAGAACTGCTGGCCAGCCGGCCAGCCAAGAATCATGGAAATATTCAAAAAACCATTCATCACTTATCTTAGCTAATTGGCTACCCGTAAGTTTACTTAAATTTAAACGAGAAATTTTCTTAGAATAATTAAAAAATAATTTGGATTTATCTAAAATTAAGTTATCAATTTCTATACCCCAATGAGGATTAGCAATGAGCTTCTCAAAGATGGCTCGAGTGCACTGACGTAGTACGGGAAGTTGATAGTTAAAGCGCAGGTCACCCTTTTCGTAGATACTCAAGTGCGATCCTGGGTGAACTTTTAATTTATGAGTATCTTTAAAATACTTGGCAACAAATTGGGTGTCAGCTAAAGAGAAGATATATATAGGGGTTCGGGGTACTCTTTCTAAAAGAAAGAAGTCTTTGTGTTTATCCATAATTATTTTTTTAATTTCTTAACTGTACCCTTGGTAGCATTAACTTCTACCAAATCACCGTCTTTAAAATTCTTGGTGGCGTTTTTAAGAGAAACTATGCAAGGTACGCCAAACTCGCGTGATACCACGGCAGCGTGGCAGGTTAGACCGCCAATCTCAGTAACAAAGGCGGCTGCTTTTTTCATAGGAGGTAATGAGTCAACGCTGGTTGCATGAGCGATCATGATATCTCCTTGGTTAACCTTATGGTTATCTTTAACGGTAGTCAATATCTTGGCTATTCCCTGCACTTTACCAATATTGGCACATACCCCCTTGTTCTCATTAGCACCTTGGACTAACTTAACGTAACTTTCAAGGTGTTTAAAAAGTTTTTTAGATTGACTAGGAGAAAAATTAATTCTTTTTTCCATTTTTTTATCAAATCCGTAAGCAACTACCTTGCCTCTTTTTTCAATGGTGGTTTGTGGATTGAGCTTGCCTTGGAGCGCTTGGATAATTTCATCTTCAAAAAGCATGCGTAGTTGCTTGACTGATAAATGTAGTCTTTTGGCCATTTCCTTGTACAGGGATCGCAAATAGTAACCGGACAGGCTGACGATGTATTCAGCTTCGTTTCTGGCATCAAGCGCTAAGCCAAAGTCAATAAATATTTGTAAATCTTTTTTGCTTATGTGATATTCTTTAACAATCTTGTCAATTTCTTGGTTGCGCAGTTGGGTGTGGTTTTTTAATTTGTTATATTCAGATTTTAAATCTTTTAACTTAGTAGTTAATAAGGAAAAGATTTCAGACTGGTAATGTTGGACATCCCAGGGGTCACCATAGGCGAAAATGGGCATAAAACCAAACTGGCTGGCCATCTTTTTGGATGCTTTTTGGCTGGTTTGTTTTTTATTCTTAACGGCAATTACTTCTTTGAGAATAGCTCTTTTTTCTTCAAGGGTGGTGGAAATCTTCTGGGGCTTGGTTAGAGCAAACAGAGTTTGGTGATATTTCTCTGAGTTTTTTTTGATACCAAGTTTTTTGGTTAAAACTCTTGCCATTTTATGTGTCCAATAATCTTCGGCTAGCCAGCCGAATTGATCATAGACTGTGGCACGCTGGCACCAATCACGATTTTCTTTATAAGCCAAAATAAGTTGCTGATTGGTTGCCGCCTGCGGATTCTTTAAACTAATTTTTGGTAAGTGTTTTTTTGCTTTTTGCTTGAAGGGATAAAAATTGGTTAATATTTTTTCTAAAGCCCGGGGGTCGTCTTGGTTAATTTGATCAATCCTTTTATATAAATTTTTAAAATATGATTTTAATATATAGGCATGCTCAAAGCCGTCGTCTAGTGTACAAACGACTAGGACACTCTTGCCAATTCCAAAAATCTGACGGAAATAGTCATTGGTGGGCTGTGCCATCCAACTTTCACTGTCAGCGGGCAATAAATCCCAGTGACCCATTTTGACTAATTTTTCTTTGTAATAATGTTGTCCAATCATATTTTTTTAACTGTGCCCTTATTGGCGTCAACTTCAACCATATCGCCATCTTTTAAAGATTCAGTGGCCATCTTGGTGCCAATGACACAGGGGATATTCATTTCGCGAGAGACTATGGCAGCATGGGAGGTAATTCCACCTTGATCAGTAACAATGGCGGCTGCTTTTTTCATGGCTGGCACAATATCTGGGTCTGTGGCGATAGAAACCAAGATATCACCCTTGTTCATTTTAGTCATATCTTTGGGCCTGATAACAATTTTGACTTTGCCCTTAGCTCTACCAATACAGCCGGTCTGCCCATTTATGATGTTACTCGTGCTTTTCTTTTTTTTCTCTAGTTGGCTAATAATTTTCTTGGCTTGTTTGCCAATAAAAATTTTATCATTATTTTTTTCAGTATAAAATACACATAATTTAGTCCTTTCTTTGAGTTCCTTTCGTGATATCATTTTACCTTTTAGAGACGACCCAACCTCTTGAACTAGCATAAATTTAACCTCCTTGACCGTTGTCTTTAATCTTTTAGCAATTTCTTCAAGGACTGGTTGCATGCGATACATGGCATAAATTTGAGCATAACGACGATAGATTTTGGTAACCATGAAAGATCCCCATGAATCAATGATAGTACGCCAGGGATTTTTTACTTTTAATTTCTTAATTAACTGCTTTCTTTTGTTGAGAGCATTATTAAATTCTCGTTGTTGTTTTTGTAGGCTTTTTTTAGGATCTATACCAGAACCAATAAAGCGGGCCATTTCCTTCAAGTAGTGTTCAAAGCTGGTAACACCCTCTTTGCCAATCCACATGAATTTAACATAAAAGTAGTTGTTATAGTATTTCTCTAATTTTTTTAGAATAACAGGATCTATCTTATCGCGTAGATCAGTCATTCTTTGCTCAAGAAAACTTTCGTATTCGGGAGTATGGACATTAAGTTCAAGTTTTAGGGTGGCTTCTTTTTTAAGCAGGTTAAAATAGCTGGCAAAGAGTCTTTTTTGTTTTTTGTTCTTGTAAATATCAATGGCGATTTTTAGGAAATCCTCTTCTTCTACTTGTATTAAAGATTTTTTAGTGGGCTGGGTTAAGATAACTAAATATTCATTGATCTTGTCTTCAGTTACATTAATTGATCTTAAATATTTTTTTAATCGTTCAGTAAGATTATTGTGAAACATATCAACACCAACTGGGATCCAGCACCATTGATAATATTTGGCATGAATTTGATGATGCTTGTTGTATAGATCCCAAAGCTGCTTATTGGTTAACTTGCTTAAGTGCTCTTGCGGCAGTTGGTTGGCAAAATTTCTTAATTTATCTGCTTCAACTATAATCTGCTTGTTAATTTTTGTGGCGAAGGTTGGGTTTTTAATAAACTTATTGGCAATATATTCACCTTCATCAAATGAATCTTGTTTTCCAAAATAGAACCAAAGATTATATCCTTTATAAACAGTTAACATTTTTTGATAATTCCTACCGGAGGGGTATTTAAACTGGTTTACGAAACAAGTAAGCCAAATTTGAGAGAAAAATAAATCACAGTCTGGAATTTGTTCTCCCAGCATCCATGGGTCTTTGTTATTTAAGTGTTTTAGTCGTGGCATATTTTTAATTTACTTTATTTTTCTAATAATTCCCTGATGGGTATCAACTTCAACGAGGTCTCCGTCTTTGAGACTTTTGGTGGCCACTTTGGTGCCGATGACGCAAGGGATATTTAATTCGCGGGAAACTATAGCGGCGTGGCAGGTAACTCCACCCTCGTCGGTAATAATGGCTTTAGCTTTTTTCATGGCAGGCAAAAATTCTGGGGAAGTCATGGCGGTTAGTAAAATTTCATCTTTTTTAAAAGTTTTAACCTCAGACTGATTTAAAATTGATTTAATTTTGCCTTGAACTTTATCACCCGGGCAAGCCGTCTGGCCCTTTATTTTTTGAATGTTTATATCTGCGTTTTCTAAATTGTCCAATTCTAGATTTCTTTGTGAAAAAAACTGCAAATAGTTGGTGGCAGGATAAATTTTATCATCAATGTATACAAAACCTTGAGCACGTTGCTCGAGTTCTTTTTTTGGTGGTAGTTTATTATATTGAATTAAATCATCAATTTCTTTTATGCTTAAGAGCTTGAGATATTCTTGGGGGCGTCCTTGGGCAGCAAGTCTGGGTCCTAGCCATTGCCTCATAAATAGATCGTTTTCTTTTATAAGGCCTTCGCTGTGTTTTCTGGCTTGCATGGCCAAATCAATGATTGGGTTAGCCTGTTTGCCACGTTTTTGTGTAAATTGATCTTGCCAAAGACCAGGCAGAAAAACTCCTAAGACATAATATGGATACATTGATATAAAGAGCTGCTTGATCTGACCAAGGTATGCTAACTCGTCGTCTATTTGATTAATCTTAACATTAATGGTTTTTCTAAAATTATCAACGTTCTTATTAAATTTAATAAACTTATCTTTATTAAATATAGAGTCATCTATTTTTTTGCTTACAATATCCTGAGTGAAATTATTGAAATCTTCTCGGTAACGTATCCATTCAAAGGTTCGGCCGGTATAGTGAATAATTTGATCTTTAAGCCCTGTGTGCCAAAGACTTGGCATAATATTGACAAAAACGTGGCGAACCATTTGATTTGACCAGAGATTAAAGTCACGAGTAAAGATGAGGAAGATTTTTTGTGTTTGGGGCATATTATTTCAATTTAGTAATAACCCCCTTATGGGCGTCAACTTCAACGTGGTCATTATCTTTAAACGCCTTGGTGGCAATTTTAGTACCAACAATACAAGGGGTGCCCATTTCCCGAGAAACGATAGCGGCATGGCAAGTAATTCCGCCTTCATCGGTAATAATGGCTTTACATTTTCTCATGGCTGGAACAAAATCGGGATGAGTGGTGACAGCCACCATAATGTCACCTTGTTTAACTTTACGTAGATCGTGCTTAGTGTAGATAACTTGAACTGGCCCATGGGTCTTCCCACGAGAACCAACAATACCGGTGATTGATTTTTCAGTGGTGGTCTGTTGTGGCTTTAATTCTTGTCTGAGTGTTTTTTCCATTGCTTTCCCTTGGAATATGTGGGTAATACCACCGTGTTTTCTTAATAGAACATATCCCTTGGTTCTTAACTTAAGAATGGATGGGGAAACAGGCAATTTAGTGGTGGTCAAAAATTCGATCATTTCCCTTTGAATTAGTTGAGTTATCTCCTTAATATCTAGGTGAGCTCGGCGAGCCATTTCATGATAGAGGGGTTGGATATTAAAACTCCCCTGTCGCCGGTGGTCATCTCTTTCATCTTTTATAAAAGCCATATCATGGGCCATAATTAATAGCTCTTTTTGCCTCTTGGTTGGTTTAAAATCTTTTAAGATTTTATTGAATTCTTTTTTTCTAAAGTCAAAACTGGAATGAATGGCTTTAAATTCTTGTTTCAACTGTTGAACATCTAATTTAAGTAGATTACTGAGTTCTTGGTTAAAATATTGCTTAGTCCACGGCTTGTCGTTAATATCATAGCAAGGTAGCCATTGGTATTTTCGAGTATGTACTTCTAGGAGTGTATTTAACTGTGGCTTACTGATCTTGTTTTGTTTAGCTTGCAAGGCAAGCCTGAGGAGATTTTGATGCTCGTGAACGACGGCATTTTTTCGTTCAGGTGAGAAAATGACATCAAATACTTCAGCAAGTTTGTCTTCTTGTTTGTTTTTAATGAGTAAGTTACGTAATTCTCTGTCAGCGGCTTCAGCGATGATAGGTTCAATGATAAAAGGAATCCAGATGGGGCCAACAAAAAAATTTAAATGTAATTTATCGAATCGTAAGAATAATTTTTTAAGTTCAGGCCATGTTTGCTTCTTTAAATCGCCAGTGGCTATTTTTTGAGCCCCATGAATATATTTGGCTTGTCTTTGCTTAACAATCTTCATATACCTACGGAAACTGACTAGATCCTTACAAACCACATTAAATATTTTGTTAACAAAAATTTGCCATTCGCTATTGTCATAATAGATGGCGTGATTCCCTCTTTCAGGAACAACCATGTTATTTTTTATGCTTTTGCCAAAATGGTTATAGAAGAAATCAGAATAGAAGACACGCATAACGATTTCAAAGCGCTGGGCACAGAATTTACGGGCAAAGTAGCGAATCCATTTAATTTTTTTACTTTTAGGCATATTACTTTATTTTTCTAATAACTCCCTTGGTCGCATCAACTTCAATTTTATCTCCATCCTTCAAAACCTGCGTAGCTGAAGTTACGCCAACCAGACAAGGAGTTTTAAGTTCGCGAGCAACGATGGCGGCGTGGCAGGTTAAGCCACCAGCTACAGAAATAAGGGCCTTGGCTTTTTTCATAGCAGGGACTAAATTAGGATTGGTGTTATGGGCTACTAAAATATTGCCTTCTCTCATTTTGCCCATTTCTTGCGGAATATTAATAATTTTAACAATGCCCTTAACTTTACCGGGGCAGGCACAAGTACCGGTTAATTCTTGGCTACTACTAACGGTTCTTTTCTCAAAGCTTATCTTCTTCAAAAAATCCTTGGCAGATTGTCCGGTATAGACATGGTCTTTTTTTGTGCCAATATATGCAATACAGAAATTGAGACGCTCGTTTAACTCATGGGCATCAAATTTATTCTTTAATAGAGCATCTGGAATTTCCCAATAATTCATGGCTCTAACTTGATCAAAAGAAAGTCCAAGTCGCTTGCCGGCTTCTTTAAAAAATGACTGATAGCAATACATGCCGTGATAAAGAGCCATTTTCCTATAATCCTTAATGCATATCATGCGCTGGCTCATTTTGATTAACTGTCTTTCTTTAATATTGAGTTTGAGTTTTTTAATCAGGAGAGATTGTTTTTGGGAATGCTTTTTTTGACTAACCTCTATTCCATCTAGAGTTCTAATTGGATTAGTACCTTCTCTAAGAAGTGCTTGCCAGCGACCGAGGAAATCTGTAAGGCTATACGGAGGGCCTTTGTACTGATAGGGCAAATAGGCATATTGCTTATAGTGCTTTAATATTTTACCATAGATGTTTTTATCAACATTTTTAAGTTCTTTCTCCAGCCAATCAAGATCGCTTTGGACAAATGTTTCTCTGACTTTTCTTCGGCGAGATATATTAATAGCAACCTTTAAAAAATCCCGTTCCTCTTTTTGTATAACGCTTATTTCACTGGGAGTAGATAGGTAAGTAAAAACTTCGGGGGTGGATAATTTTAAATTATTTTGCCTAATCTTATCTTGGACCATTTTAACAAGTGACTTAGTAACCCTCTCCTTATCGACATCAGCAATCCAGGTAACAGAGGGTCCAAGGCCGTGAGAAGCAGAATGGTATTTTAGAGTTTTTTTAAATATTTTAACTAATTGTTGATTAGTCAACTTGGTTAGATTTAATTTTTTTAAGTACCTAGAATCCTTGAAGAACAGAGTGGAGGTTGATTCTATTTTATCAATAACTTTTAGGGCCCAGGCTGGATTGGCTAACATTTTAGTAGCCATAAATTCTGATCCAGCATCTAACTCATGTCGCAGAAAGCACATTTGAGAGAAGTCACCTTTGAATAGGGTGAAATATTGAGTGATTTTATCGCCAAAACCAAGTTTGCCCCATCGACGGAGCATATATATCATGGGCGGACCCATCATAAATAGGACATTTTGTGGTATGTCTTCAACGGCGACCCAACTGTTTTTTTGTCTTTGCTTGCTTGGCATAAATTATATCTTCTTAACTATTCCCTTTTGCGCATCCACTTCTATTGTGTCGCCATCTTTAAAGACGCGAGTGGCAATTTTGGTACCAATAACACACGGGATATTGAGTTCACGAGAAACAATGGCTGCATGACAAGTAATACCTCCTTCATCGGTAACAATGGCTTTGGCTTTTTTCATGGCTGGTAAAAAATCAGGTACGGTCATGGTAGTTACTAATATATTACCCTGGTTAAAGCTGGCTACTTCATCGGCATTAAATATGGCCTGCACTTGTCCTTGAATCTTTCCTCCTTGGCAAGCGACTTGCCCTTTAGCTTCTGAGATATCGATTTTAATTTCTAAATCATCATATTGAAAGTTATTTTCTCTTAAAAATTCGGCAAAATCTTTATCCTCCATTAAATCTCCTTGAAAGAAAAGATAACCACGCAACCTGGCCTTAAGCCGTTCAAGATCAATTGTCGTGTTGCCTGACATCATCGCTTTTAGCTCTTCAAACCCCACCACTCTGACAAATTTCTTGTCTATATTATTCTGCTCCAGTAATATTTCAATTAAATTGCGCCAATAAGTGTCAATTATCTCAAATTTGCCTTCTGAAAAAACACGTGCTTGATACCACCTTTGGCACAATTCTTCTGCCACTTCGGGGTATAGTTTGAAAAACTCATCTCGCCATCTACTGGGTAGCATATTGGCGAAAACAACCCAGGGGAAAAATATTTTTAATAATCTAATTGATTCATCAAAGTTATCAATCATAGCCTGTAAGTTGCCCTGCTCTACTTTTTTAATCAAATTTACTACTTGGTCAGTAATAAGCTTAAATTGTTGCAAAGATTCCTTGGAAAAAATGGGGTCACTAAAGCCCTTCTTGGAAATATATTTTTTAACTTTTTCCATCTCATCAATATCTCGATATATTTCGACGGCTCGACCGTTAAATCTGGTAATTTGCTTATGAATACCCATGCCAAACTCTCGCTCAAAATCCTCAGACACTAAAATATGCCAAAGACCGACCATGCTTAAAGTGACATCCCGAGTAAAGTATAGTTCAATTTTTTGATTCATATATGCTAAATTAACTTTTTAACTAACCCCTGAGTAGCATCGACTGCTACCTTGTCACCATCTTTGAGGACTTGGGTGGCGATTTTAGTACCAATCACACAAGGAATATTGAGCTCACGAGAGACAATTGAAGCATGGCAGGTTAGACCACCTTCATCGGTGACAATGGCAGAGGCCTTTTTCATGGCAGCTACTATTTGTGGAGTGGTGGCTTGAGAAACCAAAATATCACCATGCTTCATTTTAGACATATTAGAAGCCATATTAACAATTTTAACGGTGCCTTTGGCTTTGCCAGGGCAAGCAGAGTCCCCTTGGAGTTGTTTAATTTTTCTGGCACCTGCGGTATTTTTTTCTTTGGTTACTTTTTTGTTATACCAGTCATGTGCTTCTTGTCCGGTTAAAATTGTAATGGTGCCATTGTCGTTGGGCAAACAGATATGAAACTTATATATCTCATTTAAATAATGAATATCAAGATTATACTTATTAAGAAGAGCTTTTTCAATTAGATCAAAAGGAGTGGATCTAACTTGATTAAGTGAAAGATGCAAGCGTCTACCTATTTCACGCAAAAACTTTTCTGCATGATAATATGACTTACTTTGATAGTCTTTTCTTCTGGGTTTTCCCCAGACTAATTTACCGGCTAAAAGTAAGATTTTTCGATTAAAAATATCTGGTTTTAATTCTTTGAGATATTTCTGCTTGAGTTGCTTGGTTTTATCTCGCTTGGCTTTAAGGTTTTTGAGTTTTTTACTTGGAGAAAGATTGTCCTTTAAATGGTTTTGTACGAACTCAAGGTAGTTGCTTTCATCAAAGGCAGGGCCAGCATAGGCATAATATACCCAGGCATATTTTTGAGTGTGTTTTTGTAGTTGTTTATAGAATACGGGGTATTGAATTTTTAAATTATGTATATCAATTTTTTTAAGATCCCTAATCAGCTTTTTATTGCTATATGATTTATCAATAAGCTTGAGTAATCCTTCTTCTTGCTCTGAGGCAAATGACTTGTGTAAAGGAGAAGTAAAAACTTCAAAGTATTTATGATAATCTTTTTTGGATGTATTTTTTTCTAAGAATTTTTTCAAATTCTTTTCAACAAATGAAAAGTCTTGAAAATCTAAGATAGGCAAAGCAACACCATAAGCGTATAAAGTGCTTTGTTTGTCACAAAAACTTCTAAGGATTGATATAAGCTGCTTGGGGGTGGATTTGGTTAAATCTTTGTTCCATATATTCTTATATGTCCAAGCATTAAACTCTTGGCCAATCTTTTCGGTTTTGTCAATGATATTTTCAATAAAGTCATTGTTTTTTTCAACCTTGCTTTTGAGTTGGTTGTAAGTATCAACCCAGGTTTTTAAATCAGTCAAATATTTCATATCTTTATCCCAAGCAACAGTAGCCATTAAGGGGCGCGATACTTTGAATATCTGGTGATACTTAAAAAAAGCGCTAACCCAAATCTGGTTGCGGAAAAATGGTGAATTAACATCACCGGCAACAACTTGCCATTTGTATTTCTTGTAGGACATGTGTTAAAGAGTGGTTATGGGTCGACTTTGGGTAATGTACAGTTTGCCTCCAACCTCAGCCCATTCAATATCACAGGGGAATTTATAGTGCTTCTCGATGTGGCCACATAGCTGAGCGAGCTCAATAATTTTTTTACCCATCAATTTTTGCTGCTCTTGTTTACTTTTTGGGACATTTATAGTTTTGGTAGCTTTACCCACTTTGGTAATCATTTTTTCTTGCTTGGCAATATTAATATCCATGATAGACCAATCACGCTTGTCAATAACATAAGAGTCGGGGGTAACCTGGCCCGAAACGATGGCCTCACCCAGCCCCCAGCCGGCCTCAATAATCATTTGATTTTTGTCTTGAGTGACCGGATGAACGGTAAAGGTAATACCGGAAACTTCAGACTGAATCATGGCCTGGATAACAACGGCTACTGATACATGTGACTTGAGCATTTTTTTTTCATGGCGATAGAAAATAGCGCGTGGAGTAAAAAGAGATGACCAGCATTTTTTGACATTGTTAATGAGTTCTTTTTCTGAAGTGTTTAAATATGTTTCCAGCTCCCCTGCCCAAGAGGCTGTGCTTGAATCTTCGGCAGTAGCTGAACTTCTAACAGCGACTAACGGTGTTTTTAATTTTTTAAACTCGCTGGTAATTTCTTGAGCTAAGTCCTCCGGGAATGCAGTTTTGTCAATCATGTCGCGAATAACATTCGAATACCTATCAACTGAATTGATATCTTGGTAATTGACATTAGCGAGTTGGGCGCTGATGTCTTGTTTTAAATCAGTTTCTTCTAAAAATCTATCAAAGGCATGCGAGGTGAATACAAAGCCAGGCGGGACTGGGATTTTGGCGTTTGTCATTTCACCGAGTGACGCCCCTTTACCCCCAGCTAAGAGTACATCTTTTTTGGTAATTTGCTTAAAAGTTCTAGTATATGACATGCGATTATTAATTAATTGATTATGTATATAATTTTAGCAAATTTAGGTCTAAAAGTGAAAAAACCCAGTTCATTGTGAACTGGGTTTTGAGCTATATTAATAGAGAGTTATTAAACATGTTAGTTACATGAGCCAGCAGATACAGCGTCTCCAGTGGCTTGTGCTGATAGAGCATTTTCACAGCCAGCAACATCATTATATTGACAGAAGTTCGTTTTAACAGTTTCTGCATCAATACCATTAAACTTGTACTTATTATTAACCATCCAAGTAGGACTGGCTCCTATGCCCAAAGATTCTGCAAGCTTTATACTTTCTGAATGTAACGCTTGCCCTTCACTTGAGTTAAAACAAGTTTTAACTTTTGGAAAATTAACTGCGCAAGATGAATAGTCTCCCTGAATATCTTTGTTCCTACACCAAATGTAGTCCATATAGTTAGTAGGGTAGTGCTTGATAGCACAAAGCTCTCTGATATTTTCATCAACTTCAGGCTGACCATGCAAAGAATTGAAAGTACCATCTGGGTTTTCTGAAGCAATGTAATTTATATGAAAATCCATATTATTGCCAAAGTTGTCTAAAACTTCTTCCATGGCGTCTAAGGCTTTTGTACCATAAGGACATTGGCTCATTACAAATACATCAAGTTGCTTGGCTACTTCCTCTCGACAAATAAGGTTGCCTGTGCAATCAGTGTCATCACAATCAGTAAGACCATTGCCTGTATCATCAGTATTGTTATCGCAAATTTCCTTTGTGGGGTTGTGAGTTGCACCAATTGCGAGTGTAAACATACCATTAACTTCTTTGAGATAGCGTTCAACTTGTGAAAAATTATCTGTATCTTTAACATCACTTTCTAAAAGAACTGCTGGGAGCTGAGTTAATTCATTTTCTTCATAAAATTTCTTGCCTTTCTTTGAAGTATAGTCTAATTCTTCAAATTCAATACCAGAAAAAGTATTTTTAAGTTGCTCTTGTAATTGAATTGTGTCACACTCTGGCTTGGTACAACGAGAGTCATTTACAATATATGCAGTAAACTTTTTATCTTGTGGTAAATCCTTACATTTCGCCGGCTTATCATCAGTAGCTTCACAAATCTTTCTTTGCAATCCAATTTCTGTACGCGGACCAGTATATAGCTCATCTGCCATGTAAAAAGTTGGGCTACCAGATGCTTGAACTTCATTTGATTTTAGAATGCTGGTGGAAAAGAGATTTTTGCCCTCGTCACCTTCGGCACAAGTTTTAATTGTGTTGTAATCAACTCCATTCTCATTGGAGCATGACTCAAAGCTTGATTTTAAATCTTGATAGTTCTTGTTTTGGCAACTTACATAATCCCAAAATTTATCTGAAAAATGCTCTTTAACACAAAGCTGGTAGATATTACCCTCAACTTCTGGCTCGCCGTGGAGAGATTGAAAAGTGCCGTCATTATTGTCAGTAGCAATATATTCAACATTAAAATTAACATAGTCAGTGAAATCTCCCATTATCTTATAGACTAAATCTTCGGCCTGGGAACCATAAGGACATTGGCTCATAACATACAAGTCAAAATTAATAGGATCTCCAGATACTTTCTTGATACAACCGGTAGTTACAAAGGCTAATAAAAGCAGAGATAAAATAACAATTTTTTTCATATTTATACAAGGTTAATTAATATATAGAGGTATTTAACATTTCTTTAGGTTAACATTTATGGTAAAAAATGGCAAATATAAGAGAGATGGGCTAAAAGCCATCTCTATATAGCTAAATTGATACTAATTATTGCCCTAAGATTCGAGGATTTTATGTAAATCAATGCCAATCATTTTTTCTGACTTTTCCAAGCCAAGCATAGATAGTACGGTGGGGGCAATATCAACTAAAGCGCCTTTTATTTTGGCGGTATGTAACTCTCGGTTTGTGTGAGGAGTAAATTTCCCCTTATATTCATCTTTGACAAGAATGGCAGGTACGGGAAAATTGCTGTGTTCTTTGTCAATTTGACCTGTTTCTACATTAATGACCTCTTCAACATTGCCGTGGTCGGCAGTAATTAATACTTGACCACCTTTTCTAAGCGCAGCTTCAGTAATCTCTGATAAACATTTGTCGGTTGCTTCAAGGGCTTGCTTGCAAGCCTCAAGATTGCCAGTATGGCCGACCATATCAGGGTTGGCAATATTGGCAACGATAAAATCAAATTCATTCTTACCTAAAACTGAAAGAATATTGTATTTAATATCTTCAACAGCCATGGCCGGTTGCTGATCATAGCTTTCGACTGCAGGAGAAGGAATAAGCAGATGCTCTTCTCCTGGATAAGGATCCTCTTTAAGCCCATTTAAGAAAAAAGTGACATGAGCATATTTTTCGGTTTCAGCAATATGGAATTGTTTTAGATTATTATCTGAAAGTATTTTAGCCAAAGGGTTATCAATAACAAGCTTGGGGAAAGCGACTTCAATGGGCAAACTCTTTTCATAAAGAGAAAAGCCAGTAAATAGTAAATTATTAATCTTTTTACCTCGATCAAAATATTTGAAAGAATCTGCAACAAAACTTTGAGTTAGCTGACGAGCGCGATCAGAACGGAAGTTGAAAAAAATTACGGCATCGTTGTCTTGAATTTTTCCAACTGGCTTGCCTTGGCGCAAAACAGCAACTGGTTTGAATTCTTCATCATATATCTTTTGGCTATATGAGCTTTGCAGGGTTTGAATGGGATTTTCACAATTAGCGGCGGCTTTGCCAGTCATAGCATCATATGACAATTTTACTCTATCCCAGTTGTTATTTCTGTCCATACCAAAATATCTGCCAGAAAGACTGGCTATTTGTCCACAGCCAAGTTTATTTATCTCTTGTTCAAGCTTTTCTAAAAACTCGACTCCCTTGTCGCGCTTGGTATCACGTCCATCAAGAAAAAGGTGAAGGAAGGTATTATTATTAAGTTTATTTTGGGTAGATAGCTCAAGTAAGGCTGAGAGATGATTGGAGTGAGAATGCACACCACCGTCGCCAAGAAGACCCACAAGATGTAAATTTGATTTGTTGTTCTTAACGTGATTAATGGCTTTAAGAAAAGCAGGGTTTTCAAAAAAAGCTCCGCTGGATATTTGTTTATTTATTTTGTCTAGGCTTTGGAGAAAAATTTGACCAGAGCCGATGGTCAAATGACCAACTTCAGAATTGCCCATTTTGCCCCAAGGCAAACCAACGGCGGGGCCAGAGGCCTGCAGCAAAGTAGCGGGATAATTTTGTAATAAATAATCCCAATATGGTAAATTGGCGCTGGTTATGGCGTTGCCGACAGTAGGGGCAGCGACTCCCCAACCGTCAAGGATAACCAGAAGAACTGGCTTAGAATTCATAAGTATGGTCGATGGGTTGTCCGTCGATAATTTGCTTGACCTTATTATCCATAATGGCATCGTATTCTTGAATGGAGCGCAAATATTGCTCAGACTTGATGTCGTCTTGCTTTTTTTCGAGTTCAATAACTTTCTGATTGCGCTGATAGAGAATATCGGTGATGGTCAGAATTACCTTTTCCTTGTTCTCTTCTGGAACTTGTTTTTCTTCCAAGTATTCTTCAATTGTTTTTTGGCTTGGATTGTCCATAAAAATATATGACCTTTATTTAATACAAATAATAGTATTGTTTTTGGTGGCCAGGCGGCCTAAATCAAGGCGGCTCTGATTTTCTCCATAAAGCGTATAGAGTTTCTGCCCCTTGATGATTTTATCGCCAAGGCGACAGTGCATGTGAATGCCAGCCAACTTTTCATGAGGAGCACCAAGATTGAAGCAAATTTCCACAATAGCTTTATTATCAATATGTTTAACTTTACCACTCTTTTTTGAATGAATTTCATAACGCAAAGCGCCTAAAGCAACGGCGTCTGCTTTAATTGTGCCCTTGCCACCTTGAGCACGGATAATTTCAGCCATTTTCTTGGCAGCAACACCAGCCTCAATTTGATGCCTGGCAATATTTGTACCCCGTCCTTTTGGACAAAAACCTTTAAGTTCTAAAAGTTGCCCTGCAAGATGAATGGCTTTTTCCTCAAGATCTTTTGGTCTAAGCTCGTGCCTTTGTAATACACGCAAGACATCCCTGGCTTCAAGGGCAGGGCCAACACCGGCGCCAACTGGCTGATCGGCCTTAGTGGTAACCACTTTAACCTTTATCTTAAACATTTTGCCAAGAGCGATAAATTTCTTGGCTATACTTTTGGCGGTTTTTAAACTGTGAACTTTGGCGGTTTCTCCGTAAGGTAAATCAATAATTAAGTAATCAACGCCCATGGCAACTTTCTTGGCCATAATGGAAACGATCATCTTATCATAGGTTTCTAAAGATAGGGGTTTTTCAACATGGATAATTTTGTCATCAGCCGGCGCCATATTGATTCCCCCTCCCCAGACAAGACAGGCGTGAGTTTTTTTAACTATTTTATTAATCTTATCGACGGAATGTTCAACAGGTGCTAAAACTTCCATGGTATCGGCTGTGCCAGCTGGAGAGGTGATAGCGCGTGATGAAGTTTTGGGGATGTAGAGACCGAGAGAGGCAATAATAGGGATAACAATCATGGTGGTGCGATTGCCAGGAATACCACCAATTGAATGTTTATCAACTACCTTTATTTTCATATTCATTTTGTCGCCACATTCAGCCATGGCGCGAGTCATATAATAGAGTTCTTTTAAGGGATATGGTTTTATAAAACCAGAAGCAACATAATAAGTGGTTTCGATTTTACCCAATTTACCGGTAGAAATATCGTGCATGATAGAAAAAATTTCATCATAACTTAAATCATGACCCAATAGCTTTTTATTAATAGCTTTAACTGATTCGGGCCGGGATTGTAAGATAACTTCAACAATATCCTGATCATCAATTGATTTTTTTTGCCAAACTTCTTTAAAAAGACCAACTTGGCCAAAGTTAACTTTACTGTTGGTATATTGGACTATGGCGGTAATTGATTTTTTACGACTCCATTTCAGAAGGACTCGGTCGCCTGGCATAATACCCTGACTGTCAGCTTCCTTTTCGCGCAAAACTATGATGGGATCACCACCAGAAGAAAAGTCTAATTTTTTTGATTTATAAAAAATTTTCATAAAATACTATTTAAAACAAGTGATATACACAATCCGAAAATAAATCCACTTATAATCTCAAAATATGTATGTCCACTAATATCCAATAATCTACCATCTTTAAAAACTCGCTTAACACCTTTAATACCACTTTTGACCCATGATTGCTGTTCTATTTCCTGTTTTTCTCTATCTTCTAAGAGATTGTAGATAAAAAGAAGCATAACAGTAAAACAAAAACTAAAAATTGAGCTAAGGCCATAATCACACCAAATGAGATATAGAACGCCTGTCAATACAGCGGTGTGTGTACTGGGAGCACCACCAGCCCATTGATAAACCCAAGTGGCTGTACGTAGCTTTTTCTTTCGTCGATTGGCTAATAATCTAACAATGAATTTCAATGATTGACTCAAAAACCAAATAATAACAGGAAATAGAATAAACTTCATAAATAGTTAGACTAAACTGATAATCATTTTATGACCAATATTTTAATGCTTGCTGTAGCTCTTTATGCTGGGTGGCATATTTTGAGAAATTTTCTTGCTGGCTGACTGCTTCAACTGCTTGCTGACAGGCTTTAGCACCGGCAATTGGTCCGTCAGGGTGACCATGAAGTCCCCCGCCGAAGTTTATAACAATATTTGGACCTAGAATTTTAACTAGATCAGGTACGAGTCCTGGATGCAAGCCGCCTGAAGCAATAGGTAAAGTGGGCTTAATTTTTCCCCAAGGAGTAGTCACGGCTTCGTTAATGGCATCAACTGTTTCCTTATCGCCTTCCATTTTACCGACTACGGTGCCGGTATGTAGTTGATCAATGCCACATAACCTGGCAAGCTTGGCTAAGAGGAGCATGGTCATGCCGTGGCGTGGATTTTTAGTAAACATGGAATGACCAGCGCGATGACCGTGTATGATCAAACCTAAATTTTGATTTCTTAAAAATTGTACGTTATCTAAGCCACAAACCACCAGGTCAATCATAACTATTTTGCCACCATGCTTTTTAACTAATTTAGCACGCTTGAGCATGATATCAGCTGGACCAGTCACGTTGAAGACGTGTACTTTTTTGTGTCCGGTAACTTTTTGCGCTTGTTTTTTTAGTTTTAAAACTTGCTTAACACGATCTTCAAATTTATTGAATTTCATGTCGGTCAAATTTTCATCGTCCTTAACTAGATCAATGCCATTTGCCCAAATGTCATAGGTTAGTTGGGCGTGCTGTTTGGAGGAAAGCCCGAGCTTTGGCTTAATGATTGAGCCAATGATGGGCCTCTCCTTTATATCTAAGTAATTTCTGATGCCAACAATGCCAAAGGCGGGTCCTTGGAAAGAATTTAGATATTTGTCCGGGAAATGAATATCTAGAAGTCTTAAATTACTAATAATTTTCATGGAGAAAACATTGCCAGCTAAAGCGGAGAGAAGCTGAGTAATATTACCTAACTCAAAAAGATCTAGGGGATAGGCAATATGAGCAATTTTTTTATGATAATCAAGTTTAAAAATCTTTGGACCAAGGCGGCTAATTGTTTTTTTATCTAAAGTAGTTAGCTTAGTCCAAGTACCAATAGATGATTCCTGGGCAACTTTAACCGAAGCGGTTTTTAAACCCAAAGGACTTTCAATGTGATAGATAGCAACAAGATGATCCTTCAAAGAGGGTTTAGTATTGAGTTTTAAATAAGGTGATTTCATGATTAAAGCCAATTATATTGTTTTTTAAACTTATTAATCTCACTTGGTTTAATAATTCCAAATTCAGTTATATAGCCTGTTATAAATTTGGCAGGAATTCTACCAAAAGCATAGTTTATTATCTTCAAGCCCTTAGGGGCTTTTGGCCAAATTTCTTTTTCATCCCTGATTTCTATTTTCATTTTCTTATCATGTGTACTTTTAAGCAGAGATCCGCACAGATAAAAAGGAATCTTTGATGTATGGGCTGCTAGAGCTATGCCAAAACTACCAATCTTATTCAAAGCCGATCCATCGGGTAAAATAACATCAAAACCTAAGAACACTTTGTTGATTTTAATATTATCTCCCGAAATATCTGAGACCAAAAATGGAGCGGCTGAATCAACAACCATGGTATTATTAATTTTATGTTTGGCCAAATTAGTTGAAGTAGTCCTACCTTGGAATAGGGGTCGAGTTTCATCATTGTATACATGAAATTTCTTTTTATCTCTTTTGGCTTGGATCAAAATATTTTCTACAGTACGTGAATGACAGTGAGTAAAGATGTTTTCTTTACTTTTTATTAGGCTCCCACCATGGGCGGTGATTTTTTGCCCATTACCATGTAGTAAGGCGGAAAAATCCTGTACGTACTGGCGGGTTAATTTTTTTAAATCATTAACTTGAATAAGAGTAGCCTTGATTTTGGTGCTCTGTTTAAGTTCTGCATTCAAATATTTAAAAGCATTAACAGTCAGTGGCTCATTGGGTCTTGCTTGAGCTAGACTCTCCCCTACTCTTTTAGCTTCAGCTAAATACTTTTTGGTATCTTTCGTTTTGAAATTAATCAAATAATCTTGCCAAGCAGAAAGACTGGCACGACAAATGTTACTGGCGCCTTGAATTTTAATGGATTGAATATCTTTAATTGTTTGATTTAAGTTGGCCATAATAAAAACAAGAAAAATTATATTTCTTGTACATTTAAATTCGTAATGTTTTTAAAATCACGCACATTGCGTGTTATAAGAGTACTACTTGTGAAAAGAGCCGTAGCAGCGATTACACTATCTGCTGTTTTGGTCCCATACATCTGACGAAGGAGTCCGGCCGTGCGTGCAATTCTTGAGTCAAGTGGAATAATAGCAACTGTTTCAAGCAGTTTTTCTATTTCCATTGATTCCCATGGGGTGAGACCATGAAAACCGAAAAGCTCAACCTCGGTTATTGTGGATATATATAACGGAGCGTTCTTAACTAAAATACCACCTAAAACAGAAACGACCGCTGGGTCGTCTTTTAAATAATAGATAATCGCATTGGTGTCTAGGGTGTGCACGGGTTTAAAAGTAGAACTAATTACGATCCCATTCTTTTCTCATTTTGCCAAGCTCTTGTGCGGGATCAGGCTTGTGGTTCTTCCACATTCCTTTAATATGTTGCCATATTAAAAGACGCTCCTTATTTAGAAGAAGTGGGTAGACATTTCTTATTTTTTGATTTTTTATACTGGTCTGGGTTTGCATATACTTAAATTATATCAATTGGCTTGAGAAAGTCAACAACAAATATACAAATTTGTATAAACAAAGCTTTAAATTATAACCCTATTTTTCTTCATTATCAAAATAACTGGAATACCAATTACAAGAGCACTAATGCCAATAATAGTTAAGGCATTTATTAAGGTGTACACATCAGCCACCCATCCAAAAATTGGGACAATTAACGCATATATTAAACGGCCAGACATACTTTGGGCTGAAAGTATGGTGGCGCGTATGTCTGAATTGGCGAGCTTGTTGATATAGTCGGTAATAACAACCTTGGAAAAGCCACGCACAAACTGGTGTAAAAAGGCAAAAGAAAAACTGAAAAGTAAAACAAAATTACTCATAAGAAGATAACTGGCACTAACTAAAAAAATGAGCATAACAAGCGAATATTTTTCACCCAATTTTTGTTCAAGTGCATGAGCATATTTTGAGCTCAAGGCAGCTACTACCTGAAAAGAAGCAAAGATAATACCAAAATACATAATATCAACGCCTGAAATTAAAAAATATGGCTGATAGAACCAGAGGACTGATTGATTGAAGCTAAAAATAATACCAGAGTAGATAATGAGCCATTTCAATTTCTTATTTTTCAACATGGAATATTTTATGATAAATATCAATTCTTTAACATATCCTTTTTTTAAAATGGGTTTATGTCTTGCGGGCTCTTTCAAGCTCAATGCAATAAAGATGGCAATAATGATAAAGGGGATCATGACCCAAAAGGTAAGGCGATAGCTAACCTGGCCCAAAAAGCCGCCAATGACATGGGCGACGGCCATGGCAATAAGACTATAGAAAAGAACATTACCCCAAATTTTTTTATACTTTTTTTCTTGTTTCAAGCTTTTCAAGGTGTCAAAAATGAAGGCAGAGTCACTACCGGATATAAAAGAAATACTCAAGGCCCAGAAAGCCTCTGCTAGCAAAAAATGAGAGAAACTATAACCCTCAGCATAGACTATGGTGGCGCCAAGGATCATAAGGGATCCAATAACTAAGCTTTTTTTGCGTCCAACAACATCGGCAAAATATCCGGTGGGTATCTCAAGCAATACAACCAGAATGGCAAAAATTGATTGGAGAACCATAATTTGTGTGAGGCTCAAGCCGTTATCCTGCCAGAACAAAACAATAATTGGAGCAAAAAAAGACAAACTTGCCAGAATTTGAAACAAGTAGAATTTAAAAATGTTACTATTTAATTTAGTTTTAGATAACTGAGTCATTCAGTTTTATAACATAAATTGATCACCAAGCTCTGGTATATGAATTTTATCTATATGCTCTTTAGCTAATTTACTCGCCAAAGTATTAATACCTTTTTCTTCCCCATGAACAAAGAAGAGTTTTTTTAAGGGGGACGCATGACGAATAAATTCAATTAAATCTTTTTGATCAGCATGAGCACTCAGAGAATTCAAAATAACAATATCTGATTTAACTTGAATTTTTTGATTCAAAATATTGACTTGCTTGGCTCCTTCAACTAATCTGCGTCCCAAGGTGTGTTCAGCCATAAAACCAACAATAATGACGGTGTTTCTTGAGTCTCCCAGGTTGTTTCTCAGGTGGTGGCGAATGCGACCGAACTCACACATGCCAGAAGCTGAGATTATAATACAAGGGTCTTGGATAGTATTTAATTTTTTAGAATCTTCAGCTGATTCTATCATTCGTAATTTGGAAAATATAAAGGGATCTTTGTTTTTAGATAAAAATGCCTCCCTGGTCTCTTTATCAACTAGATCAGGATAATCAGTAAAAACCTCTGATACCTTAACGGTTAACGGGCTATCAATATATACAAAATGATTTGGAATCCTCTTGGTATTAATTAACTCATGAATTATATAGATTAACTCTTGAGCTCGCTCAAGAGCAAAAGAAGGGATAATTACCTTGCCTCCCCTATCATATGCTTTATTGATAGCATCAGCTAAAGACTTATATGAAGTCATGGCATCATCGTGTAAACGATCACCATAGGTGCTTTCTGATATAAGATAATCAACATCAGTGATTTGTCCTGGATCGCGTAAAATAGGCAGAAATTTTCTACCCAAATCTCCGGTAAAACCAAGTTTTTTCTTATTACCATTTTCTTCTAATTCCAAAGTAACTAAAGCAGAACCCAAAACATGGCCGGCGTCTTGCAAATAGGCACGCACACCAGGCATTACCTGAAACCACTCATTATATTTCTTTCCCTCAAGGGCCGCTACAGCTGGAGCCACATCATCTGGAGTATAGATTGCTTCCAGCTTTTGACCTGATTTTCTGTTTAAATACTGTATATCATAAACTTGAATACGGGCAGAATCTTCAAGCATGACGGCTACCAGAGATTTAGTGGCATGGGTACAATAAATTTTACCTTTAAACCCTTGTTTAACAAGATTGGGAATATTACCACAATGGTCAATATGTGCGTGACTTAAAACACAAACATCAATACTTTTGGGGTCAAAAGGGAAATTTCTATTGACGCGCTCGGTGTCAGCACGCCGTCCCTGGTAGAAACCACATTCGAGAAGTATTTTCTTATCATTAACGGTAATAACATGTTGGGAGCCGGTAACGGTTTTACAGGCTCCATGAAATTGAATATGCATAGTTGTTTATTAGTTTTTGTTATCTTAATTTTACCAATTATGTGCTAATTGAGCAAAAAATAAAAGTACACACGCTGACAAACGGGTGTACTTTTTTCTCCATTTTAAAAATTTTACGATTTTAACCTTCTTCATTTTTATATTAACTCCACAGGACAAAGCGTGGTGGCAGCCTCTTTAAGATTAGAGAAAGTGTCGTCCCCAATTGCTGCATTTATTAACGCTCCCCGGGCAGTAGCTTCAAAAGCTATTGGCCCATCCAAAGCACTAATAAATAATCGAATTTCATCATTAACATCGCGATGGATAAACTTTTTGAAACATTGCTGAAAATACTTTGACCGACAAATACCTCCAGTCAAAATAATTTTTTTAATGGGCTGTCCATTAATAACCTCTATCACCATATCTCCAACATGTGAAGACAATATCAAGGCGATTGACTGTTGCACGCTAGCAATTTTATTGCCCAATGGCAATTGAGCAAAATCAGACGGGTAGTATACTCGGTCATTTTCCTGCGTAATGATGATATTTTTTTGATTACAACTACTAAGAGCAAGTTTGTTCATCTCTGGATGATCCATGCTAGTGCACCATGATTTCTTAAAATCATAATCATACCATGACCCACAGTGATGCATCATGATGAGTGATAATTTCTTCTGGTAATACTCAAAACTAAGAGACTTACCTGCGAGTGCCATTGTTGGCTCGCATATCCGATTCACCGTACCACTAGTACCGGCAGACACTATGATGCTTGACTCATCATATAACCCGCACCCTACGGCGGCGCCATGGTTATCTCCCAAGGGGGAATATATCTCCCATCCTTCTAGAATTCCTCTGATTACTCGCCATGCTGGATCGTTTCCCTGACCGGTGATATTATCAACAAACTCCCCACTTTGTATTACAGATGGAAACCAAATATAATTAATACCGACTTTATTGAGAAGGGTCTTGGCTAATGTTTTTGTTTTTTGATCCAACAATCCATTACTTAATCCATCTGACGTACTCAATGAATCGGTATCGGTTAACTTACCGCCGATCCAATCGCCGGTGGTCATGACTTTATAAACCCTATTCTTGAGAGATGGACATTGATTCAAAACCCACATTAACTTAACTATAATAAATCGATTTTCTATGGGTCCCACAATTTTTTCCGCACCCAACTCTTTGATGATTTTAATTTCCTTGATCTCTGGCTTGCCAAATTTAAACCGCCAGCTTAAAGCTGGAATCACTGGCTGTTTATACTGATCGAGTAGGACCATATCGTGCTGACGAACGGAGAATGACATCGACCCTCCATAAGAAAAATCCCATCCTCTATCATGGAGCTTAAAGAGGGCCTCAAGAATCATTTTGGGCACTTCAGACAAATCATGCGCTGATTCATTCTTCCAACTGGTAGAACCTCGCATGGGAATTGACGCTAAGTCAAATTCACCTGACTGGCTCATAACGAAGAGCTTAAGTGCACTAGTACTTAAATCACCACCTGAGTGTCTTGCAATTTTTTTTGTCATTATCAATTTCTCCTTTTATAATGAAAGTTAATTTTAAATATTTATTGGTTTATTTTTATTACATTACTTTATTTTAGCCAGATTAATCCCCAACTGTCAAATACAGCTGCTTGCCAATCCTAAGTATTTTTGATATAATTTTTTTAGATGATAATGAAGGCTTGATGTCATCTATTTTTTAACATTACGCGCTCATAGCTCAGCTGGTAGAGCAGCTCCCTTTTAAGGAGAAGGTCCTAGGTTCGAATCCTAGTGGGCGTACCACAAAAAACATCTCGAGTAGAGGTGTTTTTTGGTTAAAGGGGATCTGCTAGTAGCTCCGTCTGGCGCGCCACAGGTATTTTAGTGTTTTTTGATTCAAGCCCAAAGGTGCTGTATAATAACAGTGAAAGGTCGTGATTTAAATTATTAATCTTAAAATTATAATTTTATGAAAAAATTAGGTTTTATTTTAATCTTAATGCTTTTGGTAGTCGGAGTTACGGTCACGGCCAATGCAGCTAGTAAGGCTCCGGGTAAAGGAGGTAGTGATAAATGTACCACCATTCAAAGTGGTGAACTTTTAGCCTCTGATGGAACTGTAATCGAACTTGGCTTTGATGCTTGGGGATATAATTATCAAGGCCGTATGTTTAAAGGTGGTTATTGCGACGCTTATCGCGATGCAGCCTGGTGCCAAGAATGGACTGAGGATAAATTGGCCATGAAATGGAATGACGCTTGGTTATCAAATAAGGATTGTGACGGGGATGGTTTTCTTGATCGCCATTATGGCCATGATTCATATATTGGATCTGGCGCTTGGCTGACAAATCATCAATCAGGCGAATATGAAGAAGAAGGTGAAACATGTAAGTGGAATTACTTTGTCAAAATTGTGGCCGCTCCAGCTGACGCTTATGTTGAAGATGGTTATTGGCATACAGCAGAAGGTGCAGAAATTGGAGAGGTTATTTGGGGAGCTTTTGCTATTATTCAGGAAGTAGAAAATGATCCTTGCGCTGGAGCTCATGGCATGCAATATGTTTCTCCTGATAGGGCGGGGCTAGGTAATTGGTAAAAAGGGATATATTAATAAGACCCACTCAAACAATTGAGTGGGTCTTTGACTACTTAAAAATGGCGTTAATAAATCGTTTATGACACTGTAGGCATATAGATATATTCCTCACTTTTAGCAATTCTGGTTCTAACAGCGTCCACGACCCCATAAAAATTATTAAACCCCCTATTTTAGGGGGTTTTGAAGTTGAGTAAAAGTACCTACAAGCTGGTGTGTCCTAGTTCACTTTATTTCTAGGCTTTTCCAAAATAAAAGACTGCAGATTCTCTATAAGAATACCTTGTTGTTTTTCTATTGCCTCTTTGGTCTTTACTGCAATCGATGGATATAATATTACGTTTTTGGTTTTCATTAGCTTATTTTTATGTTCGCTTGGAATTGTGTCAAAATACGTTTGTATAAAGCAGAATCTATTTTCATTAAGATTCTTAATTAAGTTATCAAAATCAAAAACATCCGTATGGCTTATGGAAATTATTACTGAATTTTCTTTAATATTATTTAAGACAACCCCATTCATGATCGAATTTGTTGTTTTATCATCAGGAATAAACAATCCTATAATATCACTTTCCTTGCACAAATCATTAAGCTTACGAAATTGGATGCCTCCTTGCTCTAGATTTTCTTTTTTTGATTTGGAAAAATGTTTGACATTCATTCCTAAGCCCAGTGCAAGTTCAGCAACTCTTTTACCAATCCTGCCTAAACCAATAATGCCAAAGGTTTTGTTTTTTAATTCCCAGCCAAGATATTGGTCAACCCCAAAATTATTCTTTTTAACATTGGCTCGCGCATTTTCTAGCTCTCTTGCACAGGAAAGCAAGGTAGCAAAAACAAATTCTGCAATACTATTATCACAATATCCCGCTGTGTTTGTCACAACAATATTTTTTGAAGCTGCATAATCAACATCAATTTTGCTAACTGAGATTGAATCAGTTCCTATATATTTTAAATTTAGAGCGAGGTCAATTATTTTTTTATTAATCTTAGTTAAGTATTTTATCAAAAGAACATCTGCATCTTTGACCTCTTTATATAAACTCTGTTTATTAGAACTGCTTACAAAAACCAAAAAAATTGATAGGGATTTTAATCTATCAAGAACATCATTTTTTAACGACTTTTTAGTGTAATCGATAAGGACAATTTTATTCACTTTCATTGGGTTACTGGCATTTAGTTGATGATTTAATTTTAGCTAAATTATGGGAAAGATGCAAAATTGTCAGGATCTACATTGTTTTTTGTATTGCATAATTAATAAAGAAATTATGACACTGTAGGCATATAGATATATTCCTGACTTTCCTGGATTCTAGTTCTAACAGAGTCCACGACCCAGTAAAAAAGCATCCTCGCGAGAGGGTGTTTTTTTGGTTAAAAGGGATCTGCTCGCAGCTCAAAAAAATTGCCTAAACTTAATTTTTTATTTATACTTAAATGTATATATAATAATTAATTATCAATAATAAAAGTATGAAAAAATTTATTTTTATGGCCTTATGCATAATTTTGCCATTCAACAATATATCAGCTAATAACGAGGTTACATTAGAAATTATTACTCCCAAAGAGGGGCAGTATCTTGCCGTAAACGACTCTATTACTTTTAGTTGGGTGCAAACAGGCTTAGATAAGCTAATGCTAGAAGCACAAATTTGTTGGCATGATGATATGCAGAGCTTATCCGCAGTAAAGGAAATACATTGTGCTGGAAATTCGGATATTACAAATGGGCTTATTGATGTCGACACTAATGCAAGCAATAATTCATTTGAATGGCAACTCCCCAAAATGTTTAAGTCTGGTTTATATAAAATATGGGCTAAAGGTTATGCTAATACTGGGACAAGCGATTCTGTTTATTTGGAAGATAAGATGAATCAATATGTAATAATAGATAAGGGAGACCAGAATTTTAGTTTAATTAATTCTACTAGTTTAAATAACATCAGTCAGAACAAGGTGATTGTTGATATTGGCACTAACAAGCTTTATGCAAATGCGTCAAGATATTTTGTTAGATGGAAAACTCCATGTAACGGCCAATACGCTAATGTCTGGCTGGTAGCAGAGGTTTTACAAGATGGAACCGAGATAGTTATTCCTATGACTTTTTATGAATGGCATTATGAAACGAATAAATTAAATTTAGATGTGTTCAATAATAAGAATATATATTATGGATTAATTCCCGGTTCTGGAAGTACAGACAAAACTCAGCACCATCAATTACCTAGTGATCCCAGTTCGGGTAAGTTTAATTTTGCACAAATTTTAATTAAAAGATCACCTGCGGGTGAATATTATACCGAACGAGTGTCTAGCAACTTATATACAAAAGGAAAAGAGCATTATAAGATAAGGGTTGATGTTCATGGTAACAATTGTTCAGCTACAGGATTAAGTAGATATATTTATCCTACTGCTGTTCTAGATGAACCTATACCATCGCTACCTTTGGATAATGTTGTTAATGATTCCCCTGAGACAACCACTATCAGTGATAATAACAACACTTCGCCTAAACTAGTTGCAAAAAAAGCAACAATTGATAAAACATTGAGTAATAGGCTCAAAGGCAAACTCCTCCTCCAAGTCCAAAACCGTGGCCGTATTTGGTATGTAAATCCAGGTGACGCCAGGCGACATGAGGTAACATTCGCCAATGCTTTACCTTTATTCGAAAAGTTATCATTGGGTATTACTGATGCTGATTTAGATAAAATTCCAATGCACAATGATAATTGGACATCATCGATTGGTGATAGATTAAAAGGTAAAATACTCTTACAAGTACAAGATAGAGGAAGAATTTGGTACGTAGATTTCAATGGTAAAAAATGGGAAGTAACATGGAAAAATTTAATGACGTTGTTTGAAAGTTTGGCTTTGGGTATCACTGATAGTGATTTGGATAAGATACAGATGGAGGGATTATAATTAAGAAATAATAGGATATTTTTTAATTAATAAAGAAATTATGACACTGTAGGCATATAGATATATTCCTGACTTTCCTGGATTCTAGTTCTAACAGAGTCCACGACCCAGTACCAAAAACCCCGACAAATGTCGGGGTTTTTATATTATATACCGAATAGCTACACTCTTTCTAGAGTACTGCGTCCTTGGCAGCTTTAGCAACACGGAACTTAACTACAGTCTTAGCAGGGATCTGGATGGTTTCACCAGTAGCTGGATTTCTACCTTCGCGAGCTTTTCTGTCTACCTTAACTAATTTCCCAAGTCCAGGAAGAATGAATTCGCCGCTGTTTACAACTTCGCTATAAGCTAGCTCAGTTAGATTCTCCATGAAAGAGATGATATCTTTCTTACTCATGTCGTTTTTCTCGGCAAGTGCCTGCATGAGTTGAGATTTTGTCAATTTGGCCATATTTTTTTTCATGTTAATTTATAAGCCGTTTATTAATAATATTTTAAAGATTATCTCATTTTTCTTCGAATGAAGGCCGGGATTTCCAGGTCTTCTCCACTGTCATCAAAATTCTCTTCTTCCTCTTTGCTTTTAACTGTAATTTTACTTTTTTTCCTGGCAGTGCTTTTGGTGTCTTGAGGTGTTTCAGCTTGACCATCGTATGGAGCGTCTTTACCAACCTGAGGCATATATGCGGGACCGGATTTTACGCTTTGTGAAAAAGCATTTAAGCCGTCAAACTTGGAATCTCTTTTTTTGGTTTCTTCACCAAAGCCGGTAGCAATAACAGTCACCGAAACTTCATCTTTAGCAGCTTCATTAACGGTGGATCCAAAAATGATTTTAGCTCCAGTATCAACAGATGCAGTAATTAATCTAGCAGCTTCATTAACTTCATTCATACTTAGATCTTTGGGACCGGAAATTGTAAAGAGTACTCCTTTTGCGCCTTCAATGGATAATTCAAGCAAAGGTGAATCAATAGCGATTTTAGCAGCGTCAACTGCTCTGTTTTCACCACTGGCGCGTCCCATGCCCATTAGGGCTGAACCTGAATCTTTCATAACAGCCTTTACATCAGCAAAGTCAACGTTGATCAATCCTGGCTGAGTAATTAATTCTGAAATTCCCTGCACACCTTGAGATAGAACGTCATCAACTACAGCGAAGGCGTCAAGCAAAGATGTTTTTTTATCAATAATTTGTAAAATTCTATCATTGGGGATACTTATAATAGTATCAACTTTTGAACTTATTTCTTCAAATCCTTTATCAGCAATGGTGCGGCGCTGAGCGCCTTCAAAAGCAAAGGGTCGGGTAACTACAGCAACTGTCAAACAACCTAGGTCACGGGCGATTTCTGCAATAGCTGGGGAAGCTCCAGTGCCTGTTCCGCCACCCAATCCACAAGTAATAAAAACCATGTCAGAACCTTTAAGATTTTCACGAATTTCACTGGAAGATTCTTCAGCTGATTTAGTACCAAGCTCTGGGTTCATGCCAGCTCCTAATCCGCGAGTTACAGTCCGGCCAATGTGTAATTTATTTTTAGCATAACTTTGGTGAAGTGCCTGAGCATCGGTATTAATAGCCACAAAATCGACTCCGCGCAGATTCCCAGAGACCATGCGATTAACCGCCGATCCACCGCCACCACCAACACCGACTACCTTAATCTTAGCAAAAGTTTCGATATCTGGCTTAACTTCAATCGTTTTTTTATTCTTTTTAGTTGCCATAGCCTATTTATTAATACTTTAGCAAATCAACATTTGTGCGCTAGAGATCAATTTAAATGTTGATATACCAAAATACTTATACTGATTACACCCTTATCTTATAGACTATTTAAAAATAGTCAAGGGGACAATTTTTTAATTTATGGAATTAATGATTTAAACCATTTTTTAGCTTTAACGCTAATTTCGGTAATTGATTGAATTTTTGGTAACTTAAAGTTGATTAATTTCTTGCCTGAAGCACCAACCAGTTCCTTTCCCCAAAAAGCCAAACCAACAGCAGTGGTAAATTCAAGGCTATTAACCTTATCAATGGCTGTGTGTATATTTAGTGGGTGGCCCAAAGATGCTGGTAGACGAAATCTCTTTTTGGCAACATCAGTAACACCTGGCAGCTGCGATCCACCGCCAGTAATAACCACACCAGCGGGTAAGAGGCCTGACCGATCAATTTTTATAAGCTCTTTATCAACTAGATCAAAAATCTCTTCCATACGAGCTTCAATGATTTCAGCTACATATTTTAGAGAAACACTGTCTTCTTCAGTATCTGAAAAATCAGATAGATCAATTTCATCTTTTTTATTAATATCATCTGAAACGGCTTGGCCATATTCTAACTTAACATCTTCAGCAACGTCGAGTGAGGTTCTAAGGCCAATGGCAATATCAGCCGTGATATGATTTGAACCAACTGGCAAGACGCTGGTGGTTAGCAATTCACCTTCTTCAAAAACAGCTATAGAAGTTGTTGATTCGCCAATATTAACTAAAGCCACACCAAGTTCCTTTTGCCTTTTGGTCAAAACACTTTCAGCATTGGCTAAAATAGACAAGACTAAATCATCAATCTCAGCTCCTGTCCTATAAACGGCTTTGGTTAAATTCTTAATTTGAGACGAAAGACCAAGAATAATCTGAGCGGTAACTTCTAATCTAATGCCAGTCATGCCGATGGGATCTTTGACGCCACTTTGATTATCTATGGTGAAGCTCTTGGGAATGACGTGCAATATTTCATAGTTGGGCGGGGTGGCCACAGCTTGAGCAGCGGTGACGACACGCTCGACATCATCTTCTTTGATTTCACCGTTAGCCCGAGAAACGGTAACTACACCTTTGGATTCTTGGGTAACAATGTGTGAACCTGAAATACCAACAAAAACATTCTCGACAGGAGAGCCGATCATTCTTTCGGTTTGCTCAAGACAAGCGGTAACTGATGAAACCGCGTCTTCAATACTAACAATAGTGCTTTTAGATATACCGACAGAGGGTACTTCGCCACAACCGACGATATAAAAATTACCGTCTTGCTCATTGAATTGACCAGTGACGGATCTGACGTAGGCGGTACCAATATCGAGGCCTGTAATGAATTTTTCTTTCATATATGTGTTGGTGTTTAAATTATCCACCTATGCTTTATTATAGACTAAAATATAATTTATGCCAAGTATTTGTCCACTACTAACCAGGGCAAGCTGAACAATATTTGTAAACAGCTAAAAAATTGTCTCTTGTTAGCGAAAAATGTATGGCCAAAAGATCATTAAGCCAATGATTACCGCACCAAATGAGGCCAAGAGAACTGTGGCGGCCATAATGTCTTTTATAATTAAAATATAGTTGTGAATACGTGGTTTTAAAATATCTGAGAGATGTTCAAAAATTGTGTTCAGTGCCTCAAGAACTAAAACTGAGATAATAACGATTAAGAGAACTACTTTTTCAAGCTTGGCAAGACCGAGATAAAACATTAAAAAAATTATAACAACAGCGATGACAGATTGAATACGAAAATTTTGCTCTTGCCAAACAAATCTGAAGCCACGAATAGCATATTTGAAACTACGAATTAGTTTTCTAATTTTTAACATAAAGTACGTTGTAGTAAGTTAGCGCCCAACTGCTCCTCTACTTTCTGCATTGCGTGCCTGTCTTTTTTCTTTTGATGATCATAGCCAACTAGATGCAACATGGCGTGTGTTAATAATATTGTTAATTCTTTTTTAATGGTGTGGTGGTAGAGGCTAGCTTGCTTTTTAGCAAGCGGGTAGCAAATAATAATTTCACCGTCAAGATGAGTGCCATCAAAATCATAGCTTAAACTCAAAACATCGGTAGGCTTATTTATTTTACGAAGATCTAGGTTGAGTTTTTTCATTTCGAGCTCGCCAACTAGGACAACTGATATGTCTATCTTCTTAATTTTGAGCACTCGGCTAATTTTTTTTAAAGCTTGAGATATATATTTAGTATCTACGCTGGCTTTAACCTTGTTGTTTATTCCAATCATAATTAGTGCATCAACTTAAAACTTGAAATAATCATATTAAAGGTTGTTAAAAAATTGATATCTTGCCTAAGACCAGCATTGTAGATAAAGCTATAAATATTATCACCCAGCATGACATGAGCCCGCAAGTCATCTTCTGATTTAAGCCCAGGCATATTATCAATTTGAATTTCTTGATTTTGGCCTGCTGACTGGCCGTATTGATCAAAATACCAGTCTTCAATAGAGCCATGCTCGCCCTGGTTTGGTTCAACTATAACGGCAATAAATTCGTCAGTAGGGGCGTAGAAATATGCATTTTCTTCTGTTCCCCTTTTTTCCC
This sequence comes from uncultured Gammaproteobacteria bacterium, assembly GCA_964573135.1. Classification (GTDB taxonomy): domain Bacteria; phylum Patescibacteriota; class Patescibacteriia; order UBA2196; family GWA2-42-15; genus CAZNIO01. Next base: position 36,014 of record CAZNIO010000003.1, read on the forward strand.
AGGCAAGCGGGTAAAGTAAATTATATTTATACTTATTATTAATAAAGGTAGCCATGCGATTTGAATTAAACAGCTTGGCGTCACCGACAATTAGGGGGTCATACACATTGGTGACTTCAAGGCCATCAGCGTAGCTGTCACCATCTGTGTCAGCGTTGTTCTCGTCTGTACCAAAAAGATTTTCTTCTAAATCGCTTAAATCATCGTTATCCAGATCACTGGCTGGAAAAAATTCTTGTACATCATAGATGCCGTCATCTGGATATTCACCTATGTCATAAGATAAATTGTCTTCGCCTGTAAATTCAAAGTTGGCCAAAATTTGCGTATAGACTTGTGATAGCGTTTGGTTTTTGGGTTTAGTAAAGATCAAATTAAAAATATTTTCTCCTCGGCGACTGTAAATTGAATAGCCTCCAGCTTCTTCAATATATTTATAGGCTGAGACGTCTGCCAACTCAAAAATTTCTGACTGGTCGCTGTATGTGGAATTAGTATTAAGCCAGTCTTCAAGGCTTTCTTCTTCAGAAGTTGAGAAAACGGCGAAAGTTAGATGGATTGTATCGGATATACCTTTTAAACTAAAAGCTTCTTTGGCAGTTGGATAATTAGATAAAATGTCTTCTTTTGTCCATTGAGATGGGTACTTGAATTTGTACCCATAAGGATCATTTGAAATGTGTGTCCAAGTGTCAAGAATTAAAAGATCTTGATCACTATTATCCTCAACTGGCGGAGGGTTGTCCTCTGGCTCTCCTGTTGTGACTGGCTCTTCCACCTCGGCTATTGGCGTAATAGTTAGCGGTTGTTCATCTTCTTCGACACTACGCAAAAAAAGCCAGGCAGCTAAAATCATTAAAATGCCAAGAGCGACAACAATCGCAACTCCAATGACGACGGTTTTTTTTGTTCCTGTGAGCTTTATGTGATGACCTGCAGAAGATGGTCGAACAGATAAAAACTTTTGAGGTATAGTCTTAACTTCAAAGTCTTCAGTAATTATATCATGAGGCAAATTTACCTGGGCTATTTTTTCGTCTTTTTGTTTTTCCATTAGGGTAAAAGCTTAAAACTACTAAGTATGTATTCAAAGTCTGCCTGGTGCTCAGTTGAGCGCTTTGTAGCAATGTAGCGGAACATATAAGTATGTCCGTTGCTTGATGTTAAATAGTTAGTACCAAAAACGGTTGAAGTTGGGGTATTATCTGGCAACTTGCTTGTTTTATTAACTAATATATAGCCTTGGTCGCTTTCTGAGATGGTATATGCAATATCTGGTGAAACTGGATCTGTTTCTTCAATATCTACGACAAGATAAAGCTTAAGCTGATTAATATTATCATTATATCTTAAAATGTTGCCGGACTCGCTTTCAAGCACCATGCCTTCTGGCAATTGAACTTCAAATTTGTGTGTAGTATTTTTATAATAACCCGGCTTACTATCAGCTTCTAGCGGATCACGATCACTCAAAAGTTCCTCTTTGTCGTCCATGCTGTCACCATCAGTGTCGGCTTTGAGCGGATCAGTGTTGTATACTTCTACCTCTTCTCGATCAAATAAACCATCACCATCAGTATCTGAACTACTGGTGCTGGTACCATAAATCATCTCATCTTCGTCAGATAATCCATCACCATCTGAATCTTTTGGTGAATCAGATGGAGGTATATAAAGGTCTTCAGCATCATCTACTGTATCACCCAAATTATCTGCTTCTGGGGTTTGCGTGTCATCAGTTTCTTCATCTAGATATTCGTAAGGATTAGTCAAATTAGGATTTTCTGATGGGGTATTGTCACCTCGCGACATAAACCACCAAATTGCAGCGGCTACAGCAACACAAACGAGTAGGATAATAACAACAAGGAAAACAATATTTTTACCTCCCTTGGGTCGCTGAGAGTGGTTTGGCGTGAGCTGAGAATCTGGAACAACTCCACTTTTAGGAGTAAAAACCGAGGGTGTAGCTTTTATAGCTGGCTCAATCGGAGCTTGCGGAACTTGAGCGCCTTCTGCCTGGGGCTGGACTGGAGCAGGAGTTGGTGTGGGGGCAAGACCGGTAGCCGTTTTTTGAGCCTCGGGCGTGGCACCTGGCGTAGCAAAAATATCATCTGGTTCTTTAGTTTGTGCTGGCTCGCCAGCGTTGGGCGCAAACTCTGGGGCTGGCTTAGTTCCTGGTGTAATTGGATCACTGGGAACACTGGCTGGGGCATTTTGTTGCGGGGCTACTTTGTCTTCAAACATAATATTTTGAATTTAATTTTAATTAATAGGCTGATTGGATTGAATTATATATTAAATTATATGTACCAGGAGAACATGGCTGTACAAAGTTGGTGCGATAATGACTATTAGCGGGTTGCCAGCCGGTATTTGAATATTCCATATTAGCATAGAGATCATAACTATTGCCATTACTACCGGATTTGTAATGGAACATATGCGAACCTGGCTCACACTTAAAGTTTTTTGCTTCAAGATCCCAACATTCCTTATTATACACGTCATCTGGGCAGTTAGTGCCTTCATTTAATGGATCAAGTAGCAGACTGGCTTTAATTTCAGAAGACAAGGTGGATGGCCAAGAATCCCAAAGTGAAACACTTTGACCCTGCAAGTAACTACCGGCAGATAGGGTTGGATAGCTTGTGGCGCCTGAGGCAACACAAATTTCACTGCGAGGATCGTCGAATATATATTCTGGACAATCAGAATCTGTGTGGCAAGCTAAGTTTTGACTGAGACTACAATGGCCACGATAAAGTTCAAGATGATATGACATTTCGCCAATACCGCCAATTCTCCTGGCATCACGAGCCAACTTGTCTTTGGGTGCCTGGCATGATCCAGTGCCACACTGACTGTCTTTAGTACACCAAGTATCACTATTAGTACATAAACGTAGATTTTCACCTAAATTAGCATTAAACACAAAATTTTTATAAAATCTTTGGAAAACTTCTCTTGTAATGGGGTTAGGGAGTTCATCTATTTTGTTTTCTTCACCCTTTTTAACAGAATATGAAATTCGAAAAATATTAGTAAATATATTATGACTACCAGTGGGATTAGTATCAACTGCAGTGGGATTAGTATCAACTGCAGTGCCAATAAATGTGTCTTGACTAACACTTAAGGCGTCGTAATTATCAACTTTTAGCATGGAGTGTCCCCCTGATTCACCCATATATTTCTTGTACCAAGCAGATGGTGACAGATGTTCTGAGTTACTATAAATTCTGATACCAACAACGTCGGTGTTAAGTTGACAACTGGTATTGGCAACACAATCTTGATTGGCCTGACAAGGAGTCAGGCTATTTTCACACCAATGAGTATTATTATCTTGACTTTGAGGGAAAGAAAAGAGGAATTCTTTCATAACTTTACGACAATATCCAAGTCCACAGCTACCGTACCCCGCACAAACTGCGCCATGGTTAGCCCCACCAATGCAAGTACCATTTGTTTCTCCAAGAATGGTACCTGGAATTGCCAAAGCCGGCAGATCGTCAGTATCTGAACCAAGACATACACACTCCCCCCTTGGGCAATCAGAGTTGTCGGGACAATCACTGTCGTCAGCGCAAGCAAGTCCAGAATCTTGGCAATACTTTTCACTATTGCCAAAATCCCTGCAATAGAAAGCTGAAAATGTCATATCATGGCAAAATCCAGATGCACAATTGGAGAGACTGTCGTTAAAGGGGAAAGCCTGGTCGAAAGAAGGCCATGGATTCTGACAAATAAAGTTAGTGATAGTAATGGCTTGGCTGGCAGAGCCATAATTTGGATCGCCATCATCTGGATCAAAGCCTGTAACTATCAGAGTGGTATTACCGCTCTGATCAACTGGAGTGACCTCTACTTCTTCGGTGTCGGTGGCTGATAAGATAATAAGGCTTTGTGAGGAAGGATTTTCTTTCCAAGCAAAATCAGCTACCAGCAAGTTATCTGATATATCTCTGGCTGTAGCTAAATAACCATGCTGATTGTCGGCGACGCCTGGATTGACATCGTCTGGGCAGCCATTGAGGCGAGTAACGCAGGTAAAATAGTCATAGGCTGTATCCTCTTTGGTTGACTCGTCGCTACCTGCACCACTGGTTATATTAACATTGACATGATTTATATCGCAAACATTTTTACCTACGGTAAAGAGTCCGTCAGTATAGTCATTTTCCATAATGCCACCAAGAACGCTTTTGACTCCATTGCTCTTCCCAGCGACAAAAATACGATGTGTGACTGAGCTGTCTGGTTGCCCAAGTAAATCACTTGGCCTAAAATATGTGACTGTCTTGCCGTTTACGTTGTGGGCTGTAACCTTGCCATCAACTGGACAATAGGTACCGCTTTGAGCAAAACTCTCTTTAGATAATAGATTGCGGAAAAAAGCAATAACTCTATCTTTTAAGGTGGGGTTATAGACATTAGCGGGTGGCTGTCCATCACAACCACGCCCATCTGTACGCAAATATTCAAGTTTTAAGGTAGTTGAATTAATAGAATTTAAGTTCATCTCTCTATCAAAGGTGAGACTAACCATGGCATTACGGCAGGCGTCAGTACCTGTTGGCGAATAACTTAAAATTGAAGGACTTGGTGATTTTTGGCAGGTACAATTAGCATCGGGATCACACCAGAAACCTTGCCAGCACATATTGTTATCAGCATCACAAACAGGCTGGTTACTCAAATTTGAATCACAGGGCGCTCCTTCGCCACCACCTGCAATTGTGAATTTAAGCCCATTGCTGGGACAGCTTGCCACTGTAGCGATAACGTCGCCAGTGCTAGCGCTATCTGGAACTTGAGTAGATATGTTGGCGTCAAGCCAATTGGAAGTAGCAGCTGTAATATTGTTAAAAGTAACTAAATCTTTGGTAGTACCAAAATTACTACCTGAGATACCAACAGCATCGCCAGGCTGGCCTTGATATCTGCTAAGTGAGCAAATTCCAGGAATATTATCTGTAATGCCATTACAATTAGACGTTACTGTGAAATTCCCGTTACCATTATTACTTTGTACTGTATTCAATCCATAAGCATCTGTTAGTGTAACCACATGAGAACCTTGGCTGACCACTGGAACCTCAACAATGACCTGAGTGTCTGTCCAGGAAGAAGAGCATGGATAAAGACTAACCTGGGTACTGCCAAAATTAATACTACTGCTTTGCCCTTTTGATTTAAAATAGCAACCTTGGATGGTAGTCCAGCGACCAGCAGGGCCATTATCTGGACTTAGACTCTGAATAACCGGGGTACACCTGTCGGCTTCAATATCACAAACGCTACCAGGACAATTTTGGTCACAAACACCTGGCGCAAGTCGGCAAGAATCAATATTAATATTTAATGATCCACGAGCAAATTTATTTTCGTCCAAATTAGTGGCACGCACGTAAACAGAACCAGCTTGTGTACCAGAGGTTATAATAGCATGAGCGTCATCAGCACCATCTTCTTGGGCGTCAACGCCTAAGTCTGGGTCATCAATGCCCCACTGCCAATCATATTCTTGGCTAATTAAGGCACAATTAGTTGAGGCTAAAGGAGCAACGGCATCAGCACGGTAGTTACCAGCCACATTCGCTCCGTTTATTATATAATGAGGTGGTTCAACGTAAACTCTTTCAATCGGACAGGGCGCTGCATCATTTTTAGTCTTAAAGTGCCAGATATATGGGTTTTGCATTGGCACATTGTCAACAAGACTGCTAACTCCAGTGGTGATAGTTACCTGATAGGTAGTATTGATCGCTAAGTTGCTGTCTGGGTCCAATCGAAAACTTTTACTACCGGCAGTTGTTAGAGCGGTAGCTAGATGAGCGGAGTTAACATTTTGGCAAGTGTCATCATCGCACTTCTGCATGAAAATATTTGACGAATTAACTGAGGCTGGATCAAGGTCGATGTTAAAGTTGGCTGAGACAATAGTGTTTAAGCAAGCGTCTCTTGAATTACGAAAAGGATTAGCACTTGGTATCACATCAATGACACACTGGCCATCAAGTGTTGGCGCCGTGCCTTGACAATCGCTGTCGCGAAAACAACGATTACCATGGTTGTCACCACCATCACAAACCAAGAGACATTGACTATTTTCTACAACGCCAGGAGCGTTAGAACAGCTTGTGGTATCAAAATAGCAACTAACATCCTGCCCGGTAATTGGATCTGTACTTCCCGAAGAGTAGCATAATAGATTACCACCAACAAAACCATGATCCTGGCATTCACCAGGAACATTATTTAAATCACATTCCTCGCCTGGATCAATAACATTGTCGCCACACTCCCACACATTAAAAAATATACCGTTGCTTTGTCCATGATCAGCGTTGATTATAGCTGGTCCGTCTTTTGCGCCATTTGGGACAATAACTCCTTTAATTAAATCATTGGTCCAATTATTAATATCTGTGACTTCGAATGGAACTCCAGGAGTGAAAACAACTTGAGAAGTTGTCATACCATCTAAATCAGCAACATTAAGGGGTAATAGACGAGTGCCACCTAAGGTAAGATTTGTTCCCGGCGGGCCCTGATCGGGATTGATTGACCAAAGACAGGGGCCAGTGGCTTCACCTGGAGTGATATAAAATTCTTTGGAATTGCTAGGTGGTACGTTATTACCACTGGAATAGTTAATAGCCAAACTGACTTGTGGCCGATCTCCCTGATTAAACTCCGCAGGAACGGTGGTACCAACAGCTCGGTTACTATAGCCTGCACCAACTTGAGCATCTTTTGAATCAAAATTAATATATTCAATGGTGGCTGGCTGCTCTTGAGTTCCGGTGAAACAGTAGCCACTGAGAGTCAAGCAGTCTCCAATAGGACCCTGATCTTTGCTCAAATGGGTAATATATGGGGCACAGACGCAAGCTGATAGATCAGTGACGCCAAACTCCCATGACTTGGCAAGGGCTGTTCTATCGGCATTAATAATTTTATTGGTGACAACATTGACATAGTAGCTGGTATTTTCAACTAAGCCACCAGTGGGTATAAACTCAAAAACACGATAATTATTACTAATATTATTTCCATCGACATCCACAATACGAAATTCTCCAAGAATATTTTCAGAGGTACTACGATCAAAGGTTGTGCTTGTTTTACCATCTTGGTCAGGAGCTAATATATATGTAGAAGGTCCGTAACCCTCCACACCTATATTAAGAGTGACCTCATCATAATACATACTTGTATTAAATGTAATACTGGTGCGGGTGTCTGGGCAGGCGTTAGTTCCAGTCGGATAATATCCAGCTACTCCAGGAACTCTATCATTGGTGGTAAACCGCCAGGTGACGGGTTCCAGCATTTTGTTATTACATAGATCAGTTACGTCCTGGACGGTAACTTGATAGGCAGTAAAAGCATCAAGCAAATTAGGGTCTTCTAAATAGAATCTAAAGCCGTTGTTTTTAATAACAAGATGGATAAGATTATTGGCAATTTGAGTTAAACTACCGTCGCTTTCAACTTTCTGAAAATAGAGTCGTCCTGGATATGGATTAATGCCATTAACGTCAAGTATGCTGGTAGCATCTATATTTTCTGAAAAAGTAACGTCGACAACAGGATCACGAGAAACATTCATATCAGGGTTGGCGTCATCAATTCTTGGATAAGCGCTAACAATAAATGGGTCAACCTCATCTCCTTCGTTACCAACAAAGAAATTCCATTGCACACCAGCTGATGAAGCTTCATCACAGTCTGCCCCTATGGAACAAGATCTTAAGAAAAGAGGTTCGGGAGAGGCATCTTCAATGCTTGAAGGCATATCATATTCGTGATTGTGTTTTTTGCCAATGGCAATAACTTCCCGGTTATCAAAAGTACTACTCCCATCACTACCGAGCGGTGAATAAACTAAAACATTACTGCGAGCATCCCAGTTGCCCTGCTGAATGCCCTGAATGCCGGCAATGGCAGCTATTTTTAAATTGTCAGCGTTATGTGCATCAACAATGGTACTTATATCGACATTTCTATTAAAAATAGTTTGAACTTTACTACACCAATGTACGTTGCTTTTCTCTTCTGGCAAACCATTGCTAAGTGGTGCTCCATGAGAGGTATGAACGGCATCTACTACAAACTCTGACATACTGGGGCCAATGGAACACACACAAGGCGCGCTTGTGATACCACAACTCTCATCGCATAAATATCCGCTTCCATCATCAAGGCACCTTGAACAACCATAACACTGCTGGGCTTGGCAAATCGGCGCATTAGAGCCTTGACCGCCTTCAAGAACCTTAAAAATATATTGAATAATGGCAAAAGCCATAAAGATGATAATCAGGCCAATGACGGTATTGACCAGTATTTTTTTGGCTTTCTCAATTTTCTCAGAATTGCCACCAGCAGTCATCCAGACAAAACCACCGTATATAATGAGGCAAAGGGCCACAATGCCGAGAACCCCCAAGATAGCGCGGATAATTCTGACAACAGAGATACGAATATCGGTGGTAGACAGGCCCGTACCTTGACCGTAATTAACGCCAAACATATCATCGCTTTGAGCTAAAGTAGCTTCAGGCAACAAAAAAACAACGGAAAAAATAACAATAAAAATTGCCGTTGTGAGGATAATAAAACGTTTGGGTTTTAAAATCTCTAGCATGGGATGTGAATTGTTAAATTAACAATTTTGTGCTAACTGTTTAATTTTTCTTTAACAATCGTACTGACCAATTTACCGTCTGCTTGTCCCTTGGTTTTAGCCATAACGCTTTTTATAACTTGACCAAATTGGCTGGGGCCAACTTCGCCCATCTCGTCAATAACCTTTTGTGTAATTTTTTCAACTTCCTCTTGGTTAAGGGGGGCGGGTAAATATTTTTGGATTAATTCAATTTCTTGTTTTTCTTTGTCAGCTAGTTCTTTACGATTTCCTTTTGTATATAACTGAATTGCATCTTGTCTTTTCTTTTTTTCCTTATTTATAATACGAAGGGTCTCTTCATCTGACAATTCCTGTTTTTTGAGCTGAATCATCTCGTTTTGTAGGGCTGCTTTTAACAAACGCAATAAATCAACCTCAGCTTGTTTTTTACCAAGCAGGGCCGTCTTCAGGTCAGATTCAATTGTTTGTGCTAGACTCATCTCCTATTAGTTTGTGGGCTTGACCCTCGTTTGTAACCGCCTGAATTACCGAGAACATCGTCATCGCTTGGTAATTGACCAATTTTTTGCAAATATTCTCTTTTGGCTCTAACATATTGGCGACGAAGGGCTACCTCTTTAATTTGTCTTTTAGTCTTTGGTTTATTGCGATATTTAGTGGCTTTTGCACGAAAAATCACACGACTTTGTAAAACTCGCTTAGAAAAACGTCTGAGTAAGCCTTCAACTGATTCATTTTGCTTACGCTTAACTTCAACTGCCATAAGGTGTATTAACACCTCCTTTCTTTAAGTAGGCCTGCATGGAGCAGGTAACTAAATATAGCCAAAAAATGAGCACTTATAAACAGGCTATTTGTAATTAAAATATACCAAAGAATGGCAAAATAGTCAAAAAAATATTGGTTAAAATATTAAATTACACAATTTGGCATTAATTTTTTGAATTTGACCTTTCAAATCCTGCGAAGAAGTGGCTTTTTTCTTTACTTTTATATAGTTATGAGTAAAGCCATACCAAGAGTTCTCTTTTTTCTCTTCCCAGAGGATTGGCATGCTTTTACCTATAAACTGTTCTTTAACTTGTTTTGCCCGAATATCAGCCAAATTTTTTAAGGTTATACTACGTGCTTGCTTAACTTTATCTTTAACCTGGTTTTCAAGTAATATAGCCTTTGTTTGGGGACGTTTGGAATATTTAAAAATGTGGACTTTAGAAAAACCTATCTTATCCACTAATTGGCAAGTCTTTTTAAAATCGGTCTCCCCTTCTCCGGGGAAGCCGACGATAATATCAGAGGTAAAATTAATCAACGGAATTTTTTTACGAGCGAGATTAACAATGGATAAGATATTTTGAGGAGTGTAGTAGCGACCCATGCTCTTTAAAATTTTTGGTGAGCCTGATTGAATGCTTAAATGAAAGTGGGGGCAGAGCCTTTCTTCTTTTGATACAAGAGATATAAGGGAAGAAGTTACGTGTGTTGGCCACAAAGAGCCAAGACGAATGCGCTCAATCTTTGTTTCTTTTAAAATAAGTTTTAAGAGGGGAACTAAATTGCCAATCCCCTTATCATTATATAAGCCGATATTAATACCAGTTAGAACAACTTCTTGAAAACCTTGCTTTTCTTTGTTTAAAATTTCTTGAATAATTTTACCGGCAGGCAAACTTGTTGGTTTACCTCGCGTATATGGAACAATACAATAGGTGCAAAAATTGTTGCAACCGGTTTGAATTTTAATTAAAGCTCGATTACGGAGAGAGGGTGGCCTGACTACTTTTGGGCCACTTTTAATGTGACTACTAGCTATTTCGCCTATTTTACTTTTATCTTTATTAGTTACCCAGAAATCAACGCCGGGCCAATTCTTTTCATCCAGACAACCAGTGACTATAATTTTGGCGCGTGGATAATTTCTTTTAACAAAAGATGTTTTTTGTCTGCCCTGGCGCACAGCTTTGGCTGTAACGGCGCAAACATTAATAATAACAAAATTGGGTTTTTTATTGATTGGCACAGGATAAAAACCAGTGGAAATTAAATCAGCGGAAATCGTTTCAGATTCCGCCTGATTTAATTTACAACCAAAAGTAATTATCTTGAAATACATAAAACCCAGTAACTAAATATTAACCAGTCAAAACTATATCCAGCTCCGTTGCTGTTCTTTTAACAAAATCAATCATTGCTTGGTTGATTTTAATTTGTTGGCTTACCTGCTCTCTTACTTCATGATTATTCCCCAGTTTATCCTTTTTGATTCCAATAGTTTTTGATAAACGAAAAATATTTCCGTCATCTTCCTTTATGGTTTTACGAGTGATAACTATAAGTGAGTCAATGCCTGCCTTCTCTTGCTCTTGATTATTTTTATTTTCTGCTAGTGCCTTAAATTGTAACACATCTGCCTTATCCTGATCCTGGGTACAATATTTATGTAATTTATCTAATTTTTCTTGTTGTGCCGGTTGCGCTAACCATTTTTTTAATCTAACAGATGGCGTAGCTACTGAAATTTTATTTTTTGTGTAAGTTAGTATCTTTTTTAATGGAGGACTACTATCTTTACGTTTTTCCAGATTTTCTTTATATAGCTTGGAGATGTCAGCAAGTTCTTCAGCCAATGATTGAAATTCTAGCGAAGAAGTAAGGTACTTGTCTATTTTTCCTGCTAAGACTTGGGGCTCTTGCTGGTATAATTTTAACTCTCCTAATTGTGATTGATATCTTTTTAAGCCGCAGTTACTTAAAAAGTACTGTTTAAAAACTTTTTTAACATTATCGAAAATAGACTCATCAATATCAACACCATTTTCTTTAAGCCTTGACTTGACCGCTGATATATCTTGAAGGATATTTTTCTTGGTTCTTTCTACGCCCATTATTTCGCTGTAATAATGATAATGGCGGTCATTGTTTAACTTAACTTCATCGAGATCTATGTCTTTCCTTTGGGATGGGTCTTGAGGTATAATATCGTGATTACCGGGGTCAAGGCCGTCTCTAGTTATCTTAATAAAAAGAGCTAGTTTCTGGGCTTTTGATTCTTCGTCTTCTCCTTGCTGTGCGTCTAATAAGAGTTTTGTGGTTAGCTCTTCAGGATAAAAGCAAAAAGTATCCTTGCACGAATTATAGGCTATGGTTTCTGTAAGCGGATATTTCTCACTTTCGGACTGTTCATTTTCTCCGGTGGCCACCAATTTAAATAAATCATAGGATAATCTTTGGCCGATAAAAAGACCTTTGCGATCTTTTTCCATCTTTTTTATTATGGATGAATAATATGCCGTGTGCTCATGGTTATGATTCTCCCCTGAATAAAAGACGGTTGATTCCTCTTCCTCAAATTCTGGCTCGTCAGAATATTGGTAGAAAATAGCTTTATTAACAAGCATTGTAGATAACTCACTAAAGTCATGCTTCTTTTCATGTGGAAACCAAGATACTACTATTTCTCTTGCTCTTTTTTCTATTTCTCCTTGATCATTTAAAGAAGAAAGTTTTTGGGCTTCTTGATTGATAAAATCAAAGAAACTTAAATTTTTTTCCTGACATTCACTTTGAGCTTCTGGAGGCATTTTGGGTAAAAAATTTTCATCAATCATCTTGCGTGTGATTGTCCATTCCTCACTATATTTCTTTTCCCATTCTTTTTGGGGAATGTGCTCTACTGACTTATACCCAATCTCGGGCTGAGTGCCCTCGATTCTCTTCTTATCTAACTGTTCAACTAATGGTGCCTCGGCGGGTTGGTTTGATTTATTAATCTGTTGGTTGGCGTAAGTTAATAGTAACGCTAATTCTTCTTGCGTAATCTGCTGGCCGGGGATATGTAGCTTATTCATGAGAGGGGCAACTTCCTTTGGGCTTACTGTTGTTTCGTTGTTTGGCGCTAGATCAAGACTATATTCTAATTCTTGTGCTTTTTGTAAAACAAGATCCTTAAGTTCCTGGTTGGGATCTCGTTCCTTGGGTGGAGGGTCCTTTTTTTCTGGCTGAGGAGATGCTGTTTCTATCATAGAGACTATAGCTTATTCATAATCTTCTCGTTGTCTTCAAGAGGGTCTAGCTTGTATTTGAACTGTTCGCCCTTTTTGGGCTTATTTTTTTTTGGCTTGCCATCTTCCTGAGACTCTTCGCCCTCAAGATTGTCTTGTTTGTCAATAACATAACTTTTAACGGCTGAGCCAAGAGTGCCAATGCGTTTCTTAGCTTCAGAGACTACATTGTCATAGTTAATAATTTCCTGAATACCAGAATTCATATCCCGCAGAATAATGGTTTTATCAATTAGTTCACGCTGGCCTAGGATTAAAGCGAATTTTACTCCCATGGTATCTGCTTTTTCAAGTTGTTTTTTTAGCCCATCTTGTGAGAAACTTTCTGCTACTTTAACGTCTTCAGCAATCAGGCGTTCATAGAGATGGAAACATTCTTTGCGTGCTTCGCTACCAAGTTGGGCTACAAAAATATCAGGTTTATCAACCTCTGGTATAATGGCACCTAAATCACGCATGCGTGAAATTACTCTTTCAACTCCAACGGCAAAGCCAATAGCTGGGGTTGGACGCCCGCCAAGTAGCTCTATTAAACCATCATAGCGCCCGCCACCAATGAGAGTTGATTGTGCTTTTGTGCCCTGCTCTCCTTGGTCTTTTAAAGCAATTTCAAAAGTAGTACGCGTATAGTAGTCTAGCCCGCGGACCAATTTAACATCTAGGGTGTAGGAAACCTCTGAATCATCCAGCTGTTCTAAAACGGCCATAAAATGTTTTTTGCATTCTTCACAAAGAGCATCAATGATCTGAGGTGCGTCAGCTAGCACATTTTGACATTCTTCATTTTTGCAATCAAGAATACGTAAGGGATTTTTGGTATATCTCTCACGACAGTTTTCGCATAATGCTTTTTTTCTACCACTAACCATAAGGTATTGCTTAAAAGTCGTTATATATTCCGGGCGACACTCCTGGCAACCAATACTATTAATATGAACTAGCGGTTTTAACCCAAGAGATTCAAGCAGCCTATAGCCGATAAGAATGAGCTGAGCATCGAGTACGGGGCTATCTGAGCCAATAACTTCTAAATCGAGTTGGTTGAACTGACGGAAACGACCGGCTTGCGGGTTATCGTGCCTAAAAACTGGGCCTACACAATAGAATTTTAAGGGTTGTGGCCTGTTTATCATGCCGTGCTCAATATATGCGCGACAAATACCTGGAGTAAATTCTGGACGAAGTGCTACTCTTTCTCCATTTTTATCTTCAAATTCATAAAGCTCCTTGCTAACCACATCAGTATGCTTGCCAGTGCCTTTTACAAAAAGTCTGGCTTCTTCAAGAACTGGCACATCTATATTTTGAAAATCATAGTGTTTAAGAATTTTTTTAGATTGAGACATGAAAAAATCCCAATGCTTGCGGTGCTCGGGTAAAATATCTTTAAAACCTTTGAGGAGCTGAACTGGTTTGTTCGAAATTCTTGACATAATTCGAATGTTTAATTTAGTATACTTTATCATTAAATACTTTAAGTCGACTTAACGGCCAGCCGCGGAGCCAGGTCTTGCCGATGATATCGCCGTCTTGGATGGAGCCAAACATGCGTGAGTCAAGCGAAGCAGAGCGGTTATCTCCCATGATATAGTACTCATCGCTATCAAGCTCTAGACTTTCATTGCCTTGAGTGTAGGTATTTGGCAGATAGAGATCTTCATTTAAGGTAAACCCCTGGGGGTTATTGACATCGCTAATATTTATATGGCCATCTTTGACGGTAATGGTTTCACCGGGTAAACCGATGATGCGTTTTATAAAATATTGTGAGCGGTCATAGGGATATTTGAAAACAATAACATCACCGCGCTCTGGCTCATTAAAGCGATATGAAATTTCATCGATAATTAGATATTCATGATCATAGAAGTTGGGCTCCATGGAAGCGCCCTTAACATAGAAGGGCTGGATAACAAAGTAGCGGATGGGTATAATAATGACTAAAGAGATAATGATTACCTTTAGGGTCTCCCATATAAAATCCTTAAATTGCCCCTTAACTTTATCCTTATCGGTTTCGGGCTCGAAACTGGGCTCTTTTTCTTGGGGCTGTTGAATAAATGTCATAATAATAGATTAATAATTTGATAATTTAATGATACTTAGTTTTTCCAATAAATGGCATTTTTCCCCTAAAAAAAGGGTAATTTATACTCATACTAGCATATTTTTTTGATTGACGCAAGGCGCGAAATGGTGTATGGTGAAGTTAAAGATAAGCTAAAAAATTGCTTTATCGTAGATTTTTGATAAAGTAAAAATTTATGTATAATCATCATATTAATCTGGCCAAGAGCAACATAGTACATGTTAAGCGTAGAAAAAAAAGAAAAAGCCTACTATACCGCGTGGGTCGGTTTTTATTAATAATAATCCTGGCGCTATTTGTTATCTCTTTTGCCTTGTCATACAAAGCAATCTTTTCACAAGAAACTCTGGGTAGAACGATTGCCAAGCTACCAGTAGTCAGTCAGATAAGAACTTTGTTTTCCGGGGAAGACAAATTGGCCAAGGATGATGATCGAGTAAATTTCCTTTTGATGGGCATTGGTGGCGCAGGACACGATGGGGCGCTCTTGACTGATACGATGATGGTGGCCAGCGTTAAATTATCTACACGAGAAATTGCCTTGCTGTCTATCCCCCGTGACTTGTTGGTAAAAATTCCAGATAATGGTTGGCAAAGAATAAATCATGCAAATGCTTATGGAGAATTAAATGATTATCCGGGTGGCGGATCGGCATTGGCGGCCAAAACAGTAGAACAAACCTTTGGTATCCCTATAAACTATTGGGTAAGAATTGATTTTTTGGGGTTTATGAAAGTAATTGATGATATTTCAGGTGTACAAGTCTTTGTAGAAAGAGAATTTACTGATGAAGAATACCCAACGGAGGATCATGAGGTTCAAACGATACGCTTTGATCAGGGGTTGCAGCGCATGAGCGGAGAGAGGGCCTTGCAGTTTGCCAGATCACGACATGGCGACAATTTTGAGGGGTCTGACTTTGCACGCAGTAAACGCCAGCAAAAAATATTGATGGCAGTTAAGGATAAAATTCTAAATTGGAAAACATTTTTAAATCCTAATCGAGTTTACTCGATTTATGATAATGCCAAAAGCAATACTGAAACTAATATAGAAACCTGGCAGTTACCACAACTCCTTAACTTATTCAAAGATTTGAATTTTGATGAAATAGAACATTATATTATAGATGACTCTGCTGGCGGACTATTAAAGCCAATTATGACAGAGGAAGGGGCATCGGTGCTCGCGCCAAAGTCCGGAGACCTAAGTGAATTACAAGAATTTGTACAGAATATATTTGTGGTGAATGAGATTGCTGAACAAAATTTAAGAGTAATCATTGCGAATGGTACGACCATCGAAGGCTTGGCTACCTATACGGGATCAACGTTGGAATCATGGGGATTTAAGATAGCTAGATTAATTACTTCACCTCAACAAGACTTTGAAAAAACGGTAATTTACAGATTAGATGATGGCAATTATAAGGAAGCGTTGAAAATATTAAAATCAAGAATGGAAGCAAATGCGACTAACGATTTACCTGAGTTTTTGGAACCATTACTTTACCGAATGGATGATTATGGGGAAAAGCAAAAGATAGAGGCAGAGTTTTTAGTGGTGGTAGGACTTGATCAAGAAAGATCAATCAAGGCCATAGAGGAGTGGGAAATAGAGCAAGCCAGATTGGCGAGCTTAATAGATGAAGAGGAAACAGAAGAAGCTGAAAATAAAGAGGAATAATTTAAAAAATTATGAAAAAAACAGTATCCATCATAGGCCGAGTAAATGTCGGCAAATCAACACTTTTTAATTGTTTGGCTGAAAAAAGACAAGCCATGGTTTCAGATACCCCGGGAACTACCAGAGATTTAAAATACGCTGCCATTAAATGGCAAGATAGAAATTTTAAATTAATTGATACTGGCGGATTTTTATCACAGCAAAAGCCTTTGCGAGACATGACAAAGAAAGAGCAAAAAAAGTTTCAAAAAGAAAAGGTGGGTGATATTAATAAGCAGGTTGAAGCCATGGCTCGCAAGGCTTTAGCTGAAAGCCAGATAGTACTTTTCGTGGTTGACGCCAAAGAAGGGTTGAACCCGCAAGATCGTCAAATCGCTGATTACTTACGCAAAATTAAAGACAAGGAAGTTATACTTGTTGTTAGCAAATGTGATAATCCCAAAATTAGACAGACTACAGCTGAATTCCATAAATTAGGGCTGGGTGAACCGATGCTTGTATCTGGAGTTAACGGTTCTGGTACAGGAGATTTACTTGACCAAATAATTTCAAAATTAGAGACAAAGAAAGAAGATGAGGGAGAGAAAGAAACAGATGGCTATATCAAAGTAAGTATTATGGGCAAACCGAACGTGGGCAAATCATCTTTATTAAATCAACTCCTAGGAGAAGAAAAAGCAATTGTCTCCCCTATCGCGCATACTACGCGCGAACCAAATGATACCTTAATTGAATTTGAGGGTAAAAAAATATTATTGATAGACACAGCCGGTATTCGGCGTAAAGCAAGAGTGGTTGAGAAAAGTTTAGAGAAGCTGGGAGTATCAATGTCAATTAGCTCATTAAAACATTGCGGGATAGCACTTTTAGTAATAGATATATCAATTGGCTTATCCAAACAAGATTTGGCTCTAGGTAGCCTGATAGCTGAGTCTGGGGCTGGGGTAATCATCGTAGCGAACAAGTATGATTTGGTTGATACGGGTGAAGACAAGGATGTGGCCCAAAAAATGAAGGATCATATATATAAGAATTTTCCGCATCTATCTTTTGCTCCTATAATATTCATCTCGGCCAAAACTGGCTTAAATACTAAAAAGATACTAAAATTAATATTAGAGGTTGAAAAAGAAAAAGAAATTACAATACCGGCCGGGGCATTGAGTAAATTTTTGAAGAGTATTATACGCCATCAGCCACCACCAAGAAAGCAGATCGGAGATGGCAGTAAGAAAAAGATTAAACGAGCTTTTATAACAGAATTTAGCCAAATTGGTAGTCGCCCGCCTACTTTTGAGTGCACGGTGGGTAGCCAAGAGAAACTACCCGAGGAATACAGAAAGTATATTATTAATAATATTAGAAAAAAGTTTGGCTTTGAGGGTGTACCAATTAGATTGAAGGTTCAATGGAAAAAAGAAGAATAAATATATGCAATTA
The DNA here is from genome assembly GCA_964573135.1 of uncultured Gammaproteobacteria bacterium. GTDB lineage: Bacteria > Patescibacteriota > Patescibacteriia > UBA2196 > GWA2-42-15 > CAZNIO01. The sequence goes on from CAZNIO010000003.1 coordinate 53,953, forward strand.
ATTGTCGGCCTGGGGAACCCAGGCAAGAAATATGAGAAAACAAGACACAATACTGGCTTTATGGCAGTTGATTTTTTAGTAGATAAATTTGATTTTGACAAATTCAAAATGAAAGATAAGTTTAAAGCTGAAATTACGCAGGGTAATATTGAAAATGAAAAGGCTATAATAGCCAAACCGCAAACATATATGAATAATTCCGGGGAGGCGGTACAGGCGTTGAAGTCATTTTATAAGATAAAAATCGAGGATATTATAGTGGTATACGATGAGCTTGATTTAATATTAGGAAAAATTAGAGTACGCGATGAAGGCTCATCAGCCGGACATAAAGGAATTGAGTCGATTATGGAAAAAGTTGGAGATGATAAATTTACAAGGGTGCGTATTGGGATAAGAAATGGAAAAGCCGACAGAATGCCGACTGATAAATTTGTATTGTCTCGATTCAGTTTAAGTGAAAGATGGAAATTAAAAAAAGAAATTTTACCTAAAGCAATTGAAGAAATAACAAAAAGCAGACCTTAGAATTTTTTTAATTAAGAATTCTAAGGTCTGCTTTGGCTGGAAAATATTTCACCCATATTACCCTCCAATAGCGCAAGGATAATTAGGAAAACCTGACTATCCTTAACTTGAGGCTACTCGATCCGGTTAGGAGGGGTTCCTTCACTTTCGCCACTATTAGAGGAAAATATAAGCAATATATATATTGATCAATTGTCAAATTATATTAACATGAATTACAAAACTTGTCAAGTAGCGATAAACATGTTATATTAATTTATATTAAAAATGCTGTAAAAAGCGTTGTTTTTTAATAACTTTGACCCCGAAAAGGTCCCTTCGTCTAGTGGTTAGGACACTAGGTTTTCATCCTAGAAACAGGGGTTCGATTCCCCTAGGGACTACCAAAGAGGACTCACTCGCAAGATTGGGTCTTTTTTGATTGGAATGTTAACGCAGGAAGTGATTTTCTAGCTTCAATTGAAATATAGATAAGTTGGTTGCAGAAAATATCTATGAAATGTACACATTTGACAGATAAAAAAGTTTTATGTATACTTAAAATATATTGAATAATTAAAAAAGTTTTAAATATGATTAAAAAATACATCAAACGCCCTATATACTTAGATCAAATTAAGCCCTTTATTGACAAGGATATTATTAAAGTTATCATCGGACAACGACGAGTTGGTAAAAGTTATTTGTTGTTCCAAATAATGGATGAGATAAAAAAGAAAAATAAAACAGCTAATATTATTTATATCAACAAAGAATTAAATGAATTTGAAACAATAAAAAATGACAAAGACTTATTGGATTATATTAAAAAAAATAATAAGAATAAGAAGAGTTATGTTTTTATTGATGAAATACAGGATATTCAAAATTTTGAAAAGGCCTTAAGAAGCTTGAAAGCTGAGGGGAAATATGATATCTACTGCACTGGCAGTAATGCTAATTTGCTATCAAGCGAAATAGCCACTTATCTTAGCGGTCGATATATTGAGATAAACGTTTTTGGATTAAGTTATGTTGAATTTTTACAATTTCATAATTTGAAGGAAGATACAGATTCATTTTTAAAATATATCAAATATGGTGGTTTGCCTTATTTAATAAATTTAGATTTAACTGACGAAATTGTTTATCATTATTTAAAAAGTATTTATAACACAATTCTATTGAAGGATGTTGTCAGCAGATTTAATATTCGTAATGTTTCATTTTTAGAAAGTTTAATTGACTACCTGGCTGATAATACTGGTAGCTTAGTTTCTTCTAAGAAAATTAGTGATTTTTTAAAATCACAAAAAATTAATATTTCAACAAACATTGTCTTGGATTATTTATCTTTTTTAGCAAATGCATTCTTTATTTTCAAAGTCCAAAGATCTGAGGTACAGGGTAAAAAAATATTTGAAATTAATGATAAATATTACTTTGAAGATCTTGGGCTCAGACATTCCTTAATTGGTTATAAGCAGGTCGATATAAATAAGATTTTAGAAAATTTAGTTTTTTTACATTTACAAATTTTAGGCTACAAAGTAACAGTTGGGCAACTGAAAGAAAAAGAAATTGATTTTGTGTGTGAAAAAGAAAATAAAAAAATATATATTCAAGTGGCTTACTTAATTAATGATAAAAATAAAGATAGGGAGTTTGGAAATTTATTACAAATCAAGGATAATTATCCTAAAATAGTTGTTTCAACTGATGAATTAATAGACAACAGTGAATATAAAGGAGTAAAACATTTTAATATTAGAAATTTTTTAACCATAACATCTTTTTAAGTTTGCTAAATTTTATACACTTTACAACCCTGGAATCACAAGATGCCACCTCCTAATATCCCCCACTATTTGTTTTAAATTCTTTAAACAATGGTCTACCATTCCAGATTTCCCCTTAGATCGCCCGCCCCTTGGGCGGATGAATTCTCGGCGCTTCGCGCCGTTTTTTTGTTTTATCTAATTTTTGAGAGTTGTTTGGTTTGAAAAGTTTTGTAAGTATGAAAATATAAGGTCGTCACTTGCTATTTACTTGGGACGACTTTTTTATTGTAAATTGGTTTAATCTTACGAAATTGCCCCTTATTTTAGAGGGTTTTGGGGTTGGGCAATGTGGACTTTTTCTATTGCATAATATATAATCAAGTCAGATAAAAATACATACAGACTCTAAGAAACAAGTAAGTAAATATCAATACAAATAATACCCCTATGATGATCAATAAAAGTACATATATTTTTGGTGGCGGAGATTCTGATGGATTGCTTGGCATTGCCACAATATTAAAAAAAGTAAATGATGCTTTTTTCTCTTTTACTTCCCCTAGAACCTTACATAGTCTAATCCATGATCTTGTAAAAGGAACTAACGGTAGTGTCTATATTGTAGATTTAGCAATAGATGCTTCAACATATAAAGATTTATTTAAAGAAATAGAAGGACGGCCTGGATTTGATAGTTATTTTTTTGACCAACATAATTTACCCGCTGGCGTATCCAAAGAGGACTTGCCGTTCACTGATTTATCAATTGATAGTGCGGTATCTAGCTGTGAAAATACATACGTTACAATTGGAAGCGATCTGGATCCTATAATTCCAGCCATGGCTTCCTTAAATGACGGCATTTCTGATACTGAAAAAATAAGGGAAGCACAAAAAATTCATGGGGAGAAACTATATTCAAATGCTAAAATATTAAAATTTGGTTTGGCATACAATATTAAAGATAATAAATTTAAACGTCAATTAGTGTATGATTTTAAAGAGGGCAAATATCCAGAATCTATTCCTGAATTAGTAGATAGATACAAAAAAGGCCTTATACGGTGGGAAGAAATTAAAAAGATGGCTAATGAAAGGAAAAAAAGCCTTACACATCTAGCGTATGGTTTGTTCCCAAATTTGAAAGGGGGGTTTACTAACTTACTAGCAGCATACCTAGCAGAAAGCACTGAAAAATTAGTTGGGGTTAGTATCCTTGAAACTGACCGCACCCTGCAAAAAATGAATATTATTTCAAATGATCCATCACTGAATATTGGTTTGTTTGTACATAAAGTAGCAAACAAATTTAATGGTTTTGGCGGGGGTAGTATTTCTAGCGCTGGGGCTACTTTACAGAAAAAGGAGACTACAAACTTTCTGCAAAACCTTAATAAAGAGATTGGAGATTATAAAAAATTATTAAAAAGCAATCAAGACTAAAAAGATGACCAGAAAAAACATTGAAATAATTTTACCAGAAGTATCGCAAGACACTATTAAGTACGACTTGCGCAAAATGAAAGAAAAAGGCTTAATTGTCCAAAGTGGTGAGTCTGTAAATACATAGTATGAAGCTAATTTTTAGTTAAAAAAACTACCTAAAATTTAACCGCAATTAGAAGCGATCCCGAATAATTAATTAAGTATTTAATTCAGGAATCACAAAATACCATCTCCTAATATCCCCTACTATTTGTTTTAAATTCTTTAAACAGTGGTCTACCAAAGAATACTCACTCGTAAGAGTGGGTGTTTTTTGTTTAGGCTAATATTTATGCTATAATACAAATGTTAACTAAATTAAACAGTATGAAAAAGTATTTTAAAAAATCTAATCCAAAAATAAAAATTAATACAATTTATGTTTTTATTGATGCTTCAAATGTCTGGAATGCGGTCAAGGCTGAAAAGAAATTTATTGAATACAAGAAGATTAAAAATTGGTTGAAAAAGAATTTTAATGCTACTAATGTTGAAATTTTTTATTATGATGCCTACCCCAAAGATGGGACAAGGGAATATAGCCTAGATGGTAAACATAGATTTTTTACCTATCTAAAAAAAGGTCTCGGCTTCACGGTGCGTAAAAAAGAATTAAAAAGAATTACCATTACTAGTAAAGATGGGGAATCTATCATGGAGAAAGGTAATATGGATATAGAGATGGTTATTGATGCGATCCATAATATGAATAAATATGATACTGCTGTTTTGTTTAGTGGAGATGCTGATTTTTTGGCACTAGTTAATTATTTAAAAAATGGTGGTAAAAAAGTCTATATTTTCTCCTCAAAAGATAATATATCTCGCGAACTTAAAACTGGCGGGAATGGATATTTTGATGTAAGGGATATAAAAGAATTCTGGGGTAAGGATTTGAAATATCGTATAAATAAGCAAAAATAAAACCACCCTCAACTAAGAGGATGGCTCTAGGATGTATAACCCTAACAGTTCTATGGAAGAACCGAAAGACATTATTAATATACACTTTTTTAATAAAAATGTCAAATTTCATCCACAGGGTGTCAAAATAGCATTATTATCAAATATTTATCTGATATATTAACTATATCAGATTATATCAATTTAAGGGATGTTAATGGTGAGCAATAGTCCGTAACTCAGGAATCACAAAATACCATCTCCTAACATCAGCCACTATTTGTTTTAAATTCTTTAAACAATAGTCTACCGAAGAAGACTTCTCCTCGCGAGTGGTCTTTTTTGATTTGTAGATTAGAAAAAAATAGAGTTTCTCAGTTTTTACGTGATTTATAGATTGAAATAAGGATTTGGTTTATTTCAATAAATGGCATATTATTACAACATAAATAACGACATTGTAAAGATATAAATTATCAAGAAAAAACTATAAAATCTTTAGTGACAGCGATAAGTTATGTTGTTTCACTTATGGCTTTAGGTTTTATTTCATTTCTTGTTTCCATCGGCTTATCTTGGAGTCGTTGTGATTTGAAATGCGAGGTATCTCACTTTTTATCTAGTGAGCTACTGGCTATATTTTTTTGGCCGGTGATGCTCATAGGCGACATTGATAACCTTGTTTTCGTATTGATTTTTTGTGCTCTTTTTAATATTCTTTTTGTTTATTTTATTTTGCGTTTAATTATAGCGAAGACGCGGTTGTCAAATAAACAAATTATTTTAATAATTATTATCGGTTCTTTGGTAATTGCTCCTATTTTACCGATTATTGGATTTAACAGTGAATTCTATCGCCAGTTTGTAATGGACTTCTGGTCTTAAAAGTCTTTTTTGATTTCGATTCAGTTGTGATTATTTTTTTACACACTATATCTAATTTTTAAATTGACCTTATTTTTTATAATTGTCTGAAAAACTTCAATACCTCCTCCACCAAAGTTTTTCAAAGGAATAAGGCATATAAGCATCAGAGATTTTTTAAAAAGTACTTCTTTTTAATATTGAGCAACCAAAACCCAATATCTGAAGCCATTTATGCAAGCCTATTGGCCTAACCCTATACACAACCTGCTTAGTCCTGCCAAGACCCTTGCAAAATACTATATTTATGCTAATGTTTAATCAATAGAAACAGTTTGTGATTCTGGTATTATAAAATACCGTTTTTTAATATCAGCGATTATTTGTTGCAAATTCTTTAAATAATGGGGCACTTAGCTCAGTTGGCTAGAGCATCTCGTTTACACCGAGAGGGTCGGGGGTTCGAGTCCCTCAGTGCCCACCAGAAAAACTAACCCATGCTTATATGAAATATTTTTTTAGTTTTTTAGCTATTGTAGCTGGATTCTTTTTAGTTAAATATTCCAATAACATTGTGAATAGCTTTGGGCGTAGTGCCTGGGCTGAACATTATCTTGGATCCTACGGAGGTACCAGAGCATTAATTAAAATGATCGGCATTCTTTTTATAATAGGTGCATTGTTGGTTGTTAGTGGATTAATGAATACAATTCTTTACTCAATCTTTTCACCGACCATAAGTAGTATGTCATATTAGTATAAATAAGGGCCGCTAGCTCAGTTGGTAGAGCACCTGCTTTGCAAGCAGGGGGTCAGGAGTTCGAGTCTCCTGCGGTCCAAAAAAGACATATGATAAATAAGTATCAAAAATTCCACGTAGGCATAAATGTAATTGTAGTCAAAAATAATCAATTGCTTTTGGGCAAAAGGAAAAATGTTTATGGAGCTGGAACTTGGGGTATGTCAGGTGGCCACTTAGAAGACATGGAAGGAATGAAAGATGCGGCAGCTCGTGAACTATTTGAAGAAACCGGTATAAAGGCCGAGGAATATATTTTTTCTGATATAGTCAATGATCGACGCGATAATCATTATTTACAAATAGGTTTTGTGGCAAAAAATCATAAGGGTGAACCTCAGGTGAGAGAGCCTGATAGATGCGAGGAGCGGAAATGGTTTGATTTAGATGATTTGCCAGAGAACATATTTCCGGGACACGTTGAGAATATAAGATTATATTTGGAGAATTCAAATTTTGGTGATAATTAGTTATATGAAACAAGATCCTCAATTTAAAAAGGTAGCAGTTGAATCAGCCAAACAAGCTGGTAAGGTTATATTAAAACATTTTGACAAGATAGCCAGGAAAAATTTAATGGTAAAGAATAAGTATGAGATTGTAACCCCGGCTGATTTAGCAGCAGAGAAGATAATTCTTAAGAATATTAAAAAGAATTTTCCAAGTCATAGAATTTTATCCGAAGAGGAAGGTAAAACTGGGGCTGAAAAATCAGAATACTTATGGGTGATAGACCCCTTAGATGGGACAACTAATTTTTCGATGGGTAATCCCCTATTCAATGTATCAATTGCATTATTTAAAAATGATAAACCAATACTCGGGATAATTTACGTACCATTTTTAAATAACTTATATCTAGCGCAAAAAGGCAAAGGAGCTACTTTAAATGGAAAGAAAATAAGAGTATCAACGGTAGGTAAAATAAAAGATGCATTTTTGACTTTTTGCCATGGGTATAATGAGAAGAGTGTTAAGAAAGCGATTAAGATATATAGTAAGTTAAAGTTTGAGGCAAGGGATCTAAGACAAATCGGAGCAGCGGCCATTGAATGTGCCTGGGTGGCACAAGGTAAAACTGAAGCAATTATGATACCCGGAGTAAATGTGTGGGATGTGGCAGCCGGAGCTCTACTCATACGGGAAGCGGGTGGCATAGTAAGTGATATGATGGGACATGAATGGGATATACATTCAGAAGGTATTATTGCAAGTAATAAGGTGATAAATGATCAGCTTATACGAAGAGTGAAGAATATATGAAGATTAAAGTGAAAGTAAATACTAAGGCCAAAGAGAACAAGGTAGAAAGAATAAGCAATGATGAATATGAGATAAATACCACTCAAATTCCAGAGAAAGGCAAGGCAAATGAAAAAATTCTAAAGATGATGGCCAAAGAATTAAAAAAAGCGAAGAGTAACTTAAGAATTATTCAGGGAGGAAAAAGTAGATACAAAGTAATAGAGATTGACAATTAGCTTTTTAAGATTTACTATATTAAATATCATGCGGGTGTCGTATAATGGTTATTATATTGGGTTGCCAATCCAAAGATGGCGGTTCGATTCCGCTCACCCGCTCCAACTAAAAGCTTCTTTAATAGCTCTAATATTAGGGGAGTTTTTAGTTGGAATTTAAGTGGCTGGTAATGGGAATCAAACTTTTGCCTTATTTTATAAACCGCGCAATTTGACATCAAAATAAAGTCTTCTGGTTATATTTATTAAAATTAAGCTAATATTAGCTAAATTATTACTTTATGCTAACCGCGCAATTTGACATATAACTTTTGATCTAAAAAAAGCATACCCTAATTACTTTTTAGATACAAAGGAATTCATTGCTTATCTTAACAAAATTGTAGACAAAAAATAATAAATTTTACAAAATAAGCTAAGCTTCTCCCTGCATAACAAACTCTGGAGAACAAATCCCCCCATCGAATTGTACTGTCACAGTTCTAACATCATTGACTAAAGAGCTCCATCCAAAAAACTCTAGAAATTCTAGAGTTTTTTGGATGAATTGACATTGCCATACCCAATAAAAAATGGTATAATTACAATATGAAACAAGCTAAAAAATATATAAAGTCATCATCTTTCTGGGATTATAAGATTGAGAAAAGGGCACTTAAAAATGAAAAAGTGAAAAAGTTTTGGTTGGCTAGAAAAATCAATATGGCGGACTGGCAAGGGATCAAGAAAAAAGACCTAGAAAAATATTTACCCGAACTTGATATCAGGCCGGAAATGAAAAATTTGTTAACTTTATTTTTGGAACATGCTTAAGAATATTTTAAATCCAACACAGATAAAAGCATTAACTGCTATTGGCCAAAGCGAACTGGCTAAAATTTATTATTGGACTGGTGGTACTGCTTTGGCGTATAAATACTTAAACAATAGATTATCAGTTGACCTGGATTTTTTTAGTTATGATTTAATAGCAGATGAAGAGCTGTTGGCTTTGGTAAATAATATCAAAAAGCAATTAGGGGTTAAAAGAATTAAATTTTATAAGAATTTAAATCGTCAACAATTTATCCTTGATTTTGGCAATAAAATCAGCTTGCAACTTGAGTTTGTATATTTCCCCTTTGATAATATATCAAAACCAAAATCAGACCAGGATTTTAAGATTAAAGTTGATTCATTAGTTGATATGGCGACTAATAAAACGCTAGCTACTTATCAGAGAAATGAACCTAAAGATATTTTTGATTTATATTCCCTTTTAGAAACTAAAAAATTTAAATTGCCTGGGTTAATAAAAAATGTTAATAAAAAATTTGAAATAGAAATTGATGAAGCAGATTTGGAAGCAAAAATTTTAAGTAATATTGATTTATTGGAGAATATAAGGCCATTGATATTGAATAAGAGGAATTTCAAAATTGGCAAGATAGAAGCTTTTTTTACCAAGAAATCTGTTAACTATTTAAAGACGGTTATTTTTTGATACCAAACCCTGTGTTGAGAACTAAAAATTGAGATGGTAATATTAAAAGCAAAAGTGATATACAATGAATAAAATTCAACAAGCCAATCAAGAGTCTAGACATGGTAATAATTTGAATGATAAGAATTTTAAGAGTGTGGCAGGACTCTATGAGAAGAGTTTAAAGTTTCCAGCCCAAAAATACCAAAAGCAGCTAATTATTTGCCCGATCGGACTTGTTAGTTCAGGAAAAACCACAGTCGTCAAGATTTTGTGTAAAAAGTTACCACTTTTGCGCGTTTCAACTGATGAGATTAGATTACTATTAAAAGAAAAAGAGTACAATTTTACTAGGACACGTGAATTGGCTTGGCATATAATTAATAAATATTTAAAGCAGGGGTTCAGTATTGCCATTGATGCAGATTGTATTTCCGAAGAGGCACGCAAATATATAAAAGATTTGGAAAAACAAACTAAAACCAAAGTTTTTTGGATTCATATTAACCCACCCCGGAGTTTTATTTTAAATAATTTAAGTAAACCTAAAAAAATATTCAAAAATACTGAACATGCATTGCGGGTTTATAAAATGCACAAAGTATTACATAATAAGATAAATTTTCCTTTTATATATATTTTTGATACGGCCAAAAATAATGTGATAGAACAAACCAAGGAGTGCGTGTTACTAATTAAGAAGGAATTAAGTTAACCAATTCATATGATTGAATTGTGGGATATAAGAATTGTGCCCTAAGCGGAGTAATATTAGTTCTAGCGACCTCCGCCAAAAAACTCTAGAATTTCTAGAGTTTTTTGAATAGGCGAATAAAATCATTATAACCTCATTTTCTATTTTTTAGATTTTCTCATTTTTGTCCTCTGAACATCAGATAAAGACGTAAGCCAGAAAACAAAAGGTCGACGAATTTTCTCAATTGAATAGTCCCCGCTTATAAAGAGCGCGGGCTTTTTAATTTCAAAAAAAAGAAGCATCCCAAGAGTAGCTCTCATATTTAAAGGAGAGAGATTATTGTGTTCAATTAAAAATTGTCCTCTGGTAGTCATATTTTCATAAAAAAAGCAACTCGAATAGCTTCTAGTTGCAGATAATACTTACATATTGATTTTCCTCGGGGAAACAGAATATTGCAACCGTTGTTCCCTGTCTTAATAATACACTGGATAGCTTGAAAAGTCAATATTATGTATTTAATGTGATATAATAAGAGTATAAACTTTATGCGTCACAAATTAATTTTTTCCATAAAATATACATTACTTATCCTGACATCTTGTCTGTTCTTTTTTTATATCTACCATAAGGGGTTGGGATTAGATTTTTCTATAAAGACCATGATCTTTATAGCCCTATTCCTTGTTGATCTGATTATATTAATGCATTTGCTAAAATCTCGTGTATTGGGCGCTATATTTTTATCCCTGTCTTTAATTGTCTTCACCTTTTATTCTTTAGTAAATTTCGCTTATTATGAAGTTTTTAATTCTTTCTTGAGAATAAGGCAAGAACAAGTGGCTCAGGTAAATAAACCGCTAATTGAGCTTTTGGGTAATTACTACATCCTTATCCCAACCTACCTATATGGTCTGGCTTTAATTTTACTTCTTGGGATAATAGCGGGGACGGTGGTCTATTGTAAAAAGCATAAAAAAATAAGTGTAGAGTATGAAATTGCAAACTTAAGAAAATTATACAATAAGATAAACTTTGTAGGATTGAAAAGAAAAAATAGAATATCCTTGTCTTTCATATCTCTCCTAATTTTATTTATAATAATAAATTCAATGCTTTACTTCGGGATTTATAATTATAAAAAACAAGCAAGTGCAGAAGGGTTTACGCGTGTGCGATATTTTTCTGATTTAGGAGTGCCTGGATATTTAATTAGCGGATTAACTGGCAACATAGCTGGATCAGTAAAATATAAAGAGAACACCCCCTTAGAAACACCTAGCAAGCCAGCTGATATAAAAAGCATAATTGATACCTTAAAAGAAAATATAACCGAATTGTCTTGGCTATCTAACCTAGAGAAAACGCCAGGCATTGAACTGGAAAAAACTGTAAATCCCCCACATATAATTATTTATCAACTGGAGTCGGTTGGTTCTTGGGCCCTAGAACAACAACCAACCCCAATGCCCTATTTATCTGAGTTAATAAACGAAACTGCAAGTGTAGAACATTTTTTTGCTAATAGCTGTACAACTATTAATGCTGAATTTACATCAATGTGCAGTTTTTATTCTGAAACATGGGGACCAGTGAGCGACCTCTTCTCTCAGAATGAATATTATTGCCTACCCCAATTACTTAGAGAAAAACACAACTACAAGACAGCACTGCATCACGCCAATTCAGCAAATTTTTGGAATCGTAATATATTAGGGCCTAAGTGGGGTTTTGAGGATATGTATTTTAGTCCACACTATGAAAACAGGGAAGATGATGGCTCTTTGCTGAAAAATACCGTTTCACAGTTAAAAAAATCAGAACGGCCAATGTTGCAGTATGTTATAGGGTTTAGCACTCATGGTCCTCATAACCAAGCATTTATGGATAATTATTTTAGTACTAATAAGTCTAGAATAAAACCATATGAGCTTGAGCTGAATGACAACGCCAAAACAGCAACTCAAGATGAGGAAACCACCCGTATATATTTTGGATTTCTGCAAAAGGCAGATATGGCCATTAAAAACCTATTTAAAGATCTTGAAGAAAATAATCTACTTGATAAAACAATAGTTATAATCTATGGAGATCACCGCTATTACGACTTTAAGTCTGATGACAAAATCAATGATTTCTATAACTACAATAAAGTCCCCTTTGCAATGCATATACCGCAAAAATACCGCGGTCAAGTAAAAAAAATCGCCAGTCATGTTGACATTGCTCCAACGTTATTGAATATAGTCGAAGGAGAGGGATATGAGATGCCGGAACATTTTGTGGGTAGTAGCCTATTTAGCAGTAGCCACCCCAATAGCGCGATTAATAAATGTTTGGGTGAATCCTACTATGTCGACCAGAATATTATTATCAATAACGACATGCTTTTGGGGGTAGAAAGTCCAATAGCCTTTTTGAGAGAATATGCTAAGGATAAATTTGATAAGTATGCCAGTCTCTTCAGGCAAGTACTAAAAAAAAGTGATGAAATAATGGTGGAGAATATTTTATTGGGAGATTATAGAACAAAAAGCAATCGACTACAAACAAGCGATGTTAAGAAAGAGATGAAAATTGATTTTGTACAAGAAACAGACAGTGATCAAGACGGATTGTCTGATTTAAGAGAGAAAGCTATAGGTACAAATAGAAAAAATCCCGACACTGATGGGGACGGGATACTTGATGGCATAGAAGTGATTGAAGGTAGCGACCCTTTGTGGCCTGGCCGGTTATAAGAATTATTGAAACTCTTGAATTCTGCCCCCTCCCAGGCAGATTTTGTTTTTATAAAAAACAACGTACTGACCAGGAGTGATTGATTTTACTGGTTTTCTGAAAATAATCTTTAGCTTCCCCTTATGAATAGGATAAAGAATTGCTTTGGCTGCCTTGTGAGCGTAGCGAATCTTGGCCTTAATCCTAATAGGTTTGTCTAGTAGTTGATTAGAAATAAAATTAAAGGGATAAAGAACCGCTTGTTGCGATTTAAGATCATCTTCGTTTTTACTGACGATTAGAACGTTTTTAATTATATTAAAACCAACCACAAACCAGGGACCACCTGCTAATTTTATGCCTTTGCGTTGGCCCAAAGTATAGAAATGAAGACCTTGATGTTTACCCAGAATATTACCTTGTATATCTTGTATCCCCCCTACTTTCTCCCCAATAGCCTTACTCAAAAATTTAGGCATAGATTTACCGGCAACAAAGCAAAAATCTTGGCTTTGTTTTATTTTTTCAAAAAAATCAAAGCCATGCCTTTTGGCAATTTTATATACCTGTTGCTTGGTATATTTGTCAAGAGGGAAAACGACGTCTTTTAAATATTCTTGGGGTAGAAAGGACAAAGAATATGTCTGATCTTTGTGTTTATCTTTGGGCTTTAGAAGCTGATAACCTACCTTGCCTTTTTTGACTTGTGCAAAATGTCCAGTGGCTACATGCTGGATACCTTTATCTCTTGCCCAGGCAAACAGTTTTTTAAATTTTAAATTTGGATTACACATGATGCATGGATTGGGGGTTTTATTGTTCCTTAATTCAGAAATGAAATAATCAATGACTTCTTGTTCAAATTCCTTTGAAACATCAAAGATATGATGTTCTACCCCTAGTTTTTGACAAACTTGCCTGGCAACATCAAAAGACTCCTTTGAGCAACAGGCGTTTTCACGCAGGGAGTTATCTTTGTCTTGCCAAACAGCATATTTGAGTGAGAGGCCAATTGGTTGCCAGCCTTGTTTTTTGAGCAATATTAAAGCGACTGACGAATCAACTCCGCCAGACATGCCAACTACTATTTTTTTATCATTCTTATGTTTCATGACGAATGATTAGCATGAATAGAAGAGCAAGGATAAAAACCAGAAAAGAAAGTAACGATTTTTTTAAATTTTTCTCTTTGTGAAGTTCTGGGATTAAGTCCGAGGCAGCAATGTATATAAAACCACCAGCAGCAAAGGGTAGCAAAAACATATTAACGCCCTCTATCCGGTTAACAAGAAAATGGCCAATGATTACCCCAATAATTACCGTGCTGGCTGAAATAAAGTTATACAGCAAGGCCTTGCCTTTTTTAAAGCCAGAATATAAAAGTACGCCAAAATCACCAATTTCTTGAGGTATTTCATGTAGGGCAATTGACAAGACTACAGGAATGCCAAGTGCAGGACTGACGGCAAAAGAAGAGGCAATTATAATACCATCAATTAAATTATGTACCCCATCACCAATAAGATTTAGGTGCCCCAAATGTTTATGGGTTTCGCAGCCCACTTCATGACAATGATGCCAGCGTAGTACTCGTTCTATTATAAAAAAGAAACAAATACCAAGGAGTGTATATTCAAAAATTCTGACTGGCTGTCCAAATTCTTCTATGGCCTCGGGCAAAAGATGGAAAAACGCACCACCCAAAAGAGCCCCAGCGGAAAAGCCGACAAATAACATAATTATCTTGTTGATCACCTTTTCTTTGAGAGCTAAAACAATAACTCCTGTTATTGAAAGGAGGCTAATACCGATAGCGGCCAAAAGTGAAAGTGTAAAATTTGTCATAATTTAATAGTACTAGAATATGAGTATTTTTTCAAGGAACGCAAAAACCCGATTTTTGAAAAATCGGGTTTTATGGGAAAAGGTCAATTTATTATATTTTACTCTTTGAGATCAAGCCGATCGCAGACTCCGTCGCCGTTGCTATCAACGAATTGTCCACCATGCTGGAAGAATTTACCCATGCCTTTTTTAAATATTCTTCTTGGTTTGAGTCCAAGTTCATCGGCAATGGCTTTGGCACCTTCATGGTCGCCGTCTTGTTTAAGTTGATGCATGGCAACAAACTGATCAAAATTGTCTTCAGTTATAATTTCAGTTAACTTCTCTGCACCAGGTCTGTCGCTAATAGCCTCAAGCCAAGCTTGGTAGTCATTATTTTCGATGGCGTCCATAACAACTTGGTGTTGTGCCTTTTTCTCAGCGATTTGTTCTTCTGTTAATTGAGGCTTGTGAACCCGGTTGCCTTCGCCTTGAGGACTAAAGGCTAAAGTGGATAATACCCCTGCACCCAAGATAAGTCCTAAAGCTGCTAGGGTAATCAATGTTTTTTTGTGAAACATATATTATTGGTTAGTTTATAATAGAAAGTGGCCTACTTTCCTACTCACTTATTAGTACGCAGTCTTTATATATTTTATTTCACATAGACCGGGGACTTTTGAAGCAGGCGCCTTTTGCCGCCCATAAATGGCCTAATGTGTATGGCTTGGAACCTAGACTCTCCAATCTCTTTTCCAATAACTTTTATTCTCATATTCGGGGAAAGGGTCATATGAGGGGGTAAAATTTCTTGATTATAAATAACTATCCAGTGTCTATTATGTAAATCCTCTAAGTTTAATTCTTGCTGGTTTAATATATTAAGAATTCTACCGGCCAAAATACCACTATCTTTTGGCCTGTCCCACATTCTCATGCGGGTATCCATAAGGCGTCTATAAATAGGAAGTCTTTCATCAAATTGTCGCTCAAGCTTGGCACCCAGTCCTGTGGAGTAAAAAATAGTGCCAAGTAAAATGCTTAGAACGATGCTAAAGATAAATATTAGAACAATCCTGTGTTTATAGCCGGCTTTGGTTTGGCGGAAAATGTAATAAACAAGCAGGATAAAAATAGCAAGCAAAATAATCCAAAAATATGGCAGGCTGGCAAAGACAAAAGAGAAAAGACTGGGGCTAACTCTGTCGTATAAATCCCAATCATTGTTTTTAATCATATAGATAACAACAGCAAAGCCAAGACTGCCTATTATAAGGGAAATAGTAGCTAAAGCCCAGACAAAATATTCTTTGAGTATAAATTCCCATTTAGGCTTAGGTTTGAGCTTGTGTTGCTCAATTTTTTCTATTATTTTTTGGGTGAGGTTTTTATCGCTCATATTTTTAAGTTTAATTCTTTAAGTTTTTCGAAAAAATTCTTTTTAGCACGATTGATAAGCGTACCGATGGTACTGGTTGGTTTTTTCAAGATATCTGACATTTCCTGATAACTCTTATCTTCAAAAAATTTAAGCACAAGGACTTCCCTGTATTTAATGTCCAATTTAGCAAGTACTTGGCTAATTTTTTCTCTACTTATTTTAGTATCAGTTTCCTTTTCTAAATTAAAGTCAGAGGCAATATTGTTAAAGATATCATCTTCATTATCAGAAGTCACTGTTTGAGGACGAGATTTTTGTTTACGAAAATGGCTAATTGTCTCATTGTGAGCAATGCGATAAATCCAAGAAGAAAATTTTAGAGAGTCATCAAAGGCGTTTAGATTTTTATATACCTTAATGAATATTTCTTGTAATAAATCTTCAATATCTTCTTGACTATAACTTGAAATACGTCTGATATATCGGGTGAGTTTGGCTTCGTAATTCTTAACTAAACAATAGAAAAAATCCTGGCTCTTAAGAGTCAGCTGGACTAATTCCTCATCGCTTTTATTATTACATTTATCCTGTGTCAGCATATCTATATTATACACATGTTATTATATAATACGCAAAGAGGGATGGTTTTATTTCACTATCAAAGAAACTATCCCTCTAAGAACAGTTTGGCTATTAAGTATTATGGTCATTATAAAAATAGCTATCTTTTAATTTCCACGCAGTTCACAGAAGTTAGGTGATTCTTGGTTGCAGAAATAGGACGGAATCTACAACAGTTGGTGATGGATATTGCGAATATGGCTAGCTTCCATTCTTATAGTCTTGAACCACTAAAGATAGAAAGCATATAGAGTACGATAACTATATTTTTATTCTATCGTACCTTGGATATATTTTATCAAGTTTATATAATTATTCTTTGTGCATGGTCGGGTTTATCTAAATCTAAAACTAATACTGCTAAATTTTCTCCAATATTATGGTTACCGGAGGTTAGGCATAATGTGATTCCAATCTGATGCTTAAACTTCCCGGACTTCTCCACTGTTTCATGTACATGCCCATGTAGTGTAAGGAATGGCTGATACTTTTCTATAAATCGCCTGACTGCCATACTGCCGACATGCGTTATGCCTGAAGCAGAAAAAGGTGAAATTATATCTAAATTTGTACGGTCTGGAGGAACATGGGTTATATAGATTGCCTTGTCTGGGTTTTGAGTAAACAATTTATCTGATAAATCTTTTTGGATTGAGTCTTGCTTTTCAATTTCAGGAGTAAATTCAAAATTCTGCCAGCCGTCTTTAGTACTCTTTTTGGCTTTAAGTCTATAGTTTACTCTTTTTCTTTCTTCATAATATGCTTCCAAATTTTTAGGTATATTGCTAAAATCATATTTCTCCCAATCCTTAATTCCAAACGGCGTGATTGGCACACAACCATAACCGACTAAATCAAAATTGTCTGTTAATTTTATTCTTTTATTATGAATTAGATGATATAAATTACCGTCCCCTTTTTCCAAAATATCCATGTTGGCCATAACATCGTCATTGCCCATCATTAAAAATAGTTTGCAATTTGGTAGTTTATTTTTTAAGGGGGATAATAATTCTGGTAATTTGTTTCTTAAAAACCTTCTTTGGCCTATTATAAATTCACCTTCATTAAAATCTTTAGGTGCTATATCTCCGCCGATAATGATAAAATCGGCACGGACTTGGATAACATGACTAACTAACTTTTTATATTGAGTTTCATTTCCGTGTATATCGGAAGTATATATTACTTTACTCATATTTTTATCTTAACACAAAAGCCACCTAAATAAAATTTAAGTGGCTTTTGGTTTGCGGGATTAGGACGGAATCTACACCAATTGATAAGGGAAATCACGCAAATTTCTACTTATGCTTATACAATCTAAAAATTTTTGATATACTAAAGTATATAGACCTTATTATACATTACAAATTTTATTTATGGAAAATGAATCACAATTTAAAAATCAGGAAAATGCTGTAATAAAGATATGGGATAAGCGTTATTCTGAGACGGAGACATATAGAAAGCAAAAGGTAAAGGACGGATCCGTATTTGATTTTTTTGAAAAATACAATGATGAAGTAAAAGCTGGTCCATCTCTCGACTTGGGATGTGGTAATGGCCGTCACCTTCGACATATGGCCCGAATGGGGCTTGATACCTATGGCATTGATATTTCATCGGAGTCCCTGAAACAGCTCAAGGAAGATTTCAAAGAAGAAGATCTTATGGCAAATATACAACAGTCAAGTTTTTACAATCTTCCTTACAAAGATGAAAAATTTAATAGTATTGTCAGCCATAATAGCCTTCAGCATAACGATTGGGATGGAGCAAAAAAATCTTTTGCGGAAGTAGGGCGCGTATTAAAAGATAGTGGTTTATTTTCACTCACAGTAATATCAACGAATTGCGACAGGCCACAACAAGTGAATGATATATCAAGCAAGGAGGAAGGAACAACTTTTATTCCTTATGAGGGGCGCAAAGCAGGCATAAAAGTTCATCATTATTCAGAAGAAGAGCTGGAGGAATTGGCACAAGAAAATGGACTAAAAATAATTGAGAAGAGAGAGTATGTAAGAGAAGTTACGGATCCATACGACAACAAAAAAGTCCAAAAAGGGCATTGGATAGTAGTATTTAGAAAAAACAAAGATAATCAGCATAGTGCTTAATAAAAAATACAACCATACAGTCCGCGGATTCCGTATCTGCGGGTTTTATTAATTATAGGGGCTTTAACTGAATTTTCCCAACAAAAAATTCCCTTCAAATTAATTGAAAGGAATTTTTTGCGAGAGGAGGACGGAATCTACACCGGTTGATTAATGAAATCATAAAAATCAAAGATTTTTCTTGTAAATTTTAATAGTTCTTTGATAATTAAATTCTTATAACTAATATTATATAATACTTGATAATTTATTGCTGAGGAAGTTTGCCTTCACCAAGCGGATTGTAGCCAGCCTGGATTTCCTGGCCATCGAAGTAACTATCACCATCGGTGTCTTTTTGCTGCGTATTTGTACCTAATATAAGCTCGACTTCATCGGGTAATTCATCACTGTCACTGTCAATATATTCAGTAACATGTTTGATGCCGTTTGGTGATGCGATATTAAGACCGGCCTTTAGTCCGCCAGTGTCAAGCCCCAAAGTAAAAAATAGGTAATATGTGTTTTTCCCGCCGCTAACGAAAACATACGGGGCAGTATTCATATTGGAACCACCAAAAACGGATCTCATATAAATTGTACTGCTACTGCAACTCGCATCATCCCAGCCAATACTACTCAAACAAGCCATACGATCTTTGCCGGTCACGCCATAACTTAAATTTTCGGGGTGGCTATTATGATCTACATAATACAGTTCAAGAGCTGTCTGGAGTTGTTTAATCTCTGAAATGCTTTTGGCACCGTTTCCTATATCTTGGTCATTGGGGTTAACAAATGTATTGCTGCCAATCTTATCAAGCACGATAATCTCCTGACTTAATTCTTCATCAGCTAATATGTCTTTTTCTGAAACAAAATAATCTTTAAATTTTTTGAATAATTCCTGGTAGTGGTCTGACACTTGCAGTGGAATAGATTGCCTCTCCCACTCGCCAAGCATATATACAGGAGGGATAATAATACCAGATTCCATAGTAATACAAGGCGTAAAAACTTTAGGTTCTACATGCGTCCTTCGCTCATCTTTTATCCAGCCACTGATTAAGTTGGTATATCTTGTAAGAAGAATACCTTTGCGAATACCTGTATTGCCATAGAATTCTACATCTTTATCAATAACTATATCGGACTGCTCTCCATCTTGATTGCCCTGTCTGTCCTCATAACTTGTTTTTAAGATGAGTGTGGCAGATGATGATGTCTTTTTTAATTTTAAAAGTACCAGTCCGCCTCGAGTTTCGCCGCCCTTAGTCTTTGATGGAAATAGCGTGTTAACTTTCATAATTTCACCAGTGGCTTCATTGGCTTCTGGCGATCCATAAACTTTTTCAATTTCATAGCCAGTGGCATCCAAGCTCAAAACAAGATTAAAAACTAAAGGGGTGACCATGTATTCAAATTCATCATCCATTCTTGTCTTAAATTCTTTAGGCGAGTGTACTGAATAATAGTTGGCACCACGCACTTTAGTAATTGCCTCAGTAAGCTCAGTATTAAAATCGACGCCAATACCGATAAAAGTTGTATAAGTTTTATTTTCAGCATTTAGACTGGTTTGACCAAGTAGCCCCTCCTGACTGGTATCACCTAGGTTGGGCATAGCATCAGTCAAAAATATAATCCTATTTTCGTAGAGAGAGGAATCAACGTCTTCAAATTCAGCAAAAAGCTCGGTACCCATTTTCATACCAGCCGACATTTGAGTTCCCCCGGCAGGTGCAAGTTCAAGAATATGATTTTTAATTTGTGACATGTCAGTATCTCCTACAAGATTTAGAGGTTTAGCGAGATAAGCGGTATCATCAAATAAAACCATGCCAAAACTATCGTCTTTTTCCAAATGATCTAAAAGAGCAACAACTGACTGTGCAGCAACTTCCATTTTGCTTTTACTGCTATCTTTTTCCGTATAATCTTCTACTTCTATTTGTCTGCCAAATTGATCATAATAGTACCGATCAAAAGGAGAGCTCATAGAGCCCGAGATATCCAAAACAACAACTAGGTTCAATTTTTTTCTTTCAAAATCTGATTCTTTAATACCTGAATTTAAACCAACTGATAAATAATACTCATCCTGTCCACTAAACGGATCTTTGGAAACAGCGTAGCTATATGACGGACAAAACAACTTTTCACATTTTGTGCTTTGGCCAGTATCAAAATAATAATCATAAAATAATCCTTCATATGTTATATCAGTAGGTAAGGGCAAATAGTCATTTGCTATATTTTGCCTAAAGTTATTAATGTCTTTGGCGCCACCAGTAGAAAACCCAATATTACCGTTTCCAGCTGGCGACCCCATACCAACATTATCTGCATAACTCACACCAAAATCAATTGGTCCGGCAAGATTTTTTATTCCTTGGCTGATAGAGCCTGAAGTACTTCCGCCTGATTTTGAGCTATCATATTGCCAATCATCAACTTTTTGCCCATTATCAACATTAACTAAATGTTTTATATTATTGATAATAATATTATCCGAATTGAAATTAAGAAAAAACGAAGAAATAACAAGGAAAAACAAAACAACAACAACGACCCAGAACCACCATTGCTGATAAATTTTTTTCTTTTGGGGGGACAAATTATATAGGTCGCTCTCCTTTTCTTTTTGATCAGTTTCCGGCTGTACTGCATGACTTGTCGGATCTAATTGTGGTTGGTTGCCCATATATTAAAAGTAAATTAATAACTAATGTATAACTATTTTAAGTGTAGCACAAATAGATTGACCACAAAAATTAAAAAATAATTCCCAACAAAAAACTCCCTTCAAGTTTAATTAAAAGGAATTTCCTGCGGGAGTCGGACGGAATCTACACCAGTTGGTGGGGAATATTAAGGAAATTTGGGAGCTTAGGCGAGACACAAAGACGGCAATGGATTGCACTAAATTAACAGAAAGAGCTAAATGAGCTCTCTCTGTTAAGTCAACTAATATTTTTGATCTGCAGTTAGCTTACTTCTATAATGATCCAATATTTATTCTTTCTGGTTTAAAGGTGGGTTTAGGTCGTGGCACTGCTCGATTGGCAGCAATAGCACGGAACATTGTTTGTATGTTTTCTCCAGTGTTGATAAAAATAATTTCTTTTTTATTTGAAAATTTTCTATGTAAGTCTTCCTTCATTGTGAGCAGAGCATGGGAGGCAGAGCGGGAAATAAATTCAACATCACTAAAATCCAAATTTACCGATTTGGTTTTAGCTTTCGAAATAGCAGACCGAAGGATATCAGTAATGTCACGAGAACTGATAACCGGGGCTATTTTTTTAGCCACATCAATTATAGTTGGATTTTCTTTTGTCATATATCTATTATCTATATTATATCACATTATTCTACATATGGAGTAATGTCAAATGGCCTAGCCGGTTTTGGTATTCTATAGGCCACGATAACTCCATGCCAATTAAAATCGGGAAGAGCAATCAGTTTATCACTACTTTTTGATGAAACAAGCGCTGCTGAGCCAGAAATTAATACAAAATGCCCATTAAGGCCTTCACAAACGACCTTCTTTGATGTCCAGACTCCATATCCTCTTTCTTTGTTTGGCTTAGTTGAGTGACCTTTTAATACTTCGGTAATTGCATTGCCATCGGAAAAATCTAAACCCTTATCTTCTTTATATGTGGCTTTTAATCCCCTGCCTTGATCGACGATGCAAATATCTAAATAATTTTTGTTCGGATAAAATTGACCAAAAATATATCCTGTATCTTGCTTGCTGTGCTCAAAAATGTTAGTAACTAATTCAGTGATAGGGTAATATAAGGCATTTTTAATACCACTAACTTGCGTATCTAAACTCTGATAAACAAGCGAGGCGAACATTGATTCCAAGCGTTCACGTTCTATTTTGTCTTTTCTTTTTAAGACACTAATTGGAATATAACTTTTTGATGATTGAATAACTTTCTGTATCTCAGGGACATTGTCTACTCCTTGAGGAAAATTTATGGCACCTAAATAATCTTTTATATCACAATTCTCTAGGCTAATTTTACTATTAGAAGAGTTAACATAAGCACTGATTGGCAATACCAAAAGAGGACAAGTCCACTTTAAACTGGATAAATCGAACTCGAAATTTTGTTCGGCTTTGGTGCCCTTAAATGTGTTATATAAAGATACTAGTTGCCCCAACAATGTACTGTTTTTAGGTTGTGGTATTATTATTTTTTCCATAACTAATATGTAATTACTCTACTTAAATTATATTATAACTAGCAATAAATATCAACTCAAAAACCCCCTAAATAGGGGGCTCTAGAATTTTTTGCGGGAGTCGGACGGAATCTGCACCAATTGGTGGGGAATATAACGGAAATTGTGGAATTCAAGGTTATCTGTCTACCCGAAGTATGCCTAAACTAATGCATTTGCGTTAGGTTGAACCCATCTAATATTGAATCGCAGATAAAATTTTCCAATTGGCTATATTCATCTTCGCCTTGTGACTTATTTAAGTATTTATAATAAAATCTCTTATTCTCTTGCTTGATAACAGCTGGCGGTAAATTCTTGCGTAGTAGCATGGTATGAATCAGGAGACGTCCTATTCTTCCGTTGCCATCTGAAAATGGATGAATTTGCTCAAAACGACTATGCGTTTCCGTGATGTGCTGTACAAAGTCCTGTTTATTTGAGTTGATATCAAAAACAAGATCCTTCATTAATTCGGGGATCTTTAAAAAATTAGCAGTTGGTATATTAACTCCAGTAATTCTAACTGCATATTTTCTATAATAACCTGCATCTGGCTTTATACTATTCATTAATATTTGATGAAGTTTTAAAATAAAAGCTTCAGTTATTTTATAGTTTGGCTTTATTTGATCAAATAAAAAATCAAAAGCAGTACCGTGATTCTTAGCTTCTAAATGTTCGATTAAACTTTTATCTGGCAATGTAATATTATTGAATAAGACAGATGCAGTATCCCTTTTTGTTAGAGTATTCCCTTCTATGCTATTAGAATTGTATGTTAGTGATAATTTAAATTGATCATAAATATCCTTATGCTCTCTGATTATTTTTATAATATTTTGATGTTTTCTACTTTTTTTATTGATGAGTTCTTTTTTGGCGATAAGTTCATTATCGGGAATTGTTTGTTGCCCGGTATACTTTTTATATAACTCGTCTATTTGATTCTGTTTTTTTAAGTGAGGCTTTGAACGTTCATTCATCCAGCTATTTAGGGTAACAAAAGATACCCCAAGTTGTTTAGCTATCCCTTCTTGGGTTAAACCAGATTCTTTTTTGATTATGATTAATTTTTGTCTTATTGTCATATATGAGTATAATACTAAACTTTATAAAGTTTGTCAAATCGGCTAAACTTTATAAAGTTTTAATTCGTCTTCTTTATCTCAAAAACCACCCTATTCGGGTGACTTTTGCTCATTGCGGGAGTAGGACGGAATCTACACCAATTGGTGGGGAATATTAAAGAGATTTGGGGGTTTAGATATAAGATAGAGCACATATATGCATAAAAAAGCTAGTTATTTTAAATTGAAGGCTGCCTACATTATGCTACTAGTTTTGATGCCTCTTCATTGTCGGGAATAAATCTTTTAACCGCACCTGGCCAGTTTATGACAGGAATTCCCTTAAGAAAAGATAATATGCCTTTGCGATCAAGATTTTTTAATTCTAATTCATAGATAGCATCTATGGCCTTATTCAATCGACGTTCGTACCACCTTCTACGCCCATCTAGCTCAGAATATACATCGTCAGGTTTAACGTCTTTACTTTCAGCATATTCCTCTACAATTTGTTTAACGTTATTTTCTCTCTTTTTTAGAAAATCATCAAAGTAGTATTCTTTGACCATATCTTTAATATCTTCTAATTCCTCCTCTTCACTATATCGAGCCAAAACCTCATTTTCCAAAAACGGTCCAAATTTAAGCACCTCTAAAATTTCCTGTGCCCATATTTTTGCATTACCCCTTTCATTGAGCAACTTAATATTTGCTGATTGTTCTACTGGCACAAACAAATCATTAAATAAATGCGCATCTTCATGTACTCGGGTTTTATCAGCTTCTTCGTCGTCATCTCTATTACTAAAATATGTCGTAACCCACTCAATTTTCAGATTATCGCCATCCCCTGTATCGCCTGTACTTTCGGGGTATTTTTTTATAGTATCCCGTAATGTAATAGTTATTGTCCCGCCAAGTTTTGAAGGAAACGCTGCTCCCACACAATTTTTACCCTCTCTTAACCTGTTATAGCGATAAGACGATATTCGCGACTTGCCAGGATTAGCCTCAACGCCAGAATATGCAAAATTATAGTCACGCCAGTCGTAGCATTCAAAATTTAGTGACATTGACCCTTTATTTACCACTATCTTACCCTTGGGCATCTCATGAAAAACCGCCATATATAATTTATCATCATCTGGGTATTCTTCCCTATATTTCTCTACCTTATTATGTTTGGCATGATATCCTTTTATGGACTGATAGAAATATTCTAATTGCTCAGATGTTAATTCTAGTTCCTCTGATTTATTTTCGACTAAAGACAAAAGCTGTTTTATTGATGTGTCTGGAAACTCTTCAGTCGTTGTTCGTAAATTGTTGATTAAATCTCCAATCCCGTGTCTTTGATTTTCAAGGCGTCGTCTTATCTCTGTTATTTCTTGCTTAATAATTTTATTATCCGCCCCCTTTTTTCTTTCTTCCATAGTATCAACCATTTCCAAAATAACATCAAAAGGTTCATATTTTGATGCAATATATTCAATATCAGGTTCTTCCTTTTGTATAGAGCCTTCTAAATGCAGTTTTGCCTCTTTTCCACTCATTCCTTTTATCTCTTGCATTTCTTTTTTCTCGCTTGGGAATTGTAACGCCCTTTTCTCTTCTGGATTCATATATCAATTTATATAGTTAATTAAAATCATTATTATTTACTACTTTAACTGTATCAATTTTAAATACAAATTTCAATCCATTCATTTCTAGTTTTTATCTACCTGCCCCTACCCACTCAAAAACCCCCTAAATAGGGGGCTCTAGAATTTTTTGCGGGGGTCGGATTCGAACCGACGACCTCGAGGTTATGGGCCTCGCGAGCTGCCAGACTGCTCTACCCCGCGTCAAAATTATATATAGATTAATGCTTGGAAAGTTATAGACGAAAAACTTACGCTAAGTATAAAGCAAAAGAGGAACTTTGGCAAGGTGGTGCCGCGGGAGAGACTTGAACTCTCATGGTGTCGCCACCGCGGGATTTTGAATCCCGTGCGTATACCAATTTCGCCACCGCGGCATATTTCGTTCTGGTAGCGGGGGCGAGGTTTGAACTCGCGACCTTGACGTTATGAGTGTCACGCTCTAACCAACTGAGCTACCCCGCCATGTTCAAAATATGTAAATTTACAATATACTAAAAAATTAGATTAGTCAAGCAAAATATTGCTAAAATTAGTTGATTAAGCTAAAATTAAGTTAAATTAATTGTTATTTTTTATGTATCTGACAGTACATGCTACAGCCGGAATATTAATTGGAAGTCAGACAGGCAACCCCTTGTTGGCTTTTACTTTAAGTGTCTTCTCTCATTATATTCTAGATGCTATCCCGCATGACTCAATCAAGGGCCACAGGTGGCATGAGAAGGGAAATTTAATTAAAAAATTTGCCCTTGAGGCATCAATTGATTTTTGTATATTACTTGGGTTTATAGTTTACCTGCAGGAGAAGGATTTGTTGACTTTAAGCGGATCGATTGTGGCTGGTATTATAGGGGCGATAATTATAGATTTTATGTGGGGAGGGATAAAACTATTCAACTTAAAAGGTAAATTATTCTCTAGTTTTATAGCCTTACACGAGGGGGCGCATAGCCTGATATATAAAAATCAATATATTCCGTTGAGATATGCCGTGATTGTACAGCTGTCAACCTTAGTAATATTGTTAGGAGTCTATCTGCTTATTCGTATGTGACTTCTTTAATCTCTTTGATTTTATCTTTAATCATACTGCCAACACCTTCATTAAAGGTAAGTTGAGCCATAGGGCAGCCTACACAGGCGCCTTTTATTTTTAAAGTAACAATACCATCTTTGATAGATTTTAATTCAACGTCACCACCATCCATTTGAATACCAGGGCGCACCTCATCAAGCATTTTTTCTACTTGTTTTTTTATTGCATCCATATATTTATTTATTATTTATATAATCTTTGATGGCTGCTCGAAGTGCCTTGTCTCCAAGCACTGAGCAGTGAACTTTGCGGGCGGGTAAACCACCCAATTTGTGTATAATATCTTTTGGGGTAATTTTAATAGCATCATCAATCGAAATGCCTTTAACCATTTCTGAAAGAATAGAGGTAGAGGCAATGGCCGAAGCGCAGCCAAAAGTTTTCCAGGTACATTTTTTAATTTTTTTAGTTTTTTTATCAACCTTAACCCAAAGGGTCATCATATCACCGCAGACTGGGCTACCGACCGTTCCCTTGCCGTTAAACTCTCCTGGCTTAGGATCATTATATTGAACATTTCTTGGATTAAAAAAATGGTCTTTTACTGCATCAGTGTAAAGCCAATTATTTTGTTGATTGTTTTTATCGATCATATACTTAAGTTTGTATAGCAGATATTTTTCTAAGGTCACTAACTGTTTTTTTAATAACTTTCAACGTCTTATCTAAGTCTTTCTTAGTAGTATCTTTACCAAAAGTAAAACGCATAGAACCGTGGGCGTTAGCGGCATCCTGGCCAAGGGCAAGGATAACATAAGAGGGTTCTAGGGATTTACTGTGGCAAGCAGAGCCAGTGGAAACATATATTTCCTGCTGGTCAAGTTTTAACATAATGGATTCACCTTCAATGTGTTTAAAAGTAACATTAACATTATTAGGTAATCTCTTCTCTGGGTGACCATTTAAAATTGAATTGGGAATTTTTAAAAGCTCCATGGTAAAATAGTCACGTAATTTTAATAGTCTTTTATTTTCTTTCTGTTTATCTTTGTCCACTAGTTCAAGGGCTTTGGCAAAACCGACGATGCCGGGTACGTTTTCTGTACCTGAACGTAGCCCTTCTTCCTGGCTGCCACCATAGAATAAAGGTTGTAACTTAATATTTTTTTTCTTAAATAAAACACCAATTTGCTTGGGTCCATAAATTTTTGAACCATTTAAGGTAAGAAGATCAACACCAAGATTTTCAATATTAAGATCAAGGTAAGGAGCGGCTTGGCAGGCATCTGTGTGGAAAATGGGATAAGACGGGTTTTTAGAAATGGTATCAACCCTTTGCACATGCCGGTAGTTTTTTATAATCTTACCAATTTCTGCAATAGGTTGGATAGTCCCCACTTCGTTATTGGCATACATGATACTGACCAGCAAAGTGTTGGGGCGAAGAGCCCTTAAGAGGTCTTTGGAGCTGATCAGTCCGTATTGATCACTTTTTAGGTAAGTTACATCAAAACCTAACTTCCCAAGCCGCTTAAAGCTATTAAGGACAGCCGGGTGTTCAATGTTAGTGGTGATACAATGGTAGTCTTTGGCTTTGTCTAAGAATTGGTTAACTACTCCAAAAATAGCCAAGTTATCTGATTCCGTACCACCAGCTGTAAAAAGTATTTCTTGAGCATCGCAATTTAGGAGATTGGCGACTGTAGTGCGAGCATCTTCAACTGCTCTTTTGGCTTGCCTGCCTGGCTTGTAGAGACTGGATGGATTACCAAAAAATTTACTATGATATTTGTCCATAGCTTTAACAACCTCTTTGTCAACTGGGGTAGTAGCGGCATTGTCAAGATAAATCATATTAAATCTTTAAGGGTTAATTTATTTAGATCTCTGTCTATACTATCCTTTATTCTTTGCCAGAATTTTTTCATTTTACAACCTTTGGAAGTTGCACACAGATTATTCCCAAGACACTTAGCAATGGCCATTGGCTCACCCAATGCTTCAAGGACTGCTTTGAGTTTGATACTGGCTGGTGGTTGGATTAAAGTATAGCCACCTCCTTTGCCTTCTTTGGCCTGCACTAAATCAGCCTTGATCAAAGGTTTAACTACTTGGGTTAGAAAGCGATATGGCATATGAGTAGTCTCGGCAATTTTCTTTAAAGAAAGTGGTGCTTGACTACCGTTTTTGGCTAAGATGACCAAAAAATTGAGGCCGTATTCAACTTTGGATTGGATATAGAACATAAAACTTATACCTTTATGGTATAAGTTTAGGATAATTATGTAATTTTGTCAAATATAGCTAATCTTTGATGGAAATGGCTTCAACTGGACAAGACTTAATAATCTCATCTTTGTCGTAGTTGTGTTTTTTGTAATCATGTGACGAAACCTCGCTCTTGCTGTCTTTTCCCTCCTTAAAAAGCTCGGGGTACATAGCGTAGCAAGTACCGCAGGCGGTACATTTATCGTGGTCTACTGTTATTTTTGGCATAGATTAGCTGGTTTATTAGTTAATAATTTTTTTATGCTTACTCCGCTTCTTGTTGACCAGCTTCCTAAGCTGGATAATGAGCTTATCAACGGATAAATCGATAGCTTCGACGATAGTATGATCGTCTTCTTGTGCCATTAATTTATGGCGTGGGATATGTAGGGTCAATTCTACCATATAGGCGGCTTTGGTTGCAAATTGTTCTGCACGAATTTCAAGGCGACATTCTTCATCTCTAAAATGTTTCATTAAATTATCAAATCTCTCAAGCTTTTTATCAAAATATTTTTGACAAAGATTTTTATCTTGGGGAGATATATTCTTAAAAGAAAAAGATGTATTTAACATATATTGTGTGTTATTTTTTATAAATATAGTAAGAGTAGATGAAGATAGTAACGACTAAGACTAGCATAAGAATAATAAAGAAGGAGAACCAAGCTGGACAGAAGGCGCTAGCAGCCAAGAGAATACCGCAGATGATAAAGATATAGCTGCCAAACTGGTGAGTTTTTTTCCAGACGCGATCAGAACTTAGGGTCCAAGGGGTGCGAATACCAATAAACCAATTGGGTTTAATATCTTTTAAGAAATATCCAATAACAACGAAGAGAATACCGATACCCAAGGGTATGACAATATTAACTGGAATATTTTTACCAAGACCGTTGAGGCCGGTAACAAAGTATATGGCGGACATAAAAACTATTAAAACTCCTTTAAAGATATGGTAAACATGCCGGAATTGCTTGTAGTTGTTTCTTTTTGGATCGGCCATGGGCAAGAAAAGCATTAAAAGGTAGATACCTAAATTAAGGACAGGAAAGAAAAAGGCAGCAAAACATTTAGAGGAATAACCGTTCGCTTGGCCGTGAGTATTCCAGTGAGTGGCTACAGTTTCAGGGAAATGAGCGTAGAAATAGAAGCTGAGGATAATTGAGAGTAATAAAAAAAACAGAGGAACTATTTCTGTTTTGAGCGTGGGGTGAATGGGGTTTTTCATAGGGTTATATATATATTTATATTATATCATAAATCTCTGGACAAGAAAAAATCCTCAGAATCATTTACTAACTGCTATGACTAAGAGGATTATGTAACAATTTGTTTTTTCAGGTACAAGTACCTGTTTTTTAAATATATTTGTGTTTCTACCGAGCCCTTCATAAAAAGGCTAAGAATTACGATCCCATAATTTATTGGGATAAAAAAATTAATCTATAATTGGACGAACGTTAATTGCTTCCTTTTTGAAAGCTGTTTTGCGTTGCCCATTACCGTTGGAGACATCACGAAGCTCTTCATAGGTGACTGCCTCATTTTTTTTGAGAAATAACAATGCGTTATTTCTCTCCACCTGTGACCAATATACTCGAGCTGATCCTTGGGCGGTCTGGATAACTCCCATACCCATAGAACAATTCCACCAAAGAACAAATCCTAAGTTGCCAAAATTGGCAAGGTCAGATATTTGTGGTTGTGTTGGTGGCATATACTCAGATATTGGGCTGAGTTTGTCGACTTTATCAAAAAATATTTTTGTTACAAAGTCGACCATTTGAGGCCAGTTGTGATCCTTGTCCATGAAAAATGGACAGACAGGATAATTACCCGCCTGAAACACCTGTGCCTCATATATTTGCTGGATGGTGGCAAAAAAGTGTCCGTCTTGCGACACTAAGGCAATTTCCCAAGTGCGAAATTTGCCGATTACACTATCCAACTCCAGTAAACGCATGTTGTTGTCCTGATAGCGAGTGAAGGGACTTTTGTCCTCTTCGTTAATAATAGGGACAACTGTTACGTAGGTGCGACCACCTTTTTGCCTACTGGAAATAATATTTTTCTGTCCGTCAACGTGATATACACGGACGTCTTTATCTCGATTTGTAACAACCTGGAGCTTAACTTTGCCAGGGGTTAATTCGCCGAGATAAGCATCATGGCCAACTTCTATGCGCTGATCATGATCAACAAGAAAAACTTGAACACCATTAATTTCATTCATGGCATTCTCCTTATATAAGTGATTGTTTTGGTTGGCTAAAAAAACAGCCATCAGCCAACCACTATTTATCAATATACGAAATCAAATAAATATATCATAAACTCTCTTAGTTGTCAATGTTTTGCAATAAAAAATCCCTAATATTAGGGAAAATTGCTGATAAATATATGACTAAATTATTCAAGGACAAACCTTCTTTTTCCTCCTAACAAGGGAAAAGGCAATAATACTGAATATAATAAGGATAAGACTTAACCATTGATCTGGGCGTAAATTGAGCCAGATTATTTGAGGATCAATGCGTAAAAAACCAATTAAGAAGCGTTCAATGGAATAGAGAAAAAGATATGATAAAAAAATTGAACCAAAGAATAAGGGGCGACTACCCTTAGTATGATTGATACGCAATTTATGTAATACCATTAGAAAAACAAAAACAAGCAGGCACCATAAGCTTTCATATAAAAAATTGGGGTGGAAAAATTGAAAACTCTCATATCCTGGCAAGCGGTTAATATAATCAATAGGGATAGACCACCAAGCATCAAGAGGAAAACCATAGAGCTCTTGATTAAAATAGTTGCCCCAACGGCCAATACCTTGGCCAAGTATAACTAGCGGAGCTAAAATATCGAGCAGGAGTAAAAAGTCAAGATTTAATTTTTCTTTATACTTTCTAAAATATATCCAAGTAACTAAAATACCAGCTATGACGGCGCCATGAATAGCCAATCCCCCATTCCATATTTGTATAATCTCCAAAGGATTATTTAAATAATAGCTAGATTGATAGAAGACATGCCCTAAACGGGCGCCAATTAAACCAAAAATAACGAGATAAAAGCCGAAGTCGTAAAGGAATTTTTCTTCAAGATTATATTTTTTAAATAATTTCTTGGCAATAAAAAAACTAATTACAATGGATAAAGTAATTAGTAACCCATACCAGCGAATTTGAACAAAACCAAAATCTAAGAGAGTTGGTGCGGGATGAAAGGAGTGCAAGAACATAGATTATTGAATGAGCGGATCAATTAATTGCTGTAAATCATAATATGGCAAGGCTCCGGGAATGTAACGGCCATTCAGAAAGTTAGCAGGAGTGCCAACCACTCCCTTAATTAGCCCTTCGTTATAGTGAGCTTGAGCTTTGTCTCTATAGCTATTGTTTTCTAAACATTCTTGAAGAGCAGTGACATCTAGATCTTTAGCAATTTTTAAAAAGAAATCATTGGAGTAATTAGTATTTAATTCCTCCTGATTGTCAAAAATACTTTTAGCATAAGACCAGAACTGTCCTTGTTCGGTAGCACATTCTGCGGCCTCGGCCGCAGCGATAGCTGCTGGATTATTGAAATTTAGAGGGAAATGGCGCCAGACGATTCTAAGGCTATTACCATAATCGTCTATTAAATTTTCAAGAGTGTCTATATATACGCGGCAATAGGGACAGGTAAAATCTTGAAAAACCACTAGTGTTATATTAGAATCTTTATTCCCCAAAATGTGATCATTGTCGCGTATATCGAAATAGACTGCCTCTTGCTTGGGCTGGCTGGTTATATTTGGGTCAGGAGATTGAAAATGATTATAAACAAAAAGAAGAGTAATACCTAACAAAATGCCAAGTATAAAAATAAGCCAGGGGTGATTTTTTAAAAATAATTTCATGTAGAAAAATTATTCTTTAATATTAAGTAGTTCGTCTATTTTAGCCTTATCAAAACCAGTGATGATTTCTTCTTTGCCGTCGTCTGTGGTGATAATAGAAACAGGTACTCCCATTTGCCCGCTCTTGTTGACCATTTCTTGACCAGCGGCCTGGTCCTTGGAAACATCGACGTCTTCAAATTCGACGTTATGTTTTTTAAGGTGGTCTTTAAGCAAATGACAGTAAGAACAAACTGGGGTAGAATATATTTTTATCTTCATATTTTTTCTTCAATTTATAATGGTATTTATTGTATATTTTTTTCAAAATTGTGTCCAATTCGTAGAATTGATTTTTCATCAAACCAGGAACCAATAATTTGTAAACCAACCGGTAAATTATTGACTTGTCCGCAGGGCACGGATAATCCAGGCAAGCCAGCTAAGCTAGCAGGGATAGTATAGATGTCTTCCAAGTACATCTGCAATGGATCATCAACCTTCTCCCCTATTTTAAAGGCAGTGTCTGGGGCAGTCGGCATAAGAATGGCATCAACGCTCTCAAAAGCTTTTTTAAAGTCCTCAATAACCAACGTTCTAACGGCCTGAGCTTTTTTATAATAAGCGTCATAATAGCCGTGAGATAAGGCGAAAGTACCCAGTATTATTCTTCGTTTAATTTCATCTCCAAACCCTTTGGCTCTAGTTTTGATATATGATTCCAACAGATTTTTTTCTTTTTCTTTGAGACCATATTTAATGCCATCATAGCGGGAAAGATTAGATGAGAGTTCGCAAGGCATAATTATATAATAGGCTGCCAGAGCATAATCTGGAGAGATAAGATTAACTTCTTTGGCTGGCTTGCCGGTTAGTTTTTCAATATTTTGAATGGCTTGTTCAACTGATTGTTTAACTTCTGGATCTAAGCCTTTAATATCAAAATATCCCTTAGGAATACCAATCTGCATGCCGTTAGCTTCTTTGGCTATTTCTTTTTCGTAATTATCCAGAGCCTGGCCTGAAGTAGTTGAATCATTGTCATCCCGTCCGGCAATGGTTTGTAGAACCAAGGCGGAGTCCTCAACGCAATTTGTAATATGTCCGATGGTATCAAGAGATGAGGCCAGGGCCATGGCTCCGTAGCGTGAAGTACGGCCATAGGTTGGCTTTAAGCCAACTGTGCCACAAAATGAAGATGGCTGACGGATAGATCCACCGGTATCTGTACCAAGTGCAAAAAGAGCTTCACCTGCAGCCACAGCTGCAGCAGAGCCACCGCTTGAGCCACCGGCTACACGGTCTAAATCATGAGGATTTTTGGTAGTAAAGAATGCTGAATTTTCAGTAGATGCACCACAGGCAAATTCATCTAAATTAAGCTTGCCTAAAAGTACTGCCTCTTGGTCTTTGAGCCTTTGGGTAGTAGTTGATTCGTAGGGGGGTATAAAATTCTCAAGAATTTTTGATCCAGCCGTTGTTTTTATACCTTGAGTACAATAGATATCTTTGGCGGCATAAGGAATGCCGGCTAGAAGTGGGATTTTGTCACCTTTGGCAATTTTTTCATCCACCTGGGTTGCTTGGGCCAAGGCCTCCTCTTTGGTGACAGTAATAAAGGCATTGATATCGCTATCGACTTTATCAATTTTTTTTAAATACTCTTTAGTTAATTCAGTACTTGAGAATTCTTTTTTTATTAACCCCTGATGAGCTTTTTTAATTGTAATATCTTTTAATTCCATAGCTAAAGAATTTTATTGGCTTTAAAATACTTACCATTTTTTTCCGGGGCATTGTTTAATATGTTTTTGCGAATATCTTCAGGACAGTCTTTGACTTCGTCTGGACGATCGACGTTAATAAGGGGGATGCTTTGGCTGGTGGGCTCGACGTTGCTAGTATCAACTTCCTTTAATTTTTCAAAGTATTCTAAAATAGAGGAAAGCTGTTGAGCAAACTTTTCTTTTTCTTGCTGGTTTAGTTCTAGGCGAGCTAAATGTGAAATATGTTCAATTTGCTTGATATCAAGAGACATGTATATATATGAATTAGTGTTTTTATTCTAACATTTTATGTGATTTTCGCAAAATATTGACATTTTTGGCTAATGGTAGTAAAGTTAGTGGAAAATAAATCAACAGATAATACTAATAAAAACAGAGGGGTAACAAGATGAAGCGAAAATTTTTTTTGATACTAGGGCCGGCTGTTATAACAGCCGGGTATTATGTATTAATCATATTAATCAGCGCAGAGGGCACGACCGTAGGCTGGTGGTACTACCCTTTTGTTTGGGGAGTGTTCACATTAGCTTTTTTAATTGTTCCAAAAAAGGGGGGCTAATATCCCCTGGCACATCACAGAATAAATATAATTAAAAATTGAGGGGTTCTAATCCCCATGTGCCCAAATTTAAAAGGTGTAGCATTATAGCTCACCTTTTTTAATTTCCTAAAAACTATCTCACCATCTCCAAAAACTCTTTTTCATCAATAATCTTAACTCCCAACTTTTTAGCCTTGTCATACTTTGATCCAGAATCTCTACCAGCAACTAAATAGTCGGTATTTTTTGATACAGATGACGAAATATTACCACCAAGATTTCTAATTTTTTCCTTGGCTTTATCGCGCGTTAATCCTTGCAGGCTACCCGTTAAAACAAAGACCATGTTATCCAACTTGTTATCTTTTTGGTTACTTGCAACTTCTATCTTTACACCATTATCTAATAGTTTGTGAATGATTTGTAAATTTTTATCATTCCTAAAATACTGATAGATGCTTTTTGCAACTATTGGACCAATATCTGACAGTTGCTCCAATTCTTCTAGATCAGCATTTCTAATCTCCTCTAGCGTCTTAAAATTAGCAGATAAATCAATGGCGGTTTGTTCACCTACGTTTCTTATACCAAGAGAGTAAATAAAACGAGAAAGAGGGATTGCTTTAGAGCTATTAATGGCTTGAATTAAATTGTCTGCTGATTTTTCAGCAAATCTTTCTAACGGGGCTAGATCGCCTTTAGTTAGAGTAAAAATATCTGAAGCATCTTTAATCAGCCCTTTATCTAATAATTGGTCTATAACTTTTTTGCCAAGTCCGTCAATATTAAAAGCTTTGCGCGAAACAAAGTGATAGAACACCTCTTGCTCCTTGGCAAAACAATTATCATTTGAACAACGATGAGCTGATTCGCCTGGTTTTCTTGAAACAGAAGAATCACAAATGGGGCACTTTGTTGGCATTATATAGCTAGTTTCTTTGCCTGTGCGAAGCTTTGGTAAAACTTTGACAATATCTGGTATAACATCTCCTGCTTTTTGAATAACGACAGTATCCCCTATTTTTATACCCAATCTTTTAATTTCATCCTCATTGTGCAGGGTTGCACGTGAAACTGTTGAGCCGGCTACAAGAGTTGGCCTTAGATGAGCTACTGGAGTCAAAACACCTGTACGGCCAACTTGAATCTGGATATCTTCTACTTGAGTAGTGGCCTCCTCTGCTTGGAATTTATAGGCGCAACCCCAGCGAACGGTTTTTGCTGTGCGACCAAGTTTTTCTTGATAATCTAAATCATTAACCTTAATAACAACACCATCTATTTCATAATCCAGTCTTTCTCTTGTCTTTTGTATGTCCTGATAGAATTTTTCAACATCCTCAATCTTATTTACAACATGACGGTGTTTTTCTACTCGAAAACCAAGGGTTTGTAAATATGACAAAACATCAAATTGTGTTTTTAAATTAGCATCATCAAGTGAGTAGAAAAAAGCTTGTAAGTCGCGACTGGCAGCTATTTTTGGATCAAGTTGCCTAATTGTACCAGCAGCGGCATTCCTTGGGTTGGCAAATTTCTGATCATCAGATTTTTTATTTAGTCTATTAAAACCAGAAACTGGCATATATATCTCTCCTCCTACCTCTATGTCTACTTCTTTTTTAAGTTTCAATGGCACACTTCTAATCGTGCGTACTGTGTGAGTTACATCTTCACCATATATCCCGTCACCTCGGGTGATGGCTTTTGTAAAAATTCCTTTTGTATACACAAAGGTCATATTAAGGCCATCAATCTTAAGTTCACAGGTATATTGGATATCTTTTTCTTGAGGTAATTTCAAAAAACGCTTGGTGCGATTATCAAACCCCAAAACATCCTCAAGGGTAAAAACATCGCTGAACGAATATTTACGATTGGTATGCTTTATTTTATCAAACTTGCCTAGAGCCTTACCACCAATACGCTGAGTGGGAGAGTCTTTTGTAATAAACTCAGGATACTCTTTTTCCAGATCAGTTAACTCCTTTTTTAAAGAGTCTCGCACAGCGTCAGATACTATTGGTTTATCTAACACAAAATATGCGTAGTCAATATCTTCGAACTGCGTTTTTAGCTTAGCTATGCGCTTTTTGGCTGTTTGTCTATCTTTTATCATATGTGTATTATATCAAAAACTCCCCTCTTTTCAAGGGGAGTTTTTAATATAATTTAATTAAATAACAGATTAGAGAACGGTATCTTTAGTGGCAGCGTGTAAACCCTCTGTCATGTTACCAACGCTACCTTCAAGGTAAAAATATATAACAAAATCATTGCCATCCAGTGAATAGCCATAATCGCAAATATCATCAGAAGTGTCGAGACATGCGCTAATACCTTGACTAAGCATTCTTGGGTCGCGTGGCACACTGTACATAAAAATAGGTGGCGTGGTGTTTGTACTCCAACCGTCGGTATTTAGAATAATATGATTGCCAGTGCCAAGAGGAATATCCTCTCCATCTGGATATTCACCATATTCTAAAGAAAAAAGATGCAGGGCGGAGCGCAGTTGGCTGACATCAGACATTCGCTGAGCATCCCGTGATTCCCGCCTGGCCTTGCCAAGAGAAATCATGGTGACATTGGCAATTAAGGCAAAGATAGCGATGACAATTAAGAGCTCAACTAGAGTAAAGCCTAATTTATTATTATTTTTCATAAATTGATTGTGGAAAACTTACATTTATATTATACCACATATCTATTTCTCTTCCCAGGTGGGCGCTCGATAACAATATGACCATTGGCCGTTAGAAGCATCAGTCCAAGGAGTCATAGCTTCATCTCCGTCGCGACCGCTAACTTTGTAATAATAGATAACTTCGGGGACTATCTCATTATCGATATAGGTGCAAGATCCGCCACCAGGACAGCCTAAATCAGCAGAAGCAAGGTAATCATCGGTGACAGTCGCATAGTTCATATTGCCAAGTTCAATAATGGATCTTTTAATTACATAATCTTCGACAGCAGTTACACCATCCCAAACTATTTCTAGCTGACCGCAACCATCTTTGCTGACTTCTGGGGTACCTGGAGTGGTAATTTGTGTAGTTATCTCTACCTGACACCAATCAGCCTGCAGGTTGACTTGATCGCCACCGTCACAATCAACATAAGTTGGTGGATTAGTTGAGTTATTGAGATTGACTTTTTCGGCGTGGATTATAAAGGCATAAGTGGTATTTTGATCTAAGCCCCCTATGTATGCATTACAGCTTGAGCCAACTGGGCAATCATGACTGACTTGGGCAGGTGGCACGGATAATGGGGGCGGAGAAGGCCAGCCTGTATCGTATTGGTAATAATAGAAACTATAGTCGTCAACTCTAGTGACATCCTGTTGATCCCAAACTAAAGCTACTTCGTCGTCGCTGACAGGCACACCATTTGTAATATCAAAAGGCTGACAAATGCTACTTGCCTCAAAATCAACAACTTGAATATCACTGGTATCGGTGTTGGTATCTGAGTCGGTAGTAGTTAAGGTAACATTAAATGTACTGGCGCCACTACTGGCAGAAGGTTTTTCTCCTCCGTATGTCAAACAACTTTGCGTCATAGAACAATATTGAAATGACATCCAATCTTCGTCCTTATATGTAGTTGAAAAACGAAGTTCGTCTAATCTACCATTAAAATATTTTTCTCTAAAAATACCGCTCCCCTGGTCGACTACTGAACAACCCCATTCTAAATATAACTTATCATGTAATCCATCATTAAAACTTATCGTCCCATCAGCCCCAGAGCTCAAATCAGCATCTCTAATTTGACCGTCAACATACAGGATAAAATCCTTTGCACTTTGATCACGCGTAATAGCCACATGATGCCATGACCCATAAAGCGATGATGTCGGGACATATTCTAGCCAGTCACTGCTGCTACTATCATTATCGCGAGTCCAAACACTCCATCTACCATAATCTACAAAATTGCCTGAACCCAGTGGTACTTCTACCATATTTCCATTCGCCCTAAAAGCAAAACGAATTTCTTGATTGTCGCTACCGTCATAGTATTGGGTTTTCATTATGTTCCCATGTGTATGAAGAGTTTTGTAATACCAGCCTTCATAGGTAAAATCGCCATGGTTTGGACTGTAAGCAGTGGCAATACGATCGGTGCTGTCAAAATTTCGGGCATTAGCAATATACCCCGTAGTATCGGCCGTGCCATAGTTTGTTCCGTTGTAGTTGCCAGTGGCAGAAACAACATCACCATCTAAATGGTAAACACCATCATATGATGTCCAAACCTGCGACGCAGTCTGTGCGTCGCTTTCCGAGTCGTTGCCATAGTATATATAGATATAGTCAACAGATGAGCCGGCATTGATTCGTGGAACTTTAACCCAGATATATGCTGTTTGTCCGACATTATCCCAGTCTTCAATTTCATATGGCAACGAAGTTGAATCATCACTATCCATAAAACGAATATCTTCTCCATTTGACTGTGCTTTTGTAAAGTCAAAATTACCTGAAGTTAGTTTGATAAGGATTGGTGCATTATCTATGTTTCCCCTGCCTGAGTTATCAAAAGTAACAGTTTTCCTGTATTGCCAATCGCAATCCCCCCACCATGTGCAAGGACTACCCACGGTATATGTATGGACTGGATCACGATCATCACATTCTATAGCAGCGGGACATGAGCCGTCGCCAAAATCCCAGGCAAAAGTGGTATATGGGGTTGTGCCACCAGTCGTAGTGTCTCTAAATATTATGGTATCCGCACCATTTGATGTACACCAGTTGAAATCAGCAACTACTTCCCCTCCGCCACCAGCTCCGGGTACTTCAACTTTAATGGGATTAGCAATATTTCTTGGATCTAAAGAATCTGAGCTAACTCCACCACAATGAGTGCCTGTTCCTGTGATACAATTATCATCATTATCAGTGGCGTGGATACCAAACCAATAGATACCTTGGGTCAACGTGCTGGTATAGCTCCAATCGCCTGAGGAAATGTTGATTGTGTCTTCACGCACTTCGGTCCATCCAGCTTCCAAAGGAGAGCCATTGTCATCT
Source organism: uncultured Gammaproteobacteria bacterium (assembly GCA_964573135.1). Classification (GTDB taxonomy): domain Bacteria; phylum Patescibacteriota; class Patescibacteriia; order UBA2196; family GWA2-42-15; genus CAZNIO01. The sequence goes on from CAZNIO010000003.1 coordinate 94,102, forward strand.
GTCGTTCTCCAAATCTTTACATCTCGTAAGCCAGCGCCACCAGTGTCTGTGACGGTCCAATCAAAATCTGGTTGGCCGTCAGCACTTGTCACTGTATTCTCACAACTTCCTGAGGAGTTCATATCATCATAAGTCATTGTGCTGGCAGAGCACCTAATATTATCTATCTGGAAAAGAGTAATCGTCGGGGCGATAATATCTGATCCTCCTCCACCACCGCTACTTTCAACTGTCAAATAAATGCTAGCATTGTGAGTCTTGCCTCCTCCTGTGGCAGTAACACCAACGGTATATGGTCCACCAACAGGTGCATTTGAAATAGTCAGGGTTGAATTAGCAGTAGGATTGACTGAGGATGGAGAAAAAGAACAAGTGGCACCAGATGGGCAATTAGAAGTAGAAAATGAAACTGAATTAGAAAAACCATTTTGAGATGTAACCACAATATTATAATCCGCTTCATTGCCTTCATCTATTGTTCTTGAAGATGGTGCTGTAACAGAAATTGTAAAGTCGGGAGTGACGGGACAGTTAATAGTAGCCGTGATGGTATCAAGCCCTGACTCTGTTTCAGTTCTCGTATTGCCTGAGTTATCCCTAACATGAATACCATATTCATAGGTATGTCCGCATGTTACATTGTCTGTCCATGTGCCTGAGTCTGAATTACCAGAGGCTGAGGCGTCTATATAGAAGGCTGAGGCTCCCCATCCACCGCCATCAACTTGTCTCCAGACTTCAACTTGGTCAATGCCAGATCCTCCAGAATCGGTGACTGACCAAGCGACATCAAGTGAGGTATCTGTGGTAGTAAAGTCGTTTGTATTTGAATTGACGGAGAAAGACGAGACTGAAGGTTCGGTATCATCTTCAACTGTCAAAGTAACACTAGTATTGTGAGTCTTGCCTCCTCCTGTGGCAGTAACACCAACGGTATATGGTCCACCAACAGGTGCATTTGAAATAGTCAGGGTCGAATTAGCAGTAGGGTTGACTGATGATGGAGAAAAAGAGCAGGTGGCACCAGATGGGCAATTTGAAGTAGAGAATGAAACTGAGTTAGAAAAACCATTTTGAGAAGTAAGAGTGATGGTGTATACAGCATTTGAACCATAGTCTACAGTGCGTGAAGCAGGTGTTCTGGTGATAGCAAAATCAGGAGCAACCGGACAATTTACAGTGGCAATAATGGTTGATAGTCCGCTCTCAGTTTCATCTCTATCATTTAGGGCATTATCCCTAACATGAATACCATATTCATAGGTATGTCCGCATGTTACATTGTCTG
>CAZNIO010000003.1:95489-103832 GCA_964573135.1 uncultured Gammaproteobacteria bacterium
AGGTATCTGTGGTAGTAAAGTCGTTTGTATTTGAATTGACGGAGAAAGACGAGACAGAGGGGTCAAGACTATCTTTTTGATATGGCCCTGAACAAACTGAACTGGAATTCCAATTACCTTCACCATCTCTGGCTTTAATGCATAAATTCCTGTCACCCTCAGATGTTTGGGTTATAGCTCCACCATTAGTAAATGTTGATGACGCGCTAGTCCCTGGATCGCATGAAGCTAAGGTTGTCCAACAATGACGGGTGTAGGTGACACCAGATGGATCTGAAGCGGTCACGGTCACAGAAATATTCGAGCTGGCCCATGAACGGGAGCTGGGGCTAAAATTAATAGTCGGAGCGTTGGCGTCAAGCACAATACTGATGGTATCAGAGTCTGAGGCACAGTTGCCAGCGTTGTCACAACACTCAACATAGTAAGTTTTAGTACCGGCTGTGCCAGTATCTGTGTCTTGGCCATCTGTACCAGCGTCCTCATCTGGAATTGAATCACCAATCTCTGCCCGGCATTCACTTAGTCCTGACCCGCCTGAATCTGATGAACTCCAGGTAAAATATATAGTGGTATCATTGTCTGTCTCACAAGTATCTGAGTATGAATCACAACGCGCCTGGGCATTGGTGACAGACGGATCTGTTTTATCTATTTGGTAAGAATTTTCACACTGAGTGGTGCTATTGCTGGCACCGTCAGTAGCGGTAATACATAAATACCAACTACCATCATTGGTTTGAGTTAAGGCAGCTCCATTGGTGAATGTAGTTGAAGGTGTACAGCTTGAGCCATTGTTCCAGCAGTATTGGGTGGATGATATGCCTGATCCGCCGGTAGCTGCGTCAGAGGCTGTGACTGTCACAGATACATTTGAATTGTCCCAAGCACGAGAGCTCGAGCTAAAAACAATTGCTGGACCAGTATTATCTGATTGATAGCAAGAGCAGGAGGAATTACAACTGTAACCCACAGAGCAATCACCATTGTCATCACAATCAGCAGAACAGTTGGCAACAGATTGAGTACAAGTACCATCTGACCAGGTAAGACTGCCACATGAGCAATCAGCGGTATTACAAGTAGCAGTGCCCGTTTGGTAGGTATTGTCATCACATTGGGTTGTATTACAATCTCCATTATCATCACATTCGGCTCCGCAGGAGCCGTCAACACAGGAATCCGTATAACTTTGATTACATGTTTCACTGGAACTGGGACAAACAGCTGAAGTATAGTCACGCCATTTATTATTGGTCGGGGCGCAAGCGTCAGTGGCTAAAGTACAAGATTGTCCTGAACACTCTGTGCCGGAAATATTAGATTGGTCAACATAGGGAGTGGTACATGCTCCGCTTTGGCATGATTTATATTGTTGCCAGGTATCACAAACACTGGCTGTTTTGCAATAGTCTATAGCGCTGTCACAAGCTTGACCCTCATTGGCCGGAGAATATCCCCAGTTTCCTGAACCCACACAGCTTGGACCAGAACTACATTCTGAATAATAGCTTATACCACTTGTTCCATTATTATCACAAACCCCAGAACAACATTCGGCTGGGGCTACTCCGCCACAGTTGGTTCCGTCAGAACAACTAGGACAGCTGGAACCACTTACCCATGTTACGCATTTTGCGCAAGTTGTCCCTGTGTCAACATATCGTTGATGCATACTGGTATCTGTACCGTTACAATAATAGTCTAAATCTTGAATATTGCAGCTATCAGAACAGGTATTAGTACCGTCACATCTGCTATTATCAGCATCAGTATAGCCAGTAGGCTGGCTATTATTTGATTTTATTGAACAACCGTCTGACTCGCAACAAGGATCACCACCAGGAGGAGGATTACAAGCTCGAGTAGTGAAAGACCATATACTACTTTGGGAGCTTCCTCCATTAAAATCACTGGCATATATTTGCCACCTGCAAGTATCACCATATGTCATATCGAGTGACGAATTGTTTAAAGTGTAATTTGTATTGAGTACGAGTGCTTGCCATTGAAGTGGGCAACTAGCCCCTCCACAACAGGCATAAACAGCATAGGCTACGCTATCACCAGAGTTAGGGTCTCCCCCAGTCCAACTGAGAGGCACATTAACTGCTGGGTTGATACAGCTCGCGTTATTAGCAGGACTGGGATTGCTGGGGGTGTAAGGGTCTTCGTTAGGAGCAGCACACGTTGATCCATTCCAGACCTTATCAGAGGGGCAGCAATGACCACTACTGTTTATATCTGAATTACTGTTACAGCAGATACCGGATTTATAATATTCTCCATCATCATCACCGCAACATTCCTCTCTACCTTCAAAGTTGTATTCTCCCACATTAGCTTCTCCTGAAGGAACCCAGTCATAATTAAACCCAGCAATGGGATTTTCGCAAATATCTTGTCCAATACCCGAAGAAGCTGCCGGATAAGCCGGATCACCAGTAAAATCCGGTTCCATGAAAGCCCAACTACCTTCTATCCCAATAATCCCCCACACAAACACTTCCTGTCCGCCAATAGTATGTTTAATAAATGTGTCGGGAAATGTACCACTAACAGTAGGGTAATAGCAACTACCATTGTATACCGCCCCAGAGCTTACTCTACAACAAGCTTTGTCACTTGGGCTAGAGCTGAAAGGTGGTGCATCATTGCCTTGCCCCATTGATTGGCGGTGGTAAGAATATTCATAGTCATCATCCCCACAGCAAAAACCCCCACCATCAGCATCATCACATATCCCTCCTGGGCCCGCATTATCACATTGAGATGCGGATGAAAACCAATCGAAACCAAAATCAATACATGAGTGTAAACCTGTCCCTTGATCTTCTATGCCCATATCAGGATCTACCCAACTTGATGCAGATGAATTAGTAAGAAGACAAACTTCTGCATCGTCTGAGCTGTCACCAGTATCTCGTGTTTGGCCAATGTTATAGCAAGTATTTCCATAGACGCAATCGAATCGTCCGCCCGAATAGTTACCGCTATCGCAGCAAACGGTTGAACTATCACATGTCGCGCCTGGATTTGGAGCATAACATGAAGTGTAATATTCTTTCGAGTCATCTCCACAACAGCTTGGGTTACCGGAATTGCCGGGATAACCACTTGATGTCCAGTCAAAACCATAATAAGCATGATTAAGAGTACATGCAGCCTGGTTATTATCACAATTCACTTGGCTTGCCTGGCAAAGTTCCTGAACGTCATTGTCGTCCGCGGCAATAGCAAGCGAAACGCCAGAAAATAGGATAACTAAAAAGCTTAGACACAATACAGGTATAAAATTTTTAATTATGTGCTTTTTGACGAGCATATCTTCAATAATATATAGTTGTTGATATGTTTTATTATACCATATTTTATATTTTTTGGGCAACAAAAAACAGGATTTAAAAATATCTAAATAATCATAATTAAATCCTGTTCTTTTTTTACTATTTTTACCTTATTAACGACATTTTTTTGACCCTGGTTCCTTGTGCGGTTTCCAGTTTATAGATATAAATGCCACTTGGAAAACGAGTGGCGTTCAATTCAACCTGGTGGTTCCCGACCCCTAATTCGTCGTCAATCAGTGTGACAATTATTTGCCCTCTTACATTAAAGACTAAGAGTCTGATATTGCCAGATGCCTGGAGATTAAAACTAATTGTTGTTGTCGGATTGAATGGATTGGGATAGTTTTGAAATAGTGCAAAATCATCTGAAATACTATCCCTCTGTTGTGCATCTTCTCTGGAGATTATTTTCTCTAGGACACAGATAGTCCTTCCTTCTTTATAAAAGAAGAAGTAAAACAATCTATTGTCTTGATCCCGGTGTTTGGGAGTAAAAACCACCTTTTCCGGCTGTTCTTCGACGCTCACAAACATAGTGGCGGCATTCCATTCACTGAGTGTAGTATATGGTTCATCCTCGGCATTGTGGATGACCATACTGTCGATTCCATTGTGCATAATGGAAAAATAAATTGAGGAATCGGGTAAAAAGTTGTATTGAATGTCGATACTGGGTGTTGATTCGTGTTGCCCAAATGAGGGAGATTGCCAAAAGATTAGAATGGCAACAAGAATCATTAATGTTTTTTTCATTTTAGTGCCCTCCGGCTTATATTTATGGTTGTTTTGTTTGTTTTTGATTTATTAATGCACCTTCTAGAGATGCGCTAATAAATCAAGGAGTTTCGTAAAATAAAACTTGAAACTCCTTGGTTTGTTATGCTACTAAAAATGAAAATTATTTTACCAGTGTTAATTTGCATGCCTGTGTCCAATTGTCCGTTGTAATTCGATAGAAATATACCCCGCTGGGATATCCTTCAGCGCTCCAATTAATTCGATGGGTTCCAGATTTATAATGTTTGTCTATGAGCGTTTCAATTTTTTGACCGAGTAAATTATAAATCGAGACAGCGACATGTTCGTCTGCGGGAATAGCGAATTTGATAGTGGTATCCGAGTTAAATGGATTTGGATAATTCTGCGACAAAGAATAATTTTCTGGAATATCTGCATTTCTGCCAATATGACTTTGCATGCTATATAGGACTCGAATACCGCCTGAATACATAAATCCTTTGCCGGCAAAATTAAGAAACCCTATGGCGATATCCAAGAAACCATCTTTGTTATAATCTCCGGTTAGGGTAAAAAATCCCAGTGCTTCCCTGTCGACAATTCCTTTAATGCTATAATCTGGATCAAATATATAATCGGGTCCTCTTAAAATGAATATCCCGCCTTTTAATCCATTATTAAAGGGGGTGCCAACCAGTAAGTCAAGATAACCATCGTTGTCGACGTCGGCATGATGCAATGACATGATTAAGAGAGAATCCGATGGACCAACAACTTCCTTGAGTAGCGTGGTTTCTTGGTATAACCCTAATTTACTGCCGCCAGTCTCATACACGCCGGGAATGTAGTTTGTTGATGATATGACTACTTTCCCGTCGATGATGGACGGAATAGCACCAAATTGTTCATATTGGCTATTTCCTTCAAAGGAGTATGACGCGTCGGTAATAGCAAGATCACCGTGTCTAATGGGTCCACAGAAAATATGAGTAATGCCCTTTGCTGTACCAAGGGGCAATCCCACGATAAGATCATCTTTGCCATCTTGATTAACGTCACCGACTTCCATCGAAGAAAGAGAAAGCCTATTTTCTAGCCTAATTACGGTCACCGGGTCAGCCAACTGATCAGTAGAATAAATCTCTATAAACCTATCGTCAACCATAACCAAAATATCCTCTTTCCCGTCATCATTCATATCTCCTACGGCTCCATCTTCAGCAAAATCAGAGTGTCCACCTACAATTCTAAAATTAGGGATCATATTAGAATAATTAATTGGACCCAAGAATCCAATAACCTTTCCTGGGGACGTAGAGACAGACTGGCTGAAGATCAATAGATCTGGGATGCCGTCATCATTCAGGTCACAAATTTTAGCCTTATCAAAAGTATGGCCACTATCTGCATAGACAATATTTCTTGTCTTGAACAGATAGGCTTTACCTATTTTGTTTTGCATATCATATACAAACACAAGTAAATCATCGGTGCCATTTCCGTCGATATCTCCTGAAACTCCACCTGTTACCCTCTCTTTGGCGTCGAAAAAGAATTCTTCTTGCGGGGCACCGGGCACCGCTAATAAAATTACAGTCAAAAATGCAAAAACCATCATTGCTTTTTTCATTTTTTTGTACCTCCTAAATAAAGTTATTCAATTATTTTAATTATTTTATTTTTGTTGTTTGAAACTTAGTGTTTCGCCCAACCCTACAAGGAATTATAAGGAAAGATAAAAAACCAAATTATGCACAAACCATCGATAAATATTACACTATTTTACATTTTTGTCAAGTTTTTTGTATGTGTTTTTACTAATATTATATAAATACAAGGAAAAAACTAAAAAACACTATGTTATTAGTGTTTTATAAAAAAAGCTGATTTTTTGGTTGATTTTCCAGAGTGTGCACAAAATGACCACCCTTCTTGAGTTTTTTGGCCACTGTTGCAATAACCGTGGCCAATATAGCTAAATTGCGACCACAAAAACATATATTTATATCAAATTCTTACATTGGTATTATACAGTTTTTTATAAAAAAAACAACAGATGAAGAATCTGTTAATAGTGGATAACCCGATGTGTTATGGGTAGGAAACTTATTAAATTATTCCTCGTCGAGTTTTTCCCTGCTTAAGGATATTACATATTTATTAAAAAAATTAATGCTCCATCCGCTTTGCGGCGGGGTATTAATTTACTAACACAGGCCTAAATTAAATTTTAGAGGCTACTATTTTGTTAAAATATTTTTTAAAATTAATAATTTTGTCTACATCTTTTTGGTAAAATAAAAATCTTTCAACGTCTTTGGCCAGCGACTTAAAATTGAGATTTTTAAATCTTTTATCTGCCTCTTTTTTAATATCCAGCCAATTTTCTAAATTAGCTGCTTTTTTTAAATACTTAAAATCCGGTTCTGTTTTGGCCTGCAACCAGATAAAATCAAAAAAGTCTCTGCCTTTAGCTGTTTTGCGATTTAGCATAGCTAAAATCTTTTGTGCGTAAATAGTCTCTATCGGGTTAGTCATTAATTCCCTTGTCACACCATAGCGATTTAAAAACACAAATTCCTTTTTGACTCGGATCGGCTGGTTGACGGTATCCAGTCTAACTAAAATTTTTTGCTCCTTATGTGGCGATAACTTATTTTCGAAGAGTAACTTATTAAATCTAAAATAACAATGATAAGCACCTTTAAAAGTTAGCCTGAACTCAACATCAAATCCTTTGAGTATCAAATTCTTGGTCAATTGATCAATTAATTTTTTGAAATTCTCTTGCTTTAAATCAAAATTATCAAAGTCAAGATCTTCTGAAAAACGAGGCAAGTTATGAATCAAACGCAAAGAAGTACCGCCTATAAAATGTAGATTAGGTGACATTTCAAATAGAGAATCTAGAATCTCACATTGAAGATACTCAATTAATATAGCTTGCCTATTTTCAATCGGCAAATTATATTGTTTGGCGAATTTTAGAACTTCATCAAATAAAAGCATATTATTTACGAATATATTTATCAAAATCTTGGATAATTTTTTCCAACTTTTCCGAATTAAATATTTTTGACAACCTGAGTAGCCTAGCCTTATTAATTTCTTTAATATAAATACTACTATCCACTCTTAGCTCATCCCATGAATCTTTTGTTTTTAGTCTTGGCAGATTTAAATAGAAATAATCCAAAATAGCTTTTTCGGGGACTGCGATCAGAAAACCCCACTTATCTATTGCTATTTCACGATAACCAAAAAAAAGATTGTTCTTAATTTTTTGATAAATAAATAGTTGATTTTTGAATTCAAACTTTCTGGTTTTTTTAGTAGACACCGAAGTAACAGCGGCTACCACATCTGGTATCAGGCCATAATAGAATAAGGCTGATTCAAGCGATACGCAAGATGGCTCATATAGTTTATTAGCAAGTAGAAATCTATCAATATTCTCATTTTCTTTTAATAGATAAATCCCCCTTCGTGGCTTTATTAATAGCTTCTTTTTTACCCAATCAGAAAGTTGAGTGTTCAAAATCTTGGTTCCCGCAATTTTATCTACATCTTGATGATTTAATATAGGATAACTATTTTTAAATTTTTGATAAAAATCAATATATTTCATTTATTTATGATTTCTTATTAATAACTGAAACGTATATTTCAAGTATATCTTCCGTAAATATTCTTGTCAAGGTTTTTCGACAGCTATTTATTTTGTCTATTTATTTTGTCAAGATTACGGGAGTGACCAATCACGAACATTAATGTATTAGAATAAGGGTGTCAATTAAACTTTAAGTGATTGCCACCCTTTTATTTTTTCTGTTCTGACGCATAATTATTAATAAAAAAGTATTAAATTCCATAGGTCATTACGGCAAAATTTTTGATAGCGACTCGCTGATTTCTGTAAATTGCAATTGGTGTATTGATTTCTCAATTTCTTTATCTGATAAAATCTCAGAATAATAAATTGAATCTAGTCCTGCCTGCTTGGACTGTAGCGCTACCTGCCAATTATCTGAAATATTTTTAGGGTTAATATTTTTACGAACCTCTTTTTGTTTAACTAAATTTAGAATCTCCTTCAGATTGAAACCCAGTTTTTTATCAATCATGGTAAAATCATAAAAATCTCGATATCTAGCCCTGTCGTTCATTGCCCTTATTTTTTCAGCTGTAATTTCACGAATATCCATCACGCGTGCTTTGACTTCCACTCCATAAACATTTTGGTAATCCATTTCTC
>CAZNIO010000004.1:0-42835 GCA_964573135.1 uncultured Gammaproteobacteria bacterium
TTATTGTATCATAATTCACCAAATACAGTTGTCTAGAGGATGGGTACATTATATATTGTAATTAACTATCCATAAATTTATGACATACACAAGTGAATCATCTGTGCCAGGCGCAGAAATAGACTTGCTAGCGGGTAAGCCTATCGGCGATATTTTGACAGGGTATTATGATGCGCAGGCAACATTGAATCTCTTATTCAATGCAACCACGGATCAAGGAGCTCCAAAATTGAGGATGTCATCAGAAGACAAAGAGACAAAAACGAAAAAAGCATCCAGCATAGTCAGAGATACAGAAAAATACTTAAAAGGCAAGGGCTGTGTTATAGTAATGGGCAAAATGACAAGTGGCCCAGATGATATTATGGGAGAGTATAATAGATTAAATCAAGGTACATAAATAAGGTATTTATGACTGAAAGAAAAGAGCATCCACCGCAAGAACCGCTTAAAAAAAGGGTAGAAAATGCCCTGCTTGAGCTTTATGATAAAAAAATAACACCGCTAGGAATTCCTGGTGCCACGGGCCAAGTTTTTAGGATAGAAGGGGGTTTACCCCAAGGAACTGCGCTGGAAGAGCAAAGAGGACGGTGGCAGTCAAAAAACCCAGAAGATACAGTCCCCAGCGTGGTTAAAATTATGAATGATGATTTGTCTCCTGAGATGATGGAAAAATTTGAAAATGAAGTTATTATAAACAGGGCACTTGAACGCGGAGAAGAGGCAACTGACACACACTATTTTAACAAGTGTTTTTACGCACCTCCAATACTAAGAGATAAAATATATGAAAGGCCAACAGAATATAATAATATAATCATTATGGAAGAAGCTCCAGAAGAAACCCTTGGAGATAGCATTAAAAAAGGATTAGATAATAACCAAAAGAAAGGTATTGCTAAACAACTAGGACACGCTATGACTATAGCGCATAGGGGTAAAGTTGCCATCAAAGATATGAAAATAGATGATGTGCGCATTGATAAAAAAGGCGATATTCGTATAATTGATCAAAATTTATACGAGTTTCTACATAATAAAGAAGATGAGGATAGAACTTCTTCACTGGAGCATAGCAGAAGAGAGATAGTTGAAAAGATACTAGCTATGGAAAATATTGGCAATGTAAAAAAAGCCAGTGATATTGATCCTGAACGAAATTTAAATGAAATTAAAAGATTACCTATTGGGTTTAAAAAATTGGTACTTGGAGTGATATTTGGAAATGATGATTATAAGCAATATCAGAAGGATGAAAACCTACAAAATGCATTAAATCAACTTTATGATAAAAATTCTGATATTAACCAAGGAGATGAACAACAATTAAATATAGACATTGAGGGTTCAATCAACTATGAAGATATAGAGAGTGGAGCCACTGGTCGACTACGACACCTTTTGGATAATTTGGATATCACCGAGTATGACAACATATTTTTAAATGAACTTCCGATTGGCGATAAATCAGTCAGTAAGTTTATAGAAATAGTTAAACCACTAATCCAAAAATCATCTAACATAACTTCCCCTAAGCTAGCCTCAGCACTACCAGGACTAATGGGTGTATTTAAGCTCCCCCCTTATGATACGAAAGAATCACTAAGCCATGACATGGATTTCTGGGAAAATGAAAAAAACGCTGAGATATGGTCTCAACGATTAAGGGCTATAACAAAAAAATGTATAGAAAAAATGTTAAAAATAATGGAAATAGCACCTGACGAAGAAAAGTATTCAAATTATAAAGAAAGCGCACAAAAAATAAGAGAGGCTTTTGAGGAAGAATTTGGAGAAATTGATGATTCGTGGCTAGATTTCAAAAAAGTAGAAGAAGAAAAATCAGAGCAATCACAAGTAGGCACAAACATAGCACCGAAACAAAAAAAGGAGGAAATTATAACCTCAGATGATTCCGAAATAATTAAAAAAACTATTCAAGAAATTAAAATTCAAATTGCCAACTTAGATAATAATGATAGCCAAAAAGAAAGTTTGCAGTTGGCTTTCTTGCATTGGCAAAATCAGCTCAATAAAACACAAACGGGGGATGAGACAGGGCAAGCAACGCTAGATATTGCGCCAACGCCAAAAACAGGCGAGGTTGCGCAAGAACAAATTAAAAAAATTATTAGTGAAATTAAACAGGGAATAAGAATGGACCCTGAGAATGTTGATTTACATTTAGCCTTGGATCAATACGAAAAGCAACTGAAAAAATAAGTGCCCCTAACGACTTTTATTAAGTTTATATATATTAACTAAAGAACTCACTGTATTGCCCACTATAACTATTATCAACGATAAAGGAAACCCTATAAAATATCCCAGTACAACCAGTCTGCGAAAGCCCAAATCAAATTTACCAAAATTCTTTATAATTACATTAAAGGATATTATTAATATGGTTAATATGGCCAAAGATGCAGAGACCATGGATGTATAGTACAAGGCTAATATAAAAGCTACCACCGTCAAATGATCTGCCGTATCGTCAATTGTACTGCCTATGGAATTTTTTAAATTAAATTGTCGCGCCACAATTCCGTCTAAAATGTCGAATAAAGTCGATAAAGCAAATAGGATAAAGGATATAATAAATTTTGATTGAATCAGATAAAAAGCACTGGTTAATCCAACAAGCAAACCAATTAATGTAAGATAATTAGGCGTTAAGCCTAATTTTTTATACACAAACGAGGTTAGGGGATGAATACACCCCTCAAACTTCTGTATATATCTTGATAGCGGTATTATATCACTCATATTATATATTTATTCTTTTAATTTGTTACCCGAATGATACTTTCTATGGATATCCCTTAATCTCTTATTAGTTACGTGAGTATAAATTTGTGTAGCCATAATGCTTGAATGTCCCAGCATATCCTGTATGGCTCGCAAATCAGCTCCTTGCGATAAAAGATCCGTGGCATAGGAGTGCCGCAGGGTATGCGGTGATGTATATAAGGGTAATCCAGCCAACTTTACATATTTTTTAATAATTCTTTGAATTGATCTAATATTTAATCTAGCAGACTCTTTATTCAATTCCTTATTAACATTTTTACTATAATTAATAAATAGGGGAGAGTAGCTGTCGTTTCTTCCTTCTATGTATTTTTTGAGCCAAATCATAGCGCGTTCGGAAATATAAATAACTCGTGCTTTGTTGCCTTTACCTATTATAGACAATTCCATATCCTTGTTTTTTATATTTATTTGCTCTAAATTAAGCGACGCTAGCTCTGCCACTCGCAAGCCAGTTGAAAATAAGACTTCCATGATAGCTCTGTCCCGCAAGCCCTGAAGAGTCATCATATCAGGTGCGTCTAACAATTTATCAATTTGTTCTAAATTTAAAAATTTTATTTTTTTTTGATCATTAGAACCTTTTGGCAGATTAATTTTCTTAGCCGGCAAGCAGGGGATATCCCTATCAGTAAAATAGTTAAGTAGAGCCCTTAGGGCTATCAAGTAATAATTCTGTGTTGTCTTTTTTAGGACCTGCCCGGTACTAGATGACCTGGAGCGTGCTAAAAAAACCTTGTAGGCCCAAATATGGTCAGTGGTCAGCTCAGAGGGCAGCAGGTCATCCCCATGTCGTGAGTGCAAAAACTCAAGAAACTTATTTAAAAACATAGAATAATTTTCTTGAGTTTTATTTGATAAACCTTTTTCTATTTCCAAATATTCAAGGAAATCAACAATATGGTTTTTTATGGGCTTAGGGGAGTCTTTCATCATATTCATTATATCATATCAGCTTATAAACCTCTTAAGTTCAATTATGCGACGTTAAATACTAATTAATAAAAATCTATTTACCTCTCTTCCCTGCTATACACATCTCTGTATATTTATTATATCAAATATTTTAATAATACTAAATAATATAAAATTATTTAACTTCTCTATACTGCTCTAAATACCAAGCTGGATTAGTTGGTAAAGCAATAAAGAGGTCTTCGCCTTCAACATAGAATTCTCTCCCCTTCTCTATATAACATGCATCACCTTTTTCTATCTTAAATTCCTTATCATTAATATATACAATTCCTTTTCCAGAAATTACATAATATATTTCATCACATTTTTCATTTAAAATCTTCCCTTCAGTGGGATGCCGGACATCTATCTTAGCTGTGGCAAAGCCCAAATTCTCATTAGGGAAGTTATACTCCCAAATAGTACAATGTTTGTCGTTTTGTTTTTCTTGGGCTTGTGATTTTTTAATTAGCATATTATTCTTCCAATCTAATCTCAGCTCCCACGGATTGAAGTCTTTCTTCAAGCTTTTCATACCCTCTATGTATTGGATACACATTGCGCAGAATAGATTTACCTTCAGCTCCAAGCATTGCTACGAGAATTATAGCTGCCGGTCGGAGTGCCGGTGGGCACACCATTTCAGTCCCCTTAAGTTCAGTGGGTCCCTCTATTTCTACTCGATGCGGATCCATTAATGTTATTTTAGCTCCTAATCTATTAATTTCCGAATAATATATAGCCCTATTCTCATAAGTCCAATCATGTATTAGGGTTTCACCCTTGGCTTGTGTGGCAATCGGTACAAAGAATGGTAAATTATCTTGATTGATACCAGGGAAAGGCATCGCATGGATTTTATCTTCCAAGGCTACTAGTTTTGATCCTTTAATTTCTAGATCAACCAAGTTAGTTTTTTCATTCTTTGATTTATACTTCTCCCCTATCTCATACTTTAATCCCATCTTCTCTAATTTTAAAAGTTCTAATTCTAAAAAATCAATTGGACATCTTTTAATAGTAATATCTGAATTAGTAGTTAAGGCAGTTGATATAAACAGCATGGCATCAATTGGGTCTTCTGAAATTTCATAAATTACATCCTGATTAATTTCTTTAACTCCTTCTACCTCAAGCGTAGCTGCACCTGTCCATTTAATTTTAACTCCCAACTCTTCTAAAAAATAGCACAGGTCTTGTACCATATAGTTGGCACTTGCCATCTTTATAACAGACTTGCCGGGGACTTGCGCAGCTGCCAGTAATGCATTTTCTGTGACCGTATCCCCTGTTTCATATAAGACTACTTCGCTGGCCTTTAATTTTTTGCAAGACACGTCATATTCATCTTTTTTCGTTTTAATTTCTACTCCAAATTTTTCTAATGCAAAAAGATGGGGTTTAACTGTTCTTGAGCCCAGTTTGCAGCCTCCGGCTTGTGGAATTTTAAAATTTTGGAGCTGTCCGCATAATGCGCCAATAGCTAAAATAATACTCCTTGTCTTTTTAGCTGCTTCTATATCAATTTTTCCAATTTCAATTTTCCCTGGGGGTTGTAAAGTCAATTTTCGCCCATCACGTAAAATGTTAAAGCCGATACTTTCAAGTATTTCAATAATTCTATTAACTTCTTCAATTTGAGGTACATTTTTAAGTATAGTTATTCCCCTATTTAGGAGAGATCCAATCAGTATAGCTACCGTTGCATTTTTTGAGCTATTGACCGTAATTTCGCCAGAAAGCTTCTTGCCACCATTAATAATATATTTAGACATATTAATTAGTTGAAATTAGTAAAAAGTTGTGATAATCTACTATATAGAATAGCAAAATTATATTATTCTTTCAACTTGCCATATTTTTTGGGTAATATAAAACGGGAAATTTACACATAAATTAAATTCAGTGAATTCCCCGTTAAATTTCGTCGATAACCCTCTATTTACCCTTTTTCTTCCCAATTAAGAGGATTTTTTTGCCCCCCTTAAAGGGGAGCTTGATCAGCCATATTACACCCTCTCTGACGGGTGTAATAAACAAACCCGCAGAGGCACTTATGACAATGATCACAAGGTTGCCCGATATTTCAAACATTGCTCACTCCTTGCTTAATGAATATTAGCCAACTATTATTTAAGATTTTATTTTAAATTCAAATTAACTTTACTCACTATATACTAAATTGTCAAGTATATAATTTGTAAATTTTAATTTTGGATTTATTTAGAAATTATAATTTATAAATTTTATTATGGCACTTACTCATCGTCGTTTCCTCTATATCATTTTTTTCATTGTCTTTTTTACTTTGGCTCCTATTATCATCCTCTATGCCTCGGGTTATCGGTATAATTTCAAAAAAAATACCTGGCAAAAAACAGGCCTTATCTTCCTCGAAACTCAGCCCAAAAATGTTGATATTGTTCTAAATGGACAAGTTATTGATCAAAATTCCCCAGTCCACATTAAAGACCTCTTGCCCAATCAATATACCCTTGAAATTACCAAAGATAACTACACAACTTGGCAGAAAAAGATTGATGTCTTTGAGGGTCAGTCAACTTCCCTTCAATACATTAGATTATTCATCCAAAATCCTATTCCTAAAATTTTAGCTGAGGGCCAATTTATGTCTGCCAGCATCAGTCCGGATAGGGATAAAATTGTTTTAATTAAAAAAGATGGGCTCAACAATCAAGTCATTGTAGTCAATACAGATAATATTCGACCAAATGACGTATATTCAACACGCAGTCAAATAGAAAAAATTGAATTCAGCTCAGGCCAAGAGAAATTAATTATTTATTTTAAAAATAACGTTGTTTTAGTTGATATACATAATCCAGGTAATACATTGGATTTCGTTAAGGAGTCGCAAGTTTATACAGCCACTAACCTAAAAGTTAATCCTGCTAATCCTAATTTTGTATATTATTTACTCTCAGATAAACTTTACGGTTTTGACCTTATCTCAAAAGGCAGGCAAGAATTGAATCTCTCCCCTACCTCCCTAATTGATTATTACGTTAAGGACGGTCGTATATATTATTTAGCCAATGAATCATTAAACAAGACTTTGTTAAAAAAAGTTAATCTAGCTGAAAATGATAGCAAGGAAACACTTGCCACCCTGGATTCTTCTAAAAATCTTGAACTATTGGAAATCACCCATAACTTTGTTGTTATTAGTAATAAGCTAAAAAAAGAAATTATATTAATTAGTCTCTCAGATGGTAGTCAAGAAGTAATTAAAAATGTTGATTATTCCTTCTGGAGTTCTAATAATAAGGAATTGCTTTTTGGTAATTCCCTTGAACTCTGGACATACAACGGGGAGACACAGGAATATACTCTTTTTACCCGTACTGGACAAGAGATATCTCAAAGTCAATGGTATTCAGTAGACACTCATCTTTTCTATATCTTAGACAATCAAACTTTAAAAATTACAGAAAATTTGGTTTCCAATCGTCAAGTTACTGACATTTTAACCTTAGATCATATTCAAGATGTTTTAGTAAATAAAAAAGGCGATAAAATATATTTTATCGCTACCATTGGTAATCAGCAAGGTCTCTACGAACTTGAAATTCAATAATTAAATAATTAGTGTTTGCTGTAGTTTTTCCTTGGCTAAAATTTGAGCTTCTAAAAGGCTATCAAATGTGCCAGCATCTGCCCATTCGCCCTTAACCATAGCTACTTCCAATTCGTCTTTATCTAAATACCACCTATGCAGATCAGCAATTTCTAATTCGCCTCTTTCACTTGGCTTTAAATTTTTAGCAATATTCACCACTCGACTGTCATATATGTATAAGCCCACAATTGCATAATCAGATATCCACTCCTTGGGTTTCTCTACAATTTCAATTGCTTTCATATTTTCATCAAACTTTACCACGCCTAATCTTTCTGGATCAGGTACTTTTTTTGCAAAAACCTTGGCGCCCTTTTTGAAGTTTTGGATATCTTTTGAAAAATCATCTTCAAAAATATTATCGCCAAGGACCATCGTCACATCTTCACTATCAATAAAGTTTTCACCAATCATAAAAGCCTCAGGCAAACCCCCTGGTTTGTCCTGTACTTCATAAGTTAATTTAACTCCAAAGTCTTTACCACTGCCCAGTAGGTTTAAATAGTCCCCTGCTCGCTCAGGTGCTACTATAATTAGAATTTCTTTAATACCCGCTTTGATTAAAGTATTTAGGGGATAATAAATCATCGGTTTGTTATAAACCGGTAGGAGTTGTTTACTAGTTACTTTTGTACATGGTGCCAGGCGTGTACCTGAACCGCCAGATAATATAATTCCACGCATATTTAGATCCTTATACATTTATGTTAAACTATAATTAAGATTATGCCAATAGACCTATCAAAAAAAGGCAATTTTAGTCCATATTTCATATTAGTAGTAATATTCACGCTAATTAACTTTTTTACGTCTCAAAACGCTGTTTTGGGCCTAATTTTAGGTATATTTTGGCTAGTTTATAGTAGCTTTAGCCTGGGAAAACGTCTTTTACCTCAAAAACCAGCCTGCCTTCAATCTGCCCTTGGTTTAGTACTTTTACAGATTATTATAATTATCCTTTCCCTTATTTTCTTTTATTTAATAAATTTCAATGATCTATCCATTGCTTTGGTTTTTTTGATAGTTTCTCTATTAATTATCTATTTTGATTACACTGCGCAAGAAAAAAGAAAATCAATTTTAAAACATATATTCAAGTCTATATTAATTTTTAAAACTTTTGTTTTTAGTCTTAAAAATATTTTTAAACAAAGTTTTCTCTTTGCTGTATATATTATTCTCTATCTAATTTCTTTTTCTTATCTTTTTAAATATGCAACGAAAGAAAGCATCCTTTCTCCCTGGGACGTTTTGCCCAAAAACTTCTTTCTAATATTTATTTTTCTAAATATTATTTTACTCATAATATTATTGAATAAAGATAAACAGAATAATATACCTTTTTCTTTTTCTCCTACTTATAGACTAACCGTTCTATCATTACATTCCTTTCTAATCTTTTCTATTGCTTTAGTAGTATATAAGATAGGTTATGGTTTTGATCCTTTTGTCCACCGAGCCGCTGAAAACGCTTTATCTAATTTAGGATATATTTTGCCCAAACCCCTCTACTATATCGGCCAATATACTTTAGTCGTATTTTGGGAAAATATCTTGTTTGCCAAAATATCGCTAATTGATAAATTACTGACTCCCCTATTGGCGGCTTTAACTTTACCTGCTATCATATATTATTCTTTAATTAATTTATTTAAAGATAAAAAAAGAATATTGCTTTTAATTAATTATGTATTAATTTTTGTAATATTTCTTTTTTTCTATACTGTGCCTCAATCTCTAGCCAATCTTTTCCTCCTTACCCTCATATTTCTTTCAATTCCTTATTTAAATAAAAAAATACCTTACTATTTCTGGTTAATAGCTTTAGCAACTCTATTTATTCACCCCCTTTCAGGTATCCCGGCTTTTATCTATCTAGGCTATTTAACTCTGAGGTATTACAATTTTAAAATATTAAAAATAATATATTTAATTTTAAGTTCAATCTGCCTGCCCATCTTCTTCTATTTAATATCTTTCATATCCCCAAACTTTAATATTCAATTTAATCTATCCAACATTACAAATATTTTTAATATATTTCCTGTTCCTAACTATTTTCCTTTTTATTCTATCTATCATTTAATCTATTTATATAAATTTAATCTTCTAATTTTACTCATACTTATACTCATAGCTGGTATATATTATTTATATAAAAAAAACAAAAAAGAAGTGCTTTGCACTTCATTAACCATTTCTTTTATTCTTTTAATTAATCTCATTCTACTTTCAGCCATTAAATTCACTTCAGTTATCCATTACGAGCAAGCCGAGTTTGCCAAACGTTTAGTATATATTATATTCCTCTTTATTTTACCTATCATATTATCTGGCATATATTTTATTGGAGGGAGGATATATGAATTTAAAAAGGGTAAAACAATATTAATACTTCTAACTGTTTTGATATCAGTCATGACCCTCTATATTTCCTACCCCCATGTAGACGCTTTTGAAAAGAATCGAGGTTATTCAGTTTCAGAGTATGATATACAAGCAGTTAGATACATTGAGGAAGATGCAAAAGATGAGGGATATATAGTATTAGCCAATCAATCAACCTCAGCTGCTGCTTTGCAGGAATTTGGTTTTAAAAAATATTACAATAACTTATTCTATTACCCAATCCCCACATCTTCGCCCTTATATGATATTTATTTAAAAATGGTTTATGACCAACCCAAAAAAGAATATATACAAAAGGCTAGAGATTTAACAGGTGTTAATACCATATATTTTGTTATAAATGATTATTGGCTGGATTCCAAAAAAAGGATTGAAGAAGCTAGAGAAATTATAAATTATGTAGAGAATGCTAATGATAAGGTTTGGGTATTTAGATTTGAACTTTGACAAAACCAATTCTATCTCTTATACTGTAATTATCATTAATAGATTAGCATTATGCAATACTATACCTTTAGGACAATTATCGAACCTGACGAAAACAATACCTTTCACGGCTGGGTACCTCTTCTTAAGGGTTGCCACACATGTGGAGACACGATTGAAGAAACAAAAAAAAACCTTCAAGAAGCTATTGAAGTTTATATAGAAAGTTTGGCTGAAGACGGCTTGCCTATTCCAAGAGAAAACGGTCTGGAATATGTAGCCACAGTGCCCCTTTCAAGAACTAAAGTCAATCAGGAAAAAGCGTATGCCTAAATTGCCAGTTGTTAAGCCAAGGGATTTAATTCAAGTTTTGAAACAGCTTGGTTTTACAGAAGATAGACAAAAGGGTTCTCATTTAATAATGAAACACCAGGACAGTAGGAGAGCCATAGTTCCTATCCACAACAAAGATATTCCAAAGGGCACTTTAAATGGCATTTTAAAAGATAACGATATTTCTCTAGATAAATTAATAAAATATTTATAAAATACGTTTTGCTATAATCAAGACCCGCCATTGGCGGGTTTTTAAGTGTCCTTTAAAATTTTTATTCATATCTCAAGGCCTCTATTGGGTCTAAGCCAGCCGCTTTTTTAGCTGGATATATACCGAATAAAAGTCCAACTACAACCATAAATACAAATGCTGTTATAATCCCCGTATAAGATATTACAAAGTCTAATTCAAATCCTTGAGATTTAGCTCCAACTGAGGCTATAAAAGAAAACAATATACCCAGTAATACACCAATTGCTCCCCCCGCAAATGTTATAAGTACAGCTTCGCCTAGAAATTGCCACAATATATCGCTACTCTTAGCTCCAACTGATTTTCTTAATCCTATTTCATAGGTTCTTTCTAAAACTGAGACATACATAATATTCATAATCCCCACTCCACCCACTATGAGTGATATGCCTGCAATAGCCACCAGGAATAATGTGATACCATTCAAGATAGTATCTAACATATCCATGGCTTCGTCTGAAGTAACTACTGCAAAATCATCTTTATCAGGATCTGTAATATCATGCGCTTCTCTAACTATTAAAGTAATATCAGCCGCTGTTTGGTCAGCTTTATCTGTATCTATAACTGAGGCTACTATAAAAGAAACATAATCAATACCCATTACTTTTTTTTGTAAAGTCTTTAAGGGTAGAATAATCATACTGTCCATATCAAAAAAAGTGCCACCACCTATCTCTTCCCTAATTCCAATTACCTTGAATTTATTTTTACCAATCTTGATTTTTCTTCCCAAAGCGTCATCATCTCCAAATAAGTCTTGTTTCATCTTGTACCCCAAAACCACCACCTGTGACAAAGATTGGCTTTCCTCCTCGCTAAATTCACGCCCTTCCATGATATCAGTGCCATCTATCTCAAAAAAACCACCAGACACTCCCCACAGCAGACCCACCTCATTGTTATCTTCATAAGAGACAATTTCTTGTCCCATTACTCCAGAATAAACATCTGATATATTTGGATGTTTTTGAATATCCAATGCCTCGTCATGCTTTAATGTAGTTATTGATACACCTTGTGCTAAACCACCTGCGTTTTCTGTTGAAGTTTGTTTAGTTGAGGGTACTTTAACCTCTACCTCAATATAGTCTGTACCAAAGACTTCTACTTGTCCTACAATAAAACTTCTAAATCCTTCACCCGCGTTAATAATCGTGATTACCGAGGTAATTCCAATTATAATACCAAGAACTGACAACATCGTACGCGTACGATGTGTTTTAAATATTTTGAATGATATTTTGATGTTTCTAAAAAAAGTCATAAGAATTATTCTGATCTTAATGCCTCAACTGGCTCCATCTTCGCTGCCTTAAAAGCTGGATATGAGCCAAAAACAATACCCACAGCAGCTGATACGCCCAAGCCTAGAAGTATTGAGGATATGGTTACCACAAAATCCCAAGCATAGTTCATTTGCTGTGCCCCAAAAGCAATCAACCAGGATAATATAATCCCCCCTATAATCCCAACCAGTCCTCCAAAAACAGTGATAGTAGCTGATTCAACTAAAAATTGTTTTAATATATTTCCTCGTGTTGCCCCAACTGATTTACGTAAGCCAATCTCTTTAGTTCTTTCTGTTATATTAACTAGCATTATATTCATAATTCCTACCCCACCAACTAAAAGAGAAATAGCTGCAATACCAGCTAAAAACATACGCAAACCATCAGTCACGGTAGTTAGTACATCCAATGCCTGATCCAAGGATCTAACCGTGAAATCATCATGCAATGCATCCTCAATATCATGATTTTCGCGAACAACTTGCCTTACTTCCTCAAGTAATAGATCCATATCTATACCATCACTAAATTTACCCCTCATCAATGACACATGGTTAATGCCCAAAAATATTTTTTGGACAGTTTTAATAGGCATATATACTTGAGTATCTTTATTTTCAAAAGCTACTGTTCCCCTTTTCTCCATCACTCCAATCACCTTTAAATTCTTTTTCTTTATTTTAATCATCTCTCCTAAGGGATCAGCGTCTCCAAATAGGTCTTCTTTTATAGAATGTCCAAGTACTACCACTCGTGCTAAACCATCCACCTCTTCTTGGCCAAAAAATCTACCATATTCTACACTCGTACTTTCCACTTCAAGCATTTCTGGTGTTGTGCCCACATAAGTTGTATCACTTTTTTGACTGCCATAGGAGGCAGTATCTACTGCACGTACAAATGCAGTCACCGAGACAACCCCGGAAATTTTTCTAATATCATCTGCCTCGTCTAATTTCAAGGTGGTTAGCGTAATACCCATGACTGATGCCGGTGGACCATCTTCTGAAGAGGCCCCAGGCATTATCCCAAAGAGGTTAGAGCCAAATGCCGATATTTCATTAACTAAAAGACTCTGGGCTCCTGCGCCGACTGACATAATCACGATAACCGAGCCTACGCCTATAATAATACCAAGCATTGTTAAAAATGCTCGTTTTTTATTGGCCCTAAGGCCATTTAAGGCTAATTTTATACTGGATAAGAGATTCATTGACTTATTTTAAAATATATGGTTAAATTGATTGAAACTCACTAAAATAAAACTAATATTAAAAAAAGGATTAAAAAAATGAAAGATGCTAAGGCCTTTTCATCGACTATGTGGACACTAGCCGGAGTCGCCATCTTTATAGGCGCATGCCTATTATTGGCGGCAGCCATCGGCTAAAAAATGTTGCCAATCCGATTAAGAATTAAGTCATTTCAAAATAACATAATATATCTTATTATTTTGGAATGGCTTTTTTATTTCCTTAAGCTCAATTCTAAAATTCAACCATCTCGAATTTAAAACTTTATTTGCCCACCATAATCTTACACGCCAAGCATTGGCAAACGAGTTATAAATTATTTAACCAACCCATTCCTCACATCTACTCTGTGCCTAACTTTTTCGTCAGATACCACCAGCCCGTCTTTCATTTTTATAATCCTCTTGGCCGTATTAGCAGTATACTGTTCATGAGTTACGAGTATTATGCTTTTACCTTCTTTATTCAAATCACTTAAAATTTCCATTACCTGCTGACCAGATTTTGAGTCCAAATTGCCAGTTGGTTCATCAGCGAATATAACCTCTGGGTTATTTACCAAGGCCCTGGCTATAGCTACTCGCTGTTTCTCACCACCAGATAATTGGTTAGATAAATGATCCAATCTATGTTCTAATCCCACTGCCTTGAGCGCTTTCTCGGCGGCTCCATGCTTATCTTTTTCCCCGTTATACTCTAAGGGTAAAATTACGTTATCAAGAACCGTTGTTCGTGCGAGTAAATTAAAAGATTGGAAAACAAATCCAATCTTGCTATTTCTAAAATCTGCCAACTTATTATCATCAAAACCGCTGATATCCTCACCTTCAAATAGATATTTACCGCTTGTTGGCCTATCTAGAAAACTTAAAATATGCATTAATGTTGATTTCCCGGAACCCGAGGGTCCCATAATAGCCATAAATTCACCTTTATCAATTTCAAAACTAATACCATACAGTACTTTAGTTACCACTTCATCAGTTTCAAATTGTTTTTTAATATCAACAATCTTTATTAAAGAACTCATAATTTTTTTCTTTATTTCTTATTCTTAACAAAAGTAACTACCTCTTCTCCTCCATCGAGTCCACTCGTTATTTCATAATATTCATCACCACGTAAGCCTACCGTAACTATTTTTTCCTCTTCCTTACCTTCATTTAAAATACTAATTACCTTATCTCCATTTTTTTGTTTAACTGCACGTAACGGTACTCGCAATACGTCACTTCTCATTTCAGTTTTAATCACCACATTTGCCGTCATACCTGGTTTAATGCCGTCTACTTCTTCATTGAATTGTACTTTAACCTCATAATATACTACATCAGATATTAATGTTTCAGCAGCATCCACAAAAATTACAGATCCCATAAAGACTTGATCATCTCCAAAAGAATCTAAGGTTATTTCAGTTTCTTGCCCCACTCTGACTTTGGATATATCAGATTCAGGTATATCTACCTCAATTTCTAATTTAGCTTCTCCAATCATTTCAATTACCGGAGTTGCCAAAGAGGTTTGTTCTCCTTTCTTACTATTAATCTTCGCCACTACTCCCGTTACAGGAGCTCGAATGACGGTATCAGAAAACCTAGATTGAGCTAATACTAAATTAGCCTCAGCTTTAGCCACCTTTGCTTTTACTGCATCAATTTCGTAGCTTTGCGGCCCGGCTTTTTTGAAATTTAATTGAGCTTCTGCTAGTTCCAGTGTGTCTCCAGCCGCTTTTACATCATCTTCGGCCTTGATAATCAAATCAGTATAGTATGCTTGATTATTAGTCCAACTTGAATATGAAGTTTGTAAACTGGTTTTAGACGTTGATATTTTAACTTGTTCGGCCTGGATATTCGATGTCAGAGCATCTAGCTCAGTTTGACTCAAGGTATTTGAAATTATTGTATTTTCAAGTACATCAAAAACCAAAGACAAGCAACTACGTACTTCTGATAATGTATTTTTGGCTATTTCAATTGCCGCCACTACTTCCACATCACTTGATTGCTCAGTCACGGAAGCCACCAAAAATTTAGCATCTTCAACAGACTGGCTTGCCTCATCTTGGCTTTCTTTTGCTCTTTGTAGAGAGGTTTGGTCTAAGACGCCCAAAGTATCTTTGGCATCTTTATTTTCTAAAGTATTATTTACTACTTCCATAGTCGTCTCTCCTACCACGAGCTCATTTAAAAGATCAACCACAGCTGCACTTTTTAAGTTTTCAAGTTCTACTTTACTTTTTGCTTTAAGATTAGTTAAATCGTTTCCTGCTGATTCTAAAGCTTGCTTCTTTTGCGCAACTGTAATTTCAGAAATTCGAACATCTTCCACGGTTGATCCAGCCAATACTTTATCAAAGTTGGCTTGAGCTTCAATCAAGGCGCCTTGAGCGTCTTTAACTTGGCTGACTTGCACACCAGCTTCTAGAGTTGCTAAAGTTTGTCCAGCAATTACGCGATCACCCTCAATAATATTCATTGAACTTACTCTGCCTGTTGTTCTAAAATTCAACTCAATATCCTCAGCTGATGATACAGAACCCGTTACATCCACACTTTGTACCACTTCTCCATTTTCGGCCGTAGCTGTCACGAATTGAGACTCGTCATTTCCCCCTGAAGTTATAGCTAGTATAATCCCACCGATAACAATTACACCAATAATGATATAGATAATTTTTTTCATAGTTTTCACGTTAGTGCAAACGAGAGTTGTGTGCTTTGACTAAATGTCAAAGCTAAACGAATCCCTACACTTTAATATGTTAAGATAATTTTTGTAATAATAATTCTTCAGCCATCTTTGGGTTGGCTTTGCCACGCGATTCTTTCATTACCTGACCCAAGAAAAATTTAAGTAAAGTTGTTTTACCAGTCTTAAATTCTTCAACCTGCTTAGCGTTGCCAGCCAATACTTTATCAATAATCGGTTCCAAATCAGACACATCTTCAAGCAAATGCAAACCCTCATCTTCAAGGATACTACTTGGATCCCCTCCCTTAGCAAGCATTTTTTGAAGTAATTCCTGTGCTACCTTGGAATTTACTTTATTTGAATAAATTAAAATAATTAATTCTGCAAAATTCTCTGCCGTTATTTTCATGCTTTCAATTGTAACATCCTCTCCACCTAATTTATTTATCAGCCAATTAGCCGTTAATTTAGCCATTTTTTTCTTATACTCATCCCATGCCTTATCGTCTTCCATATCAATCTTATCCAAATCAACCAGCCACGCACGTAGTTCAGACATTACATTTTCTGTAAAATCAGCCAATGCTTTGTTGGAGCATATAATTTTAGTGTCACCTGAAGTGAATCCGTATTGCTCCATGAACCTCTCCATCTTGGCTTTAGGCAATTCAGGTAATTCATTTTTAATTTTTTCAATAAAATCATTATCAAATTCCAATTTAGGCAAATCAGGTTCTCCGAAATATCTATAATCATGTGCCTCTTCCTTACTCCTTTGCACAACAGTTACTTGTTTTTTCTCGTTCCAGCCCCTAGTTTCGTGCATTATCTCTTTCCCTTCCTCTAACGCCTTGCTCTGTCTTATAATTTCATATTCAATAGATCGCTCAACTGCCTTGAATGAATTTAAATTTTTAATTTCCACCTTAGTTCCCAGCTTGTCAGTATTACTCAACGAAATATTTACTTCGCATCTCATTTGGCTTTTTTCCATATTAGAGTCAGACACCTGCAGACTGCGTAAAATTTGCTGTAAATTTTGACAAAATTCCTTAGCCTCTTCGGCTGACTTAATATCAGGTTCTGTTACTAGCTCCATTAAGGGTACACCTGAGCGGTTAAAATCAATTAAAGAATATTTCTCATCCGTAGGGTGTACATTTTTGGCTGTATCTTCTTCTAAATGTATGCGCGTTATTCTGATCTTCTTATCCCCCACTATCATAAAGCCAGCGTCACAAATTGGCATATCATATTGAGATATCTGATAGCCCTTAGGCAAGTCGGGGTAAAAATAGTTTTTACGATCAAATTTAGAATTTTTTGCTATCTGGCAGTCTAAAGCTAAGCCTGTTTTAACTACCATTTTTACAGCTTCCCTATTAATTACCGGCAAACTTCCTGGTTGACCCGTACATACTACGCACGTAGAAGAATTAGGCTCGATTTCTTCAACTCCTATCTTCCAACTTACATTCTGACAACCACAAAACATCTTAGATTTTGTTCTAAGTTGACTGTGTATTTCCAGGCCAATTGTAGGTGTATATTCACTTTTTTTCATAGATTTAGCTTAACATATTTAAAGAAATTGCAAAAGAGGGTTGGAAAATAAAATAACAGCGATTGAATAGGTCAAAAAACACTCATTAATCGCTGTTATTATTTTGCAAAACCACTCTTCTTGCACTGATCAAATCCGCAACAAACTCCGTTACAGCTAATTTTTCTTCGCTGCTTATTGGGGGAATGGCATTATTCTCAAATAGATATTTGCCAACAGCTGGCTTATCTTCTTCTGTTCTAAGCCACTTATTAACCAAATTAGTGATTCTCTCATAATCAATATCAATTTCCATATCTATTACTCCTTGTTTTTTTGTTTTAAAAAAATACCCTGGTTTTAAACCAAGGTATTAAATAAAAAATAATTCCCGTTTGGGAATTATATGTCCTTTTTGTTTTAATTTTTTAATTGTGGATATGTATCTCATTATATAGAAGTATAACATATCGAATTATAAAAACAAAATCACAAATAATTCATATATTTGTGATCGATTTAATATCTGTGACGGGTCACTAAGCATGACTGAGAAAGAACACACTATCATAGAGATAGGAGAAATGTCCCTTATGCGGACCGAACCTAATTTGGAGGCCGTCAACCTCTTTTTTATGAAGACAGACATATCCTCGCGACCCGATCATCAGATATTTTTACTTTATTTTTTTCAGATTTTCTATCACACTATCAGCTATCTCTTCTCTTGTCAATAGCCCATCTTTCCCCGTACACTCTATTATCTGCCAATAGTCGTATTTCTCGCATAAGTATAAATATATTTGCCTAGTGGCTTTTAAATATCCCGTATCACTCTCATGCCCATCTTTATCACCATTGATGTACTCCTTGCCTTCTCTCTTATCCATCAATTCAGTTACAATTTTAATTGGTACATCCAAGTATAATACCTGATCTGGCTTAGGAATCTTAAATACTTCGAATTCCAATTCATGCAGCCACTCTAAAAATTCATCTTTTTTATCCTTCATCTTAACTGCCTGATGGGCCATGTTAGAAGTTGCGTATCTATCTAAAATTACAGTTTTTCCTTCTTTTAGCCAATTATTTATCATATCCTTAGCTTCCCATCTATCACATGCAAAAAAAAGCGATGCAATATGCGCATCCAGCTTAGTTGCATCACCAAATTCATTATTTAAATATTTATCAACCAAAAGTCCAAAAAACTTTTTACCATGACGGGGGAAATCAAAGGTTTCTACATCTTGTCCTTCTTCTCTTAAATTTTCTATCAATTTTTTAGTCTGAGTGGCTTTGCCACTCGAATCTACGCCTTCAATTACGATTAATTTTCCTTCCATATCTTTATTTTATTACTTTATACCTCACATGTCCCACATTTTTATCCAATTGCCTATATTCAATAAATTCTAGATTTAAATCAACATCAGCACCCTTAAAAAGAGACAACCCTTCGCCAAATATCTTGGGTTCAATTGTCAACCATATCTCATCGATTAAGTCTTGT
Source organism: uncultured Gammaproteobacteria bacterium (assembly GCA_964573135.1). Lineage (GTDB taxonomy): Bacteria > Patescibacteriota > Patescibacteriia > UBA2196 > GWA2-42-15 > CAZNIO01. Next base: position 19,131 of record CAZNIO010000004.1, read on the forward strand.
TTTAAAAATAGGCCATTAATTGTAGAGCCTCCTCCTAAAATTATATTCTCAAATCCCCTATCTTCCAACTCTTTTAGTAGCTCCTTGGGCTGAGTTTTAGTAAATTCTAAACTGCCTTCAATGTTCCTTAAAGTATCTGGCTCTAAGTCCATAACAATATTTAATCTTTTTGGCAAGGGCCGGCCAATCGTGTCATAAGTAGTTTTACCCATTATGATGACCCCAGCTTTTTTGGTCTCTTCAATAAAAATCTTTTTATCTGCCTTGCTTGTCCAAGTTGCCGGATGATCCGTATATTTGGCTATTTTGCCATCTAAGGTGATGGCCATCATTAAAATTGTTTTCATACAGCTATTTTAAATTTAATAGTTGGGTAACTTTTATAATTAATTAATTCCGTATCGTCAGAATTCCAGTCAAAAATTGATTTAAAATTATTAGTTTCAATTTTGGGTAATTCATATTTATTAACATCACGTGTTAACTGTTCTTTTAGACCTTCGACATGATTTGAATAAATATGAGTATCTGCCAAAAGTCCAACTAACATTCCTTCTTGGCAACCCACCTCTAAAGCCAGTAAGTGTAATAAGGTGGCATAACTAGCGATGTTAAAAGGTAAGCCCAGGGCCACATCTGCTGAGCGCTGATTCCAATACAGATTTAATTTATTATTAGAAATAGTAGCCTGAAAAGCAAAATGACAAAAAGGTGGTATGACTTTATCAACATCCACAGCATTCCAAGCTACCACTAATATTTGTTTACTTTTAGGATTATTTTTAAGTTCATTCACCATTCTTTTTAACTGATCTACACCCTGACCCGTATAATCTGTCTCATGATCCTTATACTCTGCACCAAAATGTCTCCATTGCCAACCGTATAAAGGGCCCAAGTCTCTTTCTTCCAGCATTTTCTTTTTGGTCTCCTCATCATGAGCATAAGACACTTTCATCGGCGTACACCATTCGTCCCATATATGGTTATTTCTCTCTTTAAGCCATTCTTTATCTGTTATGCCTTTTATAAAAAACTCAAGTTCAGTTTTTACCAATCGATAGGGCATTTTTTTAGTTGTAATTAATGGGAAACCCAAAGACATATCATGACGAAAAATTTCACCAGTCCGACTAATTACACCCACTCCAGTACGATCATCCTTTTTCTCACCATACTTTAAAACATTTTTAACAATTTTTAGGTATTCTTTCATATTTTTTCTTGATAAAATTGCAAATAGTTGTCTATCTCTCCATGAAAAAAAGAATTCAGCCGTTCTTTAGCTTGCTTAGCCTCAAACCACTCAAATGCTACATGTTCCTCACTTAACTTCACTTGTTTGTTTATGGGCTTACATAAAAAAACAAGCATAGTAATTGTCTGTTGATCTTCGCGTACATAATGTTTAACATTTAAAGGTTGATGTACCTCTATTTCCAACCCTACTTCTTCTTGGACCTCTCTTTTAATGCCTTTATATGGATCTTCGCCAAACTCTAAGCGACCTCCAGGAATTTCCCATACTCCTGGCTTATGCACATCGTCTAAGCGACGTTTAATAATAAGCAATTTGCCGTTATCTACTATAAATGCTTTGCATGAAACTGCGAAATTCATATTTATCAATTAATTTTTTTGAGTACTTCATCAACTTGTTTATACAAATCATCAAAGGTTAAGGAATTATCAAAAACAAAATTTGCCATTTGAATACATTTACTTAAATTTTGTTTATTTTGATCATCTGACTCCATTTCTCTTTTCTCATTATCTAAAAATTCATCAAAACTCACCTTATCTGTCTCGCTTTTCCGTAGAACAATCCTCTCATAACGCAATTTAGGATCAGCATCTATAGCAAATAGATAAAAATTATCTTTTTCCCTTAATTTCTCAACCTCACCAGGAGTTCTAACACTTTCAATGATAGAATTACCGCCTTTATCTTTAGCCTTCAGGTATAGTTGCTCAATAATATAGCTAGGAGAATTTTTCTCGCGTAAATTATTGCCCACTGCCACCATACTATCTCTATTCACAGGTATACCTCTTTTTTCTATCTCTTCTGTAATAAGCCCTCGAGAAGAATAGTGCTTAAATCCTTTATTTTTTAAATAATCAACGATAGTGCCCTTGCCGGCTCCAAGAGTTCCAGTAATTCCAATGATCAAATCTTTATTCATAATATTAATCTAATATATTAATTTGAGTGTCAGGTCTAGGTAATTCTATTATCTCCACGCCAGCTTCATCAAAAAGATCTTTTACTCCGCCAGTATCTGGATATTTAATATATGTAAAGAATTTTTTAATTCCTGAATTAACCACCATCTTGGCACAGATAATACAGGACGAATGAGTGCAATACATTACACCTCCTTGGATATTTACTCCCAATTGCCCGGCCTGGATAATGGCATTTTGTTCAGCGTGAATTGCTCGGCATATTTCCTGTCTTTCTCCCGATGGAATTTTTTGTTCATCACGCAAGCAACCTCTTGTCAGGCAATCTGTTATGCCCACCGCTGCCCCATTATATCCGGTAGTCAATATTCTTTTATCCTTAACAATAATAGCTCCTACATGATGTCTTAAGCAAGTTGATCTTTCTGAAACCAACATGGCAATTTTCATAAAATAGTCATTCCAAGTAGGTCTCTTGTATTTATCTCTTTCTTCAGCCATAAAATTTTTCTAGTTAATAAAATCTGGAGGAATTTCTCCAGATATATCTTACTGATTGTATCTATATTATATGATATTTATTCATGATCAGCAAATCAGTTATCCACTTATTTTATATATCAAAAAACCCCCGAATTCTCGAGGGTCGATTAATGATATATAAAATCTACGTGGCCACTTTTATAGCCGGTCCCATAGAGCTAGTTAAATGAATTCCTTTAACAAATTCTCCTTTAAGACCAGCTGGTTTTGATTTTTCTACCGCTTCAATAAATTTTTCAAAATTCTCTTTTAATTTACTGTCTTCCCATGATATTTTACCAATGGCTTGATGCAAATTGCCACTATCATCATTTTTAAAGGTTACTTTACCTTTCTTGATTTCCTCAACAGTCTTAGCCATATCTTTATCTGCTACCACTGTACCTGCCTTGGGTGAAGGCATTAAGCCTCTTGGACCTAAAATTTTAGCAATACCGGATAAATTCTTCATCATATCAGGTGTAGCAATAGCTATGTCAAAGCCAATTTTACCAGAAGATTTAATTTCTTTAATCAAAGTCTCATTACCCACTAAATCAGCGCCGGCTGCTTCAGCCGTTTTTTCATCTTGGCTGAATACGGCTACTTTCTTAGTTTTACCGCTTCCGTGAGGAAGTATAGCAGAACCACGTACCGCTTGTTCGCCTTTCTTGGTATCAATTCCAAGTCTTACATGCAACTCTAAAGTGGCATCAAATTTAACTTTTGAAGTTTCTTTGGCTAAAGAAATAGCCTCATCTACTGGATATTTCTTATTCTTATCTATTTGCTTAACGAGTTCTTGATACTTTTTTGATCTTGGCATAAAAATACATCTATTTACGTGGTACAAATGATCCAGGACTAATGGATCTCCCACATATTATTTCTTCTCAACTACCAAACCCATTTGTCTGGCAGTACCTTCAATAATTTTACAAGCCGCATCTATATCATGCGCATTCAAATCCGGCATTTTAATTTCAGCTATTTCTTTAACTTGGGCTTTAGTTACCTTGCCTACTTTCTCAGCATGAGGTGTACCCGAGCCTTTCTTGATTTTGGCCGCTTTTTTAAGGAGTTCTGCTGCTGGCGGGGTTTTTAGGATAAAATCAAAAGTTCTATCCTCATAAATTGTAATTTCAGCTGGTACTAAATCACCCATCTTATCTTTAGTGGCTTCGTTAAACCGTGTGCAAAAATCCTGAATAGCCACTCCATGTTGGCCTAAAGCCGGTCCAACTGGTGGCGCAGGATTTGCTTGTCCTCCTTTGATCTGTAGCTTGATCTTAGCTTTTACTTCTTTTGGCATATATGTTAAATCTTTTTAACTTGCAAAAAATCTAGTTCAACAGGCGTTTCCCTGCCAAACATCTGTACCAATACTTTAATCTTTCCACGAGATTCGTCAACCCCCTCTACTTTACCATCCATATCTTTAAATGGACCGTCAGTAATAGTGACTGCTGTACCCACTGTCACATTTATCTTATAGGTCGGCTCTTCCACACCCATTCTTTTCTGTAATTTTTTAACCTCTTCATTCTCAATCGGAATTGGCAAGGTGCCAGATCCAATAAATCCGGTAACATTTGGCGTATTACGCACCACATACCATGAGGCATCATCTACTACCATCTCAACCAAAACATAGCCAGGGAAAATCTTTTCCTTAACTATTTGGCGTTTACCGCCCTTTATCTTTATTTTATTCTCCATGGGCACCAGCACTTGAAAAATCTTATCCTGCATATCCATTGATTCGGTACGCTGTTCCAGATTTCTCTTCACATTTTCTTCATATCCAGAATAGGTATGTAAAACATACCACCTTCTTTCACCCTGGTGCAAAGTTTGTCTTGACATAGTTTTAAAGTAAAACTTCTAAAAGCTTATTTAAAGCAAAGTCAATAATTCCCAAAAACGCAGCTAAAGCCAAAGAAAAACCAATTACTAAAGCTGTATGCTTCATGGCTTGCTCTTTTGTTGGCCAAACTACCTTTTTCAACTCGGTTTTAGAGTCTTTGATGTATTCAACTAATTTATTCATATAAATCTATTTTAAAAAGACCTCTGTGGGTCTTTCTATGGTATATTTAATATAGCATAGAATTTAATATTTAGCAAATTTAGCTAATATTAGCTAAATCTGCTTTTGCGTCATTAATATATTCGTTAAGTAACCCGCTACTATTATTTTGACATTTATTCACCATTACTTGCACAGTGTCGCTATAATGGTCTTCACTTATATTTTTAGTAATAATTTTTTTTATTTCCAATAAATCATTAGCCTCCTCTAAAAATTCCGTTTCATTTACTATCTTTTCACGCCAGTCATCTATTGGAATTTGAGCAAGGCAAAGAACAAAAAGCTCAAATCTTCTCTTGAGATTAAATGTCATATAAGCCTCGGCTATTTTATTGATATCATTAGTAATATTTTCATTAATACTCTGTATCTGATTTAAATAATCTGTATTTAGCTCTCTTCCAAGGGGGCTACTTTTATCAATACCTAATTTATTAATATAGTCATATCCTAATAATTTACCCTTCGCTATACCATTCATATAATCACTAACACCACCATCACTATCGAGCTTAGCAAGTATTTCATCTTTCGTTTTAGATAATAAGTATTTTAAAACTTTTTCATATTCTTCTTTCAAATTTGTGCCGTCAAAGTCTTGCTCTAATTTTTCTACATATTTTAATATATCGCCAAAATGGTAGTCACCACCCCAACTAAATTTTTTATCAACTTCTTTCAAAGCATTTTTTACTATTTTATTTTTAGCATGACCTTTTTCGTGATCTAGCAGTGCCCGAAGATCCTCCTCGCTGTTAATCGGCCCTATTAATATTAATGGAAATTTTCCACTGGTTAATTCTGCTCCAGAGTTGCCATTTTCCGCAGATTGAATTGTCACTGATGCAAAGGATCCCTGACTTCCCTTTCTTACTCTTTCGTAATCAATATTATTATCAAATAAAATGACAGTAGCAAGCGGAAAATCTTTAAAAATTTCTATGTTCCCAATCAAAACATTTTTTATATTATCTTCACTATCAACTAACAAATTCAAAAGTGATTGCTTGTCCTTTTCATCAAGCGAACTGGTAAGCTGGTTAACTTTTTTTTGGGTCTCGATTAATTCACTGACTATAGATTTTGTCATGTCAGAATCGCAATCAGAATCAAGTAACAGGCCATTAAGCTCATCAGGATTAATATCCGGGTTATCTTCTAAGAATTCCGTTGTGTATCTTATAGCGCTAGCATTTGATAAAAGCTCTTTAGTGTATGCAATAGATTTATTTTTCTTCTCTGCTTGCTCCGCTCCAGGTGCACTCTCTCTTTTCATATTCATAAATTAAGCGTCTAAATTCTTCACATCTTTAGCATGTGTTTGGATAAACTTCTTTCTTGGTAAAACTTCCGCACCCATCAGCATTTCAAAGACTTCATCAGCCGCTGCTGCTTCCCCAACCTCCACCTGCCACATGGTTCTTGTTTCTGGGTCCATCGTAGTTTCCCACAGCTGATCTGGGTTCATTTCACCCAAACCTTTATATCTTTGAATATTAACTCCAGCCACCTTTTCGCCCACGCCTCTTTCACCAGTTGCCTCTTCTTCGCCTTCTTCTTGGGGTACAGCAACTTTACTACCTGTCATTTTCTGAACTACCTTATCTTTCTCTTCATCAGAGAATACCCAATGTGCTTCTCTTCCTTTTTGAACCTTATACAAAGGTGGTTGGGCAATATATATGTAACCCCCGCGTACTAGTTCTGGGAAGTATCTATAGAAGAAAGTTAATAGCAATGTCCTAATGTGAGAACCATCCACATCCGCATCTGTCATTATTATAATCTTATGGTAACGTAGTTTAGAAATATCAAACTGTTCTCCGATATTTGTGCCCATGGCTATGATTAAAGATTTAATTTCGTTATTAGATAACATCTTATCCAATCTGGCACGCTCAACATTCAAAATTTTACCGCGTAAAGGTAATATTGCTTGCGTTTTTCGGTCGCGTCCCTGTTTGCTCGAGCCCCCCGCGGAATCTCCCTCCACAATGTATAATTCTGTTTTTTCCGCATCTCTGGATGAGCAATCTGCCAGTTTACCCGGTAGGGTTAAGCCATCCAAGGCCCCTTTACGCAATATGGATTCACGGGCTTGGCGAGCAGCTCTTCTGGCTTGAGATGACAAGAGGCATTTGCTAAGTATGTTTTCAGCATCTCTGGGATGTTCTTCTAAATAAATTTCAAGTGCTTCACTAAATACGCTCTCTGTAACTGTACGCACCTCTGGATTTCCCAATTTGGCTTTGGTTTGACCCTCAAATTGAGGTTCTGCTACCTTGACGGATATAACAGCAGTTAAACCCTCACGTGTGTCCTCTCCAGACAAATTCTCGTCCTTTTCCTTTAAATACCCCTTATTACGTGCATAATTGTTTAAAACCCTGGTTAAAGCGCTTCTAAAGCCCATTATATGCATACCACCTTCTGGATTGAATATATTATTAGCAAAAGCATATACTGATTCCTTATACTCATCCACATATTGAAAAGCAATTTCTATATTAACTGGGGTATCTTTATCTGGTCCTGATGCCCCATTAGCCGGCATTACACTTCTCTCGATATAAAATACATTCTCGTGCTTGGGTTGATTGTTGTGATTTAAGTGGCTCACATAAGATTTGATGCCACCTTCAAAGTAGAATTCATATGATTTAAAATTTCCCTTCTCTCTTTCATCAAATATTTTAATCTTAATGCCTTTAGTCAAATAGGCTTGCTGTCTAAAATGATTTAAAATAGTATCCAAACTATATTCCAATGTTTCAAACACGCCAGCATCTGGTTGGAAGGTTATATTAGTACCCGTTCGCCTGGTAGTGCCGGTTGATCGTACTTTTTTCTTTGGCTTTCCCTGGCTGTATTCCTGTACCCAAATCTTACCATCTCTATAAACCTCAGCTTTCATATATGTTGATAAAGCATTTACCACAGAAACACCCACACCATGTAAACCACCCGATACCTTATATCCGCCCTGGCCAAATTTACCACCAGCATGCAGCTTGGTCATAACAACTTCTAGGGCTGATACCCCGGCTTGTTTATGTTTGTCTACGGGAATACCGCGACCGTTGTCTGTCACTTCAATCATGTTGTCAGGCAATAGTGTAACACCCACCTCTGTGGCATGTCCGGCCATGGCTTCATCAATACCGTTGTCCACCACTTCCCATAACATATGGTGCAAGCCTTGTGGTCCAGTTGAACCAATATACATTCCCGGTCTTTTTCTTACCGGATCAAGTCCTTCAAGCACAGTAATCTGTGCAGCGCCGTAGGCAGCTGCCTTTGATTTAGGTTTTTTGACTGGAGTTTTTTTTGGAGTTGCTTTTTTTGTTGGCATAAGTTATATTTAATTAGGAGTTTAAAAATAAAAATTTTAATTTAAAAAGTGGAGGGAAAAATGAAAGTATATATATTAATTGCTGACTTTATTGCTGATTTTAGAAAGTTTTATTCAAAATGGGCGAAGGTTATATTGCCCATTATATTTATATTGCTACTCCTTCTAACTTTCTATGGTGAGTACCTAAAATAAAATTCAAAATACTGGAATTTATTTATTGATCTATCCTCTGAGCTCCGCATTAAATTTAGTGCGGAGCATTTTAATTATCCCATTCTCAATATTAATTACCTGATTATCGGTTAAAGTTTTTTCATCTGATCTATATACCACTCTAAATGCTAAACTTTTTTTGCCATTTTTTAAATCATAAATACTCAAAAATTTAATATTATCAATCAATTTGTCAAATCCCTCAAGACTTTCTACAACTTGGATCCATTTCACCTCATTTTCTACCTCAATCGCTATATCCCTTTCAATAATTGGGTATTGAGATAATTTTTCATATTTTATCTTTTTATTCTCCGCCAATTTTATTTTAATAAAACTGTCAAAATCTATTTCAAAAAAGGCTACTTTCTTTTTATTAAAATCAAATTTAACATAATACTCATCTTTTAATTCACCCAACCAGCCTATTTTTTCCTTGTTATACATTATCTCAAGAGATTTACCCTCATCTAAAAATTCTATCTTTGCTTCATCGAATTCTTTTGATAAGCCCTCTACTATTCCCTTAATTTCATTAAAAACATCACTCTTCCTGTCCCCGACTACCGCACCACTTAGCATTTTAGTTTGTTTGGGCAATTTGTCATCCCCATCAAACTTCTCGTTGCCCGGTATATATACTCGAGCCAATTCAAATAATTTGAAATTAGACGAGAATCTTAAATTGTCTTCCACGTTTTTAATTAACCCAGATAACAGGCTAGTTTTTAAAAACCGATTATCCTCTGTGGGTGGATTAGCAATTTCAACATACTTGTCATTCGCTGTATTGAGTTTTTCTAAAATTTTAATTTCAGCCCAAGGGTAATTAAAGACTTCTACCATACCGGCTCCCAAAGACAGGTAATTCTTCACCTTATTTTCTTCATCATATTTAGGCTGATATTTAGCCGCTTCAAAATCAACTAATTCTTGGCTCACCTCTAAATTGTCATAGCCATAAATTCTGGCCACCTCTTCGACTATATCTTCTGGAATTGAAATATCACCTGTTGATCTCCACCATGGTACTTCTACTTTCAAATAATCATCTCCTGATACTTCAAAGCCCAACTTTTCTAAAGTATTGATAATTTCTTTTCTACTAATTTTTTTACCAATTTTTGTCTGAATAAAATCAATATTCACATCTATTATATTTGGCTTGGAGTCTATTTTTTTGTCCTCAATAATTGTTGGAGAAATTTTAGCTCCAGGGCACACTTCCAAAATTAATTGTAAAGCTCTTCTCATACCGACTTCAGCTAAATTGGCATGCAAGCTCTTTTCCCATCTATTTGAACCTTCCGTTCTAAAAGCATGTTTCATCGTCATTCTGCGTATAGTCAAAGCATCAAAATTAGCTGCTTCAAGTATAATACTCTTGGTTTTGGCTCCTACACCGCTTTCGAGGCCTCCTTTTAAGCCCGCTAAGGCTTGTGGGCCCTTAGAATCAGCCACCACTAAGTCACCTTCATCAAGCGCTCTTACTTCTTCGTCAAGCGTGATAATATTTTCACCTTTTTGGGCCAGGCGCACCGTGATACTATCAATTTTATCCTTATCAAAAGCATGCAAAGGCTCACCCACTTCAAACATCACGTAATTAGTAATATCAACTATATTATTAATAGATTTTTGTCCCACACTGGCTAAAGCTTTTTTCAGCCAATCAGGTGATTCTTCTATCTTTAAATTTTCTATAACACACCCCAAATACCGGGAACATAACTTATAATCATCTATCTTTATATCAATCTGTTTATCAGCTTTAATTTCTGATTTTTCATATATGTCTAATCCCTTTAATGGAATATTCAAAATTGCCGATAGTTCACGAGCCATGCCCCAATGAGACCATAGATCTGGACGATTTGTAATTGATTTATTATCAATATCTAATACCTTATCATTTAGACCAAGAGCATCTGCTAAATTTGCTCCTTGCCTTAAATTTAAATCGGACAAATCCATAATCTCCATTTGTTCATGAGGAAACATCTCATATAGACCAATTTCATCAGCTGCACATATCATGCCCTCAGATTTTTCACCACGAATCTCAGCTTTGGCAAGTTCAATTAAATCCCCTTCTCCATGCCAGCGAATTTTAGCACCTGGCAAAGCCACAGCTGTTGCCATGCCTTCCTCCAAATTTGTACCACCACAAACCACCTTAACTCTTTTCTCTAAGATGCTCACTTCAGCTAATTTTAATTTATCTGCATTAGGATGTTTAATAATTTTTTCAACCTTGCCCACATATATATTCTTCAATTCTTTTGACTTATCTATTACTTTCTCAACCTCAACAACTTTTTCAGTCAATCTCAAAGCAATATCTTTTGGAGATATGTTTTTAGGGATATCAATATATTTTTTTAGTATTTCTAGAGAAATTAACATATTAGTCTTCTTCTATCTTAGTTATTAAGCTTATTATTCAAATATGCATAAAAAGAACCCTGACTTGTGCCCGATTGCTCAACTTCTTGCATCAATGCATTAGTTTCATCAGTTTTGTCATCTTCTTGTAACTGCTGTATTTGTTCCATTATATCCTCTGTATCATGCGTCTTGGGTAATTTTTCATGTAATACCGCAATTTCCCCAGCTAATGCCTTAGCTGCATCCCGACTAGGATTTTCAGTCTGCGTAATACGAAAAAGGTTAGCCGCTAATTCAGTAGAGCCAGACCTATCCAATAATTCACCCTTCTTGATTCTCTTTTTCTGTTCAACATTCGATAGTGGCATACCGTAAAGCCCTCTGCATCCAGCATCATTAAATAATCCAAATCTAGCCACCCCTGCTTGCTTGGCAGTTTTAAATAATTTTTTATTATGGTCAGCAACTTCCTTACGAATCATTATTCTTTTGGCTGTATCTGGCAATTGCTCAAAAATCTCCTGTTTTCTAGTTTGTATTGCAAAATATGTTTGAGCCATGGCTATTTCTTTTTTATGGGAATCACCATTTTGAGCTATTAAATAACAAGCATAACGATCGAGTTTCCAGTCTTTTATTTTTCTTACTGTATTTGAGCCAATTTCAACCATTTTCCCCGTTTGGTGAAAATGGTTATCCACATCCTGGCCACTATTATGACAAGCCATCGCTACCCGGTTAATTACATCTTCAGCTTTTTCCCATTTTTTATACCCCAAAAGTGGCATCAGCTCACGGCCTGTCCAGTATTCAATATCATTTTCATCATTTTTTTTAATGCTCTCGAAATCCTTATGCGGAGCAGTTATTTCCTTGGTCATAAAAGTGATAAAATTATTTATCTCCAGCTGAAAAGATTCTATTTGTATTTTTCTACTTCATTATTAAAAAAATCTATCCTAGAATAACAATCATCGGAATCCCCCTCTCTTAAATTGCTCAACAAAATTTCCCCTGTCAATACATCCGTGAGTCAAGTTCTGCCCATATTTTTTTATTATAATTATTATTTAAATTGTTTTAAAAATCTTAAATCTCCTGAATGAAAATGTCGTACATCATCAATACCGTATTTCATCATAACCAATCTGTCTAACCCTATATTAATATAAAATCCTTGATATTTTTTGGGGTCAATGCCCCCAGCTTTTAATACATTGGGATGTGGCGGTCCACCAGGCATCATCTCTACCCAGCCATCTCCGCACACCGAACAGCCTTTACCTCCACAATTCAAGCATTGCATATCAATTTCAAAACCAGGTTCCACAAAAGGAAAAAATCCAGGTCGCATTCTAACTGTTACTTTCTCACCAAATACTCTTTCTAAAATTGTTTTAACTAAAATTTTACCTCCTGCTAAAGAAATTCTCTCATTAACAATTAAAGCCTCATATTGATAGAAGCATCTCTCGTGTCCTGCATCTGTGGCTTCACTTCTAAATACGCGTCCGGGATAAACAAATCTAAAGGGGGGTTTATGCGTTTGCATATAGCGTACACTCCCGCCAGTCAAATGAGGTCGTAAACACAATTTATCTTTACTCTTTTTATCCTGTGTGTCTGAAATCCAATAGGTATCCATGGTTTCTCTAGCTGGATGATCATCTGGAAAGTTTAAATTATCAAAAGCATACGCCTCGCTGGTGATTTCTGGCCCTTCATATATCTCAAAGCCTAGAAATTTAAAGGCATCATTTAAATCATTTTTAACTTGAGTAATTGGATGAAGATTGCCAATCTCTTGGTCTTTGCCAGGCAAGCTGGCATCATATGTTGAATTATCTGACTTTCCACCTGTATTACCTTTTAATTCTTGTTTTAAATCATTAAACATTTTTTGAGACTCTTTTTTGACATCATTTAATAACTTGCCGACTACTGGCTTTTGTCCTTCAGCCACATTTTTCACATCTTTAACTAAATTTGAGAATTCACCAGACTTACGAGAAAAGTATTTATTATAAAGACCCTCAAGCTGTTCTATAGTTTGAGTTTCTTTTAATTCAGATACAATATTCTTTTTTATCTTCTCCAATTTATCCTTCATAATTATTGAGTTACTCCGTCTTTATGTTTTAGAGATAGAAAAAAATATTCGACAATAGCCAATAGTCCAATCAGCAACAACATGTTCCACCAAACCAGCAAGCCATGTGACTGTAAAATCAGTGAACTAATTAGCAATAACGAAAAAAGAAAACCCTGGCGGAAAGCCATCTTTACTTGATCGTAGGCAAATCTATTTCTTCTTAATATATATCTAATTAAAAAACCAATTATACTGAAAATTCCCCAAAAAGTCAGGAAAAACGATAAGTAAAATAAGATAAATCCTGCTAATCCCGTACCAAGCGGATTAACAAAAAACAAAACCTCCAGCCACGCTATAAAGCAGAAAATAGTGGCTAAAGTCATATATATTAAATACTTTTTTAAAGTCATGGGGATATCTAATATTCTACCTTTATTTTAGCAATTTTAAGGGGTTTGTGCAAATAAAAAATAGCTAATAACTTTAGCTAATATTGGAATAAAAATAAGGGGAATCCTCTATATTTAAACATAATCCCCTCCTCTCATTTTTATTTAGCTTAGAAGTCTTAATTTAATAACTATTCTACTTTCAAACTTTTTATTAATCTTATCAATTAATTCTTTTTCTCTTAATTTCAATTCTTGAGAAACAATTGGCGACAAACAAGCTATAGTTAAAATACTATCTTTTAAATACATTGTTTGTGCTTTATTCTTAATCTTATCCCCCCAGGTTTCAAGCAACAGCTTATCAAAATCCTCACATATTAAAGTAGCACTGACTTTTTTAGCCAAAGAGGAATTACCAAATTTTTTAGTTAATATTTTATTAATTGCAGTAAACGCCATAGTTAAATAATTCGATGTTCGCAAATTTCTTTAAAATCACAATACCCACAAGTAAACTTAGATGGTTTTGCTTTAAAATTTGCTTTTTTAATACCAGTCATAATTTCCTGAATTTTTATTTTCTGCTTATCAATTTCTTTATCTGTCCCCAAAAAAGTAACTGCCTTATTTTCATTCAAATAGTAAAAAGTAAGTTTAGATACTTTTTGGTCAAATAATTGACTGGCGGCCATCTGATAAATTAACAGCTGATCTTTTTCAATATACTTTTCTTTTTTAAGACTGCCCGTCTTGTAATCAATAATTTCAAGAGTTCCATCATTGAGTGCATCTACTCTGTCCATAGTACCACGTATTGAGCTATCATCAATTTTAAAATTAAAACCTTTTTCTAAAAATTTAACATCAGGTATTTCTTCCTCTATTTTTTCATAAAACCCAACTAAGCTCTCTTTGCCTTTCTTCATGTAATCTTCCTTTTGTTTTTTATCCTCATACCAGTCATCTACCCATGATTTATCATACATTTCATATAACTCATTAATCGTGGGCAATTTATTCTCATCTGTTTTAATTTTTTTGTCAAATAAATCTCCCTGTAATTTTTCTTCTCTTTGTAGTTTCTCTGTAAAAAATTTTTGCAAAGTAGAATGCATTGTCTTACCAAAACTAAAACTTGGCTTACCGGTAATTGGTACACGATATACATGCGCCAATTTGTACTGCCAAGGACAAGACTCGTATGCTTTAAGTTGAGTAAAAGAAAATCTAGTTGGAACTGCCTCTTCATATTTTCCCGTCTCAACTAGTGCCTCTTGAATGGCTGGTATCTCATCTTTTTCTTTTTTATCCTCCATCCTTTCTTTATCCATATTAATTTCAGACAAGAATCGAGACATTTTCTTTTTTCTCGCTCCTCCATAATCTAAGGCTGAAGTGAAAAAAAGTCCATGCTTAGCGCGTGTCATCCCTACGTAAAATAGCCTTCTTTCTTCCTGTAAGTGCACATCTCCTTGAGGTATAATTTCTTTGATTAATTCATCTGGTATATCAATCGGTTCGCTACGTCTTGTAGTTGGAAATCTCTTATCCACCAAATTAACTAAAAAAACATATTTAAATTCCAATCCTTTAGCTCCATGGATTGTCATAATTTTTACAAGCTCTGGTCCTTCGTCTACGTCAAATGTCATTGATCCACTATCCCCTGCTTCCATTTCCATCTCAATTTGCTCTAAAAAATTCTTAACTGATTTATCATCAAAACTCTTTTCAAACTCTTGGATTATTTTATAGAAATTATTTATATACTTCAGACTATCTCGTGAGTACTTATCATCTCCAGACGTTAGAGATTTACCAATACCTGAATTTTTAAATAAATTCAATACTACTTGGCTAACTGATTTATCACGCGCCAACACAGTTCCTTGGTCAATTATCTTTAAAATCTTCTCAATTTTTCCATAAGTTTCCGTGGGAAACTTTAATTCCATGGATGATCTGCGTAACGCCTCATACATTGATAAAGTTTTTTTTCTGGCCAAGTAATTAATTTTAGTAATTGACCTCGGATCAATATCATATATTTTCCAATTTAGCATTCTGAATAATGCTCTTGATTCATGATAGTTATCGCATAATTTAAGGTAGGCTATAATATCAAGGATAATTGGTTTGTTATATAACCCACGGGCTGATAAGAAAATATGCGGTATTCCTGCATTATTCAATCCCGCTATATATCCTTCAGCCATTGAATTAGTTCTGATTAATATAGCAAAATCATTCCAAGTTATCTCTTTGCTCTCATTCTTTAATTCAATTATCCTATTAATCACCGCCTCTATTTCATCATGCTCTGTAGCCATGTGCAGATGTTCTATTATACCCCTATCTTTCAAATTTGATTTTAATTTTTTAGATAACTTACCTGATTTGTCTTGAGCTTCCAGTCTTTCTGGATTATTCAATTGAATAAAGTTATATGATAGATCTAATATATCTTGAGTTGATCTATAATTTTCAATTAAAGAAATTTGCTCTAGTTTAGGGTAGTCTTTTTTAAATTGTAATGCGTTATTGTATGAAGCTCCGCGCCACATATATATACTTTGATCATCATCTAAAACGACTGTAATATCTGCCTTGTCCCCTGCCATTAATTTGACTAACTCATATTGTGTATAATTAGTATCTTGGAATTCATCCACCAAAATATATTTAAATTTATTTTGAAAAATTTTTAAAATATTTGGCCTTTCTCTAAATAGCTTCAAACAATAGTTAATTAAATCTCCAAAATCTAAAGAACTGTTATCTAATAGTAACTGTTGATATACGTGATAACTTTGGGCCACCTCCTCCATCCTTTTTATTTCCATCAAACCCTCATCATCACTATTGCCCTTGCCTTTTGATGATTCCATTGAATCTAAATTCATTTTAAAACCTTCAGCATATTTAACATAATCATCAGGCGAAATATCCTCATCCTTGCACCTTGAATAGTGTTTTATAAGACTATGAATAAATTTGGTGGGATTGCCCAACGGTTTGTAATAGTCTAAATTAAATTTATCTAAATTTTGCCTAACCAGCATCCACTGTTCAGTTTGATTTAATAACTTAAAATCATTGGGTATACCAATGTCTAGAGCATGATCTTTAAGTACTTTTTCACAAAAACCATGGAAAGTCATGATCCATAGATCTAAATAACCCATAGGCAACAGTCTATCCACTCTTTCCTCCATTTCTCCAGCTGCTTTGTCAGTAAAAGTTAATGCCAATATCTCTTCAGGCTTAGCTAGCTTTTGTTCAATTAACCAAGCTATTCTTTGAGTAATCACCGTGGTTTTACCCGTGCCTGCTCCAGCCACTATTAAAAGGGGGCCATCTTTATGAGTAACCGCTTTTAATTGCTCTGGGTTAAGATTAGAAAATATTGAGTTTTTGGGACTTTTGAGCATGTATTTAATCTAATTTCATTCTATCATATTATATCACTTGCAAAAATTGTGCAAAAAGACTACGGTAAAGATAGATATTCAAATAAAGAGTATCCTAAAAAACCAAACTAACAATTTATCATGCAAATCGGAGGCAATATGAATTACGAACTGAAAGATCTGCGATTACAAAGAGACGCTCTTAACCCTCAAAAGATGCTTGAAAATCTTGAATCTGATTTTGACATCAAGCCATCTGTCGGCATATGGTACTTTACGCCAGGCGGAGGGCGCTTCCACGACAGATATCTACCCCAAGCCACTATAACTCAACGCATTGAAATGGCTGCCGACATGGCCGAACTCGGAGTTAAGGGCATCGAAGCCCATTATCCCGATGAAATTAACGAAGAAAACCTACATCTTTATCAACAACTTGAAGAAAAAACAGGTATTCGTGTCGTTGGTATCCCCTTTTCGCATTTTTTTGACAAAATCTTCGAATTTGGTAGCCTTTCAAATCACATTAAAAAAAGCCGGGATGAAGCCATCAAGATAGCCGTAGGAGGCTTAAAAATAGTGAAAGCAGTCGGCGCAGATTGCGCAATTTCTTGGCCTGGCATGGACGGGTATCGATATATTTTTGACAAACCATATATGCTTATGTGGGATGTATTTGAATCGGCAATGGCTGAGGCAATGGACGAGGTACCTGGAGTCAGGGTTGCCATTGAACCTAAGGGATATGAACCTGCAGCAAATAATATTTACCGTACCACTGCAGAAGCGATACTGGCTGCGCAACGCATTGAACAAAAATTGACCAATGATATAAACAAAAAGCTCCTGCGTGAAGGTCACACTTTAGTAGGGGTTAACCCAGAAATTGGTCATGTAAAAATGACTTATGAAATTTTACCAGCTGCTTTTTCCTTGATAATGATGGAAAGACGGTTGGCTCATACACACTTGAATAGTCAACCAGATGGCAATTATGATCAAGACAACAATATTGGCGTAGTTAATATGCCCGAAACGGAAGCACTAATAGCAGCATTATGGGCTTATGGCTACAAGGGGTATTGTGGAATTGATATTAACCCGGAAAACATGCCAGTTAAAACTGCTATAGAAATCAATATTATAGCACTGAACAAAATTAAAGAGCGGATTGTTCAATATCCGCACGAAAAATTAATTAGTTGCCATTTACAACCCGATATAAATCGGGGAAATTACGAAAAAATTATGATTCAAAATTGGTAACAAAAATTAATTTTTAGACACAGTATCTCAATCGCTCAGAAGCACACAATGCTGTTTCTGAGCGATTTTTATTTTACAAAAATCCCCTTTTTGTATACAATAAAGATGTTTAATAGCTAAATATACATTATATGACAATCGAAACTAAAAATCCAAAAATTGCACCCGAAAAAGTTAATCATGAACTAGAAACAGTAGAAAACGTCAAGCTAGCAGAAAAAATTGATTCAACTGAACTGGCTAATCCAAAAAGTTTAGAGGAACAAAAAATATCAAAAAAAGCTCTAGAACAACAAGTTAAAGATGAAATGACGGCGAATTCTGTGCTAAAGGAGATAAATAAGCCCGAAAAGGAATTGACCAGCAGAGAAATGGTGGCAGAAGTTAAACAAGCAGCATTGGGTTTTCACAATCGATTTGATCAAATGATTAAAGAAGAGGAAGATGTATATGATTACATAAAACAATATGAAAAGAACATTATCGAAGAGCATAAAATTAACAACGATTACGCAAAAAATTTAAAAGAAAGCCACACCCGTAGTCAGGACTGTCGAGATAGTTTGATTTTAATTAGAGAGCTTAAAAAATTAGCCAATGGTTTAAGAGAAGTTGCTCAAGGATATTGTGATACAGTAAAAAACAATCAAGTTGATAGACAGAAAACAATCTACACTCAAATGTCAAAACTACAGATAGAGGCAGCCAAGCTTATAGCGGACATGGATCAACAGGCACTATATGAAACACAAGTAAAATATATTCGCGACGGGGACGAAGCGCTTGGAACAATTAAAAAGAAAAAAACGATCAAGCGGTTTCTTGATAAAATTATGCTTTATGTAATGGGTAGCACAATCGCTGTCGGAGTAGGAAAATCAATTGGTGCTGAAAAACATTCAGCTGAAATACCAAAAGATAACCTGGCAACTGTCAACGTTCATACTGCAGAGGAAATAAAAAACATGGGCAATGAAGAATTAAAAATGGAAGGTGACGGTGAGCCAGATCCGGATGAAGAGCAAAAAAAAGAGGCACCCGAGCCATTAACAGCAGAAGACATTACAGCATATAATAAGGTGTTTGATAAATATGATCAAGCGGTTTCTGATAAATTAAAGAATATTAGAAATGATTATTACGATGGCAAGGCTCCAAATATTTCAGGTAACCCTGATGACTCTGAAACAGAAATAATGCTAAGTGAAAATGAAGCCTATAAAATTGCAACAGTCACGCCATCTAATTTAGTTGAATTAGATTACTCCAAGGGGTCTATATTTTTTGATGAAGAAAATATATATAAAAAATACCTAGCCGAAGAAACAGGCGGCAAGGTAGTGCAAGACGCGCTTAATCATAATCGAGCTGCTTTAGCGCAAAAAATTTCCGAGGGTACCGAAAAACTACAGGCTATCCAAGAAGCAATTGAATGGACGGGAGGTGAAATCCCAAACATTATTGGGAATGCCCAAGAGGTCATAGACAACTGGACGCCTGAAAAGCAAGAAGCATGGAAAAAGGCAATGCAAAAAGAAAAAGATTCCTTAAGGCAGCAGAATGAGACAGTAGAACCAACCGGAAGACCAACAAGTATAAGGAGGATGTCTGACAAAAAATTCCAAAAATTTCTCGAAGAATTCGGCGAAAATATGACCCCGGAAGAACTAGGACAGCTACTCCAAGAAGAAATTAATCCGCCAGCTCCAATTGCAGAAGAAAAGCAAGTCAAAGTACCGGCACCAAAAAAAGAATTTAAGCCAATTAAAGCTGACGAATTATCAGAAAAACTAAGGAACATAAATCCCATTGAAAAAGCTAGAGAAGTTGCTATGCACCTATGCTCTACCGCAAAAAATATCCAAGAAGATACTGAGGGTGCTATAACCTTAGCCAATCGACAGCTAGAGCTAGATATAGCCGTCCACCTACTCTCTCTGGCCAAACAAAAATTAATTGAACAAGACCAAACAATCAATCAGGAAAACATAGAAGAAACTATGCCCCATATAGTTAAAAAATTCAATCAGGACAAAGAGACCTATCATCAAAAACAAGAAGAAATAAGACAACAAACAGAAGCCCAAAAACAAGCGCAAATAGAAAAAGAGCAAAAAAATATAGCCGAGCAAATAGCCAACCAAACCAAGCAATCAAAAGAAAAAATTGATATAATACAAAGGATACAAGAACCCAGGCTCAAAGCTGTGGCCAAAAAAATTCAGCAAACCATGAATGAGAACTTTATTGTTACTGAAGATGTCAATGAGATTAGAAAAGTCATGCAAGAAATAATAGATGAGCCAGAAAAAAAATTAGAGCAATGGAGACAAGGCATAAAGCAAGAAAAAATCAAAATGTACTATGGAACTTTACTTAAACGTCCAGATGTAGAAAAACTAACCTCAAACGCTGATAATCAGGCACTACTAAAAAAAGTTGAACAAAAAATGCATGGATTAAATGTAAGCATAAGAGATGTTGATGACCCCAAAGAAGATGAAAAAATTAGATCAATAATTAATAAGGTCTATGAAGACAAATACGAATCAGATGAAAATCGACTTAAAAAACAAAAGGTTATGCGTGAAATGGAGAAAAAACGGTTGTTTGTGATAATACATGACATTAAAAATGAAATTGCCAAAGCTAAAGAATTCGATGCTCAAGCTAAAAAAATAGAGGAACAGTTTGAACAACAAGATAAAAATTGGCGCAAAAATAAAACATCAGAAGAAGTCACACAACTTGTCAAAAAAGTCATGCAAGAAAACCAAACGATAAAAAGTGAAATAGTGGAAGAAAATAGGCAAAAAGCCGAACAAATTGCCCAAAAATTTGAAAGTGGTAAATTTTTTAAAAGTATACCCCAAGAATACCATGACCCCCTAAATAAAGAATTGCGCAAGGAAATGGGAATCCCTGAAGACGACTGGGCAAAAATGTCGCCAAAAGAAAAAGAACAGCAAATACAAAAACTTATAGGAGTTAAAGATGTAGTACAAATCGCAGAAAAGGTTATTGCCGAAACTCAAAAAGAACAGGGCGATCTTAGAAACTGGCGAGAAGCCTTTAAGGAAGCGTTCAAAATAGCTTATAAAAAAGAAATTGCCAAACTTGATAAAATAGCTCAAAGATTAGATATAAAAATCAGCGACGAAGACCCTGCCTTCAAAAAAGCAATTGATGACGCGGAAATGGACGCCCTTAAAAAAGCAAATGAAAAAAGTGGATTCGAGATAACAGACAAACACGAAGAAGTGATGCATAAAGCAGTCCAAGATTCCATAAAGGAGGCTGGCACAATTAAAAAAATCATCAAAGAAATGCGAAAAGGCGACTAAAGGCTCTAATATATTAGCAAACGACTATCACAAAACCCCTCCGGCATTATGCCGGAGGGGTTTAAGATTATCTAAATTAGATAATTAGCATTATCTAATTATTTCCTGACATTCACATAATCTTATAATCATCTCAAGAGCTAGTATCAATAGAGTCATAAATAGAACCACAACCCACCAACCATTTCTCTTTTGTGGACTCATTTTAACAACTACAATGTAATATGCTCCTAAAGTTAGGATATATAAAACTAGTAATACCAACCATACCCACCATGCCCATGAATTGCATATTAAAAATACAATTATGGCCGCCAATGTTATTGCAATCGGCAAAAGTGGAATATATTTCTTCTCAGCATTTTTAAGTAAAAGCTGATAGAAAACAAGGGATAGATAATAGAGTACTAATACTATAAGTAGTACCCACCAAGGTTGAAGCTGGCATATCACAACCAGAACTATAAATACAAGTGTCAGGATTAAAGCTACAGGCAATGCCCAGCTAAAATTTCCTTTAACGATCTTGTATTCTCTTTCTGCTGTCTCGCCTGAGGTCATTCCCCCGTCGCTTTTTACTTCTTCCTCTATAATATCCTCTTTACTTACATAGTACCAATAAACGAATAGGCCAAGTAAGTGTAAAAGTATTACTATTAGCCAAATCCACCAAGTACAGCCTTCACATGTTGCAGGCTCTGCACAAGTCACGCAAGTGGTACACTCTTCAACTATAGTGGCTGCTGGAGCAACTACAACTGGAGTCTTTTTAACTACCACTGGAGGTTCTTGTGGAGGTGCAGGTGGAATTGGGGGTGGAGGTAATATAGGTGGTTCTTCTGGTGGTAATGGGGGAGGTGGAGGTATAATACCTTCAACTATATCCTCACTACCAGTAGTATCTTTATCAGCTTGGTCACTGGTGTAATCCACTAGAGTAATAACATCATTTTTAGCAACAAGTGCTTCAACGATGAAATCGACTGTAAATGAATTACCAATACCCAATGCGACTACCGGCCAACTTACACGTTGAGCCGCAGAGTCTAATGTATAACCAAATACATTAGCTGATACAAATCTTACATAATCTTCAGGTAAATCAACCATCAGTTCCCCGTTGGTTAATATAATATTACCAGTATTAGTAAGAGTAACTGTTTCTACATATTGACCACCAACAACTTTCTCAAATGGATAAGAGTATTCTAGCTCGACTTGAGGACGAGGTGTGAAGCCTCCGCCACCGCCACCGCCTCCTCCACCACCGCCACCACCGCTTTTGCGGATAGTAGTTGAAGCAGAGTCGTCGTCGCTTACGTTACCACTTTCAATATGAGCACTGTTTAATACCTGGTCACCATCACTCATGTCAGTTGAAGCATGTAATACAACTTCAAATTCACCATGATTTGTAGATGAATCAGTTGAATCAATATTACCTAGATCCCAAGTTAGTACGCCACTGTTTTCCGTATAACTACCAGTTGCTGATACAAAACTTACGTTTCCTGGCAAAGTATCTGTGACCACAACATTAGGTACAGTCATGTTACCAGTTACTGACCAAGTAATAGTATAAGTGAAATCATGCCCGGCATTTACCTCGCTTGGACCAGATTTATCAATAGATAAATCAAAATAGTCTTCGCCTGGAACAACAATGGTAGTACTAGCACTAGCATCGTCAGTTATGGTGCCACTTGCAATCTCCACGTTATTTTCAACAACAGTACCTTCGGCTAAGCCACTGTCAGAAATTACAGAAAGACCGAATGAACCACTTTCACCTGCATCTTGGTTACCCAAGCTCCAAGTTACTGTGTGAGTTCCTGCATCATATACGCCGCTATCTGTGGCGTAAGAGAAAGTTACGTCGCTAGATAAAGTGTCGGTAACTATAACATTAGGTGCAGTTGAACCACCATCTGAAAACCAATCAATAGTGTAAACAATTTCATCCCCTGCTTGAACTTCAGCAGTGGCTTCTTTAGTAATAGATACACTAGGTGGATCATGCGGATCAACTATCTCTTCTGATTCTTCACTTTGCTCACCGGAAGTAATAACGGCAGTGTTAAATACTTCATAGCCAACATCAGGTGGTACAGCTATGTTAACCACTAAGGTTAATACTCCAGAATCATCTGGGGTTATATCACCTAAAAGCCAAGTAACTGTACGGGTAGGATCATCATACGTACCACCATTATCCGCTGAAACAAAAGTAGTCTCAACAGGAATAACATCAGTTACAGTCACAGCATTAGCTACCATGTCGCCGCTGACTGACCAGTCGATGGTGTAAACAATGTCTTCACCTACGAAATAGTCATATTTATCAGCCAACTTAAGGATACCTAAATCAAAGTAAGGAGCTTCGGTTACTGTAGTTGGAGCACAATCAGTATCAGTTTTTAAACCTGATGTAATGACTACGC
>CAZNIO010000004.1:42935-81953 GCA_964573135.1 uncultured Gammaproteobacteria bacterium
GGATTTCATCAGTTACTAACACGTTTGTAGCATCTGTGTTACCAGTTACATTCCAATCAATAGTATAGGTGATATCTTCACCTACTAGGTAATCTTGCTTGTCAGCAAGTTTAGTAATACCTAAATCAAAGTAAGGAGCTTCGGTGATAACGGTTGTTACACTATCGTCGTCATTTTTTAGACCACTTATGATGTCAACATCGTTAACCAATTCAGTTCCTACTTCTAATGTTGGTTGAGAAGCAGCAATAATTGTAATTAAACCACTAGTTCCAGGAACTACATTCCCTAGATCCCATCTGTAAGTATATACAGTGAAATCAGGGCCCATTACAGGCATCACTAAATCATAGTTAGGAACAGATGAAGTGATCATTAAACCTTCTGGTAAATAGTCGTAGATCTGGACATTAGGTGCAGTTACGTTACCCGTAACTTCCCAAGAAATTGTATAGGTAATTTCATCACCTGCATTAGCTTCGGTTGGACCAGTCTTCTCAATAAATACATCATAGTCGCCAGTATCGACAACTACGGTTGATTGATCAGTTTGTTGGCCTGAAGTAATGACTGCGGTGTTAGATACCTCATAACCAGATACTGGCAGAGTATCTAAATGAACTACCAAAGTGAAAGTTCCTGAATCATCTGGAGTAACAGTACCTAAGTCCCAAGTAACTGTTCTGGTTATTGGGTCATATACACCACTATCAGTGGCAGATACAAAGGTTGTTTCTACAGGGATTTCATCAGTTACTAACACGTTTGTAGCATCTGTGTTACCAGTTACATTCCAATCAATAGTATAGGTGATATCTTCACCTACTAGGTAATCTTGCTTGTCAGCAGTCTTTTCAATTGAAAGATTGAAATATGGCTCTGCAACTATAACAGTATATGCACAATCACTATCAACTTTGTTACCACTTTGAATGACTGCGGAATTGACAATTTCTGTACCAACATCTAAAGCGCTGTCTAAAGTAACAGTTATACTAAAAGTTCCTTGTCTGACATCTTGAGGAGAGAGATCTCCCAGATACCAAAGAACTGCTCTAGTTACGGGATTATATGTAGCGCCATTGTCAGCAGAAACATATTCAACCCCTTGGGGTAAAATATCGCTGATTATGACATTAGGGGCAGTCCCGTTGCCAGTGATTTCCCAATCCATCACATAAGTGATCTCTTCACCTGCCAAAGCATTAGCTGGGCCGTCTTTTTCAATATCTACCCAATAGTCTTGTGCTTCAACTACTTTAGTGGCGTCGTCTGACTCTTGGCCAGATGTCATCAATACATAGTTAGTTACATCAAAACCAGAAATAGGCAAACTACCAAGATTAACTACCAAGGTGACAGCGCCAGAATCATCTGGGGTTATATCACCCAAGTTCCAAGTGATTGACCTGGTAGGCGCATCATATAGTCCGCCAGGAGCGTCAACAAAAGCAACTTCGTCAGGTAAAGAATCAACTAAAGTTACGTCAGGGGCAAGAGTATTACCAGTGACTGACCAATTAATGGTATAGGTAATATTTTCACCAACTAAATACGCTTCTTTGTCAGATTCTTTAGTAACATTTACGTTGTAATATGGTGTTATAGGAACTTCAACAGTTGTATCTTCCTCAGTACAAACAGGACCTTCTTCTGGTGATTCAATGCAAACATCGTTGTATAGTATGTCGCCGTCCACTACTTGGCCGTCAACCACGACTGTGACCTCAATAGATCCGCTATCGCCGGGTTGCAAAGAGCCAATATCCCAAACATTATCGCCAGTGTCTGGGGTAGGATTAGCTGACACAAAACTTGTATTTGCATCATAGGTTTCTGTTATTTGTACATCAGTACAAACTGCAGTTCCTGTATTTTCGTAATTAATTGTATAAGTTATTTGTCCCTGTGGATTAACTGGATCTGGATCATCTGACTTGGAAATAATTAAAACGCATTCAGCGTCTATAAAATTTTCTTTCCATGCTTCAGCATCACCTGTCTCGTTTGAGCTCAAGGTTGCTTCATTGCGGACTACAGAATCTTCATAAATGTCTTGTGTTTTAACTTTTACAGTTAAAGCCACAGTACCAGAATCTCCTGCACTTTTGTTACCTAAATTCCAGGTAACATTACCGCTTGAATATGATCCGCCGTTATCAGCAGATACAAAATCTGTGTTATTTGAAAGGTTATCAATAAGTGTCAATCCTGTAACTCCTGCATCTGTTACTTCCCATTCGAGTGAATAGGTAATATTTTGACCTGGAACAACAGAACCTTGAGGCCCAGTTTTGGTCAAATAGATTTCAGGATCTTCTACAGGTGGTGGGACAAAGCTCGCACATAGCGAACGAAGTCCAACACTGTCGCCTTGGTAATGAATTGGGTCATTTAACTCAGATTCTCCACGAATCAAAGATACATGATTCATGTAAACCTCATTTTGACCAGCTTCTAAATAGAGAGAACCAGCGGGAGTTTGCATACAAACTTGATTTCCGCCGTCTTCTACTACATAGAAACTATTTCCATCACCTGACTGCCAGGCACTGCCGGCTGTCAAAAAGTAGCTTTCATTGAACTGAGATAAACTATCAAAAACTGACTCAGTTACAATTGTATATGTGCCACTTTGGGGTACAGTAATATTGACTGCGTGAAGGGATGGAGGACATGGAGTTCCAGTGTTTTTGTCTTTGTGACAAACTTTTGGATCACCACCGTTAAACTCAATCACTTCAACACTTATATTGTCTGAATTTCCTCCACAACCAGCTGAACATACAAGTTCAACAGCTTTGGCATTATGAGCCAAAGTACCGATAGATACGGTTAGAAGGAAAACCAAACTAATAACTTTCCAATTTTTACGGATAAATTTGTTTATCATAAAAATTGTCTCCAAAATTAAATTATTAAAAATATATAAGAAAGAAATAAAAAAACGACTATTTTTTTATCTCTAAGAACAGTGTTTATTTTAGTTATTTATTTTTGTTAGGAAAAAACAGCGATAAAAAGCTTTTTCCAACTTAGAGTGTATGGTTTTTAGCTATGCATTGCTAAATAACCAAAGAAGTAATAACGCACATATCTATGCGTTTAAAATTTAAATTCGAGTAAAAAATCTACGTAAATCTTCTAGAAATGTAAAAATAAAAAAAGGAAAACTATCTGTTTTTCTTTTTGTTTGAATTGCTCTCTTTTTATTATTGATTTTGGTCTTTTTTTGTTCTTTTGTTTTGGCTTATTTCTGCCCTTTTTAGTTTTGTAGGCATCTACAAATATTAACATAAATTGTAATATTTGTCAATATTTATCAATTTTCCTTTAATTGATGAATATATATTACCAATATATCCTCTTTTGGGAAGTAAAAAATCTGTGGATAACCCAGTTTTTTCTTTGAAAAATAACAAAATGTCTAGGCTAGCCTAGACATTTTGGCAAAAACACACATTATTAATACTTAAATTTCTTGTGCCTTATTCACCCTTAGGGTCAATCCTTTGTTTAAAACCACCTCATCTCGCCTTTTTAGCTCTTCAGCTAAAAATAGCTTGGCCAGCTGGTCTTCAACCCTATCTTGTATGACTCTTCTCAAGGGTCGAGCACCCATTGATGGATCATATCCGAGCTGGGCCAGCTCTTTAACCGCTTCATGATTTGCCCTAAAGCCAATACCTTTATCTTGCAATCTCTGTCCCAATTTAGCTAAGAATAGTTTAGCAATCTCAATAACATGCTCCATCTCCAGTGGATGAAATACTACAATACCATCAAACCGATTTAAAAACTCTGGCCTAAACTTATCTTTTAAATGAACATTGATCAATCCCTCTCTTATCTTATCAACCCCAGTCCCCTTTTTAACTTCATCTTGGATATATAGAGCGCCAGCATTTGATGTTGATATAATTATACTATTAGTGAAATCAATTGTCTTGCCCGTAGCATCCGTTAGCCTTCCATCATCCAAAACTTGTAAAAATACATTTAGGATATCAAAATTTGCTTTTTCAATTTCATCCAAGAGTATTAAAGAAAAAGGATTCTTGCGCACAGCTTCTGTCAGAAACCCGCCTTTACCAGTCTCTGCATTTCCAATTAATTTAGCTAAAGCATCATTTCCCTGATACTCTGACATATCTATACGAATCATATTTTTTTCAGACCCAAAATATACATCTGCCAGAGTTTTAGCCACTTCAGTTTTTCCCACACCTGTTGGACCCAAAAAAAGAAAAGAAGCTATCGGGCGATTCTTAGATCGCAGTTCTGTTCTGGCACGTCGCAAGGCTGCTGATACAAAACCAACTGCCTTTTCCTGTCCAATTACTCTTTCATGAATTCGCTGTTCTAAATTAAGTAATTTACTCTTTTCGTCTTTGGCAATTTTTTGTACTGGGATATTTGTTTTCTCAGCTACAATATTTGCCACATCTTCTGCACTCACAATGGCTTTCTCCCCTCTGCTTTGTAAAACCATCAAAGCCACCTCATCTAAAATCTTAATGGCTTTTTCTGGTAAATAGGTGTCATGTAAATAGCGTCCCGACAACTGAGCTATTTGCTCCAAAGATTGATATGAAAAATATATCTTATGCTTACCCTCAAGCTCCAACGTTTTTGCCTCAAGTACCCGGATCACTTCATCTTGTGTAGGTTCTTTGACTATTACCTTTTGTAATACCTTGGCTAAGCTCGATCTTTCAATGTATTGTTTATAATACTCAGGGGTGGTTGTGGCTAATACCATAAAATTACCCTTAGACATACTTTCAGCCAATGCTTCAGCCACATCCATTGAATCTCCGCCTTCTGCATTAACTCCTACCAAGTGATGTATATCTTCAATAAACAAAAGAATATTTTTAGATCTAGAAATCTCACTCATTACAGTTAAAATTCTGGCTTCTAAGTCCCCTGCTTTTGATGCTCCAGCGATTAAGCCAGATACAGACATAGCCACTAACCTTTTATCTTGTATCTTTTTGGGTACATCTTCTTCAACCATATGCTGAGCAATTGCTTCGACAATCGTTCGTTTACCCACTCCGGTATGTCCCACTAAAATAGCTCCTACTCTATCCACCTCAAGCACCCTATAAATTTCATCAATTTCTTTTTGTCTATTAACACACAAATCATATTGACCGGCTTTGGCCATTAAAGTCATATCCCGTGATATTTGATCCAAATTGGGTGTGGCAATGGCTGTATAGGCACGATTCATATTACTCTTGGGCTTAAAACTGGCCTTATAGCGTAATTTACGCCACCTGGCTATCAAAGTACTCATAAAATCAACCCACTCTGCCACCAGTCCAATTTCACGCTCCGTTAAAGATAAATCATAAAGAATTTCTTTAACAATGCCCTCTTCATGCGCTATTGCATACAACACATGTACGGGTCTAACTTTTTTCTTCCTCTGATTGTATGCATATAGGTAACTTTCAAGTAATGTCTTTTTAACTTCAAATGAAATTACCGTCTTGCCGTGATCTGTAACTTGGTTCAAAGCTCGTTTAAGCTTTTGAGATAATACTTGAAAATCAACACCCAATCTTGAAAACACTAAACTAACCTGCGAACCGCTCAAGGCTGATGAAAAAAGATGTACATTCAGAGCCTGTGTATGGTCCAGTTTGCTTGCCACCAACCAAGTATCTTCAATTAATTTTAAACCATCCTGGCTCAAACTCTTTGAAATATCATATTTCTTATATTTAGAAACTTCAGCCCACTTAAACTCACCCATCATTTCTTTCTTAATTCCAAAAACTGATCTTTTCTCCACTAACTGACGAGGTTTAGATTCTCTGCTTATCCTATATACCAGATACATATCAAATAGGGCTGACAACCAAAAAACTAAAGTATATTCATTACGTACTTGTGAAAAATTAGTAATACCCAAACTCAATACATTAAAATCATAAATTACCTTAGCTAGGCATAATAGCCCAGCTATACCAAATACAAAGAATATGAAGTTTATAATAGTTCTTATTTTGCGTGCCTGTTTTTCTTGAATTATTTTTAATCTTGAATATTTTTTACCCCAATAAAATATCTTGCCAGTTAACCACAAAACAACTCCAAAACCTTGACATGCTTTGCAAGCCTTATTATCTACCATGCCATTCCCCTGACAAGAAGAACACACATGTATTAAGGATTGTTTAACTTCTTCGGCCATAGACTATATCTTTAAATGCCTCAATACCATTATAACCACAAAAATTGGCCCCAGCACCCATGCCAAAAATACCACCAATACAATCAAAGACCACAATAAAAACCAAACCAGTCTCCATATGAGAATTACAATTCTCATAAAAAAACTGATTAATCTTCCAATAAATGATCTATCTCCATACATGGGTACGAATGTATTCTTTAGCCAAATGCCAAGCCCCAACGCTATCCATGTTTTTTTAATTTGTTCAGCACTAAAATCAAGCCTTTCTTTAAGACCAATCGTGTACCACCAAACAGGCCAATACACAAAATCACCCAAAATATCTATAACTATAAATTTGAAGCTTGATAATATTACATTCATACCTATATTTTATCACAAATTTAAAAAAACATCGAAAAAAACTAAAAATCTACCCTATCTCCCTTACTAATATCATTTCTAGCACACCAGCCAGCATTTACCTCCACCACGTAGTTTATATCCTCTTCCGCCTCAATCGCAACTGCATTCTGCCCTTTTTGCGGTGCGGCCAAATCCCTCACGCATCCGATCACCACATTATCCCTG
Organism: uncultured Gammaproteobacteria bacterium; assembly: GCA_964573135.1. Taxonomy (GTDB): domain Bacteria; phylum Patescibacteriota; class Patescibacteriia; order UBA2196; family GWA2-42-15; genus CAZNIO01. The sequence continues at coordinate 49,717 of CAZNIO010000004.1, forward strand.
ATCCAAATAATATCTAAATTAAACTTCATATCGCGCATTACAAAACCAGGCTGGACTAAATTATCAAATACAAAGAGCATACCTTCATTCTGGGGCATATATTCTCTATTTGATAATCCCATATAGCGAGATTCAGGGGTATCGACCACTTCAACCGCTAATTTATTCCCGTCTATATGCATTACCTGCATGTTATTATCCGGCATACACCCCGATATTAATACAAGTAATATGGGGACAAAAATGTATAGTAATATTCTTTTGAGCATATATAAAAATTATGGTACAATTAAAATCTATAAAATAAAAAGCGATTTAGGATCCCAGTCCTATTTTTTATTTTTTCAAAACGGAGACGGAAAATTGGAAAAAAACCCAACAGACTCAAACAAAAAAAATCTAAAAAAAATTCCTAAGGGAGAAATTATAGACGTCACTCCTCCCTCAAAAAACAAGAGGTATACCAAGCCAACAGAAGAAGACGAGAATTGGGCCGACCTCTTCAAGGATTGCTTTAAAGAAAATCTTTAAAAAAGATACCCCTATTTTTAAATTATGGGGGTTTTCTTTTTGCTATATCTTGAAACAATCACATAAGCCAATATCAACATGACTAAAATAAGAATACATAATGCGATCACCTTATTCCTACTCTGTAAAAATAAAGAAGAAGTCCCAAAAACCAAAGTCAAAAAGTACAAAAATAATACTGCTCCACGATGAGAAAATCCCACTTCAAGCAATCGAAAATGTAAATGCTTACTATCCCCAGAAAAGGGGCTCTTTTTTTCTTTAAAAATTCTTCTAACTATTACCCACAACACATCGAGAATAGGAATTCCCATTATAAGTAATGCCGTGGCAATTTTGCCTCCAGATATTATAGACAGCACGCCCAGTATAAAACCAATGAATACAGAGCCTGATTCTCCTAGAAATATTCTGGCCGGATGCCAGTTGTATCGCAAAAAGCCAAGACACGCCCCAGCTAATATAAGACACATTATAGATGTACCACTCTGTGGTACATCCCAAAATAAAGATACAATAAATAATATAATAGCTCCAATAGAACCAATCCCAGATACCAACCCGTCCAAGCCATCTAAAAATTTAGTCGTATACATCATGCCCAGCAACCATACAAAACTGAAAGCAGGTCCAATCCATGGAGAGAAATAAAATAAGGCACGGCCATATGGACCCGCACCTGGTATAAAAGGATTGGTTACGTATTTTATAGCTATGCCTAAACACACTGCTAAAATAGCTGCCAATAATGGACCTAGAAATGATTTTGTACTGATATTATACTTATCATCCAAAAAACCGATAATTATTATTATTAACCCACCAAAAATTATAGCTAAAATCTGCGATACTTCGATCCTGCCATCATTTAAAAAACCAAGCGCCCAAACTCCAAGCAATACGACTAAAAAAGAAAAATAAATAACAACCCCGCCAAGCAAAGGCACATGACCCTTCTGAATTTTTCTCTCTTCTTCTGGCTTATCAACTATTCCCTTATCTAAAGCAAATTTCCTTATTTTAGGAGTTAAAAATATAGCCACAAGAAAACTAGCTGCAAAAGGCAAAAAATATAATAGAATAATTTTTATTATCATTTTAAATATTAAATAATTTTCTACTATTTGAAACTAAAACTTTAGCCACATCCTCATAATCCTCCTGTTTAATCTCAGCCACTTTCTTGGCCACATATTCCACGTAGCTTGGCTCATTTCTTTCTCCTCGATGAGGATCAGGTGATAAATATGGGCAATCAGTTTCAACTAACGTTTTTTCCAAAGAAATTTCCTTAACCACTTCTCTGATTGAATCCGCATTTTTCCCAAAAGTGATAATCCCAGTAAAACCAATGTATAATCCTAAATCAATAAATTTTAAAGCAGTTTCTGTAGAAGCCGTAAAGCAATGTTTAACTCCTCTAATTTTTCCCTTATAATCCTCTAACACTTCCAGCAAATCATCATAGGCGCATAATGGGTCTTCCTTAGTACCACGTGAATGTAAAATTACTGGCAAATCATTTTTAATGGCAAATTCAATTTGTTTTACAAATTCTTTTTTCTGAATTTCTTTAGCCCTCTTTAAATCCACGTCTTTGGGCAAATGATAAAAGTCAAATCCAATTTCGCCAACAGCCATTACTTTATTTGAACTATCAACTAACTCTTGATATTTTTTTTCATCAAATTCTTCTTCCTTGGTATGAAACTTATCCTCCTCTTCATCCACTTCTACGTCAAATAAATGAATGGGATGTAATCCAACTGCTGCATATACTCCTTGCTCATTATCATCCGCTATCTTTACAGCTCTTTTGCTGGTATCATATTGCGAGCCCACATTGATCATGCCAATTCCCTTATCCAAAGCACGACGGATAACTTGCGTTCCGTCGTCCTTATATGCATTAAAATTAAGATGTGCGTGGGTGTCAATTAAATTAAACTCCATATTCACTTAAAACTCCTTGAACCTTTGTTATAACCTCAGGAAACAACGGCATCATTAAATTAGCTACCTTAGCAAAAATAGGTACTAATCTTGAACTTTCTAAATAAGGTTGTATATACGAGGCAAAAGGAAATTTATCTAATAATATAACAGCCAATCCGATTAAGAGCAGGCCAACCAAAAAACCAAGTACTGCTCCCCCCATTTTATTTATAGTTTTTAAAAATGGGATAAAGGAAATAAAATTAAAGGTCGAATCCAAAACATAGACTATCAGCCCGACCACTCCATTAACCGCTATAAATATAATGGCAAAAGCCACAATTTTAGCCGAATTCTCCGATTCACGAAAAACAGGCAGAATTAAATCAGCCAAAGGCTGAAAATATTGACCAGCGATAACAATACCAACTACTAGGCCAATTAATCCGCCAAAGGTCTTGATTAAACCAGCCTGATAGCAACTTGTAATAACGGACAAGAGGGCAATTAAAAGTATAATGTCGACGAGCAAAGTCATGTATTTATTCTTAATTTATACGAGGAAATAAAATTTTAGATTTTTTAATATTGCTTGAAGTTAACTTCTTAATTATCTTTTCTGCAGTTTCTGGCAAAAATGACTGTAATAAATCAGCCACATCCAATATCTTTTGAGCCACCGGCTCAAGTATTGATTTTAATTCATCTTTATCTTCAATTTTCCACGGTTCTTTTTTGGTAATTTCTTCATCACATTCTCTCAACTTGCCCCATAAAATAGACAAAGCCTCGTTAAACTTATACTCTTCCATTTTTTTATCCACATCTTGAATTAATTTTTTATCACTCCCCGCACTTAAAGAAACATCTAAATTATTCTTATCAAGTAAAGTTGTAATACGCGATACTAAATTACCCAGTCCATTGGCCAAATCTGACATATACTTATTCTCAAATTTCTCGCGTGTAAAATCACCATCCTCAAAGGGTGTAATTTCAGATAGCAGATAGTAGCGTACAGCATCTGTGCCGTATTTCTCCGTGTATTCAAGCGGATCTATCACATTCCCAAGAGATTTACTCATTTTTTGTCCCTCTGATGTTATAAATCCATGGATTAAAACCTGTTTTGAATTGGGTAAACCAGCTGACATTAGCATTGCCTGCCACATAGCTGTTTGCTGACGTAAATTATCCTTGCCAGCCACTTGCACTCCTGGCCACCACTTAGAAAAATTCTTTTCATCTTCGGGCCAACCTAAACATGAAATATAATTGATTAACGCATCAAACCACACATACATCACATGCTTCTCATCTCCTGGCACAGGTACGCCCCAAGGCATCTTCTCCTTTAAGCGTGAAATACTAAAATCTTCCAAACCATTTTCTGTAAATTTTCGAATTTCATTTAATCTGAAGGTTGGTAAAATAAAATCCTTATTCTTATACAATTTAAGTAATTCATCTTGATATTTAGAAAAGCGGAAAAAATAATTTTCCTCATCTATACTTTCTAATTCTAAATTAGGATGCAATGCGCATTTCCCATCAGTCAATTCACTTTCAGTCTTTTCTAATTCGCAACCCACGCAATACTTAACTTTATAATTTTTCTTATATATATCACCATTCTTCTCACACATTTGCCAAAATTCTTGTGCTGCCTTCATGTGGTCATTATCAGTTGTTCTGATAAAATTGTCATAACTTAAATTCAATGATTTTTTTAAATTATCAAATTTAGCTGCATATTCGTCACAATATGCCTGTGGATCTTTTTTTTCTTCCAAGGCTTTTCTATAAATTTTTAAGCCATGTTCATCTGTGCCTGTATTAAAAAATACCTTATCACCTTTAAGACGACGATGTCTGGCTACCACATCCGCTTGGATAATTTCTAGTGCAAAACCAATATGCGGTTTTGCATTTACATAGGGTAAAGTTGTAGTTATATAAAAACTCATAATTATTGATTAAATTTAAAGGGAAACAATGGTTTCGCCTTATCTCTTTTAAGCTCTTCGATATTTTTATCACGCAAAATTTTTATAACCTGCTGCCTGATGGAAGGAGCAACATGAAGAGTAATATAGCTTTTCATAGTGCGCGTGCCCACATATAGTTCATTTGGTTTTATACAGGAGCGAATAGCAAATTGGCCTTTCTGATTATTTTGCTGATAAAATGTCTTATCTTCACTCCATGATTTAATTTTATCCCATTCAAAAACGGTTTGTGTCCCAATATCCATCAAATCAATGGTTATACCAAGATTATTTATGGTTATATTGTAATCATGAAGTACAAATTTTGGATAAGCAAATTTTGTCCAGATTAGTAGAATAAAAATATAAAATACACCAAAAGCGTATGTAGAAATCTTATTAATTTCTCTATACTGCCAGTTTGCTTCATCAAGTGCTATAAACGCAAATAACAATATTGAAAATTTAACCAAAATATCAATAATTTTTTTTATTTTGGCAAATTTTTCACGTTCTTCTTCCGTGGGTATATATTGCCAGTTGAGATTAATTGATTCCATTTTGTTTCTTTAATTTTTTATATCTTTTAAATCCTTTCTTAAGCATTTTAGTTGCCCCTGGCCACAAAAATTTATCTTTTATTTCATCTTCTCTAATCCATTTAAAATTTTTATGCTCATGGCTTAATTTAATATCGTAAGTATTCGGATTGTCTATCAGATATATCAGGGCACAAATTGGATCGCCTACAGCATTTTTCCAAATATCGTGGGCGACTAAGTCTATAATATCAAAATTTAAGATTCCTAACTCTTCTTTAATTTCACGACGAAAAGCTTGCTCGCTTTTATCTGCTTCGCCAACATCAATTCTGCCACCTGGAATGTCCCAACAATCTTTGTGTTTTTTGCCGTGCTCGTCACTAAATTGGACAACTAGGCATTTATCATCTTTGATAATCATTGCACCTTGAGTAATATGAAATTTTTCAAAATTTTTAGGCATATAAAAATAAAAAAATCAGGCTAATTTATACCCTAATTATACTTTAAATTTAGCTATTTAGTCAATTTTTTTATTATCTCCAACAAGGCTTCTTTGTTACCGGCCTCAAATAAATATCCATTTATATTATTCTGTACTAATTCCGGGATACCCCCTAAATTCGAAGCTATTACCGGAACGCTTGCTTTTAAACTTTCAAAAATTACAGTGGGTGAATTTTCATAACAAAGCGATGGCACAATAGAGAAATCTGATTCTTTCAAGAGTTGTCTGGCCTTGTCTTCTGACTCCCATGGAAAAAACTTTATTTTCGGATTATTTTCAGCCAAACATTGAGCGCTTTCAAGCTTGGCGCCATTACCTATTATTTGTAATTTGTAATTTAAGGTTTGCAGTTTATTCATCATATCTATTAGAAACAAAATACCTTTGTGTTTCTCTATTTGCCCAATATAGATAAAATTAACTACAGGCGGGCTTAAGAGCTGTTTATTTTTTAACAGATTATCAACGGATATATTATAATTTCCTTTTATTATCCTTTTTGATTTTTCAAAAAAGCCACGTTCCTCATAAAAATCCTTTAACCATTTTGACGGAAAAATTACTTCATCTGGATTTCCAAAAAAATATTTGGAAATCTTTTCATAAATTGTTCTAATAAAAATCCTATTTTCAAAACTTTTCTCTTTACCTTTGATCAATAACCCGGTCGGAATAACGAGAGCCACATCATGCATAATTTGAATGTATTGAATACGTAATTTTCTTATCAATCCAGGGATTAGATAGCCAATACCTGTTAAATTATGTACATAAACAATATCAGGCTTTTCTTGAATTAAAATTCTTTTTATCTGATTGTATGAATGAATATTGAATACATCAATAATGCGCCAAATAATCCTTTTTAAATAACAATGTTTGTATATAAAATATATTGAAAAAATATTTAATGGATAAAATCTATATATCTTTATACCGTCCTCAACGGAAAAACCGCAACCAGATGATGATTTCCGACACATTGGCCTTGTAGTTATCACAAAAACGTCATTGCCCTCAGCTAATAATTCCTTGGCTTGTTTTTCGGCAATTACCTCAGCTCCACCGCGATTGTATGGAGGATATAGGGAATTTATAATACAAATCTTCATAATGCTTGTAATATTAGCATAAAAAAAACATATTTAAAAGAGAGTTTATCTGGATTATTTTAGCAATTTAATACCCGCTAAATAGCGGGTATTAAATTAGCAATAATATTTCTAAAAATCAATTCTTTTTTATATAACTATATGCAGATAAACCCGCTTTAACACCATCCCCCACTGATATGTTATTTTGCTTATACGCCTCGTCAGTTACGTCTCCTGCTGCAAAAATGCCTGGTTTTGACGTAGCTGAAGTTCTATGATTTAGTACTATCTCTCCCCTTTCGTTTATATCCACTAAGCCTTTGGCAATTTCAGAATTTGGCACAGACCCAATTTCTACAAAAACCCCTTCAATCTCTAATTCTTTATCTTGCCCGCTCTTCTTATCTGTATAAACTAATTTTTCTACAAAAGCATCACCTTGCACATCTTTAACCACTGCGTTATATATAATCTCTTTAAATTTATCTGATTTTTGAATTTCCTCTAAAGTAACTCCATCCCCACGTAATGTATCACCTCGGGTTAGTAAATAAATCTCTTTGGCATAAGGGATTAAATCTTCAACCGCTTCAAGCCCAGCATTCCCCGCTCCGACTACCACTACTTTTTTACCACTAAACAAAGGGGCATCACAAGTTGAACAATAAACCACGCCCTTACCGGCAAACTTATCTTCACCAGGCACTTCTAATCTTCTTCGACGAGCACCGCTACATAATATAACGGTTTTTGTTTCATATTCTTGAGACCCAGTTATTACCTTGAAATTGCCACCCTTCCCTTCGACTTTAGTCGCCCTTTCTCCTACATTAACCTCTACTTCTTCTTGAGCCCTTAAATGTTTCTCTAAGTTTTGTGCCAGTTCAACTCCAGATATTTTAGTAATTCCTATCCAATTTTCAATTTCAGCAGCTGGCATTGACTGACCGCCAATTTCTTCAGCAATTAAAAGAGTTTTCATTTTTTTTCTGGCAGTATATATAGCAGCAGCCACACCAGCTGGCCCACCACCGATTATTATCGTATCATACATATATTTAAATTTAACTCATAAACTTACCTCGGCTAAAACCGAGTACAGACTGGCAATGCGGACAAAAATACATTATTTCTTGTTTTATAAATCCAACACCTTTTGTCTCTCTTTGAATATCCTCCAGGGTGACTTCACCTTTACAATGAGGGCACTTGGCTTTTAGCTTGCCTTCTTCAAAATTCATATATTTATATTTAATTTATCTGATTATATCTTAACATTTTTTTTGAAAAAAACAAAAAACAGGGTATCCCCTGTTTTTGTTTTAATTAGCACGACGGCTTGCCAGTCTTTCTTAGCCTTCTTGTTTTTTTGGCAAGCTCTTTGCCCTTTTTGGTATTCTTTTTGGCATGTCTTGTACGTGCTCTAGCTGCGCTATTACCGCCCATATATTTAAAAATTAATTAATTAATTGGCAGTCCTCAAAAGAATTAGATGGAACACTTTTGAAGAGCTGATATTGAAATGGAAAAATGTTTTTGAGACTTTTGACTTAATACCAACTCCAATAACTTTAAGTTAAATATAGAGTAATACGGAAGTTTGGTCAAGGAATAAAATTATTAGCCCTTAGTATTAAATAAAAAAAGAACAGAATTGTTTATTATTTAGATTAGAACTGTTTTTATATCTAAACAGATGGTTGGAATATCTTGACCTGCTTTTTTAAGATGTCCGCCATTTCTTCGGCTTGAATTTCTAATTCATAATGAGATTGTAAATTAAGCCAAAATTCTGGAGAAATATTAAAATACTTACTTAGACGCAAAGAGGTATCGGCTGTAATAGAACGATCACCGTGGATTATCTCATTTATTCTTCTTGGGGAAACATCAATATCTTTAGCTAAACGATATTGACTAAGTTTCATTGGTTTAAGAAAATCTTCATTTAAGATTTCCCCAGGATGGATTGCTTTTATTTTTTTACTCATATTTTTAATTATGATAATCAATTATTTCTACTTGATATGCATCTTGCTGATGCCATTCAAAACATATTCTCCATTGTTTATTAATTCTAATACTATATTTTCCTTTTCTTTTTCCTGTAAGCTTTTCTAAACAATTAGAAGGTGGGATTCTCAAATCTTTTAAATTAACCACGGCATTAATTATCCATAGTTTCCGCATTGCTATTCTTTGTATTGAATGTGGAAATTTTCGTGAATAATCACGATTAAATATTTTCTGAGTTTCTTTACATTTAAAAAATTTAATCATATTTATATGATAACGCAACGCGTTATGATTGTCAAGTGGATAACTTGAAACAAAAAATCCCCTAATATTAGAGGAAAAATTGCGTGGCAGGGCATAGTGGAGGATGTTAGAACTATTATACAACGGCAAAGTGGGTATATTTATATACCCACCCTGATGCCATAAGCTTAAATTTATCTTTTACAATCTATTTCAAAATTATTTTTGTCTTCAACCAAAGAGCAAGTTGCCTTGTCCTGCTCGGTTATCTTGGACTGAGTTAAATGACAGCTAGCTTCTAGATTTCCGTCTTTGTTAAAATAATATTTTTTGAAACTATCATTTATAATATAATATCTTTGATTGCTTGTAGCCAGAACTCCTGTTTCTATAACATTATTTTCTTTTGAAATAATTAGAAAATCCATATAATTATTTCCTTTTTCATTCCTAACTGCATCATGCTCAGTAACAGTTAACCCGGAAGTGTTGGGGAAATAATACAACCCTTGAGTTTTTAACCACTCTTTATCATTTAATTTACCCAATAAATTGTCTGGGATTAATTTTTCTCCAAAAGATCCCAGCGGGTCATGACAACTAGCTATTTCGCTACCATCACTATCACCATCACCGTCAGTATCTGCGTTATGTTTATCTAAGCCCAATCTTTCTTCCATGTAATTTTTTATCCCGTCATGATCAGTATCCAGGGAATAATTTATTACCCCGTCTTCTGATGGTTGATAATTATTGTATTTATCAAGTTGAACACGAAGTAAAGAGTCTATTCCGTCCTGCATACTCTCATCTGCTAAAATAGAAAAAACACCGACTGAATTTTTTACTCTAAATGTAAAGGTTTGTCCAAACTCCTTTGAGGCAAAACACTCATCTCCTACACCAGGCACATTTTCAATTGGACCTATTGCGGTTTTTTTGAATTCAAAATATCTTTTTGCATCATCCACTGTGCCCATTACAAAGACTCTACTCATTATAACTGAGAAAAGTTCTTCATCAGCCTCCATATCGCCAAAACTTAGACTGCCATAGGCGACGAATATATTTTGATATCCACCTATAATATTAATACCATCCGTTGTTTCAAGTTCCTCGATATTTTTGATTTCTTTAGACTCTTTTGGGTCTAATGCTATTTTCGATTTACTGTCATTTAAAAGTTGGCCTGACCATACCGAGACATCATTTTCTGTTAAGACTAATTGTTCATAGTTTCCATAAATTAATTGACTGTCTTTTTTGTCCTGCTCATTGCTAGTCACACCTATTTGCCCCAAATCCTTATCCGTAATCCCCAATGCCAGCTTCCTAAACCTATTCATCAAATTTCCCCAAGTAATTTCCCATCTTTTACCAGTGCTATCAATATGCCAAATTCTGCCTCTGTCTTGAACTTGTAATAATATTTTTCCTTTTAATCTATCAGTTAAACTACTATTAATATTAACCTTATCATTCCCTACATTACTAGGATCCGAAGCGATTTCAGGATTATAACCATTAATAACTTCAATTCTATCAGAATAACCATCATTATCAGTATCAACATCATCACTGACTGAATCAGGATGAACAGCGATTTGATTCAAATCGCTATCACTAATACCCAAAGATAATGTCTCAAATAAATTTAAAGCATTAGCAAAAGTTACTTCGTGTTTTTGTTCTCCTACCGGGTCAACATACCAAATTCTACCTCTATCTTCTACCTGTAATAAAAGCCTACCTTTTAGTCTGTTAGTTATGCTATTACCTGCTATGGCTGTTGAAGAGGTGCTTAATAACAGCGCCAAGCCTAAAATAGCAATAGTTATTTTTTTCATATAATCATATGATCAATTAGTATATCTTAATTGTATCTCTTTTAATAGACTATATCAACACAGTTCTGATTCCACGATGCCCCAAACAAAAAATCCCCTAATATTAGGGGAAAAATTGAATGGCAGGGGTGCTAGGAATTGAACCCAAATCTCTGGTTTTGGAAACCAGCATAATAGCCATTATACTACACCCCCATTAAATTACTTATTCCAGGGCTTATTCGGATATTTCTTCAATATGTAATCATGCCTATCCATACTTGCACTCGTTGACTCATCAAATAATGGCGTACCACCCGCATACATAGTATCCATTGAATCGCCATATTCATTTAATCGATTATCAACTAACCATTTCTCAATTTTGGCCTTTTCATTAATATTAACTGCCTTTTGTTTCACGTCTTGCAAAAATCTAACATAACCAGGTCCCAGGTTATCATCTATTGTTTTATCTTGCGGCCAAAAAGCCACAATCAAGGCTATTACAAAAAATGCGAGTACTATTATAATGGCCCAATACGAAACACCTTTATTATTCATAAAGCTTTTGCTTTATTTAGTTTCTTTATGTGGAGTATGTTTTTTGCAAGAATTACAATATTTTTTCAATTCTAATCTTTCCTTATGTATTTTCTTGTTCTTCTGAGAATAGTAATTAATTCGCTTACACTCTGTACATTCGAGCTTAATTAATCTCTCTTTATATTTAGTCGCCATAATTTTTAATTAAATTTCGTAACGTTGTAATATGTCAATAGCAGGCTCCTCATAAGGATGGGCTTGGCTAATGGCTTGTATTACTTCTTTTAGTTTGTCTTTATGACACAACGTCATAATTATTTCTTCTTCGACCTCTTCAATTATGCCTTTTTTTCCAATATGTGGCTTAGCTCCGCTAAGCGGCCTAAAGCGCCCCACTGTTTTTACTGATCCGCTGGCATAATCATAATTGCCCTGACGCGATCCGCCAGCTTCATTGATTATTTGGCGTATATTATCAGCATCTTTTACTGGTACTACCACCTGTATTTTGTAATAATTAGAGACTTGAGGCATAATTTTTCAAAATGGAGCCGACTCAGGGAATCGAACCCAGAACCTACAGTTTACAAAACTGTTGCTCTACCGTTGAGCTAAGTCGGCCTTAAACCAAAAAGGCCAATTATATATTATAATAATACAGTTTTGCCAATTAGTCAACTAAAAAACAAAAATAAGTAAAAATTACTTATTTTTATTTTAAAAATTAAAATTTAAAAAAACTAACTCTTCCACAACCCATGCAAGTTGCAATAGGCTCGAGCTCCTATTACTTTCTTTCTGGTATGAAATTCAACTTCTGCTTTTTCACCTGGTTTTAAAAATTGCTTACCTCTTCTGCCGTCCTCTGTAATAATTTCAATCCATTCGATATAATGGTCCTCATCCATGGGATGAGCCGTTTCACCCACTTTAATAATTGCTCCGTCTTTGCCTTGGCAAACTTGAGCTGGTAATTCCTCTATAACTGGAACATGTTTTTCTTTTGCAGCATCCACTGTATTCTCAGCTTGCAACTTCATGGGCTGTCCACAACACACCAATTCGCCTTGCCCAGTGTGTACCGTTTCAATAATATTGCCACATACCTCACACTTATATATTTGATTTAGTTCAGTCATATTTTTTAAATTAATTAATATGCTTCACGTTTTAATTCATAATAGCTTTGTGGATGATCACATGATGGGCACTCCCTGGGCGGTGCTTCCTCATAGTGCATATAACCACATTCTCGACACACCCACCAAACTTTTTCTTCTTTCTTAAATACACTTTTACTTTCAAGCTGTTCGATTAATTTTTTATACCTCTCCTCATGATGTTCTTCAGCTTTAGCAATTGATAACATTCTGGCTGCAATTTTATCCAACCCTTCTTCTTTAGCCGCTTGGGCAAATTCAGGATACATTTGAGTATATTCATAATTTTCACCGGCTGCAGCCGCTTTTAAATTCTCCATGGTATCGCCATACACATTTGGTGAAGCCGCTTCAACCACAATTTCAGACAAACTATCATCCTTTAATTTTTTCTTCAATTCTTGAATATGCTCAAATAATCTTTTAGCATGAGTTTTTTCCTGATCAGCAGTTTCCATAAATATGCTGGCGATTTGTTCATAGCCTTCTTTTTTGGCGACCTTGGCATAATATGTATATCTATTTCTGGCTTGAGACTCACCAATAAAGGCTTTGGTTAAGTTTTTAATTGTTTTTTGCATAATTGTATTTCTTAATTTTTAATTTCACTACTGTCCATAATATTTAATTTTTTTCTAGTTGTATCCATTTGCCTATATTTCTTATTTGTCTCAATGGCTTGCCTAATTAAACTTAAATCAACTCCCAGTTCTTCAGCACGCTTAACAATGGCTGAGGTATCTTTTGGGAAACAGGCCCCGCCAAAACCTCTTTTAAATCCATTCATCACATCAAAATGCGAATCATTCACCCGTTTGTCCAACACAAAACCCTCTTTAACAACTCCGTAATCAATATCTAACTTTTCACACAAATCATATATCTCATTTGAGTAAAGTACTTTAAGTGCATAATATGAATTTAACATATACTTGATCATCTCAGCCTCTGTTGACTTACATATCAAAGTATTAGCTCGTGGCAAAACTTTAGCCACCTCGTCTGCCAACTCGGGATATTTTTTGGTATAACCAATAATATTCTTATCAGGAAAAGCAAAGTCTTCTGCAGCAAATTTGGCTGTTAAAAATTCAGGGCAATAGACTATTTTTTTACTTGGATATTTTTCCTGTAATTCTTCTGTTGTACCAGGCACCACACTTGATTTTAAAATTATCCTGGTATTATCTGGAATCTTTTCAAGCACATCTTCAACTGCGCTTAAATCTATTTTACCATCCTCTCCCTGAGGAGTTGGCACACAAGCAAATACATAATCCTGTTTGCAAGTTTCCTCAAAACTATGGGTCTTTCTCTGGGGATCTATATCGTACACTTTCGCGTTTTTATAATATTGTTTTATAGCGGCCCCTACAAATCCGCCACCAATAATACCGATAGAATCTCTATCTGCATAATCTGACATAAAATTACATTTTCTTTAATTTTTAACTAAATTATTTCTGACATTTTTCACAATAAACCGTGGATCTCTGTCCTTGTTCAATTGATTTTAACACACTTTTACATTTTACGCATTTTTTTCCTCCTCTGCCATAGACCTTCAAAAATTCTTCCATTGATCCCTGCCGGCCAAAAGCATCCACATAATTCTTGGCTGATGTCCCTTTGTTCTTTATGGCCAATTTCAATATTTTTTTTAAACAACTATATAATCTATCTAATTCTTTATCTGAAAGTGTATTGACTGCTCTACTTGGACTAATGCAAGCACAAAAACAGCCTTCAGCTGCATAAATATTACCAATTCCCGCAATTACCTTGGGATTCATTAACAATGGCTTTACGGCTCCCCTTCTACTCTCAAATAAATTTTTAAATTCTTGAAAACTAGCAATCTCTAACGGTTCAGGCCCAAAAGCCTCAGACAGTTCATCCAATTCCATATTATTCACCAATTTCACCCAACCAAACTGTCGTGTGTCGTTGAAAAATAGCCTTGAGCTGTCAGCAAAATTAAAGATGACATGAGAATACTTATTGGGTAATTCTTTTAAATTATGCTCTATAGGATGACCGCCGCCAGCTAATATATCTTTATTCCCATATATCAATTGACCAGTCATCTTTAAATGAAAAATTAAATGATAATTATTATCTAAATCAATTATGAGTACTTTAGCTCTACGTCGCACACCAACCACTATTCTCCCCTCTACCAACCTTAAAAACTTCTTAATCGGCGTATGCACTTGTTTCGAGAGATTAATCTTAACTGATTTAATTCTTTTACCTTTAATTAATTTATTTAATTCTAATTTTATTGTTTCAACTTCTGGCAATTCTGGCATATTAAAGATGGCTAATTATTTCCCCTAAAACCTTAAAAGAATTTTTAGCAGCTTGTGGCAAAAATTCATTAAAATTTTGTGCAGCCTTTCCATCGGCTTTATCAGAAATGGTTCTGATAACCACAAAAGGTATTTTATTTACAACACACACTTGCGCTACAGCCGCACCTTCCATCTCGACCACATCTCCTTTAAGTTCCTTGGTTAGATATTTAAACTTTTTAATTTTAGATTTTGTCAAAAACTGATCACCAGTCAAAATCCGACCCGCCATAACTTTATTACCCGGCAATTTAGTTAATAAGGCTAAATTCTTTAAATTCTCTTCTGCCTTAAAATATTTATAATCAGTAAAAGGAACTGTGCCTCGTGAAAACCCTAATTCCCTAGCATCTAAATCATGGTGTAAGCAATCGTTACTAACAACTACATCCCCTATCTTATATTTAACATTCAAAGCGCCAGCCAAGCCAGTAAAAATTATATGGCTCACCTTGAACTCATCAATTAATTTCTGACAAACCATAGCTGCTGCCACCTTGCCAATACCAGACTTAACGATAATCACATCTTGCTTAAACAATTTGGCTTGATAAAATACAAATTCGTGCCACTTTTTTTGTCGGCAACCTTGTGTATGTTTGATATATTCGGCTATCTCTTCATCCATTGCGCCAATAATCCCTATTTTAAGTTTCTTCTTAATCATAAAATTATTCTGAATTGTATGATACTAAATAATCTAAATTGTATTTTTGTAATTTCTTAGATCCTCCTAAAAACGATAAGTCAATAATACAGCTAATCCCTATAATTTCGCCGCCTAATTCTTCGACCAACTCACAAGCAGCCTTCAAAGTACCACCCGTAGCAATTAAATCATCAACAATTAAAATTCTCGCGTCCGGTTTAATCGCATCCTCATGTATTTCAATAACATCTGAGCCATATTCTAAGGCATATTCACGCTTTCTGGTCTTATATGGCAATTTCCCTTTTTTTCTAACCAAGGAAACTCCAACTCCTAATTTATATGCCATTGCACCAGCTAATAGGAATCCCCTAGCATCAATGGCTACAATCCTGTCAATTTTCTTATCAACACATGACTCACACATTTTATCTATAATATATTTTAAAACCCCCTTATTTTCCAAAAGAGTTGTAATATCATAGAAATTTACTCCTGGCTTAGGATGATTTGGCACTTCACGAATATATTTCTTTAAATCCATAAAATTACTTTAACTTATCTTTTCCTCTTTCCCTCTATACCGCTCGGAAACATGCAATCTTAGAGTCATAATTCTTATTTAAAATATTGCCTACTGCTCGGTAGGCCAAGGGGAGACCATCCCTCATAGCCACTTGCCTATATATCAAGATTTTACCTTAAGGAATCTTAGCAACAATATTTAATACTTTTTGCTTAAAATCCATGTACAATTAATTCTCAAAATAAATACGTTTAGCCAAATAATTATCAAGAATTTTCTGACTTGGTGAAAACACCTTCTCTGGTAAATTATCTATATCAAACCACTGCCACTTTGTAATTTCATCAGGTTCCATAACCTTGGGTTCTCCTTTAAAATCCCGGCAGATAAAACCAATAGTCAAAAAATGCGCATCTGGCACGACATCATTGGTTAAACTCATAAATTCCAAGCCCTTAACTTCGAGACTTGTTTCTTCTAAAACTTCTCTTATGGCCGATTCTTTAGGTTTTTCCTGGAAATCAAGTTTTCCACCAGGCATGGTCCAGGTACCTTCTCCATGTAACTCACTGTCAGCTTTTTCTGGATCATCATGGCGCTTACCAAAAAGAATTTGATCTTTGTCATTAAAGATCATAACACCGACCCCTACACGTGCAAAATTTGGTTTCATAAAATTTATTTAATTGGTAACTTGAATATAGTATTTCCTGGGCCTTAAATCTTCCTTAACAACTTTAGCCCAATCATTATTAATCCCCGACAATTTAATAAATTTTCCATCTTCTAAAACATAGGGGTCTATAATTCTTGATTTCAAATATATTGGTTCAGCCTCTGTATTGCCCTCAACTTGTCTAAAAACCTGCTTATTATTAATGTTATTATAAAGCCTTTTAAGCTGATTATCAAATGGCATCTTTGCTTTAATTTTATTTAAAACATATTCATCATCTTCTAAAAAATCATCTTTAGTAATATATTTCTTCTCAATAGCATAGCGCATTAAACCCTTCATGGCCGTGTATAGAATAGCGGCGGAAGCGTCTGAATAGTAAGTATCATTCATTTTTTTAAAAAGATTGGCATATTTCTGTCCATAATCTAAATTATCAAAATACCATTGATTATCTTTTGTTTTAAGATGGTTCAAAATATCAGTCACCTCATCCCGGGTGTAATCCCTTGAATGCAAGGCTGACCTCAAGGAATAATCAATTCTATCGGCACAGATATCTGGTAATTCATTTTCAAGTAAAGGAAAATTTGCTTCATGTATTATCCTATCTAGAGTTAGATCATATTTTTCAAGAATTTTAGGAATGGCTGAATTTTTAATAAAAGAATCATGGTTATCGTCCTGGTATGAATGACTTTTTTGGCACCCCTCATCAAAAAAATAGTCTGCTCCATGGGAAAAAGCAGTATGTGAAACATCATGCAACAACCCAGAAACCTGAGCCTCTAAGTCATCACCATATTGTTCTAGTAACCAATAAACGCCTATTGAGTGATCAAATCGAGTATACTTCAAAAGATTATGATCCAAATTCCTTGGATTATTATATAAAGGTGCATAGCACCCACAATCAATGCCTTTTAGCCGCTGTATGGCTTTAGCTGAAATTAACTCAATAACAACAGGCTCATCAATCACAATATCGCCCCAGATAATATCTTTAATTTTAATCGGCTTTAAATTCATAAAAATCAATTATTTTAATAACTCTATCTTTAATTTACGCCCATTTAACCAAAAAATCAAATTAAAAACCCCCTCTTTTGAAGGGAGTTCTAAATTACATTTGGGCCCAATGGGACGACTTTAGAACTTTGGGGTGGATAGATGCCATAAAATATCCAGAAATAATGTTAAAACAAGTTGATTTATTATTAAACGCCAAGATGTCGTATTGAAAATAAAAAAAGAGAGTTGACTGAATTAATTATTTATAACTCCCCCACTATAGACGAGCTTATATGCTAATTTTTTTTGATAGAATATCTTCTCTTCTCCTGATAATTTTTCTATATTACCTTTTATATTATTTATGTATCTATATTCTCCTTCGCTAAATTTTTCTGGGCCCCTGAATGGTTTATCTTCTGAGATTTGCTTAAGAGCTTTTCTCAAAAACGAATAAATATCATCAGCTAAAATTTTATCCATTAAAATTCGTCCTTGATATTCCATTTGCCAAATAAGTTTATTATTTTTAAAAACCTCTTCTTTCCCTGCAAATTTCTCATGGCCTTTATATCTATCTATATACTCAAATCCACCCTGCTTAAAAACATATTCTTTCCTGCCATCGGAAAGAACTTTGGCTTGACTCTCGCCACCCGAAGCGTAGGTATTTTGCTTGGCTTGTATTAAAAATTGTTTAAGGTCATCTTTGCTCATATCACTTTTATAATAACATCTTACTAAGCTAAATACTATCCTATCAAAAAATCCATCCCAACTTTACGTCGTGGATGAATTCCTTGAATTGGGCCCAATGGGACGACTTTAGAACCTTGAGGTGGATGGATAAAATAAATTATCCTGAAATATTAATTAGTCAAATCAAATCGTTGCTTAATATTGTTTAAATATTAATTAATTTACTTATTTTTCAATCTCATTCTTGCTACTTCTACTTCTCTATTGCAACCTAAAACAAAATTACGATTATACTGCTCGTTTTTATCATAATTATATACCTCACAAATACTTTCATCCAATTGCTGAATAGCTAACTTCTTTACGCAATTACGTACGTAATCCAAAGGATAATTCTCTCCCTTAACAAGAGTCTGACATATTTTAACATCATTATTTTGCAATACAAATTCTATCACACATTCACTTTCAATCCTATAGTCAAGCCCCTTACATAAACTTATATCATTTGTATTTAGAGCTATATCCTTAATACACCTATCTCTATCTAGTCCAGACTGGGGACACTGACTCACATCATTACTTGCACCTGCTTGATGAAGCATGCCCAAATTAGAAAGATTCTCCATTTTTCTATGTGAATAATTAAGAGCACTAAATGCTTTATTACCCCAA
The DNA here is from genome assembly GCA_964573135.1 of uncultured Gammaproteobacteria bacterium. GTDB lineage: Bacteria > Patescibacteriota > Patescibacteriia > UBA2196 > GWA2-42-15 > CAZNIO01. Next base: position 68,696 of record CAZNIO010000004.1, read on the forward strand.
AAACCTAGACCACTTAATTGCAAGACTACTGCTAAAAAAATAGTTAATAAAAGAACAAAACGAACAACTTGTTTCTTTTTTAAAGACAATACTAATGTCACTAAACCTAATAATAGGAGAATGTATCTCCATAAAATATATTTGTGTAAAAGCAAATCAGAAATAGTTGGTTGTGCCCAACCTCTGGTATTCTGAGGTACTTTAGAGAAAAGTGAAAAATTGCTTATTACTGGTAATAGATATAAAAAACCAGTTATAATAGTTGCTATTACTATTACCCCAGCAATAAAATTTATTTTTTTATAGCTATGATAATCTTGAATTGGATGCTTATATTCATAAATTAAAAAAGTAATCAAAGCAATAATTGATAATGGAATAACTACATAAATCAATACATAAACACCCGCTCCTAGCCCCAAATCTTTATCCTTCGTAACCAAAGAAGTTATAACCAAAAAAGCTATAAATAATATACCTAATATCCCTAAATATGGTAATATTCTTTTCATATATTCAAATCTTAATTACTCTACGTTTTTTATAAATTTTTCAAGAAAATACTCTAGTTGATATTCTATAATATTTAAGTTTCCGTCTTTGTAGTAAACATAAGCCATCGTTCTGTCATTTATATCTTGTCCACTGGTCTTATAGAATAATATTCCATAATTATCTTTTATCCGAAAAACACGTATAGGAAAATATGAATTTGAATAGCATGAGCCACCAAGATGGCAGATATTTAAGCCACTTAAATCATTAAAAGGAGAACCCAGAATATCAATTGCCTTGTTTGCTTCTGTAACTTCATTATTCTTAAAATATTCCATGAATTCATTTAGCTCATTTTTCAGGTTTTCATTTTTAAAACAGAAACAGGAGAAATCAAAACAAGGCCCTGCTTTTTCTTCTGGAACGGGTTTACACTCTGTCTCTACTAATTTTGCTACGTTAATTTGCGATTTTTTTACATCGCTTTTCTGTTCTGTTTCTTGCACATCCTTGTCTATCACATCATAAATTATCTGACTTTTTTTAAGGCTTGCTATTTCTTCTTGCAATTTGATCTGTTTGCTTTTATTACTATTGGCCGTTATAAAATAAATTGTTAGCCCAATGATAGTGGCGACAACAATAGCCGAAATAATAATAATCCAATTTTTTTTAAAACCTTGGATAGGCTCATTAGCTTGTTGATTGTTTTGTTCATCCATATATTTATATTATTTATTATACTTATATTATATCACCTTGCTAAATTAATTACCACCAACCAAAAAATCCAGCTAATCTTAACTGAATTCTTTGAATTGGGCCGGGTAGGATTCGAACCTACGAAGATATAAAATCATGAGGTTTACAGCCTCACCTCGTTGACCGCTTGAGTACCGACCCTAATTTTACTTATATTCACCCTACCACAATTTGTATTTTTAATCAAGAATAAAGCGCTACATATACCATATATTATGTAGCGCAATATTTAAATTATATCCTATGTTTAATAATTTCCAGCATACTATCCGATAGCGGAATTATGCTATGAGTTGTATCACCATTCGCGTTGGTCACGACTACAGCCAATCTTTCCTTCTTGGCTACTAACTTGCCCTTTTTAGACAGTTTGCCATCATCATTCTTTTTATTTTTCACTTTTGTTTTCTCCTTATTGCCAAATTCCAGTATATTCGCCCTTAATATATTTTATATTAATACGATTTTTAAAGCTTCTCCTCCTCCCTCTTTCGGGCCATACAAAAACAAATTTCTTGACACTGCTTGAGAGTTTGAAAATAGATTTTTTCTTTTGATTGCTCATCATTTCCTCCTAAATAAAAAACCGGCCATACTGGCCGGTAATTTTGGTTTTTATTTTAATTATTTATTAATTATCTATATTTATTTACGTATTCAAAAACCACCGACCATTCATGTTCGTTTATCCATTGCCAATAGTTTGTGGTATTTTTTATCATAAATTAAAAAATCAGTCTTTTGAACCGATTTTGAACTTATTATATATTAAAAATCAACCGATCCGCGTCAGGAAGTTATATTCTGCCAATTTTTCCACAAGTTAATTTTCATAGTGTTTTAATCATAGCAAAAAAATTAAAAATTGTCAAAAAAACAAAGGCATGTTTACCCGCAACTAATAAATTCTACAAAAATACCTTTATATCTACAGCCACAGGTTCTTTATCCATATAAAACACCATTGGATTTATGTCCACCTCCCGTATCCATTCATTTTCCTCAGCAATTTCAACCATCTTCAAAACTTGCTCAGTCACCACTTTTAAACTAATTTTCTTTTTCTTTAAAATTTCATTCAACTTACTTTGTTCCAGTTTCTCTTCAACCTGCTTTTTGCCGCACGGCAAAAGCCAAAACATTTTTTCTTGAAAAATCTCTGTCATTGTACCGCCTAGTCCCAACATTATCACCGGGCCAAAATTAGCATCACGTTTAATACCTAATATCAACTCAAGCCCTCTTTCTACTTGGTGTTGTATAATTATTTCTTCATCTGGAAATTTACCCTGAAATTCTTTTTGTACTTTTTCTAATTGAGCATCATTAAAAACATCAAGCACTACCCCACCCTGCGCATCTTTATGTACCACGCGAGGGCTATCCACTTTAACCACTAAAGGAAATTCTCGTTTAACACCATCATCTCCTAAATAATATGTTTTAGGTACATTTATCTTATATTCTTCAACCAATCTCGTACTTTCTGAAAAATAGAAAGCTTCTCGATGCTCTTGAGCCACTTTATCTGCCATTTTCAATATATTCTCAGGAGTTTTCTTGAATTTTAAATGAGCTGAATTCAAGCGCCACTCTTTTCTAGAAGACATATATAAGTCAGACAAGGCGTTAACTGCCTGACTGGGGAATATAAAATTATTTAGGCTTTGGGGTTTAAATACATCTTGAGCTCGTCGATGAGCCCCTGTTCCGATCATGACTGGTACTATGGGAAAGCTAGAATATTTATTAGCCCCAACCACTGCCTTAGCAATTCCGGTAATATCAGTTTGTGCTTGGGCCGTCGCCAAACATATCACCGCCCCAATATCTGATATATCTCGTAAACATTTTAACACCTTGGTATATCTCTCCACAGAAGCATCTCCTAAAATATCTAAGGGATTATGTATTGATCCCGCTTCTGGAATAACTTTGAGTAATTTTCTTTTTTCTTTTAAATCAAATTCTCTTAAATTTAAATGCCTATCTCTCTCAATTAAATCCGTAGTTAACACGCCTGCTCCACCAGCATTGGTTACCACCACTATTTTATTACTCTTAATTTTTTCAAAGCTTGAAAATATTTTTAAATTTTCAATAAAATCTAAAAAATCTTCGGCATACACTCCGCCAGCTGACTCAATCGCCTCACGCACCACCTCTGTCTCCCCGGCCATAGCTCCAGTATGTGACTCTACTGCCTGCTTAGCTTTTCGACTATTGCCCGCCTTAATAACAACAACCGGCTTAGAAGCGCTTGTTTTATGCAAGACTCTCATAAAATCTCTGCCACGACGAATATCCTCTAAATACAACCCAATTACTTTTGTCTGTTTATCTTTACGCAAATATTCCAAAAGATCAGTCTCATCCAGCACTGCCTTATTACCGATGGAGGCAACTTTTGAAAATCCCAAATTCTCACTTTCAGACAAATCAAATAAAGCGGTAGTCAAAGCGCCTGATTGCATTATTAAACCAATCTTACCTTTTTCAAAATTATTCTTAGAAAAAGATGCATTTACTTTTTCCCATGGATTTACTATCCCCAGACAATTTGGCCCAACAATATTTAAACTATATTTATTTGCAAGACTCACCATTTCATCTTCTAGCTTTTCACCTACTGCCCCTGCTTCTTTAAACCCAGCTGATATAACTACAAAATTAGAAACCGGTTTTTTTAATTGAGCAGCTTCTTCAATCACTTGGGAAACTATTTTAGCTGGAATAACAACTATAGCCAAATCAACCACTGTTCCAACTTCCCTAATAGATGAGTAGCAATCCAACTTGCCTATCTTTTTGTACTTCGGGTTTATAGAATAAATCTTGCCAGTATATCCCAAATCAAGCAGATTGCGTAAAACAATACCGCCGATACTGTCCTTTTTGGCAGAAGCTCCTATAATAGCGATTGACTTGGGGTTGAAAATTTTATCCATATCTTTATTTTACCATTTTTCTCGCATAAAACAAAAAAGCGGGACAAGCCCGCTTTTTATGTAAACCTATTCAGTAAAACCTACATCTTCTCCATAACAAAATCCACATCTTTATCTCCCCTGCCAGACAAATTCACAATAATGATCTCGTTATCATCCATTGTGGGAGCTTTTTTAATAGCTTCAGCCAATGCGTGTGCACTTTCAAGCGCTGGAATAATTCCTTCAGTCTTTGAGAGCTCAAAAAAAGCATCTAGAGCTTCTTTATCGCTAGCCGTCACATATTCAACTCTGTTGTTATCCTTAAGATTGGCATGCTCTGGACCAACGCCAGGATAATCAAGCCCCGAGGCAATTGAATGGACTGGTAATGGTGCACCTTTTTCATCCTGCAGAAGGTAGGTAAACATTCCGTGAATTTCGCCAGGCTTGCCAAGAGTCATCGTAGCAGCATGCTCACCTGGCTTAAAACTTTTTCCACCCGGCTCAACACCGACCATTTTAACATTTTTGTCACCCAAAAATTCGGTAAATAAACCAATTGCATTGGATCCTCCGCCTACGCAAGCAATCAAATAATCGGGTAGTCTATTTTCCTTCTCCAATATCTGCTGCTTTGCCTCTTTGCCAACAATTGATTGAAAATCCCGTACTATCATTGGGTAGGGATGTGGTCCGACTACAGACCCAATACCAAAAAAGATATTTTCTGGATCCTTCATAAAGGCTTCAAATGCACTATCCACTGCGTCCTTCAAGCATTTTCCGCCCCTGGTGACTTCCACCACCTTAGCACCAAGTAATTTCATTCGTGTTACATTCACAGCTTGCTTTTTTATATCAATCTCACCCATATGAATTTCACACTCAAGTCCAACAAGAGCTGCTGCCGTAGCCAAAGCAACTCCATGTTGCCCAGCACCAGTTTCAGCTAACAATTTCTTTTTGCCCATCCTCTTAGCCAGTAATGCTTCACCTAAAGTATGATTAATCTTATGAGCACCAGTATGATTCAAATCTTCACGCTTTAAATATATTTTAGCCCCTCCTAATTTTTTGGTTAAATTTTTTGCAAAATATATTGGCGAGGGCCTACCTACATAATCCTTTAAAAACATTTCATATTCTTCTATAAACTCTGGGTCTTCCATAGCCTCTGTGTAGACCTTAGCTATATTATCAAAAATCGGCTTAAGTTCTGGTGGTAAAATTTGACCACCATACTTACCAAAATATCCTTTATTATCGGGCGTTGCCTTCTTTTTTCTTAAAATTTTCATAAAATTTATATTAAATTAATAAATCACAAACAGAACGATATAGTCCTCATCGCCACTTAAAGCTTGCTCTGTTGTAAAAATTAAATTTCATATTATATCTAATTAATTTTGATCACAAATAATATCTAAAATAAAAAACCGTTTTAGTAGGTCTAAAACGATTTTGGGGTTATAAAATAAAAGCACAAATCAAGACCTACTAAAAACATTAGTAGTCCAGCACCAATTTCTTAATTGAAACTTTAGCTTATTCATATAAATATATGCTAGCATATATGACGGCTACTGGTCAAATCCGATCCGATCCATGAATTGCCATAAGCCTTATATTATGCTAAAATAAAGATATGACCATCCAAAAATTCATTAAAAAAAGGCCATACTTAACATGGTATATAAAAAACCCAGAGGAACTGTCAGATGAATCCATTGTTGAGCATGTATTAAATCATGGCGACTTTGATGATGTAAAAAAACTTATTAAAATAATGAAAATAGATAAAGTGGCTAGAATATTCAGACGCCAAATCAAACGCAGAAGAAACAACTATCATCCCAAAATCCAAAACTACTTTAAACTTTACTTCGACAAATATGCATAAAGAAATTTTAAGCAAAAAACAAAATAGACTGCTAGTCTTTGTTAATAATTTTTCTAATGACTTTGGCTTGGTAGGCGGCACAGCCATTGCTTTGCATATTGGCCATCGAGAATCTCTAGACTTTGATCTATTTACCAACAAAAAATTTACTAATACCGATATTAAAAAAAGAATTTCTGCTAATAAAAAAAAGATAGAGCACCTCTTTCAAGACTCGAACGAAGAATATTCAGTACTCATTAGTGGAATTAAGTTTACCTTTCTCTATTATCCATTTAAAATCAAATTTTCTAAAAAACTAGACAACATAATTAAGCTACCAGACCTAGCAACACTGGCCGCCATGAAAGCCTACGCACTGGGGCGCCGAGCCAAATGGAAAGATTATGTTGATATCTATTTTATAATAAAAAATCATCTTAGCATAGATGATATAGTCAAAAAAGCCAAACAAATTTTTTCCTCTGAATTTAACGAAAAAATATTTAGAACACAACTCACTTATTTTAAAGATATAGACCATACTGAAAAAATAATTTATACTAATAATTCTGCCATAGATGACAGCACCATTAAGAGAGAGTTGACCAAACTTAGTTTAGAATAAATGCACAACAAGCAAGTCCGAAATAATAAAAATCATCAGCCGTAGAGCTGATGATTTTTATTATTTCGAAAACAATCCATTCCAATTTATCTATATCTTATACTTTGCACTTTCTTACCCCTCTTCTTTCTATGTTTTTTATTGGCCATTTTCTTCTTTTTATACATAGATTACGTCAAATAATTATTAATTGATCTGTCATAGCTTGCTTCTTTTTCTTTATTAAAATAACAAGCTGGCAATTCATTATTTTTTCTGTGATACTCAACGCACTGACAACACTTGCCTTTGCGTGGACAAGAAGGATAGGTACATGGACAATTTTCTAAATTTTTATCCAAACTACATTCCATGATATTTACTTTATTTTATAAAGTATAGACAGGCACTTCTAAGGCATCATCATTTTCTGGCAGTCCTGAGGGATTGTCTTTTCGCAAAATCAACGTTCCCTTATTGTTGGGCCAATTGTCTGATATTTTAAATATAATTTCTACCGTAAAAGGCACAAAGTCTTCGGTCATCCAATCCCCTTGTGCGGTGGCGTAACCTTCGGCAATAATTTCTCCATCCCAATTAGTTAGAATGACTGGGAAATCTCCTTCAAAAAACCAATTACCTCTCGCCTGCCCTGTTATTTGCAGTGGGCTGACAATGGTTTGGTTCGGTCTTGGATTATCCAAATGTATCAAATCTGTTTTTTCTAATTCGTTACCGATGTATTCAACAAACAAATTATCCTCATTATCTCGACACTGCCTAGGGTAACTTTCCATTATTACATATCCAGCTGTCACGCAATCCTGAAAATTATTTACCTGTTTCCCTTTATATAAAATATTTTTATTCAAAAATCCACAACGAATATTTACATTACGCGCAGTTGTGTCTGGGATTACCATGCCCTCTTCGCTTTGTGTTGAATTACTAAATTGATAACCTAGAATACATACGTTGTAATTAAACCAAAAACCTTCCATATTACCCATTGGGCCAGATGCCATGTTATATATATCCTCTTCCATGGTTTCTTTAAAATAATCCTCAATTATCATATATTCCTGACTGCCTATTCCATTCGCAAAAAATTCTAATCCAATGACCTCTGTTCTATCTATATTTTCCTCAGCTTGATACATCCAGTCAAAAGATACTTCCCCGTTATTTTCAAATTCTACCTCGCTTATTTGTTTAACTGTATTGACGAGATCAAGAATCTGGTCATCACAGCCTTCTTCAAAAACACGTAAGCATTTCTCTTTGGCCTCGCACCACGTATAACCAGCTGGGCCAAGACAACCATGTTCATCTCTCTCTCCACCAATTGGCTGTTCTTTTTCTGTTAGATCAATTACAGCCACAGGCGCTGTCATGTCTGGGTTGCTATAAAAATAGTATCCCCCCAAGGCAAGTATTAAAAGAAAAACAATAAAAACCGCTGCTAAAATATTTTTCCACATAGATATAGTTTTAATTGATAATTCTCCTATTAAATTAAATATTATTTCAATCCCCTTCTCACCTCAAAATATCTGCAATAATCACAATCTGGATTTGCTTCTGGAATATTTTCATTCATTAAGCATTCTTTAGCGTCAATAATAGCTTTTTCTACCCAAGAATCATCGCCCTCATATGCAATCAAAGTAACATCGAATTCAAGCTTTGCATCAAATGCTTCCTTATCTTTAATACCGTTACAATAGACGAAATAGCCTGTATTTGATACTTTATACCCATTTTGTCGTAAAAGCCACTGATAGACCTCCATTTGCCGTTTATAGCCTATTTGCCAGCCTTGATCTAGCTTTTCAATCTTGCCATCTTTAGAAGTTGCTTTGTAGTCAACTACAATATATTCATCCTTAGAATTTATCCAAAGGTCATCAATTGCTCCCATAATAGTTAAGCCGGTTTTAGGATGTTCATATCTTACGCCCTTAAAGTTTTCTCTCCATTCATCTAATTTTTCATGGGTCACTGGTCTGGCATCAACCCCATATTTTTCAATCAAAGGATGATTCTTATTTTCAGCTCGATGTATATCAAATTCTTTTTTTAATAGATGATCAACAGCAGAATTTAAATTAAAAGGATAGCCTGGCGGTCTTTTTATTCCAAGTCTATTATCGACATAAAAACATTTTGGGCATTGCAAAAACAAATCTAACTTAGATCGACTAAGTTTCCAATTGTTTTTTTTGCTTGGATTAAAATTCCAGTTTGATTGCCTTGGTATTTTGTAGTATTCAGACATGTTATTATTTTAATTTTTTAGTATTTTTTGCCATCTTTGGCTAATAATTTCAGTTTGTCACAATTTGTGACCACCTCGCTTCCTTCTTTTTTTAAACGACTTTTAAGTGTTGTCCAATAACTTTGAGCTTTTTTATAATCGATCTGATCAGTTAAAACAGCTATTATATCAGTAACAGAAAAATACCACTTTTCTTTTTTCTTGTCCCAGATGCGACGTATTTTTTGACCTTCAAAAATTACAATTTGCTTAGACATGTTATTGTTTTAGCTATTATTTCCCAGCCAATTGCCCGCAAGCTGCATTTATATCCTGGCCAAATTCACGTCTTTCAGTCACGCTGACACCCTTTCTTTCTAAAATTCTCTTAAATTTTTCCAGTGTTTCTCTGGATGAAGACTGAAATTTTCCGCCAGTCTTATTATACCGTATCAAATTAATCATATAAAGAGGTTTTTTCATAATCTCCGTCAATTGCTCAGCACAATTTCTTGAATCATTTACATCTTTTATCATCAAGTATTCAAACATTACCTTGCGATTTGTTTTTAAAATATATTCATCAACTGCAGACAACATCTTATTAATTGTATATTTTCTATTTACCGGCATCATCTTGTCTCTTAATTTATCATTTGGAGCATGTAGTGATACCGCCAAATTGACTTGCAAATTTTCATCAGCCAATTTATTTATCCCATCAATAATACCAGAAGTAGATATTGATATTTTTCTTGCTCCAATATTAAAGTCTTCTTTACTATTCAATCTTTTGATAGCTTGAATTGTATTATCATAATTCAAAAATGGTTCACCCATTCCCATAAAAACAACATTTGATATTTTTCTTTGTTCTTTTTTCAAATAACGAGCAAAAAAAATGACTTGTTCCAAAATCTCAGAAACAGTCAAATTGCGCTTAAAACCCATTTGTCCGGTAGCACAGAATTCGCATCCAAGCGCACAGCCGACTTGTGTTGATACACAAATCGTATTGTGATTGCCCTTGTGTTTCATCAAGACTGTTTCAATCTTATTTTTATCTTCAAGGGTGATCAGGGCTTTTATAACATCCTTTTTCCTTGAGACAAAAACTTCTGCCTCAATATCAAGTGGGCAATCTTCTTTCAAGGTTTCTCGCAAGCCTTTTGGCAAAGTACTATTGTCGTCCCAACTTTCTATCAAATCTAAAAAGATGGCTTGTTTTGCCTGTTTTAAGCGATATTTTGGTTGAGTTTTTAAAATGTTTTTAAGGTTGGTTGTATTCATGTGTTAATATTACCATTTCCCTATATCTTCCCCAAATCCAAATACTCATCTACTCGTATTTGTTCAATAAATTCATGCATGTGGCTAATAACGATCATAGCTCCCTTATAATCATTAATGGCTTCTGTAATAATAGGAATATGTCTAAAATTTATGTGATTTGTCGGTTCGTCCAATACTAAAAGGCCTGGTTGCAGTAGAACTAAACGCGCAAAAGATAATAACCCTTTTTGACCCTCTGATAAACTGCCAACTTTTTGTCCAATCAATTCGCCAGTCAAAAGAAAGCCGGCAGCAACTGCTCTAACCTCTTGGCTATTTGTCCCAATTAATGCAACATTTTTCAAAGAATCAAAAACAGTTTCTTCAAAATCAAGCGTAGCAAAATCCTGACTGTAGTATCCAACTCGCACACCTTCCATTATCTGTGCTCCTTCATTTTTCTGATTAACAAGTGATCGTAAAAGAGTACTTTTGCCAATTCCATTTGGTCCTGAGATGACCAGTCTTACTCCTTTTTTTAACACCTTGTTTTTCTTTTTTATTACAGGCTCGTGATCTACGATAACTTTAACTGAATCAATAGTAACAAGGTCACCATAAATATCTTGAACAGGGATAGTAAATGGGCGAATAGCCTTGTCTTCTTTTCTTACATCCACTTTTGATTCTTCCATTTCTTCAGTTTCATCTTTCAATTTTTTTGCCAATTTTCTCATTTTACCACCTTTGTTTGCAAAAAAATTAACTTTTTCTTTTCTATCTATAATCTTTTTTGCTAACTGTGCGTTTTTTCTCTTTTCTCTTTCTACTCTTTCTTTAATCTCTTCTATAACACTGTAATAATCACCCACATACAGCTCTAACTTTTTTGTAAAAATATCTAGATACAAAACACCCTCAGTAAAACAATTCAAAAAATCAGCATCATGTGATATGACTATGACTGTTTTGTTGTAAGAAATTAGAAATTGTGTTAAATGATCAATCCCCTCTTTGTCTAAATTATTTGTCGGCTCATCAAGAAGTAAAATATCAGGATTTTCAATAAGAGCATAGGCTAAAAGCAATCGAGCCTGTTGTCCACCAGATAAATCACCGACTGGTCTATCATATGGTACTTGTAAATTAACAGCATTAAAAACTTTACTAATTTGACTTTTTATATTCCCAGGTACTTCGTGAAACGCCCGAGCAAAGTATTCCTCTACTGACAATCCATAATCCTCTCGTGCAAGCACTTGCAAGGCTGTACCAATCATAGCACTTTTTGATACTGAGACATTACCACTCTTTGGTTTTAAAGAAGTTTTTATAAGATTAAATATAGTACTTTTGCCAGCACCATTTTGACCCATCAAAGTAATCTTTGCGCCTTGGCGCACACTAAAATTAACCTCATCTAAAATGGGCTTTTTATGTTCATATTCAAAATCAACATCAGTAAAACGTAAGATTACTTCTTCTGACATATTATTAGATTAAAAAACAACTCTAAACAAATTGAGTTGCGGATATAGATCCAAAATGTATCAATTCTTGAGATAATTCTAGCCTAAATTATGTGTTTTGTCAACTAAAACCGCACAATTGCTATCTCAATCTCCCCTAACCCAGATTTATATCAATTAAATTAGGATGTGAGTTTTATATAACTGTAATCTTCTAAATTTTTAATTGGGCTTGCGTGGCATTGTAGAGACTAATTTTTTTGTCTACATCAAATCCTCGGAGTATCTTTTCTGTTTTTCTATCATCTTTTTTTTGTGTTCCATATTTAATATGTTTATCAATATTATTCCTATCACAAAAATCTATCACTAAGTCAGCACATTCTTGATAGAAATTTTTATTGTCTTGATAATTAGAAACTTGCACATTGTAATTTAGCTTGCCAAAAATAATTTTATCAACAAAACTAATTTTTTTTAAAATTTCAGACAAATTCTGTTTTGATAAATTTGGGGTTGGATATGGCTCCATGCTGATCCAAGTCCGTAATCCTTTTTTGTGTAAATATCGCAAAGCCTTGACCCTTTCGCCATAAGGGGCTGTTCCAGGCTCCATCCTTGCTTTAAAGTTTTTATCTAGCGAAACTAATGTTATTGCATATTCATTATTTTTTCCATATTTTTCAACATCAACCAACTCTTTTGGATAAATTCCTTTTGTTAAAACTGTACACCTAATATTATCTCTGTTTAATCTCTCAATTATCTTTAAAGTTAATTCTTCAACCTCTTTGTTTTTATACATAAAAGGATCAGTTGTAAAACAAAGATGCACAACTTCTATTTTGTGTTTCAATTTAGGAATTTCTTTATCCAAAAGTTCTAAAGCATTTTCAACAATTTTGGGTTTTATCCAATCTGCATAATCCTTAATTACTCCGCATCTTTTTTTCATATTCATTGCGTAGCAAGGAAATTTGCAACCGTGAGAACAACCTTCTACATGATTAATGCAATAGTCAGCATATTCAACGCCACTTTTGTATAATAAAGATTTTCTGGTTATTTTGAGCATGGGATTTTACTTTATCTTTATCTATTTATTATAACATTTTTTGTACAATATTTAAAAAAAATGTATTATACAATTTTTTTCCTTAAAATAAGTTTTTTTATGTTTGCAAATACTTTTGCATTTACATTGCTTGCATTTTCTTTCGATTTCGGGCGGGTTGCTTTTTTCCATTTTTCTTAAAATATACGTTTTGTAATGAGTTCTTAAAAAAGAAGTTTTAGTTAAAATAAAATTTTCTAACCCTTCAACGGTAACCGACCCACCTTTAAACTCTTTCAATATTATTTGTTTAAGTCGATAATAGTTTGGCTTTTTTGCGAACAACATCGGCTGTAATGGGCTATATGTTGCATCGGAAAAATTGAATGCTCCGCTTTCATCAACTCTCCACATTGCCTCTTTCATCTTCTCTAGCCCTTTTAAATTATTGGTTCCAAAAAATAAAAAATAATCGAGTTTATTAAATTTGTTTACCATATTAAAAGAACGAAAAAATTTAATCCCTGCCACCT
>CAZNIO010000005.1:0-79382 GCA_964573135.1 uncultured Gammaproteobacteria bacterium
AACAGTTAAGGTATAGAAATAGGCACCATAGGGATTCCTATAATTCTGTAAAATACCCTGGTCAGATACTATAACTTGGGCAATACTAATATTTATATCAACATAAACCGGACCATTAATCTCTACACCATCAGTGGCAATGGGCACTTCTCCATCAGCCCAAGTCGTTGGGTTAGACCAATTGCCGCCAACTTGAGTTGAACTAACTGTTGATGTTATTTGTGCTTGCACAGTATTAGCAGAAATAAAAAAACCTCCAAGAATGAGAGGTGTAACAAAAAAGGCAACTGAAATTAAAATAGCTATTCTAATTTTAAAAATTGGCATATGTGTGATGGTAATTATATTATAATTATTTTAGCAAAACATAGTCAGCAATTTCTGGCTTACTTCTTTTCTCGCCTGTCTGAATTTTTCCATCAGTAATACGAAATTCGCGAAGAATATTTGATTCTTCAACTTCGCCCCAGCCACTTGCTTTAAGTTTTGAGTCTATATATTATATTCAGCTCTTGTTTCTGACTCGTTCATGTATTTTAATAACTTAAAATATCTAAAAATTTATTATTATAATAAATATATCCTTGTTTGTGCTTAAATTTTTTAACAATTTTTTCTTTTTCTAATTCTCTAAAATATTTGGAGGCTGTGTTTCTGTGAACTCCCAACTTCTCAGATAATTTCTTTTGTGAATAAAAAGGGTTAGAAAACAAATAGTCCAACATCTGAGATGTTATCTTTGTACCATCTTTATGAGCAATTTCCTTATACTGGTTAATTAATTTTTTTATTTGAAAAATATTTTCTGTTGTCTCTTTTGCTTGTTTATGAACACCTTGCAAAACATATGAAACCCACTCGTTCCATTCTCCATTTTCAGTTACACCTCGCAATTTCTGATAATATTCATCGCGGTTTTCTAATATATACTTACTCAAAAACAAAATTGGCAGTTCCAAACGTTTGGTTAAAACCAAATAAAGAATCATAATTATCCTACCAGTTCTTCCATTACCATCTAAAAAGGGGTGGATTGATTCAAATTGATAATGCATAACAGCCATCCGAACAAGTGGATCAATATCATCAAAATTGTTTTGATCATTAAAATACTCCTCAAAATTTTTAAGTTTATCTAAAATAATATCATATCCTTCTGGCGGAGTATATATTCTCTCACCGGTCTTTGAATTTTTAATAGCCACATCTGGAATTTTTCTAACACCACTTTTATTTGGTTCTAAAATAGATTGTATTTTAATAAAGCTATTAGAATTTAAAAAACCATCTTTTATTAATAGTCTATACCCCTCTCTAAGGGCATCTCTGTAATTTAAAATTTCTTTTTCTGCTCCCGATAATTCTGATTTTTCATAAATAACATCTGCTTTCAATGCCTCAGATACTGTCGTGTTAATATTCTCAATTCCACTACTTGCGACGGCTTCACGAATCGACAAAGGAGAAACCAAAATACCAGGGTTTGGTAAAAGATTAGCCATACCTTTTAACTCAAAAAGGGAATTATTTGCTTTATTTATCAATTTTAAAAGCGCCACATCATCAAAATTATAATCTGGTGGAAGTAATAGTAAATCATTGTATGGGATATCGCGATTAAACATATATTTTAACTTATTTATCTTATGCACAAATTATATCATTTATTGTGCATACTTGTCAACATCTGCACAACCAATATGCAAGGCTCTATAAAAATGGCTAATATTAGAGTTAATTATAAGTTACCTTCAAACGCCCTTTTTAGTACCACTTTTTTCAATTCTTCTAAATCAGCTAGTTTTTGCTGATAAATTGATTCTAGTTTTTTGATTAGGGAAATAAGAAAAATGCAGAAATCAATTAAAAAATAATATTATTATTTGTATCGATGAACCAGCTAAAATACAGTAAAAACCATACACGGAAGTAAAGCTATTTTCATCCTATTGTATATGTTCAAACCAATTATATTTATCAGCAACAGTAAAAGGCCTTATGATAATTCTCCTTACTGTTGATAAAAAATCTAGTTTAGACTCACCTAAATATAACCTACTACCAGTAATATTAAAAATGCTTTTTGCAATTAAAAAAGTTCCTAGAAGAATGAATAATATTGCTAATATATTAAATATATCTACTATCATTATAAATATGGAAATTTATAAATTAACTTAGCTGGAGCTACTATTGTCACATTCTTATAAACCTATTATCCAATAACACAATTTAGCTAGTTACTAAATTTTTTGAAAGTATACGTAAATTAATCAACGATTAATTACCTCTACCGATCCTTCTCCTATTATTTCATAAGAATCAGGAAATTTATCAAGATCAAAAACTATGCCCGTCACACAATCTATTCCTACACCGTACTTGGCTCCACCCTTTTTCATTTCATCACGAAGTAGTTGTTGATAATTTCGTTCACGATAATGCGGCTCTATAATTGTATTTTTTAGTATTCCCAGACCCGACATAAATTCAGCCCCTTCTTTCCCTTTTCGCAGATATTCGCCAAGAATCATAGTGCCTGAAGACTCTCCTACATATATAGAGGCGCCGTAGACCAATTCCCTAAGTCTTGAATGACTACGAATTTTTTCTAACACATACTCACGATCTCGGCCACCACTAACTAAAATAACTGGATTATGAGCCTTCTCTACGTCCTCTTCCTTTTGAGCGTCTAAAATTTCAATCCCAGTACCTCTCATACTCCTAACAAACCATCCCTCTCCCCATATATCCTCTTCACCTTCAGGAACTTGCCTTCGAGCAAATGGAATATATAAAACTTGTTTGGGATTGATACCAACCAAAATCTCTCGAATGAGGGATATCATTGGTTGACCTTGCCCTAGTTGTAATTCAGCACCGCCGAATAGATATAATTTCATACGTAATTTAATTATTGGAACGGCTATTGTCACATTCTTATAACCCTGTTATTGAGCAGCAGTTATATGAATTCTTTGGTTGAGAAGATAAAGGAAATTCAGATTTTAATTGGTCACTTCGATAAATTTTCTACCTTAAAAGATTCCAAAACAGAATCATAAAATTGCTTAGCTTCTTTATATCTTTTTTCTCCATTTTCTTCGACTGTTCTTTTTTTAAGATCAACTTCAATAATTTTTTTATTAATTGGAATAGAAGTCCTAATTACTACAATGGGAGCAGGCGGAGTGTAAATTTCTTCAAACTGAACAGATTCTACTCCATCAACTATAACATTTTTAACTTCTGTTGATTCGAAATAATCAGGTACGGGTATTTCAAAAGTCTCTGATTTGTGTTTATAGAATTCTCTTAGCGTAAAGTTATTTGGGTTATTTATTATTGTTACTGCAATGGCGCCGTGTGGAGTATTGGCATTAGGGTCATATATATAAATTACTAACTCCTGCTGTTCACCATCTCTTTCTTCTACGTCAATATTCCTTTCAGCTGGATACATGAACTCAAAACCGTATTTATCGTTTTGGTAAATTTTCCAGTTTAGGTTATTCTCTTGCTGATTATTGTCTTGAATTGTTGCTCTGGACCAAAATAGAACAATTAATAATACAACAATAATTATTATGACGAATATTGTAATTATTTTTTTCATAAATTTATAAATTATGGTAAGTGGAGCGGGTAAGGGGAATCGGACCCCTGTCATCAGGTTGGAAACCTGAGATAATAGCCATTATACGATACCCGCTTAATTTAATAATATCCTATCAAAAAATTCTCTTGCCGTAAAGACCCCTCAAGTGATATAATCATAATATCAAATAATCACACAATATGAAAAAAATATTTATCCTTGCAACCCTCATTCTTGTCGCTCTTACTGGCTGTAAAAATCAACCTGCAGAAGAAATTCAAGATGTCCAAATTGCCAATCCCGCCTCTCAGCATTGTGAGGAAAAAGGCGGTAAAATTAAACTTCGTGATCAAACCGGCTGGTGTATTTTCCCCGATAACTCAGAATGTGAAGAATGGGCTTTCTTCCGCGGTGAATGCCTGCCTCAAACTGTACACAAGCTAGAAGAAGGTCAACTACAAAAATGCATTACTGGTTATGACCACTTTGGCAAAAGCCAATTTAAGTTAATTCCCGCGGGAGAGGCCTGCCCTCAAATCACAACTCAAAAAGAGTTGAATAATTTTTGTGGCAAAGATACCAATCAGGTTATCAAATGCGACAACCTCATTAAACTTATAAGCACAAACCCACAAGCTGGCAATATGTTTTTTCAAGGTAATAAAATTCTAAGCTGCCCCAACACCAATACTGAAAATACCAGTCAAGATTGCCAAAACGCCCTAAGTGCCTCATGCGATATGACCGTCAACTGCGACTAAATAATTTCTTTAAAAAACTTATCCTGCCCGACTTTCTGTCGGGCTTTTTGTTTAAAAAATCTAAAACAGCCTCTTCCACTTCTTTTGCCGCCTCGTCAAGCCTGCCTTCCTTATTAACTATGCGAACATCATATTTTTTTGATATTCCTATTTCCTTTTTAGCCGTCTCCATTCTCTTCCTAAGGGCATCTCGGTTCATATTCTGATTCCTCTTCTCTATTCGTTTAACCAATTGTTCCTGAGACTCGGGCAATATAAAAATCAAAAGAGTATTCTCCTTGCCCATCATTTGGCGTAAATTTAATGCTCCTTTTACCTCAATCTCAAAAAAAGGAACTTTGCCCAAATCATCAATTCTCTTTAATTCAGATTTGGGAGCGCCGTAATAATTACCTGAAAAAAACTCATATTCAAGTAGCTCACCCCTCTCCATTCTCCTCTTAAATTCTTCTTCTGTTAAAAAATAAT
This sequence comes from uncultured Gammaproteobacteria bacterium, assembly GCA_964573135.1. Taxonomy (GTDB): domain Bacteria; phylum Patescibacteriota; class Patescibacteriia; order UBA2196; family GWA2-42-15; genus CAZNIO01. The sequence goes on from CAZNIO010000005.1 coordinate 4,831, forward strand.
AATCCTCACCATCCTCTTCTCCCGGCCTAATTTTTCTGATAGTACAAGTAACAACTTTTTCAAGCTCATCAACACTCTCAAGAACCTTTTTGCTCACAGCGTCTTTACCCACCCCAGAAGGCCCAGATATTATAACAATTTTTCCTTTATTTTTATCCATCTTATCTTACTTAATTTCTTTCAAAAATTCTTTAAGCTCTTTAGGAACATCACACTCAAACTCTTGCCACTCACCGCTCAAATCACTAAAACTTAACTTAGATGCATATAGCCACACTCTGCCCAAATCAACAAATTTATCTTTCTTTTTAACGTCATGTGTTATATACACCTTATCCCCCACAATTGGATGTCCAATTGATCTCATGTGTACCCTTATCTGATGTGTTCTACCCGTCAAAATATTAACTTTGATTAAAGTATAATGATTGAATTTTTCCAAAACTTCATATTCAGTCAAAGCTGATTTAGTTTTTGAAAAAACACTCAAAAAATCAGAAACTGCCACGAATATCCCCTTATTTTTAGAACGTTTAATTGGCAAATTAACTTCACCCTCATCTTGCCTCATCACATTGTGCACCAACGCCACATATTCTTTACTAACTTTCCTACTGCTAAATTGACTCTTTAAATGTTCAAACATTTCCTCACTTAGTGCTATAACCATTAAACCAGAAACTTCCTTATCCAGACGATGTACAATACCTGGGCGTTCATCAACCCCTCCAATCCCCTTAGCTTCAGGAAATTTCTTAACCAGCCAATCAACTAGAGTACCGTCTTTATGTATATCATCTCTGTGAGTTACCATACCTGCCGGCTTATTAACCACCACATAATTATCACCCTTAAAAACAACATCAACCTTATAATCTTTCACCACGCTATCAATTTTTTCAGATATTTTTTCCTCTAAAACAATAGTTTCAATTGTATCCCCAGAGTGCAAGAAATAATGTGGGGATCTTTTCTTCCCCAAAACTAACACTCCTCCAGCCTTTATTCTCTTTTTCCACTGTGAACGACTCACCTTACTATCAAATTCACTTAAGAATATGTCTAGCCTCTTTCCACTATTGTTTTCCTTAATTTTAATTTCCATTTTTCTTCTTTAGTTTTTTAATTTCTTCCTTAGCCTCCTCTTTTGTCCTAATCTTGCCCGCTAATTGCTTTTCACGTAAAGCCTCCATGATCATTCCTACTTTCTTGCCAGGCCTAATACCAAGTATCTTCATTACATCTTTACCATTAATTAAAGAATCTGGTAATTTTTTATCCTTGCCCAATTTTTTTAACTCATTAATTCGATCAAACATCATTCCAAAATTTTCCAAGTCCCCTTCTCCAGTATCTTCACGCACTGATGAAAACATGTCGGCAAACCCAGTTTTAAGTAAGTCCTCACCAGAAAATTTTGAACTAAAAAAATACTTTTCAATAGTGGAGTTTTTCATCTCTTTAATGGTTTTAGTATCAAAAAGATGATGTTTCGATATCAGCCAAACTGATTTATCAACATCAAAATCAAATTCAGGCGCAGCTGATAGTTTTAATTTCTCAAAATTTACCTTAGCCATCTTAGCGCTTGTCACATCGTGATTATTAAACCTCAATCGATCAGTCCCGTCCTTTTCGGGTGTCATTATGGTATACGGCTTGCCAACATCATGCCACACCAACGCCATCACAAGATCAGCTCCAACTACTTTACCACTCTTTCCAGAGAACACAAGATTTTTCTTAAATCGATTTTGAAAACTGGTGGATTCTAAATTCTTTAAACACAACCTGGTATGTTCCCACACGTCTCCTTCTGAGTGCCAATTTGTCGGCTGTGGGCAATCCTTCATTTTCAAAAGCTCAGGCATTAACTGCTCAGTCGCTCCCGATTTGTCGTATAAATCAAAAGCATGTATTGGATTTAAAACAAAAGATTTAAGTAATTCAGAAGCGATTACTTCATAAGGAACAATGCGATCCCCGTCTGTGGCCTCATCATTAATATGTGATATCAATTTTACTACTGCCTCCCAAGTAATTTCTTCAATTTTAAAATCAAGCTGGCAAGCAAATCTAATAGCACGGAGCATTCTTGAATAATCTTCTTCAAATCGACCATATGCATTGCCGACTGTTCTAATTATCTTATCTTTCAAATCTCTCACTCCATCAAATTCATCAACTAATTCTTTAGAAAATATATTGTATGCTAAAGCATTAATTGTAAAATCACGTCTGCCTAAATCTTCTCGTATATCCAACTTCTCATTATATTGAACATCAAAATCCCTATAACCCCCAGTTGCTTTTGAAATTTCTGTACGCGGTAAAGCAATATCATAGGCCACTTCAATCTTTTTATCCCCTGGTAAAAATTTGTACACTCCAAAAGTCTTACCCACTAAATTAACTTTGCCCAATTTCTCAAGCTCTTTGCCCAGTTTATCCAAATTCATGCCCCTCACCACGAAATCATAGTCCTTAATATCTTTAATACCTAATAACGCATCGCGCACAGCGCCACCCACCAGATACACCTCCACCTTACTATCAATATCACGCAATTTCTCTGCCCAATCCAAAAAACCGCCCTTCTCCATTTCTTCTATTATCTTTTCCAAATTCTTATATTTCATAGCTTAATCCTACCTTTTTTAAAGGTTTTTTACAAGGTTGACCTTGATTTTGAAACATTTTTCTGTTAGTCTAAAAACTAATATGCGGACGTGGTGAAATTGGTATACACGCAAGCTTGAGGGGCTTGTGGCCGCAAGGCTGTGAGGGTTCAACTCCCTCCGTCCGCACCACAAAAATCGCTTTATCAAAAGCGATTTTTGTTTATACAAAGAATTGACAAAATACGTTATTTACGATATAAAAATATAAACACAAAAAACATACACAATCTAATGAAGGAGGCAAAATGTTATACCAAATACTCAAAAGGTGGTACCAACTCCGCAACATCGATGTATCGCAATGTGACCTCGTTGTCCCTCTGGGATATGGGCTACTCACGCGGTCAAGTCTACCTGATGCGGAGTTAAAAGTACTAAAAATGGCAAAACAAATTGCTAAAAAACACCAGGTACCAATTGCCTGGGCCAGTTCCAATTACTTTTGGGATAATTGCGAGGGACAAGAAAACCGGCTTAAAGCACATCTTTTAGGTGCTAAATTCAATCCCATAATAGGGGATGGTATCACCAACTCTATCACTGAGGCGTACAGTATCCAGACAAAAATAATTGATAAAAAAATTAAATCGGATACAATCGTCCTGGTGGCAGATTGGGCACATGCCAGAAGCGCCAAAAATATCTGGTCTAAAATATGGCCAGAAGCAAAAATTACGGTGATTAGCATTGATGCAAACTGGCATCAATCATCACCAGTTTTTTTTCAACGTTCCAGGTCAAGATGGCTTGCCGTCAATTTAGTACGGCACATAGCCCTAAAAATACTTGGAATGAGAATAAAAAAAATTCGGCATCCACTAAAAAATACACATTCGCGCTAGTGATTGTGTATTTTTTGTATTAATCCCATCTTGAGGATATAATGAACACATGTACAAAGCACCCAATAAATTCCTTAACTTTCTAACAAAAAACAGCTCTTATCTGCTTTTCTCCTTTATTATCCTCTATATTATCTTCTTCTCTATAATCTGCCTACTCAAATACAACAATTTCCTCTATAATGCCCTTGATCTATCCATTATCAATAACGTTTTCTATAATACCCTACACGGCAATGGTCTTTATTCCTCCATTCAAGGACATTCTTACTTGGGTGATCATTTCACACCCGTTATCTTCCTCCTATTGCCCCTCTACGCCCTCTATCAGTCGCCAGTCACTCTTTTAGTCCTACAAACCATCTTTCTCGCTCTGGCCTCTTTACCTTTATATAAAATATGTCAAATAATTTTAAAAAATAAAATACTACCACTCTTAATCTCTCTACTATGGCTACTAAGCCCCCTGGTCCACAACATCAATCTTTTCGAATTCCACTTTCTCTCCATACTTCCCCTTTTCTTTTTCTCCTTTCTCTATTTTTATCTTAAAATTAAAGAAAACCCCCACAATAAGAAACTATTCGTATACTTTTTTATCTTCCTCGTCCTCTCACTTCTCATACGAGAAGATGTCTCCTTTATCTTCATGGCATTTGGCATAATCTTAATCTTTGATTTTTGGAAAAAAAGAAAAAGATATCAAATATTTATTATCGCCTACTGGCTAACAGCTATCAGCTATTTTATACTTGCAACAAAAACAATATCTCTCTATTCCCCTTCAAATTTCTCTCCATTTCTTTATTACTACTCATGGCTAGGCGATACAAGTACTCAAATTATTAAAAATTTCTTTCTAAAATTTGATATGATTTTAAATCATATCTCAACCATAGGTAATTTCGAAATGGTTATAGGATTACTATTGCCATTCCTATTACTACCAATAATAAAACCAAAATATCTCCTCTTGTGTCTTCTTCCTTTTTCACAAATAATACTCACATCAGCTGGTGGCGGGGCACTCACCTGGCAAACTCATTATGCAGCTTTTTTCCTCCCAGGATTAACTATCTCCTTCGTTTTTGCTTTTAAAAAATTAAACAAAATCACTAATCAACAACTCGGTTCTAAATACCTCCTCATCTCTCTTCTAATTATTGCTAATATATTTTTAATATTTTCCATCGGGCCATTAACAGGCATAAATAACTTGTACGAAAAAGATAACTCTAAAATACAAAAAATACTCAAATCCATTCCAAAAAATACACCCATTGCCTCAGGCTACAACACCCTTCCTCATTTATCCAGTCGTCAATATATCTACTCGCTAAACTACTTGTTTCTCGGACATGGACAATTTGCCACAACAAAATATATTACACAAAAAAATCCACAATATATTATCATCGACTCAAATGACTTAATTCATTATGATATTCAGCTGGCTCATCTTACTTGGAGCAAACCTCATTATGCACAAGGGTATGAACGATTAAGAAATCTATTAACAGACTATGGAATCATAAGCTCAGCAGAAAATATAACGCTATTTAAAAAAAACCACCCCAGTAAAACCAAGCTCTATTCAGTACAAACACCCCCAACTGTCACACAGTCCAAATATAATTTTAATGCCCTTAAACTAATAGATTATAAAATCACAATCAACCCAACCACTGTCTCTTTGTCTTTTCAAATAGATGAACCAACAGACAATATCTATTATGCAAAAATAAAAACCAATAATCAATCAAAAATATTTCCCCTTGCCTACTTTTATCCAATCAAGGATTGGCACAACGATGAAATCGTTACTGTTAATTATCCCCTAGATATAAAAATAGATCTCAATACTGAGATCTATCTGTCCCTTGTAGCCATACAAGGGGGCATTGAAATTGATAACTTAAGAAATATTAAATTAGTGATTGATAAAGAAACAAATATCACCGATCAATCAATTAATCTTACTCATTAATATTTACAGGAGGAGTTACTACTATTAACTGAGGGCGAACAAAACCACCGAACTGCTCAACATCTTCCAGGCGCCAACCATTCTGCCAAAACCAATCCATAACAATACCCGCGTTGTGTATATTCGCCGCTACAACAGGATAAATAATTAACACGCGCTTGGCATCACCGACCACCTCTCCTACATCTCGCATATTTTCCTCCGTAATTACCGGATACCAATTATATTTCACTGCCTTCAATAAAAAATTACTCTCAAGGCCATCTGGCTCATAGCCAATTACCTCTAAATCACCTCGATAATAATAATCAAAGGGCAATTTATACACAAACGCAGGCGACAATATAACATCGCCTTTTTTTTCTATACTCTCAACATATCGCGCAATTTTATCCCATTCATTTTGGCTGCGCTTGTCAACCATCCATAAGTTATATGGAGCAAGGATAACAAAAATCAATATAAGTAAAAAAAATCGAAACTTCTTGCTAATATTTAAGTTATCAAGACCCATGGCAAGTAATAAATAAAAACCAATAGACCCCACTGTATAATACTTGGCTACCCATACTTGAGTAAAAAATCCAACAAAAAGAGGAAAAAGAAAAAGCATCAACATAAAAACCAATGCTCTACCCTCTCTCAATTTCATCTCAACCCTTTTTTCCTTTAGGAAAAAAGTAAATTTAAAAAGAGCCAATAAAAACAAACTCCCAACTATAACCATGCCAGAAGCGTCAATCAAGTGAAGCTTCTCTCCCAAAAACATAAAAGAGCGGGGCAACTGCCAAAAAAAGAAACCACCACCCTCGGTGTTTAAATACCATGCGCCACTATTCACACTGCTCACCGACCTCATCACAAACACCGACAACCATGGCAGAAAAAGAAAAAATACGACCAGCTGTGCCACAATCCATTCTAAAAGTAAAACACTTTTCTTTTTTAAAAAATAATAATCATACACAAAATATAAACTATGAACTATAAACAAAAACAATGCAGTAATATGTGTATATATTGCTAAACACGAAAAAAGAAGATATAAAAACCAATTCAATCTATTCTTATTACCATCAAACAACTCCCAAAAAAAATAACAAGACAAAATACTAAAAAATACTAGCATAGGATACATACGCGCCTCCATAGCAAAAAACAACTGATAAGACGAAAAGGCAAAAAGAAACGCTGCCATCAACCCAATCCGTCGATTAGCCAATCGTTTACCTAAAAAATATATAGCTATTATTCCAAAAATACTAAAAAGTACTGACGACAAACGCACTGCCTGCTCTGCTTCACCAAACATTTTAACCCAAAAATGCAAAAATATATAATGCGCTGGCGGATTATTTTCCCATTCCAGATACTGCCAACTTTCTATCACTCCTTTTTTGGCAATTTCTAAGCTAACTACCTCGTCAAACCAAAAACTTTTACTGTTTAAAACCGCGGGCATTCTAAAAGCCAGTGCCAAAAAAATAATTAGTATTAAAATTAAAATTGCCTTATTTAATTTCATATATTATTTAGAAAATCTCAACTTAATAACTGTTGTGAAAAATTCAAAAATATCCCCCGTACTCAATTTAGACTTGCCATGCTCTCTGTCAACGAATACCACAGGAATCTCTTTTATTCTAAAATTTTTTTTCTCACACAAATAAATCAATTCTTCCTGAAAAGCATAGCCATTGCTTCCTATTTTATCAAGATTAATCTTCTTTATGGCTTCAGTCCTAAAACATCTAAATCCAGCCGTTATATCCCTGGTCTTTAACCCAAGAATAAATCGGGCAAAAGCCATAGCACATTTGCTTTGAAAATTTCTCCTAAAGCCCCAGCCCTTAACCGAACCACCCTTAATGCGACGAGAACCAATTACTACATCATTCCCATTAATAATCTCCTCAATAAGTCGTGGGATATCTTTGGGATTATGAGAAAAATCAGCATCCATTTCAAAAACCAAATCTGCCCCTTCTAAAAATGCCTTCTTAAAACCTTCAATATATGCTGACCCTAATCCCAATTTACCTTTTCTATGTATCACTCCAAGACGATCATCGCCATATACTGAAATCAAATCATCAACTATCTTCCCAGTCCCGTCCAAAGAATTGTCATCCACTACCACAACATGTAAATCAACAATATTTAAATTAAAAATTGCTTCTAATATTTTAGATATATTCTCCTTCTCATTATACGTTGGTAATATAATATATTTTTTCATAAAACTTGAAAAACTTGAATTTCTACATTGTTATAAACCAAATTTAAATAATCTTTCTCCATTGGATTAAAATTACCAAAATCTTTCTCTCCTAAACCATAAAATACGTAATCAATACCCTCTTTTCTTAAAAACTTCAACTTCATATTATCAGCACTATCACTTTTATAAAACCACTCCATCTGATCAAGCTTGCTTTCATAAAATAATGTTTCAACCGCGTGACCAATAAAAACTTTTCTGCCAGATTGACCTGGGATAAAATTGCCATTATACAAATCAGAAATTATAACGTCATCTTGATCCATATTTTCAGAAAGCCACTCATAGGCCTCCACTTTTTCTTGGGATATATAATAATAAGGGTAAATATCTTTAAATAACATTGTCTCCCGTGTCCAATTATACATATGAGACGGCGTAAACAAAAAAATAAACAAAAATAAAAGTAAATATTTATTTGAGGCCAACCAATACAATTTGCCACTCTGAAAAAAACGCCCATACAAATACCACACACCAGCCACTGCCAGCAAAGCTATCGGCATACTCAAGCCCTGTATCATTCTCCTCTGAAAATTAAAAGGAGAAAAAATTAATATACTTTGTACTATAAACCAAGTAATTAAAAAAACCTGCCTTTCTCCTGCTTCTTTCCTCTTCACTATATAATAAACTGCTATAAATGCCAAGAATAAAACAAATCCATAACTGCCAATAGTCACCCACAGGGATGGAGTCAAACAAATGTTTTGCAATACTCTAATTTGTGTAACAAAATCATATTTAATTAATATCACATAATATATCAACGATGGCAATGACAGGATAAATATAACAAAAAAATGCTTCAAATATCTATACAAAATTCTTCTTTTTAAAATAGACTGAACCCCAATATATACTCCAAGTACACCAAAAATAGTTGGTACATGGAATGGATGAAATTGGAAAAGCACAAGAGACATTACCCCAGCCCATATACTATACCTCCAGCTATTTTTTAAAAAAGCAAAATAAGAAAAAAGAAAAATTAAAACAATAAGTGTACTAGCCAAAATCAAATGAGGCGACTGGAACATGGTCAATAGATTATTCGCTTCTGGCGCCCATAAATCAAGTGGCCAGTTATACCAACCCTTTACATAAACACTATTTGTAAGAAACAAAGAAATAGGCACTCCAAAGCCTGACGCAAAACACATAAAAATTAGGGATATTTTACGCCATTCTTCTTTTTTCCAAAATAAACTACTCAATAAATACAATACGAAAACAAACAAAGGAATAAATATAATACGTGTCAATTGAAAAACCATTAAATTGGAAAGTCCGGTATATTTACCAACTAGCCCTTGAGCCAGCCAAAAACTATTAACCATTGACCGGGACTGACTCTCCCCCGTATATAAATCCTCAAAAACAAAATTTCCCTGCCGCGCCTGTTCCATGTACGAAAAATATACATGTATATCCCCAGGAGTTAAAGAATGCAAACCAGTATAGACATAGCCGTCTGGCGCTTGTTGCCATCCATATATATATGGCAAGGTTGTAATAATAATTATTAATAAAGAAATTGCGAACAAAAACCGCCATTCTTTTTTTGTAATTGCTTTTATTAATCCAATAATCATAGGCTCTCTTTCTTAACTTTAAACCAAATATTCATACCCATCTCAAAATACCCATACTGCATATTTTCAGTTAAAAACCCAGAGGAAGCGCCAAGTGTCACCAACTCATTAAAATTATAATAAGCTTTATGCTCATCTATCTCCTCCTTACTTACAAGCCCAACTCGAGCCATCACGCGCAATACTTTATCAGCCCTTAAAGCCGGGGTAGTTAAAAAACAAAAACCGCCGGGAGATAAAACTCTATGAATTTCACTCACAAGCAATCTAGCGGACTCGGGCTCAAGATGCTCTATCACGGCCATCATTGTCACCATATCAAAATAGTTATCTTCAAAGGACAACTTGCAATTTACTTCAAGGTCTTGAGATATTAATTCAACACCAGCCCGAGTAACTACTTCATCTTCCTTAATTCCTGATAATTTATCGATTCCCCATCTCTCATTAAAACCACTTTCCAATAACAATAAAGGATAATGACCCGAACCAATATCCAAAATACGCCCTGAAAAATTGCAAGAACTGTTCTTTTTTTTAAATATCTTTATCCTTTTTTTAGCCAAAAAATTTTCAAGTAACCCTGCGCCACGAGTAACTTTTCTATCTATATTAGTCATAAATTACTTGATAAATATAATTATTGCCAAAATTAATAGCATAATCCAAATAACCGCTATCCTCTATCTCTTGAATAATTCTATCCTTGTCCTCATCTTTTTTTTCAAAATAATCAAAATGAAAAACCATATAATTTGTCTTGTATTCTCGTATTGTGGAAATATCTCTATCTAAATTAAAATATTTGAACCTGGTTGCTAATTCAAAATATCCAGGTGAACAATACCCACTATAACCATTAACTATTTTTCTAAAATGCAAACGCGAATTAAACACATAGTTAATGTCATAATTAATAAATAAATCATAGGGTGACGCCATCGGTAATTCCCAAAACACCATCGTATTAGGCTGATCCTTTATCCATGAATACGTCGCTCTTTCCTGGGGAGTCAATCCAATCAGTCCATACGCTGGTGTTGGTATAAAGGTAAGCTCAGTAAATAAAAATATAAACACCCAAAACACCGATAATAACTTAATGAATATACTCTTACCCTGCTTTAGCCACCATGCCATACCATAGCCAATAACAACCGCCATACTAAGAAGCAAAAACACACTATAGCGTCCCGCCGCTCGAATACCGTTAAATCCGGGCAATAAATAATAAAGAAGGATATAAGGGCCAGGTATACCTGACTTATCTACAAAGGTCAATTGAATATAGTAACCAAAGGATATCAAAAAAGCTACGAGCCCAACAGCTCCGTAAATAACAAAATTTCGTTTATTATTACCCTCCCTAAAAAATTCACTCCTGTAAAGCGCCATCATTGCCAAAATAAACAACAAAATAATCACTAATCCGGGACTAACAATCATCTCAATATGCCCTCTCTCTTGAGAATAAACTTCATACCAGGGAGAAGGTATAAAATAATCCACCAAATCTGGAGAATGCGCCTCAACTTCACCGATAAGTCTCGTATTAACTCCATATTCATTCTTCACCTGATAATATGGTCGGATCAAAGGCAAAACGATCATCACTAATAATAACATCGCCAATAATATCTTAATTATATTCCCCCGATTAAAAGAAAAAGCCCTAACTGAGATAAAAATCACGCCAAAAAAAACAATCACAATGGGCAAAAAAATAAAATAATGCATACTATTTAAAAATACCAATATCACAAAAAACAACAAAATTAGTACATTCTTCCAGCTCTGTTTCTTGAAAAATTTATGTAAATATAAAAAAACAAAAGGTAACCACATGCCAACCAGGTGCAAATGCTCTGCGCTTTGTGCCACCTTAAATGGATTAAAAGCGTAAACCAAAGCAGCCAATAAACTTGCCCACTTATTTTTAGTTAAATAATATACAAGCGCATACATGCCCATACCAGAAATTGCAAAAGATAAAAAAATTATCAAATTATATGTTAAAGCAATATTTCCAGTCGCCTTAAGAATTGGCCAAGCCATAAATGTCGTTCCTAAAAAAGTTTCAGAAAAAGCAAGCGTATTACTAAAAGGAGCATAAATATTTGCCTCAAACAAATTCAAGGGGTTATTTGCTAAAATCTCCATATTCCACGACCACACCCAAGATATATAGTAAGCGTCACGTTGTGGCATCTTATAATCAATCTCAGACCAAGGAATATCAAGACTCATACTTGCAAGTTGCATAAAAACAACACAAATAAAAATATACTGCAATACATTCCCACGTTTTAATAATTTCCAAAATTTAACAATAAAATCCATTAAAAAAACTTAATTAATCAAAAAATCTATATCTAATGATGCACCACAAAGCTCTTAGCCCTGTGGGCAAAGCTACTAATTTTTTACCGTCTTCATATGTTCTCCCGGCATAAGAAATGCCAACTTCATAAAACCTATACTTCGTGCGTGCAGCCTTCATAGTAAACTCATTTTCAAAACCAAATCCATTTTCCTTAATATCCATATTCTTCACTACTTGCGTAGTAAAAGCCTTATAACAAGTCTCAACATCAGTAAGGTTTAAATTAGAAAAAATATTAGAAACAAGCGTTATAAACTTGTTGCCAACATAATGCCAAAAATAAAGAACTCGATGAGGTTTATATCCAATCAAGCGTGAGCCATAAACTATGTCTGCCCGATTATCAAGTATGGGCCTAACTAATTCTTTAATCTCATCAGGATCATACTCCAAATCTGCATCTTGTATAACAACAATGTCGCCACTTACTTTAGCAAGCGCAGTTCTAATCCCAGCTCCTTTGCCCATATTTTTTTCATGGTGCAATAGTATATACCCCATCTCTTGCGCTTCATCTAAAATCTCGCTCGTTCCGTCTGTCGAGCCATCATTAACGACAATAATTTCTTTTTCTAATCCACAAATATCCGCTTTATATAATCGCTCAAGCAATTTTTTAATAAAAACATTTTCATTGTATACCGGGACTATAATAGAAATTTTCTCTATCTTGCCTGTCATAATATTTTAATTAATTTTATACACATAATCATTGTCTTCGATTTTTACTAGCTCAACATACTCATTTTTTTCAATCTCATTAATCAAATACTCCTTATAACTCTCGGCATAACAATCAAAATGAAATATGATATGCGTCACACCATAATTTAGAACAAAATCAACATCCTCACTGTTAAATTTAAATAATTCTTTGTTAAGCTCTGTATAATCATCCGGTGCATACCCACTATACCCATTAACCGTTTTATGAAAAACTCCAATTGAACAATATTCATGCAAGGCATTATAATTCCTCCGCAGATGATCAATGCCCATCGGCATCTCTAAATAAACGTTATCATCATTTTGATCATTCACCCATTCATAAATAGCCGAACAGGGCTGACCGATGCTAGCATAATGCCTTGGATGAGCAAAACTAAACTCAAAAGCCAGTAGAGAAATTATAAACAAAGTTATTAATAACTTCTTCCAGTGTTTCTTAACTATTGAATCGAAAAATTCAGACAAACCATATGATATTATAATACACGATGCAATCAAAAAGAAAATACTAAAACGACCCAAAACCCTAATTCCATCGGCTCCTGGTACAAAATGATAAAAAAACGCCCACGGACCCATTAAGCCAAAGGTATCTGCCCGAGTCAGTTGTATATAATAACCAAAAGAGAACAAAACTGCCAAAATACCAATTATATAATAAATTATAGTACGGAAAACTAATTCTTGTCTTTTTTTAAAAATAAACCAACTTGAGAAAAAAAATAAAATTAATACAAACCAACCGGGTCCAATCGCCCATTCAGGAAAAAATACAGGATAAAAATATTTATACACAAAAGGACTTATAAAATAATCAACTAAATCAGGCGACAGGCCTTCAATTGAACCAATAGCTCTATTAAAATCAAATTCTTGCCCCATGGATATGTAACTCCATGCTATTGGTGCAACCAAAAATAAAAAAATTAAAAAACAAAGACCCATTTTAAGCAGATTATTTCTCGATAATTTAAACTTGTTAAGTAAGTAATCACTAAAAAATATTAAAAAAATACACACACACAAAAAAATAAAATACTGCAGACCATTTAAAAAAGAAAGTGCCACAAAAAAAGTTAGTAATAATATATTTCTCCATGTATTTTCGTTCAAAAATTTTCTCAACCATAAAAATACATATGGTAGCCACATCCCACCTAAATTAATATGTTCTAAATGATGGATCTTAAATGGAGCAAAGGCATAAATAAAAGCACCAATCACAGCAACATATTTATTTTTCGTTAAATATTCAAGTAATAAATACATACCCAGTCCGCCAATTGCAAAAGACAATAAACTTACCAAATTGAAAGACATCATAATATTATTAAAAATCAAGAATAATGGCCAAGCCAAAACTAACGACCCGAGCATATGTTCAGTAAAGAGCAGGGTATACTTAAAAGGATAAAAAATATTAGCATGAAATAAATTCAATGGGTCATTCGGCAGCATTTCCATTTCCCACGACCAAATATAACTCACGAGCATGGGATCCCCATCAGTCGGCAAAACGCTACCAATATTCCCAAACGGTATTCTTGTAAAAAAAATTGCCAGAATAAAAAACAGAACAAAAACAATAAACGCCCAAGCTCTATTTTGTGAAAAAAACATATTAATCTTTTTTCCTCGGAAATTTATCATACTCTAAAAAATATAGAAAAAAAACCTTCAAGCTTACCGAAAAGAGGAATAAACAATTCCTCACCAAAAAAACTATACGTACCTCCATACCAAAATGCGCCAAAGCCAATATAGGCAAACAAAAATGAACAAAACAAAATCACAAAAAAATAAAACAAAAATCTTTTATTTAAAAAATTATCCATCAAGGTTGATATAAAAAAGAAAATACATGCATAGCAAATAATAAACCACCTAAAGCCATATTCCAAGCCACCGTAATTATTAGTAAACACTGTTAAACTAAACAATATTAAGCCCGCAGTAAGGGCTATCCATAATGCTAAGTTATACAAAATATGTTTCCTATCAAATATCACTTTAGTTATACCCCATGCACCAAAAATTAAAATAGGTGAATACAAAAAAATACCATGCGAACCAATCAATATATTAAATAAATACAATAATTTATTATGCCTCAAAGCATCAATGCCTCTCGGTTCCAGCCAATAACTACCAGCATATTCATATAACCCACTATTTAAATAAGCCGGAAATATATTTCCTGTAACTTGTAAATTAAACAGTAGATATAATAATATAACAGGCAGGGCTCCCCAAATATAATAAAGAGAATATTTTCTTGTCTCTTTGTTCATTAATAAGTATACAAAACAAGTCACAAAAAATATTGATCCCTGCACCACCTCCGTAGATACAGCCAAAGACATCGATAACCCACACAGCGCAACCAGCTTGTTAATTTTTATTACACCACCAAAATTAATTTTTAACAAACAATAAAACGCCCAAAAAACAAATAATGCGGACAATATATGATTGCCAAAACTCGCAGAATAAGTAAATAAAAGCGTCCCAAACCCAAGCGACAAGGTAAATAGCATTTTATACTCTTCCTTGACCTTCACTAACCCTAAAGCTCTATAAAAAAACACCAACAAAAAAGAAAAGGGCAAAGCTACTGTTAAAACACACAAAATATAATAGACTAAAAATGAAAATTTTAAATCAAAAACATTATATAATATATAATATATGCCAGCCCCCAATATTGACGGAAGTGGCGCCTTAGTAGAATAAAAATGCCCATCACGATAAATCTTGTCAATTGTGTCCATGTCTGGCACTGACTCAATAGCCAAGGTTCCATGCTCCACTAAAGCACGCACAGTTAATATACGAGAAGTAGTTAAGTCCCCCGCATAATGTGCAGTAAGCATAGATACAATAAAAAAACCAATAAAGAATATTAAAAACTGCTTTGATTTCAAAATATCATTTAATACTGTTAATATCTTCTTTCTCATTTATTTTAACTAAATATAAATTTCTAAAATAAATAACGGTGGACAATATTCCGCTAACAATAAAAACAGGATCCTTAATATGAAAAGAATAAATCAAAAGCATAATCGCTCCAATAATACTTAAATACCAATAAGTTACTGGAATGACACTTTTTTTAGCTTTCTCAGAAGATATCCACTGAACAAGAACGCGCATAAAAAAAATAAATTGTGCTAAAAAACCAAAAAATATCCAAAAATTAAAATATTGCCAAAAATTAAACATATTATTTTTTAGCAACTACTAAATAGCAGTGGCTTAAATCTGAATTAATAAAAATCCTTTGTAAAAAATAAAATGGTAACAACACAAAATCATTAAACAGAAAAAAGAATTTCCCAGCAATGCCCCTATCAATACCACTCTTGTTGGTATTGTGCTGTTTATCAGATGATGCTGACTCCCATTTCGCTATTCTTTTGCGTATAAACCTTAAAATATTAACTAACGGAAATCCATAACTGTATATTCTCTCAATTAAAAAACCAGCCGACTCCATCATCTGTTCTATCTCTCTCCTTTCATAACGCCTAAAATGCCCGGCCCCTTCATCAAGAATACTCCATTCTTTTTTATGAGCCGGCACAGAAAAAATAAAATAACCACCATTATTGATCAAAGAATGTATCTTCGCTATGGTTGACCTGTCATCTTTAATATGCTCTAGAACTTCAAAAGCAAAAATCATATCATATTTTGCATCTCCTGTTTTTTGCATAATATCTTGGTGCTGTATCAAAATTTGTTTTGAAAAATCTGCAGTCCTTAATCGAGCAATTGTTACAGCGTCCTCAGATACATCTATGCCTTGGCCAGAAAAACCCATCTTAACTAGGTCAAGACAAAAACTACCACCCCCAACACCAATTTCTAAAAAAGATTTTGTCAAAGGCATTTCGCTTATAACATCATCAAAAATAATTTTTTTTCTAAATCGATAACTAGAGCTATCATGCCATGTTTTTCTTTTCACCAACTCATCAATAATATTTTTAAAATCTTCAGACGTTTTTTCAATAAGAAAATTATTTTTAAATAATTCTAACGCTCCACAACTAATTCTATCTCTCAACTTTTTATCTACCTTAAGCTTTAAAATAATATCAGCCAAAGCCTGACTGTCACCTACGGGGCACATCATTGCATTCTCTTTATCTACAAAACCGGCTGAACGCGAAGCCGAAGAATCAGCAACTATAACCGGCTTAGCCATCGCTATCATCTGAAATGTTTTATTGCTCACAACACGACAAGCTTTATCACTCTTACCAAAATGACCACCGAGACAAATATCTGCTTTAGCAATTTTTTGAGGTAATTTATAAAATTCAACCCAGTCTAAAAAAGTAATTTTATGCTCAATATTAAGTTCTTTAGCTAATCCAATTATTTTACTGTGAACTTGACCAGTGCCAACAATTGTAAAATGGACATCTTTATTTCTTAATATATTCACAGCCCTGATAATATACTTAATCCCATGAATAGGGGTAAATTTACCATAAAATAATACTTCAAATTTTTTATTATTATTTACAGAATTAATTGGAGTAAAAATTTTATCATCTGCCCCAATATAAACAAAGCTTAACTTGCTTTCAGGCACCTTAAACTGTTTACAAAAATACTTAGCATGTTCAGGAGTATCTAAAACAATCTTGTTGGCCAACAAGCAGCTGATCTTATCTAATGAATAAACAGCTTTTTTAATCAAATAATTATCACTTATCTTGCGATCATTAATCATCGTATCATAAAGTGATATCATTGGATTGAATATTATTTTTTTGGTTGGAAACAAAATCCTCGCCAATATCATATCTAATTGACCAGGGTAACCAACCACGACACAATCGACCTTGGACAGACTCAATCGTCTCCAAATTAGTTTAAAATAACAGAATATTAAATTAAAAAATATTTTTAATTTATTACCGAAAGTAATGGAAAATTTATTTTCTATTCCGTCGAATAATGATTCGTGCAACTCGACAACCTGAACTCCTTTCAATCTCAGTCCCAAAATAACATTTTGGTTACGTGGATATTTGGCTTCATAGGTTCCAAAATAACAAAGTTTCATATAAATAAAAATTTTAAATTATTTTCTTAATTGAATAATCTTTATCTCTTCTAGACATATTGGCAATCATTTCTCCAATTAAGCCGAACAGTACTAATTGAACTCCAATAATAATCAGCAAAACAGCAAAAATAAGTAATGGCCTACCTCCAATAGGCTGGCCTAATATAATTTTAATGTAAGTCAAGTATAGCCCAACCATGAACCCCGCCAAAAAGAATAAACTGCCCACTCCTCCAAAAAAATGAAGGGGTCTTTTTAAATAAAAAAATAAAAACCCAACCGTAATTAAATCAAAGAAACCACCAAATATCCTTGAAAAGCCATATTTACTCTTACCGAATTTTCTCTTCCTGTGGTTTACTTTAACCTCATCTACATTAAATCCCTTAAAATCAGCAAACACGGGAATATACCGGTAAAGACCAGCATATAAATCCAAATACGGAATTATCTCGCGCCTCATGCATCTGTAGCCATTATCAAAATCGTGTAAACAAAGCCCCGTCATTCGCCTCAAAATAATATTAAAAAATCTAGACGCCATCACTCGAGTCAATCGATCAGCCCTCTTATGCTTCCAGCCAATTACAATGTCATTGCCCTCTTCAAGCTTTGATATAAATTTTCTGATATCCCCCGGATCATCCTGTAAATCACCATCCATTGTAATAACCAACTCTCCTCGACATTCATTAAATCCCGCCTTATAAGCCGCCGCCTTACCAAAGTTGCGCCTCAACTCTATAATTTTTAATCGACTTTCTTCTCGGTTCTTCATTTTTTCCAATATCTTTTGTGACCCGTCAGTTGATCCATCATCTACAAAAATAACCTCATATTTATCCGCCAATGCGCTTAAATTCTTTTTTAACTCATCATATAAAATTTCTAAATTTTCCTGTTCATTATAAACAGGAATCACCACCGATATTATATATTTATTACTTTCTATCATAAATTAAAAAAATATTCTTAATATAATCAAAAACGACTACGATAACCCCCACTTTACTTTTCCTTTCGTTAATAATTGTCTCCTGCCATTTAACTGGTATCTCCTTAATTTTCATGTTTAATTTCTGAGATAATACTAACATTTCCGTATCAAAAAACCAAGCTTTATTCTCAACATTGGGTAAAATCTCATCTATCACCCGCCTATTAACAGCCTTAAACCCACATGGCGCATCCTTGATTCTTAATCCTAAAAAAATTTTCAACAACAAGCGTAAAACATTAGAATAAAATCTACGCAATAAGGATCTCTCGACTTTAGCCCCAGACATAAATCTTGATCCCACTACTATATCAAACCCATCATTCACTCCAGCTATTAATTCTGGCAATGCTATCAAATCAGTCGATAAATCAATATCCATATAGACATAAATATTACCAGGAAAACCCTTCCATGCTTCCATTACTCCATAACCCTTACCTTTCTTACTAAAACGAAAATATTCTATTTCTTCATACTTCTCAGCTAGATAGCAACCAATTTCTGCCGTTTTATCTGTCGATCCATTATCTGACAATATAATCTGCCAAACATCATCTAAGTTCTTTTTACAAAAAGAAAATACTCTCAGGGTATTCTCTTCCAAAACTAATTCTTCATTTAAAACAGGTAAAACTATTGTAATCATATAAAATAAATAAAAGGCTTATAAAAAGCCAGTGTATAACTTGTAAATTTTAATATAAAACTCATTGGTCCTATTTACCTAATCTCTCCTTAAAATAATCAACCCAAGGGATAGGAGAAGGGTCAACACCATTCAATATGGCTAAATAAAAACTAACATATGATCCAATTAAAAGCATCTCAAAAGATTGCTCTAACTGAGTCATGCCTTCTAGCTCAACGCCTATATACCCAATCTTATTCTTCCTCACTACATCTTTAGTAATCTCAATTCTTTTTCTGTTCTTTTCATAATACAAAGAAGAATCAAAAAACACAAATTTTAAATTTTTACTATTAGTCCCAGGTTTTTTTAATCCCTCCATTAAATGATGATTCAACTCTGAAACAACATAGTAAAAAGAAAAATTCTTAGCATTCTCATTAATCTGATTGGTCATTACATGGGCATTGCCTGATAAAAAATCAGCCGTAATTATTACAGGAATTTTATCTTTCAAGTCCAACGCAATTTGCTTCGCTATATTTGCAGATGCCAATCTCCTTATATCAAATTTTTTCTTAACTTTTTTCAAAAATAATATAACACTTTTAATCTCATTATCGCTCACATTAACTACCCCCGCCTGTCGCAGTAAACCCAAAAGTCCAGTTACCGAATAGCTTATCCCCATTCTAGGCTCTCCGCACGGATTATGACGCTCGTCAATTAAATAACCAGCCACCTCGCCATTCTTTATTAATTCTCCTAATCTACCACCAGTAGAAATTCCAAGAATCTGTGACCCCCTCTTCTTTGCCTCCTTACGTGAAAACAAAACCTCCTCAGTATTACCAGAATAACTCGATAAAATAAATAAAGTATTTTTATCCACCATCCCAGGAACTTGATAGCTGTGAATATTACCAACTGGCACTTTCAATTTTTTAAAAAAAACAGATTGGATAATATGAGCCCCCAGACCAGAACCGCCCATACCATTAATCACCACCTTATCTATCTTGTTAAAAGAACCGCCTAACTTCACTTTTTTCGTCTCGCTCCAGGCCTGTTCAATTTGCTTATAAAAAGAATCAATTGACCCAATCATATTTGATTGATCCATCCTCTCAATCCTCTTTATATTATCCAATATATTCATAAATTTATTGATTATATAACCAACCTCTTGTCTATTTAATTCTATCATTTTTAACCCTTACAAGCAAAAAAATTAACCTCTATAATTACTAGCAATAATATATACTTCAAAACTCCTATCGCGACAAGCCTTAGGTTTAAATACACTCACTTTTTTAAAAGCTTGTTTCACTTTTCTCAAAAAATCGTCCATATCACTCCCCTGAAAAACCTTTATCACCAACGAACCCTTAAGTGCCAAAAGCTCACATGCTAATTCTAATACCCTTTCACCAAGCTCAATCGAACGATAGTGATCAACTTCTTTAACCCCACTTGTTTTAGGCGCTAAATCAGATAAAATCACATCAAACCTCTTTGCACATTTTTCTCTAATTACAGATTCTATTTTCTCATCAAAAATATTTATTTGTAAAGTAACAATGCTTTTGCCAATCCCCTGTATATCTGTAGTATCAACACCCACCAATTTTGAATTATCCCCAACAACCTCGCGTACAAATTGCAACCAGCTCCCAGGAGCTGCCCCTAAATCCAAAACGTTCATGCCCTTTTTTAAAATACGAAATTTTTCTTGAATTTCCTGTAACTTAAAAACACTCCGCGCTAAATAGCCCAGTTTCTTGGCTTTTTGAAAATATTTGTCTTGCACACTAAAACCTTTCGTCATAATTTAATCTTAGCTAAAAATTTGAAATCAAGCAAAAAATATCAACTTGCAATTTCGTAAAAATAGGAATAAACTACATGTTATACACAAAAAACTATGGAACTAACCAACAAATTTAAAGATAAAAAAGCATGGGATCAATTTATCTGGCATAATACCAATCCAGCCAGTTTTTTGCAATCCTGGGATTGGGCTCAATTTAATCAAGAAATATTGGGCAACCAAGTCAAGCGCCTAGCTGTTCTTGAAAACAAAGAACTGGAAATGATTACCATGGCCATTAAAAAAATCTTACCAGGTAACCAATCTTTTTGGTATTGTCCCCGCGGACCCATTTGGAATAAAAATCACGTAGAGAAAAAAACCTCTAGCTATGGAGCAGTCATTAAAAGAATAGGTCAAGATTTTAAAAATTCTGTTTTTCTACGTACTTTACCGCCTTATGAAACAAGAGGCCACACCAGTGGTTTTATCCAAAGACTAGGTTTTAAAACACCAAAAATTTTGACTCACACTAAAGAACCCACCAGTACTATTATACTCGATCTACAAAAAACACAAGATGAATTACTCGCCAAAATGCATCCTAAAACTAGATATAATATCCGCCTTGCAGCAAAAAAGGGAGTTACTATCCGAATCTCTAATCCTGACACTATTATCAAAGACACTGCTACTTTCTGCGATCTTAATTTAAATACCGCCAAAAGAAACAAAATTCACACTTACCCTCAGGAGTATTACAAAAAACTCATTAACTTTTTTACAAGCAATCAAAAAGAAATTAAATTAAAACTTTATTTAGCGGAACATGATAATAAGCCCTTGGCCAGTATTATTGTCATCTATTACGGCAAAACCGCCACCTACCTCCACGGTGCTTCCTCTACCCAAGGCAGACAATTAATGGCGGGCTATCTCATCCAATGGCAGTCCATACAAGACGCCAAGCAAGCCGGCATGACAGTCTACGATTTGTGGGGTATAGATGAATCAAACACCAAATGGGCAGGCATTACCAAATTTAAAAAAGGATTTGGTGGAAAAACTATAAACTATGTAGGTGCTTGGGACTATATTCTGAACAAAAAATGGTATAATATATTCCGAATTTCCCGCATAATTAAAAAAATATTTTAACCAATAAACAAAACAAGAAAAATCTTGTTTTTTTGCTAACTATAAATTAAACCCTATGACCAATAAAATAGTAGTACTAGCGGCTGGCAAAGGCACCCGTATGCTAGAATTATCCAAAGATAAACCAAAGCATCTAATCCATGTCAAAACCAAACCATTTATATATTATCTTTTAAAAAATATTAAACGTGCTGGTTTTAAAGAAATAATTCTAGTCATTGGCTATCAGAAAGAAAAAATGCAAGAATTTGCAGAAAAGTATAAACATAAATTTAATCTGACACTTGTAGACCAATTTGAAATTATAGGGACAAAACGATATGGCACAGCTTGCCCGGTAGAATGTGTAGAAAAAAATGTGCACAACGAAAACTTCATCGTTGTCAATGGCGATGACCTGTACTCAGCTGAAGACCTTAAAATAATGAGAGCTCTTAAAAATAAATATTGTTATGTAGCAGGATACCACCACCAAGAGCCTCAGCACTACGGATTACACAAAGTTGATCAACATGGATTTCTACAAAACATTACCGAAAAACCGAAACCAGGCATAGATTTTGATGACCAGCGACCCCTCGACTATTCAATTAATATTGGCATGTATAAATTCACGCCTGAAATCTTTGAAAGTATCAAAAAAATTAACGAGTCACCCAGAGGTGAATATGAAATCACTGACGCAATAACACTATTAGCTAAGAAAAAAAAGGTAAAAGTTGTACCAATCAAAGATGGTTGGAAAAGTTTTACCAATCCAGATGATATTGATAAAATGGAAAAAGAAATTTAATATATACATAACATATTACTTAAAAGGCGAGATTTAATCTCGCCTTTTAAATACCTCTATAAAATTTACAAATCCCCCCATTTAATATAAACTAAACCTATATGAAAACCCTCATCAAAAAACTAACTCCCAATTTTATTCTCTCATATTACCATCTAATATTAGCTATTTTAGCCAAATTATTTTACAACAACCCATCAAAAAGAATGACAGTTATTGGGGTAACGGGAACCGCTGGTAAATCATCAACCTGCTATTTTATTGCCCAAGTTCTAGAGGCCTCTGGTTTTAATGTTGGCATGACAACAACCACTCTTTTTAAAATCAAAAACAAAGAGTGGCTAAACGATCAAAAAATGACCATGCTTGGTAGATTCCAAACTCAGAAACTTCTAAAAAAAATGGTAAAACAAAATTGCAACATTGCTATCATCGAAACATCCTCTGAAGGCATTAAGCAATCTCGTCATGTTGGTATTAATTATGATATATTAGTTTTTACCAATATCTATCCTGAACACATCGAAAGTCATGGTAGTTTTGAAAAATATAAGCAAGCCAAAGGAAGGCTCTTCAAGCACTTAGAAAACTCTTATCACAAAAAAAATATTGAAAAGACAATCATAGTTAATAAAGATGATGAGAATGCAAACTATTTCTTAAATTTCAAGGCTGATAAAAAAATCACCTACACAAAATCAGATGCTCAAGGGTATAAAATAAATTTACTTGGAAAATATAACATATACAATGCTTTAGCAGCTGCAAATGTAGCCAGTGTCCTCAAGGTTGATCACCTAAAAATTAAACAAGCCATTACCAACCTCAAGCCATTACCCGGTAGACTCGAATTTATTAAAAATAATAAAGGGTTTAAAATAATGGTTGACTACAGTTTTGAGCCACAAGCTCTAGAAAAACTCTATCAAACACTAAGCGACGTTAAATACAACAAACTCATCCACGTCTTGGGCTCTTGTGGTGGTGGGCGCGACAAAGCCAGGCGACCAATACTTGGCAAAATGGCAGAAAAAAAAGCCAATACTATCATCGTCACCAACGAAGATCCATACGACGAAAATCCACAAACAATCATCGACCAAGTCATTTCTGGCATAAAAGACAAAAGTAAAACATTAAAAATACTAGATCGCCGACAAGCCATCCACAAAGCCTTATCAATTGCAAAAGAAAACGATCTCGTCCTAATAACTGGCAAAGGAGCTGAACAAGCAATTTGCACAGCCCATAATAAAAAAATGCCGTGGGATGACCGACAAATAGTTAAAGAAGAACTAACTAAAATATAAATAATACTTGACTAAAAATCTATGTCTAAAAAATTCGATATAATTAGCATTGGATCTGCTGTACGTGACATTTTTATCCAAAACAAAGACCTAAGTTGCCAAGGAAAAATATGTCATCCTTTTGATCCAAGCAATCTTGGCAATAAAATCACTGTTAAAGAAATGTATTTTGACATTGGGGGTGGCGGATCAAATTCTGCCGCAACTTTCTCAAATATGGGTTTACAAACCGCACTCATAAGCCAAATTGCCAATGATCTGCCTGGTAAAGAAATACTTAAAACAATGAAAAAATTTAAGGTAGATACTAGTTTAGTAAATATAAAAAAGAGAGAAGAAACTGGTTACTCTGTAATATTTTTAAGCAATACTGGTGATCGCACCGCCCTTATCTTCCGTGGCGCAAGTGACTTTAAAAATTTTAAACTCAAAAAAACCAACATCCACTCCACCTGGCTTTTTGTAACATCCCTTAACGGCAACTTGCCTCTTCTTAAAAAACTGCTCCAAATTGCCAAAAAAAATAATATAAAAATTGCCTGGAATCCAGGCAACAAAGAACTACTTTCAAGTAAATCTCAGCTAAAGCCCATATTACAAAAGACTGACGTTCTTCTACTTAACATCAAGGAAGCTCAGGCATTGACCAACTCTAAAAGCAAAAACATTAAACCTATCGTCTCAAAGCTCTCAAAAATTGCACCAAATGCAATAATCTCTGTAACCGCCGGTAACCGAGGTGCTTTTGTCAAAGATAAATCCCAGCTCTTGTCTGCCAAAATTCTCGATAAAAAAGTAGTCAACGCCACTGGCGCTGGCGACGCCTTTGGCTCAGGTTTTGTTTCTGGCCTCCATCTATACAACTACGACATCAAAAAAGCACTCCAGCTAGCCATGCTAAATTCAAATAGTGTAGTCACTAAAATGGGTGCCAAGCACGGTTTACTCAATAAGCCACCCACTAAAAAAATGTTAGATAAAATCAAAATAAAAGTCACTCTAGCTACTTGATTTAATCCCCAATCCCTGATACAATAACCTAAATTCAAAAACAATTCATGACCACTCAAATTAATATCCTAAATAAACTTACTAAAAGCTACAAAAAAACCATAGTACATGCCTATGGGTTATCTTTAGCTAAAAAGAAAAAAAGTATAGAACCCATTGATCTATTGCAATCACTCGTCAATAATAAGGGGTCACTTGCAAGTGAAGTCCTGACCAAAGTAGGAATTAAACTCTCTGCTACAAAACAAGCCACAAGAACACGTCAAACAATAGAATTAGAAAAAATATTCTCTCCTGCTAACCAGCAAGCAATCCACGCGATTAAAAACATTATTATTAAATCAGTAGAAGTCGCCGCCAAACATAATCATCAATATATTGGCACAGAACATCTTCTCCATAGTCTAGTGACCGCCAAAGACGAAAAAGTATTAAAAACACTAACTAAATTTAAAACAAACCCAAAAGTGATCCTAAATCATCTCAAATCTATTCTTGGCTCAACTTCCAATTTTCCAAATATGACCCAAACCATTAATGCCATTAAACAAAAAGTGGATAAACACCAAAAAGGACTGCACCAGAAAGAAGAAAGTTTACTTGATTTTTTTGGCCAATGCCTAACTGACCAAGCCGTTCAAAAGAAAATAGATCCAGTTATTGGGCGGGAGCAAGAGCTAAATCGCATTATTCAAATTCTCTCACGCAAAAACAAAAATAATCCAATTCTTCTCGGCGAACCAGGCGTAGGCAAAACTGCTATTATAGAGGGTTTGGCTAAAAAAATAATGCAAGGCAATGTACCCGACATATTACTCACTAAAAATATATATAGTCTTGATATTCCCCTACTCGTAGCTGGCACCAGCTATCGAGGAGAGTTTGAAGCCAGAATTAAACAAATAGTTGATGAGGTTAAAAAAAATCCTGATATAATCCTATTTATTGATGAAATCCATAATATTATGGGTGCTGGCTCAGCTTCTGGTACAATGGATGCTGCCAATATTTTAAAACCAGCTCTAGCCAGAGGAGAAATAAGATGCATTGGCGCTACAACATACAATGATTACAAAAAACACATTGAACCAGACACTGCTCTCTGCCGACGCTTTCAATCAGTTAAAGTTGATGAACCAACTACGCAAGAAACAATCGATATTATTCACGGCATCAAAGAGTCATTTATCAAGCACCACGGCCTAGATATTACCGACGAAGCCATACTCCAAGCCGTCTATTTAAGTGACCGCTATATCACCGACCAATTCCAACCCGATAAATCAATTGACCTCATTGATGAAGCCCTAGCAAAAAAGAAACTATCACAGCCAGGTAACAAAAATTATCAACAGTTAATTAATTTAGAAAAAGAACTAGAAGATATTTTTGAACAAAAAAAAGATTTAATCCTCAAAGAAAAATACAAGGAAGCACTTGAAATCAAAACCAAAGAGTTTGAGTTAATTAATCAAATATATAAATTAGAGGAAAAAAAGTTGCAAAACAACTTAATTTCAAAAAGTTTAGACAACCATATCACTAAAAAAGACATTACCGCCATAGTGGCTGCATCAACTAAAATTGATATTCCAGACTCAAGCCAACCCAAAAAGAATTTAAAAAATCTGACAAAAAAACTCAAAACAAAAATCGTTGGCCAAGATAAAATATTAGAAGACCTAGTGATCGCCCTGCAAAGATCAGCCATAGGCTTATCTGGCCAAAAACGACCCCTGGGCTCATTTATCTTCACAGGACCATCTGGTGTGGGTAAAACATATATTGCAGAAACCCTAGCCCAAACAATCTTCCCCAGCAAACAAAACCTCATACGATTAGATATGTCAGAATTTAATGAAAAATTCAATGCCAGTAAAATGCTAGGAGCTCCTGCCGGCTATGTTGGTTACACCGAAGGTGGTACTCTAACAGAAAAAGTTAAACGCAACCCACATTCAGTTGTTCTTTTTGATGAAATAGAAAAAGCTCACCCAGATATATTCAATATTCTACTTCAAATATTAGAAGATGGGCATTTAACTGATGCCAAAGGAAAAACCATTAACTTTAAAAATACCATTATTATCATCACCACCAACATAGGCCTAAAAAAATCCAATGAAAATGACTCAATTGGCTTTGATAATTCAAACCAAATCCAAAATAATAATTTTCTAGAAAGTCTACATGACTTATTACGCCCTGAATTAATAAATAGAATCGACCAACTACTCGTCTTCCAACCCCTATCCGCAAAAAGTATTAAAAAAATAATTGAACTTGAGCTACAAAATATTAACCACCAACTCAAGCACCAAAATCTTGTCATCAACTGGGATAAAAAGGTAATTGATCACTTAGTAAAAGATTATACACCTAAAGAAGGTGCACGCTATGTAAGAAAAATTCTACGCCATAAAATTGAAAATCCACTAACAACACAATTGATTGAAGGCAATCTCAAAAACAACACAGCTAGTATTAAAGTTCAAAATAATACAATAATCATTAATTAAAGTTCAAGGCAACTAAAAACACCCTTAAAATCTAAGGGTGTTTTTAGTTGGCGGTGAGGGTGGGATTCGAACCCACGGGACCCGTGAAGGCCCAATAGTTTTCAAGACTATCTCATTCGACCACTCTGACACCTCACCTTATTGGCGGAGAGGGGGGGATTCGAACCCCCGGTACCCGTGAAGATACAGCACCTTAGCAGGGTGCCCCTTTCAACCACTCAGGCACCTCTCCAAAATAATCTTTTGAAGATGGCGAAACGATCCGTCATCTTCAAAATTTATCGTAACATTTTTAATTTAAAAAATCAACCTCTGGCCAGAACCATCGCCCATACTCGATGTGCTCCTTTTTTCTTCAAAACTCGTGCACATTCCCCCAAGGTAGCACTCGTAGTTAAAATATCATCAATTAACAACACATCACCACTGACGAATTCATCAACATCAAAAATATTTTGAATGCTCTTAACGCGTTTTTTCTTCTTAAGCCCAACCTGGGGTTTAGTATATTTTCTCCGTACAATCAAATCGGTTCTCACCTGCCAATCAAAAAAATTAGAAACACTACTTGCTAATAATTCTGCCTGATTAAAACCACGCCAGCGCAATCTCTTTTTATGCAAAGGAACAGGTGCTACAACAAACCCCCCTGCAAGTAAAAACATATTCCCCTGTTGCTTGGATAATATTATCTTGTTAATAAAAACACGGGATAAACCCACATGTAAATCTTGAATAAAATTATACTTAAACTTGCGTATCACATTCTGCAATAGTTTATCACCAGATTCACAGGCAATGATCACTCCATCCAGACTCGTTTCACTCCGACACTCATCATGCGTTTTGCCAAAATGTACTTTTTGCTTACACACAACACATCTATCTTCAACCCTATATTCAAATCCGTCTAAACACTTACTACACAACCAATCATTCTCCTTGCCACACCCCAGACACTCCACAGGGAAAAGAATATTAAGTATAAAAAACTTAATATCTTTAAGAAAGTTAACAAAAACATTCTTTTCTGCCATACTATCAATATATCAAAAAATACCATAAAATTCTATTGGTTTTTTTATCAATTAATGGTAGAATATAAGTAGAATTTTAAATATAAATATATGGATAAACAACATAAATCTAAAGAAAAGCCAATCAAATGGTCATTCAAAGAATACGAAAAGTATGACCGTAATCGAGGCTGGTATCTAATAACCGCAATTATTGGTGGATTAATACTAGTCTACTCTGTCTTGACAGCTAACTTTCTATTCGCTTTAATTACCATAATGATTGGTATTATCTTAGTCATCAATCATCATCATGAACCAGCGCAAATTCAATTTGAAATAAACCATCAAGGCATAAAAATCGGCAAAAAAGAATACAAATATAGTGAGCTTGAAAATTTCTGGATTATCTATCAACCACCAGACGTAAAAAACTTATACCTTAATTTTAAATCTAATATAAGACCAAGGCTTACAGTTCCTCTAGGCGAAGAGGATCCAGTTCACATCAAAGCTCATCTAAGGCAATGTCTAGAAGAAGATTTAGAACAAGAAAACGAACCAGCTTCCGAAACCTTGGGCAGACTCTTCAAGCTCTAATACGCGCTATTCACCTAACTAAAAGCCCTCGTAGTTCAACGGATAGAACATAAGCTTGCGGAGCTTACGATCTAGGTTCGATTCCTAGCGAGGGTACCAGTACCATTTATTTATAAAACCACCTCAATAAAACGAGGTGGTTTTTAAATTATATAAATCATTATACTAAAACTGTTCCAGATCGGCCCACATAAATTCAAACCACATCTTAAATGATTTTACGATTGCCGAACTTTCAATAACAATTCCAGACGGATGATCAACCACATCAATAAAAACAATTTTATCTAACCAACATAAAACATCAGTAGTAAAATCATCTTCTCCTTTCGGCCAAGCCTTGTAACAATGCTTATTTTGGCTCTTCTTCATTAAATCAACATATTGTCGACCAACCTCTGATTCATAAATAATACCTCTTTTTGTCATCTCATGTGCAACATCAATATATTTCTTGCTTTTCATCCATCCTGGCAAAAGAGACTCTAGGCGAGCCGGAGAAAAAATAGTTAAAAGCTCAGAGCTAAATAACTGCTTTTTCAAATCACGACGAATTTCATCATATATATTTTCAATTCCTTCTTTGCCCTCAAAAAAACGAATTTTAGTTCTTTGATTCTTTCCCACCTGAAGAGCGTCAAAGACGCTAGCAGCCTTAATGAAATCATTCTCTAAGAACTGAAGTTCTTTTTGCTGACGCGATATATAAGCCAATAAATCTGCATAACCAATTGCCTCGTATTTACGAGTATTTTTCTCTTCAATTTTAGTCAAAAGTCCTTTTTTTTGTAAATCTTCAGCAATGTCATAAACATGTGTTCGAGTAACGCCTGATTCATCAGCAATACTGCTCACGCTAGAAGACCCCAGCTTGGTTAAAGCTAAAAAAATCTTAACCTCTTTTTCACCTAATCCCAAACGTGATAATAATTGGCTAATATTAGTCATATGGTTTAATTGTTGTAAATAATTACCGACAACTTAAGTATACACTATCATTTTAGCCTTGTCAATAGGAAAAAAGATGTAAATAATACTTGACAAACTTATCAATATAGTGTATACTACTCTAATACACAAATAAATAAAATCGTTCATTTCCTTTAATAAAGAGGTACTATCATGGTACTCCATTATTGGTTATTTATATCAGGATTAAGCATGTTCCTAGTAGGAATAACTCGCGTAATAAAAAATCGGGATAAGTATCTCAGCATATTTTGGCTTATCCTTTCTATTGCGCAGTTAATAACTGCGTATGCACTAAAGTAAAAGTAGCTGGCTGTATACTACTCGTATGCAGCCAGCTCTTTATTTTGCCCAAATCCACGCAACCTGTTAACATTAAAACATGATAAATTTAGATACAGAGGTAGAGGCTATATCCCCTATTGCAAAAAAAATAACCCCTAAATTAAAAAAACTTGGCATCCATACTGCTGGGGATCTTTTACATTATTTACCCTTCAGATGGGAAGATTGGACAAAAATCAAACTCATAAAAGATATCGAGCCAAACACAAACGTAACTATAAAAGGACAAATTGAACTTATTCAAAACAAACGTTCTCAGTGGAAAAAAAGACTAATTACCGAAGCCATTATAACTGACGAGACTGACCAAATCAAAGCAATCTGGTTCCATCAACCCTATCTAATTCAAAACCTCCACCCAGGAGATCAGCTTTATCTCTCAGGCAAAGTAGATCAAAAAGAAGACGGGCTGCAATTTGTCCATCCCAATTTCGAAAAAATTACTAAGTATAAAACAACCACCACTCATACTGCAAGAATAGTGCCCATCTATCCTTTAACTAAAAACGTAACCACCAAACAACTCCGTTTCCTTATAAGTAGAATAATCCATTTATCTAATAAAATACCAGAGTGGCTACCTGATGATATTATACTAGAAAATAAGTTAAACAAACTACCAATCGCACTAAAACAAATTCACTTCCCAGATAGCCAAAATCTACTCAACCAAGCAAAAGACAGACTAAAATTCAATGAGTTCTTTCTGCTTCAATTACGCACAAATCTAGCCAAACAAGAACTTAAAAAAAATAAAAGTCTACCCATAAAATTCCACGAAAAAGAAACTAAAAAATTCGTGGATTCTCTTCCTTTTACGCTAACCTCAGCCCAAAAAATAGCTGCTTGGGAAATAATAAAAAACATGGGAAAAAATACTCCAATGAACCGCTTACTCGAAGGCGATGTTGGGTCAGGTAAAACAATCGTAGCTTGCTTAGCGATTCTCAATAGCACACTGAATAATTGCCAAACAGCCTACATGGCTCCCACAGAAATTTTAGCTAGCCAACATTTCAATACCATTGCTCAACTATTTAAAGGCTTACCCATAAATATCGCCCTGTTAACTAGAACAGAAAAAAAACTAATTAACTGCAAAACAAGCAAAACACAAAATCTCAAATCAGATATATATAAATCTATATCCTCTGGAAAAATTGATCTAGCTATTGGCACACATGCCCTCATACAAGATAAAGTTACCTTCAATAATTTAGGATTAATTATTATTGATGAACAACACCGCTTTGGCGTTCAGCAAAGAAAAAGCCTAAAACAAAAAAATAAAAAGGGGGCTATACCGCACTTGTTATCAATGACGGCCACCCCCATTCCACGCTCACTTGCTCTAACAGCCTACGGAGATTTAGATCTCTCGATCATCAATCAGATGCCTAAAGGACGTAAAAAAATAATAACTCAAGTAGTACCGTCTGAAAAACGTCCGGAAAAATATAAATTTATTCAAGAACAAATAAAACAAGGCAGGCAGGCATTTGTTATTTGTCCCCTAATTGACCCATCAGATAAATTGGGCGTTAAGGCAGTAAAAGATGAATACAAAAAACTAAATGAAAAAATATTTCCTAATCTCCATATTGGTCTAATGCATGGCAAACTTAAAACCAACGTTAAAGAAAAAGTCATGAATGACTTTTTAAATAATAAAACTCAAATCTTAGTTTCCACTCCTGTTATTGAAGTTGGTATTGACGTACCTAACGCCACTATTATGCTGATAGAATCAGCTGAGCGCTTTGGTTTGTCTCAATTGCATCAATTCCGTGGTCGAGTTGGGAGAAGCAACCACCAATCATATTGTTTTCTTCTTACGGAATCTGACTCCGAAGTCTCCATAAAGCGCATGCATGCGCTTATGGAATATAAT
Source organism: uncultured Gammaproteobacteria bacterium (assembly GCA_964573135.1). GTDB lineage: Bacteria > Patescibacteriota > Patescibacteriia > UBA2196 > GWA2-42-15 > CAZNIO01. The sequence goes on from CAZNIO010000005.1 coordinate 37,465, forward strand.
GATGGGTTTAAACTAGCTGAAAAAGACCTAGAATTTCGCGGCCCAGGAGAAGTATATGGCATTTCACAATCCGGCTATCAAGATGAATTAAAAATTGCTAAACTTACAGATTATCTCATCATAAAAAAATCAAAAAGTGCTGTTGAAAAAATCATCTCAAGAGATCCAAACCTCAAAAAAAACCCTTTAATCCGTCAAAAAATAGATGAATTTGAAAATAAAATTCATTTAGAATAAGCTAAATACAATAGGCCCAAAAAAGCACCTTCACAGGTGCTTTTTAATTAATATTTTAAAATATTTATTAATTCTTAAGTTCTTTTCTGATTACTCCCTCAATTTCCTCTTGGCTAGCCGCAAAATCTATCACACTTTTACCAATAAATAAATATGGGGTAGCATCTACTCCTAACCTCTGTCCGTCTTCCAGGCCTTGACCAACTTTTTTAATATACTTTTGTGTCTCTAGACAACTATTAAATAATTGTAAATCTAAATCCAATTCAAGAGCCAACTGATTATACAGTTCTCGTGACAATTGGTCTTGATTAACAAAAAGATAATCATGATACTGCCAAAATTTACCCTGCTCTTCTGCACACCTAGATGCCAATGCCGCCAACCTCGCTTGGGGATGTGATGGATTTGGAAAATCTTTCCAAACTAATCCAACTTTCCCATCAAATTTAGCTAATATATTTATTAAAGACTCTTGAATCTGTGAGCAATAAGGACACTCAAAATCTCCAAATTCTAAAATTAACAATTCAATCCCCTGATCACCACGTAATGGGTCGTCTTCCCCTACAAGCGCCAAATAAACATCTTCTGCAGAGGTGACTAAAGGGTCTATCTGCTGTTGATTATCCTGAACTTCCTCGCTAGACGGCTGTATTATATTTATGTCCTCCCCGCCGTCCCAAAATGACATCATCATCCAAATAAAAAAAACACCTACCAGCAAAACAATTGAAACCGTTATAAATGTTACTACAGAGGATTTATTCATATAACTATCTTAATCTTAAATAATATAATTTATTAGTAAAGGCGTCCCAGAAATAAAGTCGGCTGCTATCATCCGTTATAAATATTTTTTTAACTTGAAAACTATCAATACTCTCAGACAATACAGGATAAGCAACCAGCCGACTCAAGCCAGTTGATAAATCAATTTTATAAAAAACGTCAGCTGAATCATTTAATAAATCTGGATAAAAACCAGCACCTTCGGGCAAACTTACCGGCACAGCGCAATACACTGTCTTATTGTCACGTGCAAATACGCATTTGTCCACCCATGTTGATAGCCCTAAATTAAAATTATTTCCGCCTATGTTATCCCCTTGCGCATCTGCCACCCAGAGAATTGGATTATAATTATTATCATAATCTATCACCTGATAAAGAATTCGATCCCCCTGAGGCGACCATATTCCTTTAAAATTTGACCCTTCAACCACCAATGATTTATTATTCTCATCATTCAAACCAATAAAAAACACTTCTTCCTTGTTCAATCCTACTGATTTATGATACAAAGCAACAACTTCGTTAGTTGGTGACCAACTAACCTGCACACTGTCTCCCTGATCGCCCAAATGCTCTACCGCCTCAGTTTTACCACCAGTATCATCTGCTATTAGCAACCAGTTGTCCTCATCATTATCACTTATATATTTATATGCAATCCCCTCAGAATTATTACGCCAGCTAGGATCAGTCATACCTTGAGGCAAACTTATCTGCTTACCTGAAGCTAAATCATATATGATATTAGCTCCATCTGGATATTCAAGAATGACTTTTCTATTATCAGGCGAAAAATATGCATCTTCAACATGCGGAAACTCTTTGTCAGACAAAAGCGTTTTACCAGAGCCATCAAGAGAAATGCGATAAAATTTATCATCTTCAATACTCAAATAGCTAAGGCTACCTTGACCTAAATTAACATCAGCTAACTCATCCTCCATTACTCCAGTGACCTGGGTTAAAGATCCGCTAGCCACGTTATCAACCTTGCCTTCCACCTCAAAATCAGTAATTAAACCATCTTCTTCTCCTTGACTACCTGGCTCTCCAGGTAGTTGACCGGGTGGGCTAATAAGTCCAATAACGCCACCAACCCCAGTGCCAGGCAACTCACCACCAACTCCTACAGCCACATCGCCTCCAGCAGGGGCGTCTTCCGCCGGTTGTCGAAAAAATACCAACCACAAAACACCAATTATCAAACCAACTCCAATAATCAAAATCAAACCCCCTAAAATTATTCTCTTATAATCCAAATTAGGCATGTATTTAATATTATTTCCACTCAATACTATCCACTAGCCACTCATCTTGCGCCCTTGTCATGGACACAAGCGCATTCTGATTGTATAAAGTAGTTTTACCTTGATCGACCCTCTCTCTTCTCGTATAAACCAAAATATTAATATTTGAACCACTACTATTTAAGGTTTCAAGCTTAAAAGCCTGAGTGGTTATTCTTTCTTGGCTATCTTTACCCGAATTTCTTTCAATAAAATCATCAGCCCAAACTTTCATGCGATATGTCATCATTCCCCTTAATTCAGTAATATTTAGAAAACCAGATTCAGGAGAATAACTACCAAGCATCTCAACAAAAAACTTAGCCCTGTTCTTAGCTACCACCTCTCGCTTGTCAAAATCCGACAGTTCTTTTTCTTCTTCATTCTTTTGTTCCTCGTCTCTAGCCGGAGGCAGTAAGCTACCACCAGGCTGATCATTCAAATTGATATCATTCAGCTTCTTAATTGGATTCTCTTGACTGCCCTCTCTGTTAATTAAAAAATATCCTCCCACTCCAAGGAGTATAATAACCACAACAACCACTAGCGCTATAATAAACAACTTTTTTTTATCCATAAATTTCTAGTTTAAAATTATTTCATCTTCCCTTCTCCTTCTTCTTTGTCAAACTCATCTTTAGCCTCCTCAATCTCAAGTAACTGCCGAGGATCTGAGGTTATTATCTGGTCTTCGGTATATGATGCCACTACTTTAATTGCTACATGCTTAGACCCAGCAAAAAATATTCCCTCTCCCACACCTGATTCAAGTAATAAATATCTTTCACCCTGAGTTAACATAAACGTCTTAGAAACTACATCAATAGCAGCGGTTGATTGTCGCAATAACAACTGAATAGCCGAATTGGTTACAATCGCCTTTCCATATGGCGAATTTAAAAAATCGTTCACATCTTGAGTAATAGTAGTTAGTCCAAGATAATACTTACGGCACCTCTTAGCTAAAGCAAAAAGAAATTTAGCACTATCTTCATACTGCATCAGCCACCAAGCTTCATCTACCACCAAAACTCTTTTCTTGAGTTCACTCCTTACAATATTCCATATATAATTAACAATTGTATAAATAGCTATCGGTCGCAGCTCATCTTCCAAATCCCTCACAGAAAACACAACCAACTGATTAGCTACGTTAATATTGGTTTTATGATTCAATAATCCAGAAAACGTACCTTGGGTATACTTACCCAATCTTTGAGCAACTGCATGCCCTCCCTCCATACCTTCGAGCACTTGTTCTAAATCAGACAAAATAGGAGGATCAACCTGTGATAAATCTGATCCAGGCGTAATATCATTTTTTGCATAAGTTTCAAGCAAAGCTTTATCAAGTAATGAATCTTCCTCATGGCTCAATTCGCCAACCATTAGCCGAACCAATCCTTTAACTGTAATAACAGCAGAACGTATAATATCCCCAGTTTTCTCCCCCTCCATCAAATTAGCCGGTAAATCAAAAGGATTAATTTTACTTTCAGAGCTTAAGGCAATATTAATATATGTTCCGCCAACCGCCTCGGATAAATACTGATATTCCCTTTCTGGATCAATAATAATTACATCAGTGCCTTGCATCATTGAGCGCAACACCTCTAATTTGATAGCATAACTTTTACCAGCTCCAGACGTAGCAAAAACAACTGTATTGGCATTTTGTAAACTAAAACGATCAAACAAAATTAAACTATTATTATGTCGATTAATGCCATAAAGTATTCCATTATCTGAAGTTAGTTCTGATGACACAAAAGGGAAAGTCGAGGCAATCGGCGATGTATTCAAATTTGTATAGACCTGTAACTCATCACGGCCTAACGGCAACGTAGAATTAAACCCTCGCTCTGTTTGCCAAATAGCCCGTCTGGTATAAACTAGTTTCGAATTAATAGTTGATTCTATCCATTCCATGGCCTCTTCTAACTCTTTTTCAGAATCTGTATAAACAGTTAGATATAAGCCAAACTGGAAAAAATGTTCAACACCTTGAGTTAAGTCATCCCTTAATTTCTCAATGTCTTGATAAGCTGTCTCTTGCAAAGGATCTCTGGGCGCGCCTTTCTCTCGATCTGCCATAATTTGAGCGCCAACAGAACCAATTTTTTTCTTTAATTGCTTAAGCACGACCCCAGAAACTATAGGAAAAAAATACATAGATATATCCATGGTAAAACTCGAATCAACCAACGAGTCAAACCAACCAACGGAGATATAACGAGGATAAGTGGTCACAAAAATAGTTGACACAAACTTACCATTGAGTTCCAAAAAGGTCGATTCAACCCGCATAGCCGCAGGCGCCATCAAGTCTTTTAATGTTACCACTCCTCGCTGATAAATTCGCTGGGCTTCTAAAATTTCTTTCTCTTGCTCAATTTGCACCTCTTCATTAACTGGGGCAACCTGGCTAGCCGGTACTTCTTCTTTTTTACCCGTCGTTTGTTTTTTTATTTCTGCCGGATTAAACATAAAATCACATTAATATTTTAATATCTAAACACAATACTTAAAATTCAATATTCTATAAACACATCAACACACTAAATTATTCCACATTTAATTTACCAACATCAGTCATCTTTTGTCTTTTTGCAACCTCTGGGTTGTAAGTATTATAATACAGCTCTATCAAGCCTTGTGTATCAAGAAGCTGACTATTGATCATCATACTAGATAATCCTCCTTGAACAACATTAACCCTTCTATCAATCTCTTGTTTGTATTTTAAAAATTGTTCTTTTTTTAAACCAATTGTCTTAACTGCCTTAAAAGAATTAAAAAGCTTGCCGACCTTGCCTTGTTTCTTTTCGCCCTCTTGCGGATTATATGGAATCACTACATAAAATCTCTTTGATACAATATCCCCCATCTCAACAAGATCTGCCACATATTTTCGATATTCACGAATCTGTATCTTTAAAAGTTCATTTGTTTGTTCTTTTTCTTTAGATTTCATTTCTTCCAAATATTTAGAAATATCTAAAGTCCTTGACTGTATTAATATTTGTACAGGAAAACTAATTGAATTAATAAAGGACATGTAGCCCTGAATAATAGCATTTTGTTCCTCTTCTGATTTCAACGCAAAATTTATGGAAGACGCTAAAAGCACAACAACCAAAGTATTATCTTTCATCACAACTGTGCTATCATGAATTTCCGCAATATCAATATATTGCTGGGTGGAAACTCTAAAATCACTCTTTTTCTTTTTTGTTTTTTCTGCCATAAATATTAATTAATTGATCAACCCTCATACCGACCACCAGTATCAACCATCAATGCCAACTCAGCCAATCGCTGAGAGCTAGTAACCTTCTTTTTTGGCCCAATATCAGATTTAATTTCTCGTACATTTTCTTCTTCCTGCAATTTAGCTAAATCAGCCTGAGTTACCTGCTTGTGCCATACACGCACCTTAGGTCTTTTAATTGCCTCAATCATGCTACTTACAAATTGAGAAAAATTACGACCATTAACTTTCACAAATCCAAATACAATAATAAAAACTACGACAATAAAAGTTATCAAAGCGAATGCGCCAGTATCCAATAATTTAAATGAACCAAAACACACTATCCCCCCAATTACCATCATTATAAACTGTCTAGTGGTAATAGGGCCAATAATTCTATCCTCAACATTTATAAATTGTGGTGCTACAAATCTATCCATAAAAATTAATATGCTAATTTTCTATTTAAATCCGCAATAACATCAAATTCTTCTTTAGTTAAATATGGCTTACCCTCCTCTTTATACTTATCAATAACGTCACTCACTGTCTTCCCTTCTGCCATACTAGTGGCTCCAAGCGTCAAATATACCCTATAAGTACCTGATTTTTTCCAGGCTTCAATACCTTCTGCTTTTTTAGATACCGACTCATCCTCGAGTAAATTAATTTTCTGCAAAATTCTATCTGTCGCTTCATCTGGATTTTTTCCCATTTTGCGAAAATATTCAAGGGTCAATCCTTGTATTTCTTCAACTGCCCCTGTACTTTGATGTGAAAAAATATCTCTCTCTTCTTTATATAAATTCCGATGTTCATCATGTACTACACTTTTCTTCTCCACTTTAGCCGGCTCTGCCTTTACTGGCAAAACCTGTTTTTTATCTTCTTCCACCAAAAGACCCTTTCCTCCACTCAAGATAGCTTCTTCAACTTTCCTTCTCTCAATCTCAATCAAGCTTATCACCTTACTTTGTGCTTCCTGATCTAACCCAACCCCACCAAGTTCAACAGCCTTAATCAATGCTTCCCTGGTATCAGCCAACCCTCGTACATTTCTAAATCTAGAAATAATAATATTACGTAAATTACGCGTTCTCATCTCCTCTCCATCAACCCCAGATTGTTCAACTATTTGGACTGCCAATTTCTCAATAAATTGAGAAATTGCCCGATTACCATCAACCACAGGTGCCTCAGTAATTTTCTTTACTTCTTCCTCGTCATCAATCGAAAAATAAAAACCAGCTTGAGTGCTCCCAGGTTTAGTTATTTCCACTGGTGTATGAGGGATAATATCATCTTGGCGCACTATTACATCGTCTTCTTTTAAATCAATCAAATGATTATCCTTTAACAATTTAAAATCACCCTCACGGGTCTTAACTACAATTCCATTTTGTAAATCTTCTTTGAGCATAAATTAGCTAAATTAATTATACCAAATATCAACAATTCCGCCTAAATTCACCTGCTTTTCTATCCCAAAATTTCCCAATAACCACCTTTGGTTGGGCCAGTTCTTCTTAAAATGCCTTTTTGCTTGAGTTTTGAAATATTATTTTTAGTGTTTCTAAGATTGATATTAAGCAAACAAGACAACTTTTCCGCAGTGATTTGAGGATCTTTTTTCATCTCTTTTAATGCTACCCTTTCGTTTTTAGACAATAATTTTATGGTGTCTTTTATGGTGTCTTTTATGGTGTCTTTTATGGTGTCTTTTCCAAATTTTTTCAAATATGTTTTGTCAGATAAAGTTACATAAAAAGAATGTTCATAAAATTCAAAATTCGGCTTTGGTAATTTTGCCAAATCCATCGCATCGTTTATTCTTTTAATGCCAGTTCCTAATTTCTCAACAAATATCGTTTTAGATAAAAGCGAAGCAATAATAGGGTTTCTGGTCTTGCTTACTTTTCCGAATTCATCAGCTTTCAACCACTTAACCAGTCCTCCTGGATTAAACGCAACCAATTTATTCTTATACACCTCCACCAGAATATCAGAAGATTTATCAAAATAATCTCTATGCATAATCGCATTAACAATCGCTTCTCTGTATGCTTGTTCTGGATACTGAGATATTTCTTTTCTTCGAGCTGTTTTTATTTCAAATTCCACTTTTACTCTTCTCTTTACAAAATTGATTGCCTGCTTTATATTTTCCAGCAAGCCATCATCATATATCTTCCTATCAAGAATATTCACTTTTTCATTTGTCTGATATTCAGCGCAAACAACTTTTGAAGTTAAAAAAAATTTAGACGGGTTTTTCGCAAAAAAAAGAATGCCGGTATTATTAAATTTTAATGCGCCATCTATTTTTTGGGCAACGCCTAAATTAATAAGTATTGACCTCCTATCAAGATTTTTTGTTATTCCTGCTTCTTTTAAATAAATATTTAATTTTTCTGCGTCAAAATCTTCAGGATACCTAAAATCATTATTAATCTGTTCATCAAACCTTATTTTTCCTTCGCCAATTGCAAAATCCAATATTTCATCCCTGGTCATTTTCTGTGAATTTGCGACCTGCCTTAAATAAAATCCAGACGAACATTTGTATGGCTTATCTTTTCCTTCATCAACTTTAATAATCAAAATATTTTCAAATTCTTCTAAAGCTATTTTTATTGACGGGTCGCAATTTCTCGCGATGTCTTGAATTTGTGATCTCAACTTGTTGGCGACATTAACACCTTTTACTTTTCCTTTATCATCCACTCCCAAAAATATACTACCACCGTTAGAATTGGCAAAAGCAATAATTTCTTTATCAATACTGCCAGCGCTTTCCTTAAACTCTAATTTCAATCCTTCGCCTTGCTGTAAAATAAATTGTAGTTCTTTTTTTGTCATATATACTTTAAGACGGTTACAAAAATCTGTTTTCTACTACGAAACTGTCACCAAATACTATTATGACTATAATTCCAAAAATTCAATCAAATTTTTCATCCCGTGGCCACAGGATCTACAAAAATTATTTAATAATTCCACTTAAACCTCCCTGTCTCTAAATCACCATAAGCCAAACTCTCATATTCCATCTCTCCTGCCTTTCTAGCTAAATTAGCCATTGATACTCCCACAAGAACTGCATCTTCTTTCGTCATATTTAAACGTTTTTCTAAAATATACTGTAAAAACATAGCCACATATTTAACCGCGGCCACATCCTTTATAAATTCCTCTGCGTTTAAACCTTGTTTTTTTAAATATTCACTCCAAAACTTCTTAAATCTATCATCTCTCTCAAAAACTTCTCTGATTTGCCTATTTTCTGCCAGAATAAACAAAGCGCCTAAAACTGCCTCTATTTGTCCCTCATTAATTGCATGATAAAATACATTTTTCAAATTCCCCACATCTCCTTTAGTATCTTTATTAATTGATTCTCCTTGAGTAAAAGCTCTAACAACCATTGGATTTACCAAAAACCCGCTAAAAGCGCTTTGCAACCTGGCTTGCGAAGAGATAGCTTGTGGTTTTTCTTTAATTAATTCCTCGTTTTGGCTAACAGGGCTCAAAACGTCTTTTTTTGTTACAGGCATTTTCTGATCAACTCCAATCGATGACTTTTTTCTGGGAACTAAAGTTTCTGGGATATCATCGATTAATCCTTTCTCTTTCATTTTCTTCAACGCATCTATAATTCTTGGATCAATAAAATCAAAGTGACCCTGTCTTAAAATAGCCAGCTTACCATTCACTGTCGTTATAACGGGATCCTCAAGCCCCGCTGGTTCAAAAGATGATAATTTAAGCCTTTCATATATTTTTACAAGATAGCCAATCTTTTTACGATCATTAATATTAAGAAGCTTAATATTAATGCCATTAATTAAATATTCCTCACTTTTAAGCTTATCAACCCTTCCTGTTCCCAAGGTTCGGTTATAATCCTGTAACCAATTACCAACTGTTCCTTTATATTTCTTACTACCAACTTCCAAATCAATTTCAGTAATCCTCTGCGTATTATCAAGCAGTGCTTTGCGTAATGCTGCTTTCAACTTATCTCTTTCTTCAAAAATAAGGATACTTTGTAATTTTGCAAATACCTTATCCATTATATCTATGTTCTCAGGTAACTCATAAACATATACAAAATTTTCCTTAAACAAATTAACAATATCTTCATGTGAACGCAGGGGCAAAGATATTAATTTATTCAATTTAATTAACTTTTCATATCTCTTATAACCGTCAGCCCCTAAAACACCAATCAACTCCACCCTATTTCGATAAATAACCGCACCAATTTTTTTAACAAACCAATCAGCATCCTCAGCGTTATCAAAAAACGCCACATTTTCTTTAAAATGCTTTTCATATAACTCAAGTAGTTTCACATTCTTCAAATCTTCTAATGTAGTTTCACTTGCCATAATTTATCTTAAATTATATATGTTTCATAAACTCAGCCTTATCTTTCAAGGACGAATAATTAGCATAAACGCCTCTTTGTCTGAACCCTTTTGCCATAGACCCTAAAATTTCTGACATTTTCATACCTTGATATTTAGATCCAACCCCACGCGCAGTAATCAACCCTTGCTCTTCAAGTTTTTTTATCTCTCCCAACTGCTCCATAGCAATTTTTTGAAAAGCACTGCCATTAAACTCACCCCTCTCAAAACGGTTCATCAAATCGTCTTGCGTGCCTATTAACATCAATTTTCCTGATAATGCCAACTCATAATCACCGCCAGCTGTCTCTCCGCCGTACCCCAATCTATTAGTATTTTGCAAAAATGCACGAGAAGGTTGTTTTAATACCTCATTAGCCACTGCAGCCGCATGTTCTTCTTCCTTCATCCACTTTGGCATACCTTTTTCAAAAGTTATTAACCGACTTGTCTCAGTATGACCCCTCGATTCATTAATATAGGCAATTTCATTCATTAACCCCAAAGCCTGATTCTTCGTCATGCCGGCTTTGCCCTCAAGTATTTCGTTAGAAAAACTTTGCATGCCTTTAGCATTACTGGTATATCCACTATGATTTAAAAATTCATTATCATTATAATCTTGAGCTGCTTTTTTCAACAAAACTGCCAATCTTGGCCTATCCCTATTTTTGACAGCATCGTCAATCAGTGAATTCAACTCTTCTGCTTCCATAGAATCCTTAGGTAAATTCTGCAACTCCTCACTCTCAAGCAAACGATAGGCGTTATCAGCCTGCAAGGTTCGAGGAATATTGGATACTTCGGCTAAAATAGACTTTTTAATCCCCGTCAATTTCTTAGATTCTTCTTTGACGTCATCTTTTGTTTTTATGTCTTGGCCACCGATTCCTTTCATGTTCCCGTTAGCAAAAACAACGGCTCCCTGCATTTCCCAAATATTTTTCTGCATCTTCCTAGCTTCCCCTGATATTTTTCCCTCCTCGTTTTTAACTGATTTTTTATTTACCTTAAGCTCTTCCTTAGACAACTTAGCAATCCACTCTCCCTTGCTATCTTTACGCGCCATTTTTTTCTGTTCTTTCAATTTTTCAGCAAGCTCATATCCAACGTTCTCCCTTTCTCCCTCTTTTCCTTCTTTTCTCAACTTTTTCATCTCTTGTTTCAGCGCGCCCATCTCCTCTTCCAATTCAGTTGCTCTACCTATTTTAACTTCCTTTTGATTAGCCGTTAATCCCCCTTTTTCAACTTCTTCTAATTCTTTCTTCTTTTCACTAACCTTCTCATTTAAACTATCAATACCCCTTTTTTTCAATTCACTTTCATCTTTTTGATTTATACGAGCCTTTTGTCTTTCTTGCCAATCTTCATCTCTATCAACCTGCATCTTTGCAATATCCTTCTTAACTATGCTATTAAAATCCCTTATCTCAGTAATTGGTTTACCATCATCACCTGTTGTTGTAATTAGCGCAATACCATTTTTTTTATTAGCATAATCATCAGCTATTTTATCGCGAACCATATCTTTCTTTTTCTGTTTATCTTCCGTACTATCTCCCAATGCCGCATATTGAACAGTGTTTTCCAATTCCTTTGCATATGCCGATCTTAATCTACTATAAGCTGGGTCATCTTCATCCATGTCTCCCTGCACGATATCGCCCTTTTCGTCAATCAAAATTACTCGCCCCTGTCCTCCCGTAATCTGCCGCTCATTATAGTTGGTCCTGTTCTCTTTTTCTTGTTTAAAAAGCGCATCCTTGCCTTCTTCAACCGCATCTATATGCTTTGCCCCAGCTTGATAATTCAAAAGCTCATCCATTCCCATATCCTCAAGCTTCTCATCAGCTTTATCCTGCGCCTTTGTTCCATATTTTTCAGCTCCAGACCAAGTTCTCATCATCTTTAATTTACCTCTAAGCCCACCATAGTATTTATCATAATCGTCTTGATCTCCTTGTCGCATATACGTCATTCCTAACCTGCCCCAACCCTCTCTGTAAAGTGCTTGACTCACATCTCCTGCTTTTTTCTGTCCCTCAATCTCATCCATTGCTTTATTTTTTTCTTTAATAGCTTTTCTCTTGCGATGTTTCCTCATTGGATTAAGCGCACTAAAACCAGTTGTTTTATACAGTTTTCGTTCCCCATAAGCTGCCAACTGAAATGGTTTTTTAGCTGTCCATTTGGCGGCAGACACAAGTCCTCTCTGCGCCACATCTTTAACCTTGGTTACTGCGTTCATGCCAATATTTCCACCCATCACCCCCATTTGTTGAGTGATTAATAACGAGGCTATAAGAAGAGCAATCGTTGTCATATAGTCAAACATCCTCTGAGGACTCGAAATTTTCGATGCCAAATACTCAACATATTTAGCCCTGTCAACATGACCTTCCGGTTTTTGCCGATATAGCTCTATAACATGACTTTTATCTTCCTCTCCAATCTGCTGCAATATTCCAAAAGAAAGCCACAGGAAAAAAGCCAGAATAGGGCCAACTATTATATATTTTGTTAAATACGACCAATACTGACCAAACATTCCAATTTTGTCCAAAGGCCCATTTGGCATGGCTGAAGCAATGAAAACAATAGGGGAGAAAATAAGTAAAATCCATAACATTATAATCCTAGCCAAAAGAACAGCAATCATCGTCAAAATAACCAAAGCCGCAATCAAAAGCATAATAAATGCCAATATAACAGAGCCAGCAATAGCATAATGATCTATCTCCTGATCAGTTTTACCTATAACATCACGAAGCTGTAACATTTGTTCTACCCCAAGGGCATTAAGAAATCCTCCAGCTGCCCCATCGGCCCAGGCATTTACAAAGGTCATCATAACCGTTTGACCCAAATCAATGAATAACCCAACAATCATCTTAGAAAAATTGACCAAAACAGCCGCTATTATAAGCTTAGGTAAAAGTTTTTTATACTGATAAGTCTCAATATTAAATAAAGTCCCAAAGGCAATTAAAAGAATTATTACTATAAAAAACATATTAGCAAGATCTCGCACCATCACCCAACCCAAAGCCACAGCCCGTGAATCAACAAAATTATTAAACTCAAGCACTCCAATCACCACGCTAATAAAAAGAGTTAACAGTTTACCAACTACGCTTATAAAAAAAGCAAACAAATCTGCCAAAAGCTTAGCCAGTCTCTGCCCCGGCAAATTGCCACCTTGCGGCTCCGTCATGGTAGCTGTACCTCCGGTAGCTGTACCTTGCCCTAAAGCAGTATCAGCAAAAACGCCAAAAACAACCATTATGACTAATAATAGCAAGCCAGTGACAATAAATAGTTTTCTTTTTTGATTAATTTTTCTAAACATAATTATAAATCGGAACAAATACTTAATGGTCCATCTCCCCCAAAAAGAGAGTAAACAGAGCTAATAGCCTGGACTGATGGAAGATAGCATGCTCCATAGGCAAGAAATACAATAAAAGCAACTAAAACCCCCACACCAAATAATACCAAAGCATAAGCTAATATTAAAACCAATCCCTTATTTTCTTTCCCTAATTTAGCCCAAGAAAAAATATTAGTTCCACCAGATAAAGCAATCCCAGCAACCGCCTTAGCTGTCTCTTTCTTTTTTTTTATACTAGCATTTTTTTTCTTATTTTGATTATCATTTTTCGGCATAAAATTATTACTCATATTCTTTACATTTATTCATTAATTGACCAACAAGTATCAGCTTACTAGCAGCAGCCTTCCAGCCAGAGGTTGCTTCGTTGGCTGTCATAAACCAATTAATTCTCAGCTCATTACTTTCATCCACAGATATAGTACAATGCTCATCTTTACCACAAAGGTTGCCTAAATAATAATTCCATTTAAGTGGAAAACTCAAAAATTTAGACTGAACATATAAAAAACCACATCCTTTCATATTAGTATTACTATAATCAATAGACCAAGTATTTGTACCAAATCCAAATCCAACATTATCCTTAAAGGTTAATTCAGATACCTTTTGGACTGACTCTGGGTCATCTTTAGTCATATAGCAAATATCTTTTGAAACACCAAGCCCCATACAAAACTGATCTTCTTTCTTCGGCTCTGTTTGTTCTAACAACATATATAAATTGCCACACTCAGGGACTTCACCTTCGTCTAAATCTGGAATTAATTTTTGACTTTTTTTACAAATTCCAATAACATTTTTATTATCCTTAAGCGTAATACTAGCTGGCTGCAACTTCAATTCAGTCAAAGCCGGATTAATCCATGATAATATACTATACGATCCAAGTGCTAATACTAATCCCATTATAGCTGATATTATAGTAGTTTTAGCTCCTGCTATCTTTTGAGCGTTACCAGCTGCAAGCAACCATTTAAAACCTCCCAGCATTATCATAACTACTGCTAACAATCCGACAACACCGATAAACAAATTATATATACCTCTTATGTATTGAGGGAAGCCTGCTACGCAATGACGGGTACCAGTCTTATTTTGCTCAAGAGTATGTTTATCTAAATTATACACCGAATATGTATATGTACAATCATGTGTTGCTCCAGGTATGCCAATCTGTAGTTCAATAGGAAAAGTCTCAGGGCACTTGTCCTGACATGTTCGCGCCATTACATCCATCCCGACAATAAACACTCCCACTAAAACAATATTTAAAATCAATAATTTATAAAAAATTAATTTCATATTTTTATGTCTTCGACCCAGGCAATAACTCCTCATTCCGACTAATTTTAATAATATAAATTTCATTAGCTAACTTCGTCTTATTGACAGTCCTCTGCTCCACTAAACATAGCAACATTAACCCACCCCCTTAACTCGCTCGGCCAATTACTCCTGCCATAATGCCAATGAATCTTATGTTTTGACATATCAACAGCACAATACTTGCCCGTCGGACACCTCTCACTAATTGCTGATCCAGTTCTCTCGCCATCGTCATTAATAAAAAAATACATATCCCCACATTTAGAATCTGGAATTGGATCCGTGCCTCCCAACTCTCTGGCTATAACACTGTAAGGAACAGCGAGCCCACCAATAGCAGCAATATTGAGTGTCCGTACGGGGGTAACAGTACCGTTTTTATCACGAAAACATATATAGGGTGACATTGAATTAAACGGCGGTTTATATCCCTCACAAAACTGATCTTCTTTCTTAGGCTCTGTTTGTTCTAATAACATATATAACTTGCCACACTCAGGGACTTCACCTTCGTCTAAATCTGGAATTAATTTTTGATTTTTTTTACAAAAACCAATAACATTTTGACTGCCCGTAAGCGTAATACTAGCTGGCTGCAACTTCAATTCAGTCAAAGCCGGATTAATCCATGATAATATACTATACGATCCAAGTGCTAATACTAATCCCATTATAGCTGATATTATAGTAGTTTTAGCTCCTGCTATCTTTTGAGCGTTACCAGCTGCAAGCAACCATTTAAAACCTCCCAGCATTATCATAACTACTGCTAACAATCCGACAACACCGATAAACAAATTATATATACCTCTTATGTATTGAGGGAAGCCTGCTACGCAATGAGTCGTAACCGTCTTAACATCCATACCAGCCTTAGGCTTTTTATCAAAATTATAATAATCAGCCAAACAACTGTAAGATGTAGATACTCCGGGTATACCAATTTGTAATTTTATCGGAGTAGGATCAAGGCAAGCTTTTGGCTTATTATTTACACATTTACTCACTGCCAAAGCGTTATTTACCGAAAACGCACCAAAACCGACAAATACAATAATAGTTAAAAATAATGCCAATAGAATACGCACACTTACTCTTTTCTTAACAATCTTCATGAATATATAATAATTCGTTGATAATAAAATTTATTTATCCTACCTCTTGCCAAAGCCGATAAGGCCATTCAAATAATCCCTCTGTTTTACCTCACAACAATCTCTATCTCATCACTAGTAAGTTCATTACCCCCGTGGTCAGTAATAGTTAATGACGCGAAATAAATACCAGCCAATGGATAACTATGTGTTCTCAAAATATGACTATCAATATCATCAGCAATAGTAGTTTCATAAGAATCATTATCACCAAAATCCAAAAAAACAAGCATTGGATATTCACCCACTGAAACAAACACATCTGCGTCAAAATTAACAGTTAAAGGCGCTACTCCAAGTATAGGACTAGCAACAAAATCCTGAATAACCAATCCATTATCAGGTATAACTGGTAGTATAACGGGTGGTTGATTTGCAGCCCTTATAACCAAAGTTACAGGTATTGTTGCAGTTCCTCCATTACTTAAAATCCGTAATTCACCAGAATGATTACCAACAGACATTCCCGATATTCCTGCAACTGTTACTACTATTGGTTCGTCGTCTTTCCCGCCCATCGGATCAATCGTCATCCACGCCACATCTTCTCTAACAGACCAGACCAAGACTCCTTCGCCATTGTTGGATATATTAATTATCTGATCGTTATCATCTACAGCCCCATCATTGATGGCTGTAAAAACCAACTCACTTTGGTCAAGGCTTAAAATAGGAGGGTTCTCAATGGCCCTTTTTTCCTTATAAACCACAACTCTCATCAGTGGCTCATGCCACTCATCCCTGCCCTGCCCCCAATTATCTTCAAGCTGAATTCTTATATTAAACTCACATTTACCAAGAGTATCATCACAAGCCGGATCACTCGCATCATATTTATAATGATGCACTAAAATATGAGGATTACTCATATCGCGCCCAGCAATTCTAAGCCCAGCCTCTGTAGATTTTTCATCGTCTCCCCAATCAACTGTATATCGTACCAAAGGAATTTGATTAGGATTAACAAATGAATCAAATTTGAGCACTGCAGTACCCTCAATAAATATGGTTCTATCTAAAAAATTACTATTATTAATTAAAATATTTTTAACCTGGGGCGGACTGCCATAATAGTCAGTTAAGTCATAATTATCCCTATTATTCATCTTCACATACCGATATCTGTGTATACCACTGGTGTTATCAAATTTCCACTCCCAAACATCAAATGATTTAGCAAATATCTTACTCAAATTATATTCACCCTTAGATAAATTCATCGGTCTTAACACGAGATCAGTATTAATTAAATCATTGCCACCCTGCCCCACGACCAAACTATTTAGCTTGTCAAATTCGTCATCCTCAGAAATATCATTAAAATACACTTGGGAAGCACTAATACCAACACATAATCCATACTTGCCAGTCACTATGTCCAGCTCGCAATCTTCTCTTCCATTTCGACAAGGCTGTCCAATTTTTGATCCTGAAACACAAGTAGCTGGACCAAAAAACTCAGGTGGTGGATTAGATAAGCTATATTTTTCACAAACGCTTGTAACACAATTACCCCTTATTAAACCATAAGCCCCACCTGCTCGTGGCTGATAAGGGCTCACTTCCCCCATTGTCTTATCAGCTGGCTCTACATAAATAGCGCTTGTCCATATTGACGGATCCTCAACAGGATCTGGCGGAATAATTGAACCAAATAGCATATAGTCATCACCTTTGGTATAACCCACCCATGATGGATCGTCAACATTCCCAGAATTCAATCTCTTCAGCCACGCCGCATTAAAACCATCTAAATCAACCACTTGAGCAATTTTTAAACAAGGCTCGCTTAAATAAAAAGTTAAACTTAAGGTAGCTTTATCTGTCCCGTCACCTGAATCTGATGGATCATCACACTCTTTAAAATAAATTTCATATAAATCCCCGGTATCTTCATAAAAACTTAATTTCATTCCCAAAAAATTACCTATCTTGCCATCATTATCATTACCGCAATCCAGATAAGTATCACTAAATATATCTTCACCCTCTCTCTCTCCTTCATTATATTGAAAAACCCAAGTGTTACCCTCCCAAAAATAACCTGTATACCCCATTTTATTTGATTCGCCACCTCTTGGAGCAGTTTCATTCATGCCTAAAGGCCCATCACTCTTGGCGTTCAACAAGCTCCCGCTCAAATTCCATTGGCTACCACTGCCATTAGTATGTAACCTAACTCCCAATATTTCACTCCGGTTCAACCTAGACCCATCAAAATTCCAAAATATATAGCTAGCTTCTCCAACATTACGATCCATAATTGTAACGGGATACTCATAAGTCACCCTATACTCTCCAGATTCATAAGGAGAAATATATGACTGTCTATCTTCTGTCTCCAAAATATTATTATCACTTTCTCTTCTACTTACCCACTCACACCCAGACTTAGTGTTACACACCTCTCGGGTTTTATTTCCCCCACACGTCATCTGTGGCGAACACGCCCCTAAGTCAACATTCTCCCTCTTGTAATTCCCAGCTGCTTCGAGACAATAGTATAATGGTTTTCTACCTGTATACCCAGCTACATCATCCACTCCAAAAACATTAGATTCACCTCGTACCACATCTACCGGCCACCACTGTAAACACATTGGCTGACTGGTATATTGTCTATCTGTCCATCCTGGATCAGGCTCCACGCAATAACCTTTCCACCCTTTATAATCTTTACCCTCATCTTCATCATAATAGTCGCATGCCGGTGCATTTTCACGCGGATAAAGACGACAAGAACGGGAAATAAAATTTAAATCATCTCCAATTTGTAAAGCACCTTTCATCGATACATTATCAAGATAAAAGGTATCCATATTTGCCTTAATATCACCACTTACAAAAGCAACGTTTAATTTATTCAAATTACTGCTCCCGCCATAGTCCACAGGTCCGTTCACTCGCATAATAAATTCCTGCCAATATGGCTCCAGCCTCACCTTTTTCTTTACTGGGCTTACCAACGGATCTATTTCATTAAAATCATAATAAGTAAAAGGTATATAACCACCTGTTCCACCATCTCTATCCGGTGCCAATTCTACTATAATATCCTGCCCATCCCAATTATCAGTTCGTGCCCTAAAACTAATAATATAATCCTTGCCAGCCTTAACCTCTTTAGCCAAACCCGTGAGCACAACACCTGGAAATGGCTGATCCTTATCAAGATCAACTTGCAATACTCGATTAGAAGTATTTCTTTCATCAATCACATTTAAAATATACTTATCAATATTATTATAAGCTGACCATGGTCTAGTAGTACCATCTTCAAAATTAAAATTAGCAATATTAACTGGTACACCAGCTTCTGTCATACTACTATATGGATAATTCCCCCGTATTTTAGCTTCAACACACTGGCCTTCGCCACACACGCTCTTGACTGATTGGCACGTCTCTAAACGGCAATCTCGATTAGAGGTACACGCTCCATGACTGATGACACCCCCGCAATAACCACAAATTGATCCAGTATTACTACATCGATATCCCCAATCTAACCCCGCCTTAGAATAACCAGATAAATTAGCGATGGATTCTGCATCGCCAGGATGCTGACGGGTTAGCTCGTTAGTTGATGAGTCAACACTATGTGCACAACCACCAGCCTCATCTAGTTCATCACACAATCCAACAGAAAAACACACTTCTTCATTACCTGGCTTTTGTCCCACTTGAAAAATTTCTGTATTCTGTCTTGGCACTTCAACATAAGCATTACAATATAGCCACGTGTCACACGTCCTATCAGGATCAACCCGTAAAATAATATTAGAGTCCGGCGAAGATAACTCATCATCAGTTGTAAAAGTTAATACCTTAAAATCACAAGTAGCAGAAGAGGAGCATCCACCGCCAGCAGTCCGGTTTAGAGTCTCTTTTGTGGTATGCGAACTTATAACAACCCTATAATCTGTATCATCTAAAAGACCTGTTAGTTTTACCTCGTGTCCTGATACTAACTCTGCCTTTTTTATCTCCGCATATTCTCCACCTGAAGGCCTATAATAAACAACAGTATTTGATAATCCATTTTTGTTTATACCCTTTCTTGTCCACCATGAAACCACCGCACTATTAGCCTTAATTTTACTTTTAGGAACAATATGATCATAAATCTCCAACTTATCAATTTGTACCGCTGTAAATTCACCACTCACAGGCGGAGTCAAGGATGTGAGCCCAGAACCACTAGCTCCATTACATATAATAGTATAATTATAAGCCTGACCGGACGTTAACCCAATTACCTTATAACTATGAACTGTACTTGCGCTACTATCAATTGAAGGCGCTACCTGTCCACCCACCACATTCAATCTACAAATAGCATCTAAGTTCGTCGAAAAACCGGCAGTGGCTGCTGTCTCACTTACTGTTATGTTTACCTGTCCATCTATAACTATCTCTTTTTTAATAATTTTATATATTCCTTCACCTTTACTAGAAATCAGCACTACATCATTACCGCTCTTTATTTGCGTACCATTCTCAAAAGTTATTTTAGTTGAATCAATTTCCACAAATTTCGCTCCAAAATCCATATCAGCCAATTTAACTTCCCCTGTTCCCCCTGTATATCCTCGTAATTTAATAGTTACTTTTCCACTACCAGCACTTTCCTCCGCAACGCTATTAGCAATACTACTATTTACATCTAATCTATTATCACTCATGCTCCAGTGGCTATTAGTATAATCTAAAACCACATCAATATCTGTTACATTTGAATTATTATTATTCAAAATTAATTCAATAGGTAAAGTTGTCCCAGCATTTACCGTCACCCGCGAAGGTGAAAGTAAAAGTGCTGCCGTACCAGGTGGCGGAGTAAAACAGTCTCGCGTACAACATCTATGAATTTCACTTAACCACATAC
Source organism: uncultured Gammaproteobacteria bacterium (assembly GCA_964573135.1). Classification (GTDB taxonomy): domain Bacteria; phylum Patescibacteriota; class Patescibacteriia; order UBA2196; family GWA2-42-15; genus CAZNIO01. The sequence continues at coordinate 58,210 of CAZNIO010000005.1, forward strand.
TGCCAGGACACATCTCGTCTTGACTACAAATTTTTTCAGATGCACAAGTTAAACACGCTTCCTCACAACACTCATTTATCTCATCCATCCAATTATTCTCAGGGCACAATTCATTCTGATCACATATATTATCTACAGAACATACAAAACACGTCTGTCCACAACACCTAGTTGCTTCATCTAACCAAGTATTTACAGGGCACAATTCATTTTGCGCACAAACGTCTCCTGTGCAAACCACAGGTGGCTCACAAGCCACCGCGCAACACCTCGTAGTCTCGTCCTCCCAATTATTACAAGTCTCCACCGAATTACACAACTCTCCGGAACAACCCTCCTCGCCTCCACCGCCGCCTCCCCCATCACAACTCAAGGTGATATCATAATTACCACCGCTACCGTCCACGGAATAATCCACACCTAATACAATCCCAGTCTCTTCCATGCCGAAACCAGATGTCTGCTCCGACGCATCCCCTGATTGATTACCAAAAAACCTCATTTGAGTACTGCCACTCGCGCTTGGAGCCACTGTCACATTTAAAATTGCTAACAACCTATTATCCTCATTCAGAGGTGACGAGGAAGCGCGTACTACCTGAATCAATCCCGCACCATCATCCACGAATTCAAGCGCATCTCCTCCTATACCATAATGAGACAAACTACTATCAATAGATATATTACTAAATTTAGATGAGTCGTATGATATAAAAGAACCAGCAGTTATCACACCAAAACCATTCTGATTTGAATGATTAGCCGGATTAACATCTGTCATAATCCTAATAGAATAAGTTTGCCCACACTTCATCGTTCTATCCTCAATCTCCTGCCCCATCCCATCAGTTAACCTCATCACTGGATCGCCAGATACAGCCAAAGCAAAAATTAATCCTAAAGCAAGCACTATTACCAACAAGGGCAACATAAAATATATCACCTTCTTTTTAGGAGACATCCATTTTATTTTCTGTTTCAACCTAAACCACCTTGAAGTCTTATATACCTCAAGGCTCTCAGGTGTTTGGCTATTCACATCGTTAACCTCTGGCATAGTTGCCTAATTAATTAAAAAATTTAAATCCATTAAGTCAAGATTCATCAAAGTTGCCTGCCCATCATCAACTGCCACTTGAGTCTCCTGATTATCAAGCCAGACTCTTGCCTCACCAGATTCTAGAGCGCGTAAAACAACGCTACTCAAAATACCATCACTCCCAGTATATCCGTCATCACTATCATCCACGTTATTATCCCCTGGCTCACCTCTCACAATCTCCACATACCCATCTTCTTTGTTCTCAATGGCTCCAATAGATAAAACTGAATTTTCACTGTCCACTTCAACTACCTCCCATTTACTCTTATCGTAATTTAATCTAATATTAACCGCTACTATATTTGTACCCAAAGTATCAAGCAAAACATTAGCTACTATCTCATCCCCAACCTTCACTTCATTAACCATCGACTCTAAGTACATTTTACCCGCATAATCGCCAACTGGCTCTTGCTTATCATCAACTACAACTACCTCTACCTCTTCTTGCGGTTTATTAAAAATTAATATACCACCGATAACAATCAGGATAATAAGGACAATCAAACCAGGAATCCATACCTTTTTATTCTTCAACATGCCACAGCACTTCTTCTCCTCCACTTCCCCCTCTTTTTTTTCTAAATTTTCCATATAATTATATATTAATTAAAAATTAATTTGCTATCGGCATTGGCACGTTATAGCTGCAAATACCACTCAATTGACGATTAAATACCTTACAATCATTAATTGTCCGACAAGTCCTCCCCCATATATTACTACAAGTATTTGTCTTTGAATTGCAACTACCAGTCTCGCCAGAAGCCACACAGTCACTATCCATCTCACACGGCTGATAAGGCGAAATAAAATTAGAACAATGCTTAGTACTAAAATATTTAAAATCTCCTCCGCCAACTTCATTAAATGGCAAACATCCTTTGCTTGGATCAACAGTGGTACAAGTATCCAGCGTATTGCTTAGATAATAATAATAATCGCAATAAGGATCCACGCCATATTCTCCATAAACAGATAATTTATCACATCCCTTAGGTCTTGAACGATCTTGAAATTCAGTACACGTATCCTGACCTACAGGGCAAGTGGCCGTCCAGCCACTGCATAATCCAGGAGAAGTTCCACGCGCATAATCTGCACACTCATCATTGCTTGAACACACATTCTCATTTACTCCCCCCAAATTATTATTTGGCATACTTCTACCGCCCATGCAGTACCCTTCTTCACCGCCAAATACAAAGGGACAAAATTCAAGAGTTCCTATCTTATACCATGCATAACTATTGTTATCATCTTTCTTGTACTCACACTCTTTACCATGAGGGTCTTCAAAATATTCCAATGCTCCAGAACTATCCATAAATTCATCACACCACATCTTATCTGATGTGCATAAAGGACTTCCAGGAGTAGAAAAATCGTCTGGATCAACTATCATATATTTTGTTTCATAACTTATATAGCCGCTCAAACCAGAAACATCTGGCCACATCATACCAAGGGACATGCACCCATTGGTCGTACATTTCTTGCTTTCATCATAAACAATATATTCCAAAGAATCAGCTAAAACTGTAACTAAACCATATGTTTCCCCTTCATGATTACTAGAATTTTTTGTATCAATCATTGGCTCACATCCGACCACCTCATCTCTGCATAATCCATCAAATGATTTTAGATAAACTTCTCTATTTCTCATATCCTTATATTTCTCACAACCCACCATAGATCCTTCTGCTGGCTCATCACACGAGTCAGGCGTAACCCACGAATCACGAATTAAATACAGGCTATCTTGAGTTTCAGTTAAGACAATGTTGTCGATATAAAATCCACTACCAGAATCAAGCATAATAGATAAAAGTTCTTTGCCCATCAAGTCTCTATCCAAGCTCTTTATATCAAACATATAGAATCCCCAATCTTCAGTTAAACTCACATCAGTTGACCCTTCAAATTCAGGATTACCAGTAAAAGAAACTTCGCTAATTACTGCCGCTGTCTCAGCTCGTGCCCAAAATGATATTCTGTATGCTCGTCCCTGCTCTATAGCTCCAGTCACGTCTTTGGCAATACCATAAGTTGAAAACAAAGAATGACCACCCACTATTAAAGAGGTATTATCAGGCGTTCCGCCCTCCCAGTCTTGCTTAGTACCGTCTTCAAAATCATCATACAATAAATTCGTCGTATTATTGCTCTTACTTCCCTTGTATTCTCGACAACCAACCGATCTAGCACCACACGTATCGCTTTGAGATAAAATAGCAGCATAATATGTCTGATCCTCTGTTCTGCGTAACAAAGTACAATCCTTAGAAGCAAAAACCACTTTTGACTGCTCAATCTTATACTTACTACCGCTTAAATCAGTAAACTCAATGCATTCTGGACTATAATCAATATCACCCACATTAGTTGAACAGCTATCAATACTTGTATCAGCACAAGTCACCTCGCCATTTGCCGTCGTTATTGGATTTGTACATGGAGCATCACCCAAATTAGATTTAAGCAAAGACCAACTACGTAATCTATTTCCTCCCACTTTTTCCGTTGACTCCCAAGTATAATAGACGCTCACTCCAGATTCACCTGGACCCACACATGCTCGCAAATATGAATAATTTTCTATTCGTTCTCCCTCAATTCCCTCTGATAAATTAGTAAATTCTTCACACCCCACATCAGCTGCCGGACAAGTCGAAGCCGTTGTATCAATTAAATTAACAAATTCATCAGTTGCCTCTGGTGGATCAAAAAATGTAGTTTTCTCAACATATGTCTTATACCCAACACATTCACCGGGACACTTGTCGTCTTCTACCACAACTCCAGGCACGTCTGGACCCAAATATGATATTGGTTTATAAAACTCACAATTAGCATCGCTTGAATTACAATACAAAGCATAACTTGCACACTCAAGAACCCCACTCTCCACACATGCCTGTATATCCTCACGCCACAAATAACCTGCCATCTGACAACCCTCTTCATCCTGCGCAACACCCTCAGCAACATCAGTAAATCCCTGGCAACTCAAATAGCTAGGAGCTTTACGCAAATTAATAGGATAAACGGACTCATAAACTTCAATAGCACTAAATGTACCGGCCACTACTGCATCTAGATCAGCTTGTGACCCTATCCTATAAAATAAGCTACATCCTTCTTCCTCGGGAGAGCACTCCTTATCACTTGCATTTCGATTTAAATACTTTCTTTCGTTGTTTGGATCATCGCAACCCCACCCTCCATTATCCACATCAAAATAAGCACAATATTCACGACACCCGGCATTAGAAGCATCACACGCCCCATCACTTCTACCCCGCAGAGTATTTGTTAAATAATTAACCTGTCCCCCAGCTCTTGTAGTAAATGATTTACATGTGTTATAAACCGCTGAACATTCTGTACCGTGTATATCCCAAACTGATTTTTCCTCAACACAATAACCATAGAAATCACATCGAGAACCATCTGCACTTTCCTTAATACAAGCCCTCTCATCAGCACAATACTCAGAGTTCCTATACACTACCATTTTGTCCTCATCGCGAGGATCGACATGAGTAGATACAACATGTTCGCCAGACCCTTCTCTGCGACACACAGTTTCCGGCACTTTAACTACCCAGCTTGGATCAACTAATTTATAATATGGCGACTGTGGATTGTTATAATCATTAATTAATTTACTTAAAGTTAAAGGCCCCCCTGAATTATCAAATTGCCTAAAATATTCTGCAGCCAACTCCCAACCAACTGGTATTATCCTATATTTGCGCATAATAACTAAGGAACGATACGAATATATCCGTTCACCAGCATCCTCTATCCCGCCTGTCTTGTCAGCCCGATAACCAAAATCCCAGTTACCATGTAAAAAATCTTCGTCCAATGCCTGACGAACAGTTAAAGGTGGCTCTTGCAAAAGAGCCGTCTCAAGCGATTGATCAACAGTACACGCATACTGGCTTACTTCATTATTACAACTCAAACTATTAACTACATCATAGGGGCCACTAAAAACATAATCTGGCCTACCTAGATCAGCATATATCTCCTCAGCTGCTGCTCGTCCACTAGCTTTTAACAAGCTCAACCCTGACAAGCCAGGAATATTTGAAATATTTTTTCCATTTCCATCAGGATTAAACCCACGTTTAAAAATATTACTTATTACCCTGCTGGTCAAAGTATTAGTAAATATACCGATAGCGTCAGCTGCAGCCTCCCCTGTATATATCCCATAAGGAATAAGTGACTGATCAATCCAAGAAACAGCTCGTGAGCTATACATTTGTGCTACAGTTATTGTATTACCACTCACTTTACTAGTTTTAGACTTAAACTCACCCTCAGCAGTTTTCTTCAATTTAAGAACCTCCAAAACATCAAACTTTTTCTGATGAGCCCCCGATATAATGGTTAAAGTTTGCCCCAATTCATTGCCAGAAGGGTTAAAAAAAGAAGAAAATTCAACTAGCTGACTGATATTTAAATGCTCAAGGTCTTTAATATTTTTCAAAATAGTTTTCCAACTACACCTAGGTGGCCCAGGCGCCCACACTCTTCTAGCCGTTGTCTCAACACGCACCTTAGCCAAAGGGTTTAAGGGCTTGCATAAATCTTTACCCCACATTCTACCGATTGTATTATTTAAATAGTCACCCACTGCCCCTTGCCATTCATCATCAATAAGTTTTTTCCAGTTAGTCTCAATCGCTGGTTTTTGACCGTTTATATCAGTAGCAAGATCAATGGCTCCCTGATAAGCAATACGAGATAACATCCTTTGTAAAGCATTCTTATATGCTATAGCGCCCACCTTCTTAAAAGCATCTTTAAATTTCTGCCACAAACTTGTTTTAATTTTATCCACATAAGTTATTCCCATCTCCTGCATTTTTAACTGCGTTAACGGAATATCCATAACAGGAGTAAAAGGAAGAAATTGAGCATTGGCAACCGATCTAAGCTCAACACGATCTCCGCCCTCTTCTTTCATCAATACACTAGGCGACACAAAAAACACTCCCAAACTAGAAAACACAAAAATCAAAAAAAACCAAACAGCCAAAGCTCTTTTTATATTTCTGGTCTTTTTTAATTTTTTAATATAGTCCAGCATCTAAGTATATTAAAAATAAATTTTAACTTCTCCTATTGACTCTGCAATGTCTCTAAATAAAAAGCCATCAAAGTTTCATCATCTATCTGACTCAAATCCTCCTCAGTAACTCCTCCACTCTCAAGTAAAAGTTGTCGCACATCTTCAGCTGTTAAATCTTTTAATTGATCCTTAAGCTCTGGCGTTAATTCCGCCCCTTCCCCTGTATTCTCATCCTCGTATTGGTAATCCTCTACATAGCCCCCGCTATCATCCACTCTCTGCTCACGACAATTCACGCCTTTGGGACAATTTGGATCATAACCATCATCAACTTCATCTTTGTCTAAATATCCATCAGAGTCTGTATCCTCCAAATACATCGATGTTTTATAAATATATAATTCTTCAAAATCAGATAAACCATCACCATCTGTATCTGCCACCTGTAATTCCTCCACGCTCCTTGCGTCTGTTTCTAAACTGTCGCCATAATCAATCTCATCTCCACTCGGAGCATAATTACCACCCGCTAAATTAATAGTTTTACTCACTTGCAAAATACCAAGAACAATAGCCGAAATACCAAAAAAACACAAAGCAATAAACATCACTTTAGTCCATGTATTTTTTGGTGTTTTATTTAAATCATCTGTCATTTATAAGGCAGATTACTTCCTATTTATTATACAATATTTTTACTCGATTAGCTAATTAAATGCACTGTGCATAACACTAATCAATTTTTTTTAATTTTTCTGCTAATCTTATCCAATCTTCCACCCCTAAATCCTCTGCTCGTACCTTTAAATTAAGTCCCAAATCAATTATTAATTTTTCACTTTCTTCCTTGCCATATACTGATGCGAAATTATTCTTTAACATCTTCCTTTTTGAAGAAAATCCAATACGCACCACTCGAAAAAAAACATCATTACGTTCTCTTTGATTAACTTCAATGAAAACAACAGCGCTATCAACTTTCGGCACTGGCCAAAAACTATTCTTGCCAACTTCTCGTACAATTTTCAAACTCCCATAATACTGACACATCACAGACAGTACTGACATATCTCCATTTTTGGCACACATTCGATCAGCTACCTCTTTTTGCACCATTACTAATATAGATTTAGGCCTATTTTCAGACTCGAGTAACACCCTTAAAACCCTTGATGTTATACTATATGGTAAATTAGCCACAACCCTGTAATCTGCAAAACCCTTAAACCAAACAAGAAAATCTCCCTCAATCAAATCCAAATGGTCTTCCCCATTAAATCTGTCCTTTAAATACTCATAAAGTCGATTATCTTTTTCAATTGCAATCACCTTACCCGCTCTTTTAACCAATTCCTCGGTTAATGCCCCAAAACCAGGTCCAATCTCTAAAACCGTGTCCTCTTTTCTCAAATCAGCTACCTTAATAATATCCCCTAAAACAGTCTCATCAACTAAAAAATTCTGACCCAATCCTTTAAAAGGGGAAATATCTAATTCTTTACATAATCTTTGTATATCTAATTCTGTCATTAAATTTATTCTAAATACCTCATAAAAATATAATCATACTACAAGTATAGCTCAACAACGCGTGACTAACAACTATACTCAAAAACCCTAATTTAGAAAAAACTGCCATTTTTAGTCAAAAATAAGTCCCAATAAACTCATATCTAATGATATAATAAACTTGACTTTAACTTTATCTATGATATAATTAAAATAGACTTTAACAATATCATACTTAATATATGTACAATCTACTAAAATTACAAAATGAACACTGGGAAAAGGCCAATATTAGCCAATCAGGTATAAAACGTACTCTAATGGGCCCCCTATTCCAGGAAAAAGACAAAAACAATATCACAGTCTTAAAAGGAGCCAGACAAACCGGCAAGTCTTTTCTATTTAAAATGATTATCTCCAAATTAATTAAAAACGGCGTTAACCCGCACCATATATATTATATTAATTTTGATGATACCAGCCTAAGAGATAAAACCAACGAAAATTTAGATGTTTTCAAAAATTTTATTTTAAACGAAATAAAACAACACCAAGGCAGTAAACTATATTTTTTTATAGATGAATTTCAAAAAGTCAAAAATATTACTGATTTAATCAAAATTCTTTTTGAAAGCACTAATCATGTAAAATTCTATTTATCCGGTTCATCATCTTTGGTTATTTCAGAAAAAATAAGTGAGAGCCTACTCGGTCGGACTTCTGAATATATCTTAAATACTCTCTCCTTCAAAGAACTAATAGACTGCAAATATCAACTACCAACTATTAATCTAGAACAATTATTAAATGATCCACAAAGAATTATTAAAAAATTTAATCTGTACAAAGAAGATATAATTCATGAATTCAAGCAGTTTATGCTATACGGAGGATACCCGAAGCTAACCGAAACAAACAATAGGTTAGAAAAAATAAAAATCCTTAAAGACAATATTGATAATTATATTAATAAAGATATTTTAGGAGAGTTAAAAATAGAAAGAATAAATGAGTATAAAAAATTAATGCAGTACCTAAGCTCTACAACTGGTAGCCTGTTAAACATGAACAACATGGGCAATGATTTGGGATTGTCTTTTGTAACCACCAAAAAATATCTTAATATTTTAAGTAATACATATATCACGAATCTACTCTCTCCTTATTCATCAAATGTTATAAACACTATCAAAAAGGCCAACAAAAACTATTTCCTAGACAGCGGGCTTCGCAATGTATTAGCCGAAGAATATGAACAAGAAAGCTTAAGCATGGGCCAAGTATTAGAAAATTTGCTATGGCTAAAGCTATACCAATATAATAATTATTCCAAACTTTTTTTGGGCAATATTTTTTACTTGCGCACTAGCAATAATTCAGAAATAGATTTTGTATATAAATATCAAAAAAAACTCTATTTATTTGAAAGCAAAATCAAATTTGGAATTAATAAGAGTTATATAAATTTAGCACATAAGTTAAATGTTGATAAAGTCTATATAATCACTTTAAACAGCCAAAACAAATCTGTCATAAAAAATGGAATTAAAATTATTGAAATTCCAATTTACCTATTATGGCTGGCAGAATAAATTAGCCGATTATGTTTCTTTTAATCAACAAACCAAATAAAATTACCTCTCATGACGTCATCGCCAAACTGCGTCAAATTACTGGCATAAAAAAAATAGGGCATGCAGGAACCCTCGACCCGTTCGCTACTGGTCTTTTGGTAGTCGCCTTAAGTAGACAATCTACAAAAGAACTAAACCACCTAATTAAATTAGATAAAACATATGAAGCAACCCTAGAGCTTGGCGCAACCTCAGATACTTATGACAAAACAGGAAAAATTAAAATCACCAAGAAAAAATATACACCGACCTTAAAGCAAATCCAAAATATACTAAAAACTTTTACCGGCCAGCAAAAACAAACACCTCCATCATTTTCTGCCAAAAAAATTAATGGACAAAAAGCATATAATTTAGCCAGACAGGGTAAACCCACCAACCTCAAACCCCAATCAATATTAATACATAATATACAATTAAATAAATACACACCCAATACCAATCAATTAGAAATAACAGTCAGTTGCTCCTCAGGAACATATATTAGAAGCCTTGCCAATGACATTGGCAAGCAATTAAAATGCGGAGCCTATTTAAAAAAATTAAAACGTACATCAATCGGTCCCTTCAATTTAAAAAACGCCATCGACCTAAATAAAATCACTAAAGCCAATTGGAAAAAATATACCTTACAAAGACTACCTCCTTTACCCCAAAAAACAAAAGTCATCACCTTTGGCACATTTGATCTTCTCCACAAAGGACATATAAATTTTCTAAAATCAGCCAAACAATTTGCAGATGAACTGTACATCATTATAGCTCGTGATAAAAACGTCAAACATATCAAAGGTAAACTTCCAACTGACAACGAACAAACCCGTCTTAAAAACCTTAAAGAATTATCGCTAACTCATCATGTCTATCTCGGTCAACTCAACCTAGATTACCAATACCGTATCTTAAATAGAATAAAACCAGATGTCATAGCCCTCGGCTATGACCAAAAAATTAATCAAAAAAAACTCCAAGAAAAACTTGAAAAATATGGCATATCCCCCAAAATCACCAAACTTAACGCACATATGCCCCACAAATTCAAAACATCTATAATAAAATCAACCCATTAACCACATAATCAATATTCTCCCTTGCGTATACAATGATATTATTAATACATGAATATATAAATTATCGGATAATTTATATATCACACTAATAAAAATATCTAAACATCACTGCTGACACTTAGCCAACACCACAATCGCAATCGAAATAAAACAGATCCAATATATTTAATTTGATGATTTACTTGGGCAGATTTGCTATAACTATTGCCAATATTGCAAATCTATGCTAACCTATAAGCTAAGAAACTAATAAATAACAATATGCCACAACTTGAATCTTCAGCTAAACGCTTAAAACAATCTAAAAAAAGAGCCACCCATAATAAGACAATTAAAGATGGCTTAGATTACCTATTTCATCAATTTAAAAAAGCCTTGGAAGACAAGGACAAATCAAAGGCCAAAGAGTGGTCTCTCAAGCTTACCAAGGCCATCGACAAAGCAGCTCAGAAAAAAATACTTAAGAAAAACACCGCTGCTCGCAAAAAATCCAAGACAATGAAAAAGCTCAATTCCTTAAAATAATCAACATTCTATTCAATAAAAAAACTCGGGTCCTACCCGAGTTTTTTTATACATCCATCACTAATTTTTCCAAAATAACTTTACCAGATACATCACTACTCTTTAATGACAAATCTACCTCAAGCAATTTACCATAAATGTCCCTCAACTTATCCATGGTATAATTCCTGGCTTGAGGTATTGATTTTTGCACCACATAGGGATGCAAGCGTAATTTATTGGCAATCTCCCGATTATTGCTAATTCCCCCATCAAGTGCAGCTTTAATGCAAATCAAAATACGAAACTGGCGGACTATCATAGTTAAAAGATATATCTCATTCATTCCTGTCCCCAAATTATCATCCACCAACTTTAAGGCTCTTTTCTTACTAACTGATGCTATCGCATCAGTTAAATTAAATATATTATCATCCACCAAAGACAAACTGCTCTCCTCAATATCAGCTCTCTCAATCTCCTGCTCTTTCTTCAACGCCAACAACTTATCAATTTCCCCAGCCAGTATCCATAAATTCCCATCTGATTTGGAAGCTAAAAAATTAGCATTAACATTACTAATCTTCCCTTTCTTTTCTTCAACTCTACCCACTATCCACCTAACCAACTCAGCCCCATCAAGTACATTAAATTCTTCTTTAAATTTACCTCCCTGCAAATATTTAAATAAGGCTACTCTTTTATCAACCTTTTCATCAAAAAAAACTATAACATTCTCATCCCCCTTATCACGCATGTCTTTACTACGCAAAAGCTCTAATACTTCATTTTGCAAAACCTTACTACTGCCAAAAATATTAGTAACCACAATCATTCTTTTACTAGACAAAAAAGACTGGGTAGATATGGCTTTATTAAAATCATCTATCTTCATCTTATCTCCCCCCAACGTAACCAAATTCAAACCAGACTTATCTACTTCTGCAATAAATCTCTTCTTTAACCCTTTTAGTTTTTCACGAGACCTAAAGGTATCAGGCCCATAAAGGAAAATGATCATAAATCTTGTGCTAAAATAGAATAATCATTTTTGCTAAAATTTTTAGTAACTAAATATTTTTGCTTTAAATTTAAACGACTAGCCGATTCTTCAAGCTTTTTGTAATCGCTTTTAACTCCTGTTTTCTTGACTTCCAGCCCAATCTTTCCATCAAGCACAAAATCAATCTCACGGCCTGTTCTTTTTTGATAATAATTAACCAGTCCGTACTTTTTCAAATTCAAAAAAACAGCATTTTCAAGCAAGCTCCCCGAACTTGGCTTACCAAATAAATTTAATATACCATTGTCGCACATGTAAATCTTTTTTGCTTTGCTAATTTCCTTGCCCGTACTTTTGGTGTATGGACTAACGAAATGTATAAAATAAGTTTGTTCTAAAAATGACAAAAATGAATAAATCGTTGGTCTTGTTACACCAAGCTCAGAAGCTAACTTGCTAACCCCGACCCTAGACCCAGCTCTATCCATTAAAAGCAGGATTAAATCACGAAAAACCCTGATATCACGAAAATCAGCTAAAATCTTCACGTCTTTTTCAAAATAGGATTTAAATATATCATTTAATCTCAATATTTTTTGCTCCTTGTTTTTGGCCAACACAACTGCCGGGAAACCACCATAATTCAAATATTGTTCATAATATACTTTGTATTTTTCATATTCAAAAATAATTTTATTCTGAATCTTCTTCCCGAACTCTCTTTCATTTTTTTTATCTAACCCCTTAAAAACCAAAAATTCTTCAAAATCCAACGGGAAAAGCTCATATATAAATTTTCTACCCGCCAAGCTTTCTGGAAATAAATTTTTTAAATAAAAACTACTCGAGCCAGTTAAAAAAAACTTAATATCATAGTGATCATATAAATACTTAATCGCTTTAATCACACAGGGCATATCCTGCACTTCATCCAAAAAAATAAAAGCTTTTTCTTCTTTAATGACGCCATGGCTCTCTAGATTATGCATAATGTTATTATAATCATCTTCTTCAAAAATCTTTTGATCCAATGGATTTTCTAAATTAAAAAATACTTTATTTTTACTTTTTATTTTATCAAAAATAAAACGACAAAGCGTGGTTTTACCCACCCTTCTCATGCCGGTAAGTACAATTATTTCCTTAGCTTCAATCTGCCTCTCAATTGCATCCAATATTTTTCTTTTATATATTTTTTGTTCCATATACTATCATTTTACATTTACATATGCAATTTGTCAAGTACCACTTTACACTTTTTTAACAAAACTACCTAATATTAGCCAAAATACCAAAACATCTCTAAGCAACTATTCCACTATCTTTAATTATTACACTAAAATAACAAATTAAACAAATCCCAATTTTATGCCATATTCCAACAATATTTTAGCTGTGCCATAATGCCAGTATGGTAATATAATAGCACAAATCACCCAAAATCAACAATTTTAACTTATATTTACAGCCAATATTAGCCATAATTCTTGATATTGACAAAAATAGCATTTTATGTTAATCTAATATGATACCAAAATACCCAAAATATACCTTATTTCTATTTTTACTTGGCAAAATAAGCTAAAAACACCTAGTTTGTGTTGTTTGGTAAAAATACAAAAAAACAATTAAATATAACAGGAGGGTGTAATTTTGAAAAAATTACTACTATTATTGTACGTTTCCGCGAGTCTGCTATTTTTTCAAAATGCATTCTCGCAATTAGATCCGAATCGTTTCTCGAGGGATCGATTTAAGAAGCTCAAAAAAATCGAAAACCGATTATCCCCAAATCGATTACAACCGCTTAAAAAACGCTTTATTCCTCTAGGCGAGTTAAAAGAGCTGAGGCAAGAAGTATTGGCAAGCGTATTCCAATACTTATACCTTCTCAGTAGACAATACGCCTATGAGGACGGTATTCGAACCTCACACAGAGGCTCAATCCCACCCGAAAAATTATACCTGGTAGATAAATCCGACCTGGATTTATTTATCTTGGCTATGACCTGGATTGAGTCATCAAACCAGGATAACATTACCAGCCCAGCAGGTGCCCATGGCCCTCTTCAATTTATGCCGGCAACATGGCTGGAAACAGTTAAGCGATATGCCAAGGCTCACAGCATTCCTTATTCCGTGGTATCCGCGCGTACCTATAACAATTACATGAAAGTAGGGCGCTGGGAAATCAAAAGGCTAAAGGATATTTTTGGGACATACGACGACGTTGTCTGCTATTGGTATAGCGGTAAGCCGATTTGGAAAGTGAAAAAAGAAGGATGGTATTTTAACTCCCAAAAATATAATATGCCATCCCCCTCAAAACACATTAGTCTTGTAATGTATCGCTATTACAGACTAAAAAAAATAAGAAGCCTGCAATCTTCATTTAATTCAGCGGATAAAACAAAAGTTATCCCAAAAACTAAAATACGTCGTCCTACTGAATTAAAACAAGCCAAGCCCGCCATCACCAAACCCTCACTCAAAACACCGGCCACAACCGCAATCGACACCTCGTCATACGGCTTCTCATGGCCATGCAACAGTCGCATTCTCTTTGACGAAGGCGGATATCAAGTTGAGGGCATTAATATTCAATGTGAGCCCTCAGATACTGCCAAATGCACGGGAGATGGATTAATAGTATTCGCTGGAAAAGCCGGCGAGGAATATTATATTAACATGGTAATGGTGGAACACAAAAACTATTTCTCTCTCTATGCTAATCTTAACAAAATATTTATAAAAATAAAAAAAGGGCAAACCATAAAAAGAGAAACACCTATTGGGATCTCTTCCACAAATCCTGGAAATTTGGAAAAACCACAAACCAACTATCTAAGATTTGAAATTCGGGGTCCACACGGAGTTGAAAACCCGCTCCGGTTCCTACCAAAAAAATAAAACAAATAACAATAAATTCCATACAAAAACAGGAGCAATAATCATGAAAACACTAACCAAAATTTTAGCCCTCACTCTTTTTGTCTCTTTCGCAATCAGCTGTGCTGTAGCTAGAAAAACAAAAATTACAGTAACAAAACAAATACCGATAATCACACGACACGAAGTAATAAAGCCAGACAGTAGTCGTGAAATTACAATAACGACTAAAATAGTAACGGTAAAAGACGAGGTTGAGGCTTCGAAAGAAACTCCCTTAGGCCTTGGCAAAAGCGTGGAGGTCAGCGAATTAACATCCCACAGAGGCGTGGTTGGTCTGGTTGCAGAACCAGAAGCAAAAGCCAGACTAATTAACGCTCTCGCTGGTATCGTTGAGGAAGACCCTGTTAACGGCCAATTGTTTCTTGGTCAATATGCCATAAGTGTCACGAATGCAATCAACGACGACCGTGGTAATTGGGGCTTCGATATGCACCAAGGACAAAGAGGTTTAAGCGTCCGCAATTTAACGCCAAAAGACCTCGAAAAATTAAAAGATCCAATTCTGCTAGAAAGCTACCTACAAACATTGGGTTTCTCCACCCAAAGGAGATAACCGAAAATTTTGAATAAACAAAAAAAGCAGGACGTACCCCATACGATCTGCTTTTTCTATTGCCTAAAAAATATTAATTCAAAAGCACGTCAAACACAAACATAGTTATGGCATATGCCATGATTATTATCACCAACCCTATAGTCGCATTACCAATCATTTTCTTTGCCTTTGATATAGTCTCCTCATTGCTGCCAGACGTCATCCATCTAAATCCCGCTATAAGAATAATCACAAAAAATACAATAGCTATTATACCAAGCAACCCCTTAACAACAACATAAACAACATCAGTTGGTTCAGATACAGTCGCCGGCAGGCCAAGCAAGGTCTTCATCCCTAATAATTTCCCTTCAATTGTTTTCCCTAAATTCCTCTCCGTCGGTGGAGTCTGCCCGCCCGTAGCTTGCGCCAAAACACTCCCGACAAAAACCCCACTCACTAAAACCACAGTCACAAATATCAATATAATTTTAAAATATCTATTATTCATATATTACAAATATTAATTATATATATTACCAACCCCATCTATTCACCAAAGCTATAGCAAATACAAAATGGGTAATAGCATAAGCAAAAAAGATTATCAAAAGCCCAATCAATGCTGATTTTATAACCTTCTTAGCGCCATCCACCTGCTCAGCATTGCCCCCAGACGTCATCCATCTAAATCCAGAATAAAGAATTAAAATCATAAATATTACGGCCATAAAGCCAAGCAAGGCCTTAATTACATCAGTTACTAACTCCATCATTCTGTCCTCTGTCTTATTAGCTCCTGGCAAGCCTGTCTCGTCCTTAATTGCCGGCAACTGTTTTTCAAAAATATCACTACGCAAATCAAATTTCTCAGCCCTCGCAACCGGCAGAACAATACTCAAGCTGAAAATTGAAACTATCACCAAAATTAACAAAATTATTTTCTGCATAAATTTTTATAATTAAAAAATATTTAGTAACACACATCATAGGACCACCAACAACACGATCCAGAACCATCATTCTGGGAATTGCAGGCTGTCTCAGATAAACACGCACCACAATTATCACAACCACAGGTGTCCACCACTGGCGTCGGGGTCAATCCGCCAGTTCCCTGCGTACTATTCAACACCTCCTCAACAACAAAGGAAGTTAAAGCATAGGAAGCCAAAATAAGTATCATACCTATTGCCGCCCACTTTATCACATTCCTGGCTGTCATAACTTTCTCCTCGCTACCTCCGGCTGTCATCCAAACTACACCTCCACCAATTATTAAAATCAGAGCAATCACCCCCAAGAAACCCAGTATACCATAAAGAATAGTTCCTATTATAAACTCCGGTTCAGTTTTACCCCAGCCTTCTCCTTTGTCAAAATCTTTAACTAAATCTACCACCTCATCCAAACGCTCAGTTGGACTGCCATAATCAGCCCTAGCTAAATCAGCCACCATAAAACCACCCAAAAACAAACACCCAATTATACTATAAATTAAAATATTTTTAAACATATTTCTCTATGTATTCCTCGTTGCTACTTGAGTAGGCAATAAAACTTCAAGTATAAAAAAAGTAATTGCATAAGCCAATATAATTACCAACACCCCAATAACTGCATTCTGCAACATCTTCTTTGCATTAGCCACAGCCTCCTCGTTCCCTCCAGCCATCATCCACTTAACGCCAGCAATAACTATCAACAACATGGCAACAACCCCCACAAGTCCCAACACTCCATATATAATATCTCCAATAATATTTGCTAAATCCGTCTCCTCACTCCCCGTCTTCAACCCCACATTCTCAGAAATCTTATCCAATCCCTGACGAAAATTAAATGCTTGCGCCGAATTTTCTCTTAAGACAAAATCCGATGAAAGCACAAAAGGAGAAGCGATAATAAATAATATCATGAGAATTGTAATTATCCTCGCACAATTATTTATCACCCTACTTCTCCTTTTTGTGTATCTAAGATTCATATAAAAAATTAGGTCAGCGCTCCACCAACTATATTGAAGACAAACATTACAATTGCATAGGCAAAGAAAATAATAATTAAACCTACGATACCAGCTGCAATTGTCTTTTTAGCTGACGCAATATTTTCTTCATTACCAGCAGCAGTCATCCATCTGAATCCACCAATCAAAATAATGATAAGAGCAACAATACCCAGTAAACCTAAAAGGGTATTAACTATATCAGCTGCTACCTCGCGAATCTCTGCTGTACCAAGTCCTACATCAGCAGCGTAACTAAGGCCCCAATTAACCTGAGCTGATACAGGAGCTACCGCTACTAATAATAACAAAGTTAAAGTTAGCAATCCTGCGCTAACTATTGTGTTTTTTTTCATACGCGTATATAAAAAATAAAATTATTTTATAAACATTATAAACATTTCGAACCGACCTTTAAATAAGTTATCAACATTATATAGTATACAACAAATTCCCATAAAAAACAAAGTTTACCAAGCAGAATTTGTTAAAGATTTCCCAATTACATTAAAAACAAACATTACAATTGCATAAGAGAAGAAAACAATTATAAGCCCAGTCACTCCTGCAGTAATTGTTTTTTTAGCCTTAGTAATATTTTCTTCATTACCAGCAGCAGTCATCCAGGTAAACCCACCAATTAAGATAATAATAAGAGCAACAATGCCCAAAAGACCAAGCAATGTACGAATTACTGTAACAGCTACATCTCGAATCTCAGCCGTACCAAGTCCTACATCAGCAGCGTAACTAAGACCCCAATTAACTTGTGCAGCAACCGGAGAAGCTACAGCAAAAAAAACTAAAGCCACTAAAACAATTTTTACAATTTTGTTCATACAAAATATTAAATTAAGATATATCAAAAACGACCTTTTTATAATTATATTATACAATAAACTCTAAAAATAACAAAAAAAATCAGTTACAGCTAGGTCCTTGCCACCATTTACCTCCCCACAATCCAATTTGATCTTTCGTTTCTTCTTGCTTATAAATCTGTGGCTTGCCCTTATCGTCCTTTTCTGCAAAAAAGATAATCATCGCATTCACCAGTGTCCAAGCCAAGAGGATTATAACAACCCCAAGCAAGCTATGTAGTATCAACTTTTTATTAGCCGTAATCATCTCTGCACTCCCCCAATTCATAATCAAACCAACACCGCCCCAAACAATCAAAACCAAAGCCACCCCAGACATTGAAATAAATATAAATTTCCCCACGTTATAAACTATCATCAACGCATCACACACTGTGCAATCTCCCTTTGCCTTACACTCAAGACCTATGCTATCCATCAAACTAAAAGCGCTAATCGGCACCAACGGCAACAACAATCCTCCTAATAATAAACACAAAAATATAATTAAAAAAATCTTAGACATAAACTTTTCCTAAAAAGTTTGATTAATTTTACGCACTGCGTAACTTACCGCCTGACTGGCTGTACTTTTACCAGCTAAAACCAAATCTATCATCTCGCCAAACACACTCTCAGTCAAGAGTGCATCTTTC
The DNA here is from genome assembly GCA_964573135.1 of uncultured Gammaproteobacteria bacterium. GTDB lineage: Bacteria > Patescibacteriota > Patescibacteriia > UBA2196 > GWA2-42-15 > CAZNIO01. The sequence continues at coordinate 77,135 of CAZNIO010000005.1, forward strand.
CCGCGATACCATGAATTTGCTGTTAAAACTTGATTAGCAAAAGGAGCAATCTCCGGATCAATTAATTGAGTAGTAATTAAATTTCGCAAAGCAGATGGTTTTTTTGTTTTCTTTAAATAAGATTGCACATGTTCTGATCGTGAAGCAAATTGTACAAAGTCCCAAGCATAGTCTGGATATTTGGTCTTTTGAGCGACAGTCTCAACCCAATAACTTGCAAAGTTAACTTTATTCCCCATAGCATCACTACCATCGCTATTAATATGTGGCACCTCCCCAATCCCTATATTCAATTTAGCTCCCTGGGTTTTAATTAAAGGAAGTTGATAAGAATAACCAACCATCATCGCCAGCCGACCAGCTACAAATGCAGATACGGCGTCGGGCATCTCGTCATTCCAAGAATAAACCTCCTTAGAGGGCATAGCAAAATCAGTATAAAACCGCACAGCCTCTATTCCTGGCTTGTAACTCTTATCACTTGAATAAGGTGAGGATTGATCAAATGTAGCTCTATTTGTACTAGCATCAACCATATTCGTCCCATTTTGCATCATTAATAGGCTAACAACGTCAGTTGCTCTATTAATATTGCCACTCGTCCCAAGTGCAATGCCAGCTTGTACTAAATTACCTTCATCATCTTGCAAAGTTAGTTTTTTAACAGCTTCTTTAACTTCAAGCCAAGTACGCGGTATTTGCGTAATCTGAACACGATCGAACAAAACCCTGTTATAAAAAAGAGCCAAAGTGTCAACTGATAATGGTAATCCCATTATCTTTCCTCCTCGTACCACATCCTGATAAACAGTTTCTGCAAAATTACTCCTCAGCTGAGCTGGGGTTATCGTCTTAATCTGTCTATAATCCGCTTTTGATATTTCTTTGGTTCTCTTGTCAATTTCAACCACATATGGCAATTTAATAACTTCTGGTAATTCCAAAACCTTGCTCTTATATTTTCCAATCCAGGTATTGTGAATTGTAAAAATATCAGGACCACGATCTTCAGCCCAAGCCTGCAAAAGCTCTTTCTCATACTCCTCATAACGTAATTTCCTATACTCAATCTTTACATTAGGATGTAACGCCTTATAAGACGCAATAATTTCAGAAAAACTATCACTTGAATCAAAAACACGCCAATACTTTAAAGTAACTGGTTCCTTTAAATCATTTACTGCAGCTAAATTACCCTTCTTGCAACCAAAACCAGAAGTCAACAAAGCAACTCCAATAATAATTACTACTAACAATTTGAATTTAGAAACCTTCATGTATATATTATACTACACTCCTAATTTCTTAACAATATACTTCCGAAAATCTTTTCCCAAATCTTTTCTCTCCAAGGCAAACTCAATGGTTGTCATTAAATAATTTAAAGGATCTCCTGTTGTCAGCCACTCACCTTCTATCTGATGAACAATCACCTTCTCTTTTTTTGCCAGTTCATCAATTGCATCAGTCAACCACAGCTCATTATCTTTACCGGTTTTAAGCTTTTTAATAATAGGTAGAATCTTAGGGGTAAATAAAAATCTTCCAAAAACAGCAAGATTAGACGGTGCCTGACTTATCTTAGGTTTTTCAACCATTTTCTCAAGCTCATTTTTGCTCCCTTTCTTAAGTCTTACAATGCCGTATCTATCAAGGACATTGCGCGGGACTTTCTGTACAGCAATTACCGCCGCAGCATCTGGATTCCTCTCATACACATCGATCAACTGCTGACATACTGGAATCTTTGATTTTGTCATATCGTCTCCATATAAATACAAAAATGGTCCATCAGCCACTAGATCACTAGCAATCCGAAGTGGCGTTCCATTACCATAAGGCATATGCGCCTTTTGGCGCATATAAATAAAATTAGCGATTTTAGATATTTCTCGAATATTCTTCAACCTGTCTTTTTTACCCGTCTCCTTTAATTGATATTCTAATTCAAAATTAGAATCAAAATGATCCTCAATAGCGTGCCCTCCTTTTTTAGTCACCAAAATAATGTCCTTAATACCAGAATTAACCACTTCCTCCACATTATATTGGATAATAGGTTTATCAATAATTGGCAACATCTCTTTGGGCTGTGATTTAGTCGCCGGTAAAAACCGGGTACCAGACCCAGCTACAGTAATAATTGCTTTTGTAGGTAATTGCATAATTTTTTCAAAAAATTAATTAGGTAAATCTTATTTGGCGGTACCTTTTGGTTGAAATTCTAACTTTTTTTGAACAGAACCCC
>CAZNIO010000006.1:0-71368 GCA_964573135.1 uncultured Gammaproteobacteria bacterium
TCATAACCCACCTTTTTAAACAGGTTTACCTGTCTAGACAAGGGGTACAGTTTAATAGGTATTATTTTGATAAAAAATATTTTATATGTTTTTATTATATATATTATAGTAAAATTTGTCAATTTCTAATTTTTTAGCTAATATTGGTTAAATAATTATCTTAATATTGACAAAAGTAATTATTTATGTTATTTTTTTTTAGAAATACTGACTAATAAAAAATACAAAAAAAATAGTGGAGAAAACAATGAAATTGACAATTATTTTTTCGAGTGCAATGGCCGGCTTGGCCGTTAGTTCCATCATGTTGATGGACAATCCTTTTGTTGTCACAATCTATACAGGAATGATGTTGGTTGCGGCGGTAGCTTGTATGATGCGCATGATATATGAGCGCTTTTTTATAAAAGAGCTCGTTATATTTATGTGGATCTCGCTAGGGATTAATATAACAACATTGGTCCTGTCGCGTTTTACCACGCTTGTGCCATATGTTGCTGGATGGTGGAATCTGCTTCTTATAGGAAACTTTTTCCACATACCTTTTGTCGTAACCCAATTTGGGGGCCTACTCTTAAAGAAGGTATCTGGCGGGGCACTATGCTCTACCTTTACAATTTGGGAGGAGGATTATTTTGCTCCTCAACGGCTTGAAGATGAGAATGAGAAAGTGATCGATGATATCAGATTAAACCTTAAGGCTGATCCGGACAACGTCGATCTCCAGCTTGCCCTGAAACAATGGCAAGCTAAGCTATAAACAGCCACGGCTTTCTGTAAAAAAAGACAGAATTTTGTTGGCTGTCTTTTTTTACAGAAAATTAAAGTTTATTTTTCAAAATACTCTCTCAATATTTTATCTTTCTTCATTTTCTCAACATTCCTATTAACTTGCTTATAGAATAAGGGGTAATGTTGCCTAGTAATAACTCTCCCCCGCCACCTTTGTCTAAAGGGTGGTTTTTGATGATGCGCTATTTCATGAGCCAATACCCTTATTATTGAATTAATTGATTTTTCTCTTCTGAATTTAGGGGTATAGATATCTATGGCTATGACTTTTGTTTTTAAATTTGTATAACCGATGGTATAGCCCTTCTTTAAATCTATAACCCCTCTCCCCCGCTCATCTACTTGACGGCGCATAAATTTTAATTGAAAACCTTTTAGCTTAAAAAGCCCACATGAGTGAGTAAATATGTCTATAATTTTTTCTTGATGGGCCATTATATAAGACTTAGGTGTTTTGAAATATAGAAAACTATAACCAGGCTAATAATTCCGATAACAATATCACTTAGGATATTTATTTTAGTTTCTTTGTAAAAAGTAGAAGGTGGTAATATTTTGGTTAATATTTTATAATAAGCACCTTTTCTTTTTTTACTAATACGAGAAACAATTTCAATGACTTCCCATAAGACTATAAATAGAAGCCCAATAGAAAAATAGTAGAAAGGTTGATGTAAAAATGAATGGGTATTACCAATCAAAATTAAAATTAAACCAAGGCAGAGCGTACTTAAAACATGCCTTAATGAATAACCATCTATAAAACCCTTGTTTTGCATAAATTTAAGGTAGATAATCTAATGGATTTACTGGAATACCATTTTTACGTATTTCAAAATGCAGATGTGGACCAGTAGTAAGGCGGCCAGCTCCATTTGTGCCTGGCATACCGCCGGTAGCACCAATAACTTCGCCTTGGGTAACAAACTGATCTGTTTTTACATACATTTTATTTAAATGCCCATAAACAGTTGAAAAACCGTCATTGTGAATAAGCATAATGTACGAATACCCATAACGCCCGCCATTTCTGACCTTGGCCACATAGCCTGAAGCTGACGCGCGAAGGGCCGTGCCTTGAGATGCTCGAATATCAATGGCTGGATGTTCAAAAATGTGGCGGAAAGGATAGTCTGGATCATGAAAAGATGCTGTAATATAGTGATTTGGCACAGGCCATGCAAATGTGGCGTCACCAAGTTCGCTAAGTTTTGACTTGTCTCCTGCTAATTTTTGACGAATAGCTTTTTCCAAGGTAACAATTTCTGCGTTAATGCGATTTTGCTCCAGCTTTAACTCACTAACTAAATTTTGATAAAGCTGTTCCGAGCTTCTGGCTTGTGAAAGAATGCTTTGCTTGACTGATTGTTGGCCTTCTAAGTTCCCTTTGTGCCCAGTTAATTTCTCATTAAGACTTCCGAGTTTTTCATTTTTTTCCTCCAAATCGACTTGTTTGCTTTCAAGCTCCTTTTTAAGGCTTTTTAGTTTTATGAGATTCTTATTAACATTTATCTGTACGGTTTCGGTGGCTTGGAGGCTACTAAAAAATTCTGACAACGATTCGTTCATGATAACAATTTCAATATCGCTCTTTTGATCCATGCGATAAATTTCACGCAGGAGATTTGAGAGCTTGCTCTTTTTATCCTCCGAATCGTCTATATTCTGTCTTATTTCTTCTTCTGTTTTTTTAATTTCCAGATTGGTTTTATCGATTTCATCTTGATTTAGTTCAATTTCAGCTTCCTTTTTTTGAATTTGAGTTTCCAAGATATATATTTGATTTTTAAGAGAACCTGATTGAGACCTGGCTTTAGCCAGGCTTTCTTGATAAGCGTCAATTTTTGAGCGTAATTCCTCAATGTTCACCTGCTTTGCCTTAATATCCTCTGATAGTTCCTTTATTTCTTGAGTGCCACCACTCTGTGCTAATATATTTGCTGGTAGCACAAAGGAGATAAGTAAAATAGCTATTAAAATAGTACTTTTGTATTTGAGCATGGAGAGAAATATTATTAAAGTGAATCAATGGCGTATTTTATACGTTTAAGAGTCTCCTCTTGACCGAGTACTTCGGCTATCTCAAAAGGAGTAGGCGATTTTTCTTGGCCTGACAATGCCACACGCATTGGCCAGAGAGTATCTCCGTTAGAAAAGCCAAGATGTTTAATTTCTTGTATAAGCCCCTCTTCAAGTGTACTGCGCGTCCAGTTGTTTTTAGGAACTGTATTTAAATATTTATGTATAAATTCTAATCTATTTTTAGTAATTTCTTTGTCTGATTTTTTCCAAACGAGAAAATCGGGATCATATTTAGGTTGAGCAAATAAATATCCGACCTTCTCCCCTATTTCTGATAATTTTTTAATGCGTTCTTGTTCTAAACCGACTACTGATTTTATATATTCTCTATTGGAATCCGTAATTTTCATTTCTAAACTTTTTTCTAAGTATGGAATACACAAATCTGTAAGCTGATCTAAATTTTTTTGTTTAATATAGTGGCCGTTCATCCAATCCAGCTTATCCATGTTAAAAATGGCACCTGACTTATTAACTTTGTCTAAATCAAATTCTTTAACGAGCTCTTCTAATGTGAAGAGTTCGCGATCGTCACCTGGATTCCAGCCAAGTAGTGAAACGAAGTTTATAACGGTTTCTTTTAGATAGCCATCATCTAAGAGCTCTTCTAAAGAGGAGTGCCCTTGGCGCTTGGAGAGCTTCGCCTTATTTTCATCTAAAAGTAATGGTAAGTGAGCATGGTCTGGAATAGGCCAGCCAAAAGCCTCATAAAGTTGAACATATTTAGGGGTTGAGGCGATAAACTCCTCACCGCGAATAATATGGGTTATATCCATTAAATGATCATCAATAACATTAGCAAAATTGTATGTTGGCCAGCCGTCTGATTTAATTAAAACATGATCATCCAGTGTTTTATTCTCTATCTCAATTTGACCGCGTACAATATCAGTAAATTTTGTGGTGCCAGTGGTTTCAATTTTTTGACGGATAACATATTTCTTTTTAGCTTTAATTTCTTCTTCTACCTCTTCTTTGGATAAATTTAAGCAATGGCGATCGTACATAGGCGCCTCTCCCCTACTTTGTTGATCCTTTCTTAACTTTTCTAGCCTTTCTCCTGAACAAAAACAGTGGTATACTTTTCCGTTAGCTAAAAGCTCATCAATATGTTTCTTATATATATCCAATCGTTCTGATTGACGATAGGGGTCATTAGGACCACCAATGTCAGGACCTTCTTGATGATCAAGTCCCATATTTTTTAATACGCGAAAAATAGCTTGTTCAGCTCCTTTTACCTTACGTGATTGGTCGGTATCTTCAATACGGATAATAAAGTTACCATTGTGTTTTTTAGCGTAAAGATAAGAATAAAGGGCAGTACGAAAATTACCTACATGCATAAAACCTGTAGGACTTGGAGCAAATCTTGTTTTTATATTATTTTTCATTAAAGTATTGCCAAGTTTCTTTTAATCCTTGATTTAAACTATATTCTGGTTGCCAATTTAATTCTTTTTTTATCTTAGCAGAAGACAGGCAGGATTTCAATTGCTCTCCTTTAATAGGGCTTGAGTGCTTAACTGGCACTTTATTTTTTGAAATATTAATTAATTTTTTAGCCAATGTATTAATATTTGTTTGTTTGGCCGTACCAATGTTATAAATGCCTTGAATATTTCTAGATAAACATTTTAAGGCTGCATTGACTACGTCAGCTACATAGACAAAATCCCTGGTTTGTTTTCCACCAAATATTTTGAGAGTTTTTTTATTTTTTAGGTTATTACAAAATATGGCCACAACTCCAGCTTCACCTTGAGAATCTTGGCGAGGCCCGTAAATATTGGCTAAACGTAAAACTGTATATGGTAATTTGTATTGACGAAAATAGTAATGAAGATATTTCTCTATAGAGAGCTTAGCTATGCCATAGGGGGAGATAGGGCTTGCCAGAGAATCTTCAGGGGTTGGTAATTTAACTGTATCGCCATAGATGGCTCCACCAGTGGAAATGAAGACAAATTTCTTTACTTTATGTTTTATACAATTTTCAAGTAAATTGATTGAACCAATAATATTATTGTTGGCATCAAAAATGGGATCCGTAATTGACTTACGTACATTCATCTGGGCTGCTAGATGATAGACAACTACTGGTTTTTCTTTTTTAAAAATATTAGCTATTTTTTTGTCCTGAATATTGAGGTTATAAAATTTAGCTTCTCTATTTAGATTACCTTTTTTGCCAGTTGATAAATCATCCACCACGATAACGTGGTGGTGATTTGCAATTAATTTGTCTACTAAATGAGAGCCAATAAAGCCAGCTCCGCCAGTAACTAATATCTTCATATTATGATTCTTTCATGTCTAAGAATTCTTGTATTCCGATTGCTTCCTCTTCTGCTTTTGTTTTGTCTTTAGGAAAAAGCACCTTGGCAATAATATCTGCAGCATTGGCGGTATCGTGCTTGAGAGTAAGGTCAATGTCTGGAGATAAAGTGCTTAAAACTTTCTGCAACATTTTGCCTTCCTTTTTATTGCCTAAACCGGCAGAATTTATGTATTTTTTAGTCCACTCAGTAATGTCTTTAAAATCTTCCGGACTACCTGCCGGGCCATGCTCAACGATTACGGGGGTTTCTATTGCGTCTCCTTTGGCTGACTCTCCGGATTTTGTAATATTAGTCTTTTGGGTTTCCTCGCTTAATTGAGGGGGTTTCATTGCTCCGACTAATTCCAAGGGATTATCTGCATCATCATAGTGCTCGGGGAGCGCCTTTGACTCCTTGTGTGTAAGGTGTTTTAGGCGCTTAATATCATCGGCGCCCATATTGTGAATATTGGCCATGCCTGGATCCAAATTGGGATTATTAGCTAAAAAATCTACAATTTCAAGATCCTCTGACCTGATGCCTCTCTTTTTTTTCTCGCCTTTTGTATTAGTTCTAACTGTCTTGAAATTCCATTCGGGTACTGGGGGGAGATTATCAGCTCCTCTTTTTTTTAGTGCTTGGTCTAAAATTCTTTCGATTTTTAAAGATGCGGCTGATTTGGCGGTGGACATGGTTTCGTGAGTAGAAAGTTTTGCAATGCCTCCTTTGCGAGCCCCTTCAGCCTTGATGCCGGCCATAACATTTTTAATTATTTTAGCTGCCTGTTCTTTATCAAGTATAATACCATCCTTTCTTAATCTGTTTATCCTTTCATCAATGTCTGTGCGTAGCTTGGTAGCTTCAAGCGCGCTGGTGATAAGGTCGACTTGTCTTTTTTTGAGTTTTTTTTCTGCGGATAATTTCTTTATCCTCTTATTTATTATTTCTTCCGTTGTCCCGTCTTTATACCCTCGCAATATTAATTCTGTGTCTTGTTCGTCTAATCCGGCTGTTTCTAAGTGCCCTGCCAGGGATTGCTGGACGCCTGATACATCAAGGGCGTCTGATATAAGGGTAGCATCACTTTTTCTGCCATATTTTTTTTCTCCCAATTTTCTCATTCTGTGGGGCCGGCCCTGAGGATCCTCTTGGATATGCGAAGGGATCCTTGCCGCTTCTGCCCGTGCTTGTTCATGGGCACTTCTAAGGCTTGATTTAATAGACCTGACTTCGAATTTTTTTAATTTTTTATCTTTAAACAATGCATCTAATTTGGCATGAATATCAAGACGTACTTTTACTGGAATTTTTTGATTGGTATAGCCCTGAAGTATTGATTCTATATCCTGATCATCTATTTCTTTAACTGCTCTGAGAATATCCTCAGTGGATTTTTTATCATTTAAAATATCGGCTGGTATGGGGCCCTTCGGTCCTTTGTCTTTTTTGAAAAATCCTTTTTTGACGTTGGCCTCAAATGCTAATTCCTGCCTGGCTTCTTCGTTGGTGATTTCATTGTGGTAAAGATTGATCCACTCTTGCAAATCCAGTTTAACGTTTCTTTCTTTCTTTTCAACTACCTCTTTTGACTGACCAAGACCAACTATGCTGCCCTTTCTATTTTCCATGTGGCGTATTTCTTTATTGAAAACCGCCGCTTCCTTTTTAAGTTGTTCCATTTCTGATTCATACACTCCTATATTCATCTGCTTGGTTTCTCTGAGTTGGATATCTTGGTTTAATTTAAGCAATTGAGTCTCTAACTCCTTTAATTTAACCAGATCTGGCTTTTCGCCTGTCTTCATATCAAGTTTAATTGATTGAATCTCTTCTTTGGTAAACTTGATTTCATTTTTTAATTCCTCTATTGGTGGCTTTGCCTCATCTAATTCTTTTTTGAGTTGACTGTATATTTTTTTAACCCCTTCAAAATTACCATGACCATTTTCTAAGCCATTGGTACGCAGATCACTCAGTTTACCTTCTACTGGATCTATTTTATTATCATAAAAATCAGCGACTTGATTTTGCAAATTATTGCGTTCATCAGTTTTATTTTGTTGCTCTGCGCGAAACTGATTGACTTCTTGTACAAACTTTTTTTGTTGCTCTTTGAATGTCTTGATTTGATTAACTATATCAATAAGAACGGGTGACTCTTCAATTGGCTTTAATGGCTGATTATCCCCTTTCCGTTTTTTGTTTTGATTTTCTGCCTTTTGGGTTTGTTCATCATAGTAGCCTGTCTCTATTTTGATTACTTGATTTTCTAGATGATCAATTCGCTGAGCAAAATCTAAAATTTTGGCCTCATTATTACTTATCTTTGTTTTATAACAATTTGGATTATTATTATCATCAATTTCAAATTGTAGTTCCTTAATTCTGGCTTTAGCTTGCTCAATTTCTTTGATTTCTGCTTCAGTTGAATTCTCTGTTTCAGGATAATCTTTCCCAAATACTTCAATATCTTGGATGGGCTGCTTAAATAGTTCAATGGCATCTGACTTAAAATCAAGTTGAGCTATTGTGTCTTCAAATTCTGCTTGGATTTCTTCAAAAGTTGCGTCGAATATGGGGATAATCTGATCTTCTGGTGCGCCTGGGCTGGTGGGATCAATAAGATCTATAAGAGTATCTTCATCAGTTAAATTGCTTAAACGTTCTTGAATTTCTAAAAGCTTACTATTTGGTACTTCAAGGTTGTTATTTATGTGCTCCACTTTTTGTAATAATTCTTGTGCTGCCAACATTTTATCTTCTGGGATAAAACCCGCTTCTTCTAGCTTTTCTATTCCACTCTCCTTTCTTTTGGCTATTGGATATTGGGGTATACGGTCAATGGTGTCCTCAATACCTTCAAGGGTTTGTTTAACAAAAGGTTCAATCTGCTGTTGAATTGGTAGATCACTATGATAGTCAATAAGTTCTTCGAGCCTGTTTCGATCGGTTAAATTCTCCAATTGTGTTTTAATTTTTAATAATTCCTTATTAGGGGTATCGCTTGATTCAATCATCTTATTTACCTTGTCTAATAACTCCTTATTTTTGTCAATAAGTTTTTGGGATATAAGCTGGGATTCATCTTCTTTATTTTCAGGCGGTTCTTGGTGCTCTTTCAATACTTTAACTTCTTTTGATATATCTAAAAAGTTACTTTTTTCTTCGGCTATTTCTTTGTCTATCTCGCCTATTTCAGGCTTGTAAAGATGCGTGGGAGCCTCTTTATCCTTACCATATAAAATAACTTGGGATTTCTCTGAATCTTTTATGGCTCGTGCTGCTTGCTCTCTTTCGTGTTTTAATTGTTGCTCAAGCGCCTGCTCGGGAGTTAGCTCTTGCCTCTCTTTTTTGACTAGAGCTTCTGGTTTAATTTCTTTTTTATCAACTAAAACTTGATCTTGCTTAATCATATATTTTTTAATTTATCTTATTAATTTTAGCCATTATATTATCAATATTAGCATCATCAATTTCTTTAACAATTTTATGGTATAGAGTGTTTTGTTTTTTGCGTATAACTGAAAGATTAGCTTGTATGTTTATATAGCCATTTTTGATGTTTTCGAGCTCTTTTTGAATATTAGAATTAGGATTTTGCATATACTAATATACCAATTGGATATTGGTTTAATCTATATGTTTATTATATCAAAAAGAACTAAATGGGGCAATAAAAAAACACCTGATTGCAAGTGCTTTGTTGCTAGTGAGTTTAATTTATTGGCTTGCCTATAACTTTAATAATTTACCAAAATGCTTTACTTGATAAGCTATGGGGTTTTCATCCACAAAGTCATCCGGATGAATAGCAATTGGTTCAATACCGCGGTCGGTATCAATGTCGCGCAATTTAGCCCATAAATCCATCATTGCCTTAAACCCGGTAAATTTTGGTGATACAATGCAAACATCAATGTCACTCCACTCTCTGCTTTTTCCTTTGGCAAAAGAGCCAAATAAATAAGCGCTGTCTACTGGTAATTTATGTTTTTCTTTCATATACAGAACATAATCTTTTGCGTACTTTTTTGCAATTTGGGGGGTTAATGTTTTTTGAGCCATGAAATTAATTCTTTGGTTATTAAATAGTATTTTTTAGTAAAGCTGACGGTGGCTTGGTTATAAAATGATTTTTTGTAATCATCATAGCGCCCAGCGATATTGAAAGTATTAATTTCACGTAAATTTTTCTTTTGTCCTGAGCCAAGTGCTAAATTCGATTTTTCAGCTAGATAGCTTAGGTTGTGCGTGATTGGAAATTGTTTTTTAGTGGCTTGAACCACTTTGCTTTTAAGCAACAATTCTAAAGTTAAATGACAATAAAACAAACAATCAGCATAATGCCGTTCTTTGTATAGGGATTGTGCTACTTTCCATTTTCTTCCAGCTTGAGTGTCACAATATTTGATGATTATTTGATGATTCATAATTAACTTATTTTATATGACCTTAATTGAATAATAGCAAATTATATACAGATGTCAATTGGTTGTTTTTTGGCTAATATTAGGTAATATAATGTATTTTTTTAATTTTTCTTATTCTTTAACTTGACAAGAAATCAATTATATGATATACTACTCTAACATAGTTGAAATATTTCTTTTCAATTGAATACTCTTCTCTCCCCTGTTTATATGGGAGAGGCCAAGGATCTGAGGGTTAAAGCGCGTATACGCCAGATCTGGAGACGTTATATTATATTATTTATATAACTTATCACGTCTTCAAATCCTTACCCGCTTTACCCTCAGTTCCTTGTAGCTAAGGGTGTTTTTATTACCATTTTGATAGTTGCTTGATAATTAAATAACAAGAAATAATATAAAAGATATAATAACCTTAATAAGGAGAATTTAAATTGAAAAAATTAGCAAAACGCACAGACCGAATACTGGCATCTACGCGCCATCCGAAAAGAAAAAAACTAAACTTTGAAGAATTCAGGGCAATGTTTTTCTATCTTCTTTTTGGTAACGTTACGCCGGTTAGTAGGATGATTTCTGGCTCTAAATTATTAAAATCGGGCCAAAAACAATTAACTGAATCCGCTGCTGCTGCCCCTACCTCATCTGTTTTTCCACTTACTCCGCAAATTATTGATTTTTTGAGGGAAAAGGGACTGACGATCCGTAATACCGAACATGGCATTGCCAAGCGCATTATGTCGCTTGTGAAGTACGCTGGTACGGCTATAACGGATTCACATGAATCTGCTCCGTGGATCAAAATTTTGATAAAAATTATAATCACAGCGGATGGTCCGGAGCTTTACCTCCTTGAATATAACGACAAGGAGGACCAGAAAATGCCCCCTAGGTGCATTAAATTGGTCTGGGATGAGGGCTTTGAATCGATGTTTGGCGCTCCCCTTGTGGATAAAGTTCCGCGGAACAAAATTCCTCGCCCAAGAATCGGATGGGATGACGAAGCTACATATGTTGATCTCGAGGACCTCGGTGATTTTACTGAGGAAAGACAGGAGCAACCCCCTCAACGCGCCTCAATAATATGCCCATTCAAAAAATTCTTCCCTTGGTGGAAGATTCTTATTTTGGTCATTCTCTTATACATCGGGATTGCGACAGTTATTAAAAGCAGTAGTGGAAACGCAGCTGCGGATATAATTGCTTTCTGGATGGCAATATTTGTACTCCTGGTTATTTTTAGCCTGTTTGCTGCTTCTTTATACGGCTTAATTGAGTGTTGTATAAAGAAAAAACGCCAAGAAACATTGAATAAATTTGTCGCAGAAGCAGGGGGCGTTGAAATTGTGGAAGATGGCAATGAGTCTGCCACCAGTGATCATACGGCTCAAAGTACTGCACAAAAAATAGGTAATGTTTGCCTAAGTGCGGGATGGTACGGATTATTGGCTGCGATGACTTTTGTAATCTGGGCCACAGCAGAAGAATTTTTAATTTTTAAGTCATGGGCTCCCTTATACGCCACGGCGATAATTGTTTTAACTGTTTGGCGTATAAGAGGAAAAGGTGGTAATTTGAAAAAAGCCTTTGGTAATTTTTGGATTAATTGCTTATTTTTTATAGCAATTACCATCGGCTGGTTCATTTTTGGTTAAATGCTAATTGACTCCGCGAGTACCTGGTTATTCATTTATGCTCGCGGAAATAACTTTTGAAAATTTTTTTTAAGGAGATATAATGGCTAAAGGAGTTAGTAATATAGGTAAAGGCGCTGCTGAGGGTTTAGCAAAAACCTTTATTGAAAAACTGTTAGGGGGAGCTGCTAATAAGGGCGGAGAAATACTACTCGAAAAAATCAATAAGGCATTTGATGCAGCACCAAGAAAAATGCTGTTAGTACTGATCGCTAAATTGATTGATGCTAACGCTCAGACCAGCTTATATGCCAGGATAGATAGCGCCATTGAAGCTGGCAAGGACGATGCGCTGGCGAGTATATTATGCAAGGTCCTTGAATTGGACGATGAGTCCGCTATTTTGGCAGAGCTCACAAGATTGGGTAATCTTGGCGACAAGGCGTTTGATCGCGAATACGAGTTCGTCAAAATCGCGAAAGTACAGCAAGTTGGCAAGCGCTTAAAAAATACGACTGATCGAGTCGTAGAAAAAAGTAAAGATAAATTGAAAATTATTGATCTTGAAGCGCAGACTGCTACGCGTAAGGCAATCAATAAAATTTATAAAATTGCCTTACGAATTAAAGCAGACAATGATACCATCGATTCTGAAGAAATATCTCAAGTTACCCTCAAGGCATCCCAGAAGCTTAATAACTGGGCTGGTAATTTTTTAAAAAATTCATAAAAAAATACAAATGTAGAAGGAGACATAATCATGATCATGATATTTCAAATACTCGGTATAATCGTTGCGATTTTCATAGCGCTTTTTGGTCTTAGCCGTTTACCGGCTACTTGGCGCGCGGCGATTTTAAACACCATTGCCACTATTTTCAAAGTGACACTTGGTGTAGTAATAAGAGTACTTAAAGCGCTGTATACCGCGCTTAAGGTGCTTGCGGTCCTATTAATTGTTTTATTTGTTGTTCATCTCATCGTATTAAATAGGGGTAACTCGAATGAGATAACAGCATTGTTTGCCTTTGATTTCGCTATCGGCATTGGACTAATGTCTGCTGCTAAAACCTTAAGCAAGTGGCTTAAGACTGATGGTAGCGCAACTAAGTCAATTATCCTGGTAGTTATTGGTTTGGCAACAATAACGTTAGTGGCCGCCAAAGGGCCAGATTTTTATCAAGCTAACTCCTTTTGGATTTGGACAATAGTGATGACGCTATTTGTCTTAATGGCTATAGGGAATTATAAAGGAGTCGAAAATGACTGGCCGTTGTATATAATGGCTGCCCTTTATTTTATCCTCTTGGCTTCTTTTATCCCCAAGGGTCGCTGGATTGACGCCAATATAAAACAATGGCAGACAAACTCCGATCGGGCCAGTCTGCCGAAGGAGATAGATTATCAACTCACCCTAGCTGTATTCGAGGAAAAATCTGTCGGGTACGTAAAAAAAGACAGCGTGGTAATGGTGAACAGTAAACCCGTGGATACGTTGGTCGTCTTCACTCCGGTGGATACTCTATGGTTTGCTGAGGGCGTAACTGCTGCAGTAAAAAATCACAAGGATAAACCCGGCCAGGGTAGTAATGGGGTTGATATAATGCTGGAAGTACAGGCAAGGAATAAATTTGGTGACTATTACGGGACAAACGTCTATGTTCCTGGCCGTAAATTGGCTTTTATCAGCCCACTAGATGCTCCTAAATTTGCAGTAGCATCTGACTCATCCTACATTTCCATTAACTACAAATATACGCATGAGGTAACCAACGTCAAACTGGTGCCAGAACTCGGGCCATCGAGACTTTCGATGAAAATTTCTCCCGACATGCGGGCCGCAAAAGATGTCCTCTTTGTTGAAACTGCTGGCATCCAATACCAAACGATGCCAAGTGGTAATAATAACGTTGAGGGCGTAAGTCATCGGGATAGCACAACTGGACTTACGGTATATTGCAAGGATATGAATGGCGATGATATCGAAACAAAAACAAAAATATATAAATTAGAAAATGGAACGACCACCGTTTGGTGCGAGCGTCCATAAAAAGCATGAAAGGAAAAGCGAAGTATTGGACTGTATATCCAATGCTTCTTTTTTTTATCCAAAAAGACGCCTCGATGAGAGACGTCTTTTATAAATAGAGCTATATTAACTTCCGGTTGATGGATTATTAGTAGCTGTTTCAAGGGTTTTAAATATAAAGCTGAGGATGGCGTATGAAGCCATAGAAACAAGAATACCAATAACAGCATATACCATAGTGTCTTTAGCTTTTTTAACTTTTTCGGCACTGCCAGCTGAAGTTAGGAATATAAAACCAGCATAAACGAAGGCTATCAAGGAAGCTACTCCGACAAAGGCTAAAAGGCCACTTATAAGTCTGGCATAGAGTTCGTCTGGTTGCACTTGACCGCCACCGTCCTTATCAAGCGGATTTTTTATTGTTACAGGATCGCCTGGCTGACTTCCACTACCAGAGGAGCGGCCACCAGTTATCGCCTCGCATGGCGCGCCTGCTACCGTCCCGTTGTGGTCAATACATGCCGTTCCACATTCACTGCTACTTAAAGCTTGCTGCTTAGACCCATCACCACAAGTACAATTACAATTTGCCAAAGCCGGTAATGTATACAAAATCCCAATAGATAGTATAATTGAGAATATTAATATTTTTTTGAGCATAGAGTAAGTCAATTAAAAATAAATAAAGATTTGTATAATTTAAAATTTGAAATTAAATTACGCTGGCTGGGTTTCAAGGGCAGTCAGGCGAGATGTGTGTTTTTTTAGTGTTTCGTCAATATCTTTGAATTTGATGTTTGACTGTTCAGTAGACATTAATTTAGCCATCACTTCTTCTCTATCTTTTTTAATTTCACCGGCTAATTTGTCATTGCTTGCCATGACTCTATTTTCACTTGCTTTAATATCTTTTTGTGTTTTATCGCAGTATTTTTTAAATATCGCCTCGACGGTGGGTTCAATTTCTTTTTTGGTCCACTTGTGCAATTTATTATCTAGTATTTCATTTAGCTCTTTTTTTGTAACTGGTTGGTTATTTTTCATAAATTTTGGATTAGCTTATTTGGGTGCAAAAAATCTCTTTACTATTTTAGCGAATTTTGGAGTGCACTTTTCACATAAATGGATTGAAAAGGTTGTTTTGCCAAAAATTTCACGATCACCCCAAATAATTGTGTTAGACGTGTTTTTCTTGGCTTTTTTTTTGCATTTGTCACAGTAAATAACTTGCATGATTTTAGTATAACATGATTGAGTAGAAAATAGAAAATTTTATTTAAGATATTTTTTCAAGGATGGAACCCTATCTTTCTTCTCCCAGGTGAATTCGGGTAACTCTCTACCAAAATGGCCATAGCTGGCTGTTTTTTGATAGATTGGCCTTAATAGTTTTAAATGCTGTATAATTCCACTGGGCGTAAGAGGAAATTCTTTGCGGACAATACTCTCTAATTTAGCATCATCTACTTTGCCAGTACCTTTACTATCAACTAAGATTGAGACTGGATTTGCAACACCAATCACATATGATAATTGGACTTCACATTTGTCAGCTAGCCCAGCTGCTACTAAATTTTTAGCAATATATCTAGCCATGTATGAGGCTGAGCGGTCAACTTTTGAAGGATCTTTACCAGAAAAGCAACCACCGCCATGAGCGCCATGTCCACCATAGGTGTCAACTATAATCTTCCTGCCGGTAAGGCCAGCGTCAGCGGGGGGTCCGCCTTTAACAAATTTGCCAGTAGCATTTATAAAATATCTAGTTTTTGAATCTAGCAGTTTACCGCCAATTGGTTTTACCACGTGCTGGATAATTTCTCTCTCTAATTTTGAAGAACTAACTTTCTCATCATGCTGAGCAGCAACAACAACTGTGTCTAATCTAATGGGCTTGCCATCTTTATACTCAACTGCCAATTCAATCTTTCCATCTGGTCTAAGATAAGGCAGTTTTTTGTTTTTACGAACTTGTGCCAAACGAAATGCCATTTTGTGTGACATAAGGATAGATAAAGGCATAAGCTCTCTAGTTTCTTTAGTTGCAAAGCCAAACATAAGGCCCTGATCCCCTGCTCCCTGGGCTTTGTATTTGCCTTTACCGCTATCCACGCCTTGGGCAATATCTCCTGATTGTTCATCAACAGCTACAACAACACCAATATCATCACCAGAAAAACCAACACTACCGTTATTATAACCAATATCTTTAACAGTTTGTCTGGCGACTTTGGCAATATCAACATATCCCTTAGTGCGGATTTCACCAGCGACTACTACGAGACCAGTGGTTACTAAGGTTTCAATACCAGTATGACTATTTTTATCTTGTCTCAATAGCTCATCTAAAATAGCGTCGGAAATTTGATCAGCAACTTTATCGGGATGACCTTCAGTTACAGACTCTGAAGTAAAAATGTATTTTGACATAATTTTTTTAATTAACTAAATTTGATATTGTCTTAAATTGGCTTTCATATACTCAATAGTATTTTTTAAACCTTCCTCAATTTTTATCATAGGGAACCAGCCAAGCTCTTGCTTGGCTTTAGAGATATCTGGAATATTGTATGAAGCTAATTGCCAACTTGGTTGCTCAAATCTAATGGTTGAGCTAGAACCCGTTAATTTTATAATTAACTCAGCGATATCCTTTAACGCGTGTTTTTCAAATTGACCAATATTAACAGGGCGGTCAATTGAAGATTTGGCTAATTTGGTTAAACCCTCAAGCGCATCTTGGACATAGCAGAAGGTGTTTTCTGTCTTCTCGTCTCCATGAATAACAATTTCCTGGTTATTAATAGCGGAATAGATAAAATCTGGAATAGAGCGACCGTCATTAATGGCCATCCTAGGCCCATAGCAAGTAAAGAGTCTTGCAATTTTTACATTAAGGTCATGCACTCTTTTGTAATAGGCGGTAATGGTCTCAGCAAAGCGTTTGCCTTCATCATATGCGCTACGAGGCCCGATGGGGTCAACACTACCCATCATGTCCTCTTTAATGAGCTGATGCGCGCCAAATGAGCCATAGACATGCTGGCTTGATATGTGAATAAAGGCTGATTTATACTTAACGGCCAAATCAAGCAGATTCTTAGTGCCCCAAGAATTGGTGGTTAAAATTTCCATAGCCATTTTTTCATGATCTCTTGGAGAAGTTGGACACGCAAAGTTATATATAGTCTGAATGCCCTGAACAGCTACCTTGAATTTTTTTAATTCTGGATATTGAGCCAAGTCAATTGGCAAATTGACATCATGTTTTAAAAATTCAAAATTCGGGTTTTGCAGTAATAAATCAATGTTTGCCTCACTGCCGGTAATAAAATTGTCTAAAACAATTACATTATTTGTTTTAACCAATTCATCAGCTAAATTAGAGCCTAAAAACCCTGCTCCCCCCGCTATTATAACATTAGGTTTTCCTGTGGCTAAGATATTTGTTTCCATAATATTCAAAAATTAGTTTTTAGTGTTTTTATTATACCAAAATCCTAAAATATATCTAGTCTATCGTTTTTTGGGATTTTTTAAATACCCATGTTTTTGTCCCAATAAAAGCAAACAAGGTAATTGCGATACTTGCAATAATTTTACCAAAAATATCATTTACGTCAAAGTGCTCAACTACTGAGTAGAGGATGGTTTCACTTGCAAAAATGGCCAAAAGAGAAATACTTGCAAATTTGGCAAACTGTCTTTCGACCTTATGATCATTATCACGAAAAGTCCATGTTTTATGAAAAGTAAAGCGTAAAATAACGGCAACAGACATAGTGAAAAGATTAGCGATAAGATAATGATGGCGCCAAAAAGAAAAAACACGAGTTAGGTAAATGTATAAAAGAAAATCAATAATACCGGCGGTATTGCCTACAATAGAATATTTAATCATCTCCTTGGCACGGGGATATTTTTTAATGAATCGACAATTACGAAATTTATATAAATATTTAGAAAAATATGATTTGAGCATTAGTATAATGTTATTTACCAGAAGAGACCTCAACTCCTCCACGGAAATTCGGGTGATAAGCCATAAATTGGCCGGCAACCTTGCCTAGATGATTAAAAATCCTGACATGTGGACCTCCGCCAGGACCAGCTCCGCATATGATCTCATGGAGCCCACTGGCATTGGTATCACCTGAAGCCACGTTAACTCCTCCACGGAACTTTTCATCAAACGCCAAGAAACTAAGAAGGAGTTTGCCCTGCAGATTATATACCCTAACTTGAGGAGTTGAACCAGCTTTGTTACCAATTATGATTTCATGTTGGCCGTCACCAGTAATATCACCTGAGGCAATGGTTTGTCCGAGTAAAAGCTCTGGTTGTCCGGCAATAAATTGATCAAGCAGAGTGCCTGAATAATTAAAGATTTTAACTATTGGTTGCAAGCCCTTTCCTGGGGTGATAACAATTTCTGCAAAACCATCGTTATTAATATCTCTAACTATTAATTCCATGTCTGTTTTTATATATTTGTTAAAAGCATAAAACTGAAATTTGAGCTCACCTGATTGGTCAAATATTTTGACCAATGGATAAGATTTACTTTGCTTAATAACTATAATATCACCAAGGCCGTCACTGTCAACATCGCCAATACCAAGACGTAAACCACTGGTATCAGCCTTATCAAAGGCAAAAAATTCGTTTCTAAAAGTACCATAACTATCAAAGATTTTAATTAAGGGCTGTTCACCATGACTGGCGCCGGCAATAACTTCCTGACTACCATCACCATCTAAATCACCAGTGGCTATATTAACACCAAACCTTTTTTCTTTATCAAAGGCAAAAAAATTACTGTAAGACTTTTGGCCACGGAAAACTCTGATGTGTGCTCCACCAGCTTGATCTGGAGCAGTAATGATCTTATCAACTGATTTTTCAGCTTTGGGGGTGGTGCTTCTGGTAGCCAAGACGGATTTAAATACATTGATTTTACCCATACCCAGCTTGGCTTGATAGAGTAAATTTTTATTATCTATATTATCTGCATTGTCTAAAATTAAACTCCTAAGCTCAGCTAGGGAAAGGGTGGGCTGGAGAGCCTTTAAAAGAACGGCTAGGCCAGCAACTTGAGGAGCTGAAACTGATGTGCCTGACCAATGACCGCCATACTCTTTATTGAAATTAGCGTGATCATCATCTTTGAAAAGTGTGCTGAATATACCAACACCGGGGGTAGTTACATCAATACATTTGCCATAATTAGAAAAGCTAGCAAGCTTGTCTTGATTGTCAACTGAAGCCACGCCAATTACCCAGTTTTGACCAGGGCCACCATCATGACAAACTGGGTATTTGGGAGTTTTCGTCATGTCAACACCTTGAGAGACTTCATTGCCAGCGGCGGCAATAACCAGAATACCGGCACGGTGAGCTTTGCCAATGGCGCGCCTTAAAGTTTCGGACGATCCTTCGCCAACAAAACTTAGATTAATAATGTTTGCTTTGTTTTCGCGAGCGTAATCAATGGCGCGAGCGACATCTAGCGTACTGCCCATACCGGAACCGTCTAAAACACGCAAGGGCATAATACGGGCTTGCCAGGCAACACCAGCAATGCCTAGCGCATTGCCACCTTGGGCAGCAGCTACACCTGATATTATAGTACCATGGTTCATACCGAGAAATGAGTAACTGTCACCAAATTTAGGACGGGGATCTCCAGACTCTTTTATAAAATCCCAACCACGATAATCATCGATGTAGCCATTTTGATCATCATCTAAATTATTGTCCGGTATTTCATCTAAATTGTACCAAGTGTTGTTGGTTAAATCCGGATGATCAATATCAACCCCTGAGTCAATAACAGCAATCACAAACCCATGGCTGCCAGTGGTGTAATTCCAAGCCAAAGGAGCATTAATGCGGGAAAGATAGATTTGTTGAGTGTAGAAAGGATCTTGGGGCTCGAGAGTGGCACGATAGGTGTAGTTTGGCTCAATATATTCAATACTTTGATTATTTTCATTCAAATCAATATATTTAGATAAATCATACTTTTCCCCTATATTTAAGTTATATATCTTATCTGAATTTTTAAGCTTAACTAAAACTTGATGCTCAAGATGCGGGGCAAAATGAGCCTGATTGGCATTAATTTGCATGCCAATTAGCATAGGAGAAGCTATTAATATTAGGGTGAGAATAGTTTTTTTAATCATACTTATTTGAGGGTTTGTAAAAATTCATCAACAGTTGCTTCGGCTTCTGGATTGATTTCAAGTATGCGCCTGGCTGTGCCAACGGCGCTGGCGTAATCTCCGAGCTCACGATGGACAACGGCTAATCTAATCCAATTATCTACATTGCCTGGTTCTTTAACAATTAATTTTTGATAAATTTCTTTTAATTTAGGAAAATATTTAGTTGTACTATAAATTTGAGAGAGACGCTTAAGATTGTCTGGGCTATCCTCAAGACCCATAGGCATCATGATTTGATAGAGTTCTTCTGCTTTGTCATATTGATGAGTAATCACGTATGCGGAAAGTAAATTCCAATAGGGATCAAAGGCTTTGGGATTAAGGTCAACGGCGCGCTTAAAATGCTCCACTCCTTTATCTACTTGCCCGAGAGAGAGGTATGTTCTACCCATTTCAAAATGAACTTGCTGTCTATCTGGGGAAAGATTAAGGGCATCATAGCCAAATTCCAGATTCTCTTGCATTTTAGTGGCGTTAGAAGCATAAAAACTGTTATAGATAGTCATTAGATAGAGTTGATTGCGAGCCTCATAGGGCTCATCTGCCATATTTTGTTTTAAACCCAAAATGGCGCTAGCAAACATGGCTTTTTCTTGATCGGTTTTAAGGTTGTCATAGTTGTGATAGCGCGTAAGGATGTTTTCTGCATATTTCTGACGCAGTTCAGGGGTTTGATAGGTGTGCATGTCAATTGCCTGTTTGAAATACTCAGCGGCTTGTGGAGCACTGCTTGAGTAGAAATACTGCAAAGCCTTAAGGCCAAGATGATTGGCCTTGGCAGGCGTAATATTAAAACTGGTCATGGCAGCCACAAGTGCGATTCCTCCGAAGATGACTGCCCAAATATTGATGGGCTTTAACTGGTTGTCTTTTCTTTCTATATAGATATCATCTTTATTTAATAAATAGGCGACCACGCCCAAAACAGTAAAAAGCATGATATAGTTGGCTAAACAGTCAAAAACAAAAATGTTTTGAAAGAAGTGTGCAAAAAGAAAGGCAGATAGAATAAGAGAGGGATAAAAGGTGTTAGTTTTTTTAATTTTTTTGAAAATTAGAGGAAAAATGGATAAAACAAAAATTGATAGATAGGAAATAAGGCCAATTAAACCAGAGGCGACAGCTACATCAAGCAAAGTGTTATGAGCGCGGTCAAACCAGACTTGCGAACCAGGATCACGATAGATTTCCGGATGAAAATATTTATTAAAAGCCACGTTATAGTTTTCCCAGCCATAACCTAAAAGAAAATGATCCTGCCAGCCCTGCATTGCTGAATCCCAGGAATAAAGACGTGATTCAACGGTAGTATGGCTCAAGGAGATACTAGCTAGTCTGCCAAAAGGTAGCTTGCTATTAGACCAATCAATATCTTTCTTAAGCCAAATTAAACTGGAGGTACCAACTACGATGAGGATAGTGATGAGAGCGGCTGTCTTGATATGACGATTTTTGGAAAGGAAAACGAAGAGAAAACCAACCAAGAAAAGAGTGACTAGAAAAGCCAACATGGCCGCACGAGTTTGAGTTTGGAAGAGGATATATACTTCAAAGAGTACAGACAACGCAAAAAATATTTTCCAAGCTATATGTTTTCTTTGGGCAAAGAGTAGAAGTGACAACCAAAAGTTTCCCAAGGCATAGGCGCCGAGATAAGCGGCGTTGCCTAAAGTTGACGAGAGTCTGGCTTCACCAGGATGAATTGTCCACTGCGCGCCAAAGCGCTGAGCAAGAGCATAAAAGCCGACCAGAAAAGCGACTACAACTTCAGCTGTCAAGAAGTCTAACCAGTGACGCTTGCTTTTAATCATTTGGGATAAAATAAAGAAAAAAGCAATAAGATGAGAAATAGTTAAGAACCCCTCTCCCCTTTCAATAGTGCCCCAAAAACTACGATAAGGGTTAACTCCGAGTAAGCCGGTAACAAAAACGATAATACCAAAAATTAGGACTGACCAAATGAGCTTATTCATGCGAGGCCGATAATGGGGAGAAGAAAGGGCTAAAAGGAGATAGAGAAAAAGAGCAATTTCAACCAGCATCCTAAAATAGATGGTTTTTAGAGTAATGAAAGGAAAAACAAATTTGGAGCTTAAAAGTAAAGCTACGGGTAGGACTAAATATAAACAACCCCAAATTGCATATTTGAGGTATTTAGTTGTAGTATTTTCTAACTTTTCCATTAACTTTATTTTATAACACTCCAGACAACTTAGCAAGGAAAAGACTTGATTTTTTTACCGATTTAGGGTATGATAGAAACAAAGCTTAGGCGGATTTTCCGCTATAATTTTATGCACAATATTATCACACGAGCTAAAAGATCAATTTTATTCACAGGGGACATAGCTATCCTCTATTTTTCATTGTGGCTAACACTGCTCGTGCGTTATCAGCAGCCAGTAACGCAAGAACTGTGGAATAAGCATTGGTTGCCGTTTAGCGCGGTTTTTGTGATTTGGATCATTATTTTCTTTATTAATAAGCTATATGACTTATCTGTAGCGCGCAATAACCTTAACTTCTATTCCTTATTAATTACCAGCCTTATTTGGTGTACGGCGATTGGTTTTGTTTTCTTCTATTTAACTACATCTGGAATTTCACCAAAAACTGTACTTATATTAGATATTGTATTTTTTGGTATTTTACTTTCTTTGTGGAGAAGAATATTTAACGGATTGATTTTATCAAAAAGGTTGGTGGAGAAAATTTTAATAGTTGGCTTATCAAAAGAAAGTGTGGCTTTGGCGAAAGAGATTAATGATAATCCGCAACAAGGCTTGGAAGTTGCTGGTATTGTACAATTGGGCGGACTTGAGCTGGAAAAGTTTGAGTCAGGAAATATTGATATTATTACATCAGAAGATAAGATTAGGGATTATGTTGTTAATAACAAAATACGAACGGTAATTATGGGAGGAGAAGCGGCTAAAACTCCAGAAATCATTAATCAATTATATAAATCACTACATCTAAAAATGAATATTTTAGATTTACCCAGTTTTGCTGAGAAATTTACTGGCAAAATTTTAATTAATACTATTGGTCAAATGTGGTTTTTGGAAAACGTACAAGAAGGAACCAAGCAAACCTACGAAGCCAGTAAAAGAATTATGGATATCCTGTTATCAGGATTATTACTTTTAGTAACTTTGCTGTTTATGCCCTTTATCTATTTGGTCATTAAAGCCAACAGTAAGGGTCCTGGATTTTTTATGCAACAGAGAACTGGTAAGAATGGCAAGAAGTTTATGGCGGTTAAATTCCGTACGATGCAAGATAGGGCAGAAAAAAATGGTCCTCAATGGGCAGAAAAAAATGATCCAAGAGTAACTAAAGTGGGTAAATTTTTACGTAAGGCGAGAATCGATGAAATTCCTCAACTGATCAATGTGCTTAGGGGGGAAATGAGTTTTATTGGCCCAAGACCAGAAAGGCCAGAGTTTATTGAGAAACTCAAGACAGGTGTTCCTTTTTATGAAACACGATTGTTAGTAAAGCCGGGTATTACTGGTTGGGCTCAAATTAATTTTCCTTATGGTGCATCTGAAGCAGATGCGCTAGAAAAATTGCAGTATGACTTATATTATATTAAAAATAGGTCACCAATACTTGATTTATCAATATTATTAAAAACTATTAAAACTGTACTGTCTGGAGGCGGACAATAAACAAAACAACATATGACTATACTTATTACTGGAGGAGCAGGATTCATTGGATGCCATTTGGCTCAAAAATTTCTTAAGAGAGGTGACAAAGTTATCATTGTTGATAACTTTAATAATTACTATGACCCATGGCTTAAAAAAGCTCGTATAAAAAATTTACTGAATGGATATGATTTTAAATTGTATCAAGTAGATATTACAAACTTCGCATCTTTAAATAAAATATTTCAGAATAATAAGATTGATAAGATATTTCATTTAGCAGCTCAAGCTGGGGTGAGATATTCCCTTGAAAATCCATTTGCATATCATAATACAAATACGGGCGGAACTTTAAATATTTTTGAGCTAGCCAAGGACTATCATGTTGAACAAGTGGTTTATGCCTCATCATCAAGTGTGTATGGTGGAAATGCTAAGCTACCATTCTCAGAAGATGATGACACCTCGGCTCCCTTGTCTGTATATGCTATGACAAAAATAGCAACTGAAAATATTGCCTATACATATAATCATTTGTATAAGATTCCAACGACTGGACTTAGATTCTTTACTGTGTACGGACCCTGGGGACGACCTGACATGGCTTTATTTGATTTTACTAAGAATATATTGGCTGGCAATACCATTAATTTACATAATAACGGTAAAATGAAAAGGAACTTTTCATATATAGATGATATTATCAATGGTTGTATATTAGCGATTGATAAAGTATATGACTTTGAAATATTAAATCTTGGGAGTGATGAACCTGTGGAACTTGAAAGATTTGTTGACTTGATTGAAGAGAATCTCGGTAAAAAAGCAATGAAAAAACTTATCCCGATGCAAAAAGGAGAAGTTATTGAAACTCATGCTGATTTGAGTAAGGTAAAAGAAAAACTTGGCTTTGAGCCTAAATTTAAGATTGAAGAAGGGATAAAGAATTTTATTGATTGGTATAAGCGGTATTATAAGATAAATTAATATTATTTTTAGGGTATAATAAAATCCCAGGCTAATCTTAGTCTGGGATTTTTGTTTTTTCAAAAAAATTGTTAAGGAGTCAGTCCCAAGGTGTCACAAACTGAATCGTACTCGTAGTAAATTTCCTTATCCACTACCTGGAGTTCATGACGGTGCGCGATGAAATATTCTTTCATTTCATCATAAATATTATAACTGTCGCTTATTTTTAAATCTAGCAGCGAAAGGCAGTGTATAATTTTACACGCTGCCATAACCTTACTCCTGGGGTCTGGAGCTATTAGGTGCCGTGCAAGATAAAATATGGCCGCTGTTTGATATTTCTTTTTTTCTTGATAGCGGCAAGCAGTAAAATATAAAAAACTACCAATAACGCGGCTGTGCTCTGTCCCCATGGCGTCCATTGCCTTTTCATAGCGGCGCAAGAGTTTGTTGTACTCCTCATCGAAATTCCTGTTTTTTTCCTTAATACCGAGGAGGCACTCTAAATAGTAAAGTCTCTTATCTGCTGGCAATTTAGCAAAGCCAGATAACGCTAAGATACTCCTGGCAACTTGAGTGGCTTTTTCATTTTCCTGAAGGGCCAATAAGCATTGGGCCCTAGCGTGCTGATATTCCGCCAAGAATAAAACTGGGGTGCTCTTGGGGATAGCTAATTCGTTAAGCCCCGCTAACGCTGCTGTGGCGCTTCCCTTCCTTCGCTTTTGATCACAGGCGTATGTAGCAACCGCAAATAAGTCGGACATGGTGGCCTTACAATGCTGAGTAATTAGTTGATAAATCTCAGCTTTTTTATCAAAATCTCCTCGCACGGCGAAATAACCTGCCATTTCGAATAGATATCCAACGCTTAAATCATTAAATTTTTGAGTTAAGTCCTCATAATTCTTTTGATAGTTTTCCATCATTTTCTCCGATCATTGTTTTGTTAATATTGTTTTAAGTTGTTTTTTGGTTTTCTACTCATATTATCAATGAATATCTTCTGTGTCAAGAATGAATAAACTAAAAAACGACACCATAATGATATCGTTTTTTAATATAAGCAAGTTACTATTTCCTTCTCAGCTTCTCTTTAATAGGAACTTCACTATCCCAGACTCTCTTTCGGCCATCTCCTTTAACCCTATCCCAGAGGCGTATATCGCGGATCATTAATTGCAGTCCCCTCGGCTCAAGACTGGCAGATTGGTCTGATCCCCACATGGCGCGATCAAGGGTGATATGTCGCTCAATAAGGCAAGCACCAAGTACGGCAGCCATGACTGAAGGGGAGACATTGCTCTCATGCCCGCTATAACCAATAGGGATACCAGGGTATTTTTTTTGCAAGGTATGGATGGCAGACAAATTGAGTTCTTCAAAATCAGCTGGATAAGTGGAAACGGTATGAAGAATAATTAGATTATTTCTACCTAAAATTTCAAGAGCATGGTCTACTTCTTCTAAGGTGCTCATACCACTCGAGAGTATAATGGGCTTATTTTTTGATTTAATGTGACGTAACAGATTGTCATCGGTTAAGCTGGCTGATGCTATTTTATAGCAAGGAGGATCAAACTGATCCAAGAAATCAACGCTAGCCTCATCCCAGGGGGAAGCCAGCCAAAGTATTCCTTTTTCACGACAGTATCTATCAATTTCTTTATACTCATCTAAACCAAACTCCAATCCCCTCTTCAAATCGCCGTTGGTGGCACCAAAAGGATTTTCACGTGGTTTATCTAATTCTTCCTTGGTATAAACCACATCAATGGTTCTTTTTTGGAATTTAATTGCATTAGCCCCAGCTGAGATAGCTGTGTTTATAAGCTGTTTGGCAATATTGATATCACCATTGTGGTTAATGCCAATTTCAGTAATGATAAAGGCGGGTTGGCCGGGACCGACTTTTTTATTACCAATAATCACGTGAGGAGTTGGGGCCTGACTGGCAGCTGGCATATTCAAAGTAACAGGTTTTTGAACCTCTTCTTTTCGTATTGGAGGCGGTGCCTGGGCTGGCTTATCATCCATGGCGCTAATGACAAATTCTTGTCCGTCTTTGACAACAATTGCCTTCCCCCCTTCCCTCCTGATAAAACTAAAAATCTTTTCCATATCATTTGTCATATTAGTTTGCATAATTTATAAATAAAATTAATTTTTAAAAACTTTTTTCTCATCTATTTTTTTGGACTGACTGGAATCAACGGTTCTACCGGTGGGCACTCCCCAAAACTGGCAATAAGAACATAGCGGAATCTTATCTCGTTTTCCTTGTTTGTGATATTCCAACCACTGCATGCGTTTTTTACTGTTCCAAATATCAACCAAAGATTCCTTGTTAGCATCACCGATAACTCCGATACGCTTGGGATCAAACCTGACACAAATAGAAGCTTCACCGTGAGTATTGATAGCCAAGTGGTGCAGAAAATCCCAACAAATGCCAACCTCTGGAATGGTGGGTACTTTCTTTTTGTAATTAAAGCTACCCATGGGAGCATGTAATATCCTTCTAACCATCAAGAGATTAAATTTTTTATATTTAGCCTCATCCACTTCACCATTAATTCTTAAAACCGTGTATGGCTTTCTCTCGCCTTTAATTTTCAAAAACTCTTGAATTAATTTATACTGCTCATCGGCGTCTCCATCCTTCTCGAAAACTGAAATAGCCAAGGTATCCAGATTGCCAATGATTTCATCGGCTTTCTTGACTAGCAACTTACCGTTGGTAACAATGTTAGTAATTTGATTAGAAAATAGCTTGGTGGCCTCACCAAAACGCGGATAAAGCAATCCTTCACCGTTGTTGTGTAATTGAACAACTATATTTGGTGGTAATTGCTTAGCAATCTTTTCAACTAAGGCAAAGTCCATATCGCCATACTTCAAAACTAACTCTGGATAGTCTCTCTCAGTTTTTCTGCGGCCACACATCCAACAGTTCTTATTACAACGACTGGTTAATTCTATATTAATTGTAGACAGGCCATGAAGGCTTTTTTTATTGGGCATATTTTTAGGTAATAGTCCAACCACCATCAATAGAGATAGTCTGGCCGGTAACGTAATTGGAAGCGTCTGAGGCTAGATAAATTAAAAGTCCTTTTAAATCATTGGGGTGCCCCAATTTATGTAAGAGAGTTCTTTCTTTTAATCTTTCTAAAAATGGATCCTTTTTATCAACGCTATTAGCGGTTTGTGTTTCAGTGTTAGAAAAAGGCCCCGGAGCGATGGCATTACAGCGAATGCCATATTTCCCCCAGAATGAGGCTGTATAGCGAGTGAGGGCGATAAGAGCAGCCTTGCGGACCCCATATGTGGCTGGGTTAAAGAATTGCTGGCCTTGGTAGAGTCTGGGATTGGGGGCGACTATACCATACATGGAACTTATATTTATAATGCTCCCCTTTTTCTTTTGACGAAATTGCTTGCCAATAATCTGAGTGGTTAGAACTGCCCAATAAACGCCAGATTCAAAAGCTGATTGCCATTGCTCATATTCTGAATTTTCCAAGCGTCCCTTGGTGGTATTAAAACCAGTTTTTTGACTTAAATCATCGGCATTGTTAATTAAAACATCAATACTAAATTTTTTAGTAATTTTTTCTAAAAGAGTTTCGAGTTCTTTGAGATTATAGAAATCAATTTGGAAACCGACGACGCGGTTGGCTCCATATTTTTTACGATAGACTTCAACTTGTTTTTTGAGTTTATCTGAGCGACCCATTAAAATTACTCGGGAGCCAACATCAAGAAAGCCTTGGGCGATGTATCTGCCGAAGAATCCAGTGGCACCGGTAATTAAAACGGTTTTACCTTTTATATTAAATATTTGATGAAGCTTGTCTGGCATATTATTGTATTTTATTCATATAATGTTCACACGTTTTTATGTCTTCTAACCTGTCAATCTGTAATGATTTCCAGTCGGGCATTTCAAAGACGGCTATTTTACCGCCTAGGCGGTTATTGTGTTTCCTCAAAATTTCAGGACGCAACACATAGATAGAGCCATTTTCTAAATACCTGTCCCCGATATCTTGCTCCATCTTTCTATCTTCAAACTTATATGTAAGAGATTTAGGGATACCATCTTTAACTGACCAGATACAACTGTAATTACGTGAAGCTGAGAATAAGGAGTCGGCTTGTTCTTTGACGAGGGTCTCAATAGCACTGTCAATGTCATGGGCTGTCCTTAAAGGCGAAGTACATTGCATAAAAACCAATAGATCTGGTTCAGGCGAGCCGAGATTATCAAGAACGTGTAAAAGAGCTGATTCACTTGAATCTTTATCACCCGAGATATTATCTGGACGCATAATGACTTTAGCCTGATAGTCCTTGGCAACATCGCTGATTTCTTCATCATTGGTAGAAACAATGACCTGACTGACATACTTTGAATTACGGGCATGCGTGATGCTGTGAGCTAAAAGTGGCATACCAGAAAGCATGGCCAAATTCTTGTCAGGAATCCTGCGCGAACCGCCACGAGCCGGGATAATGGCTATAATATTTTGGGGTATTTCCTCATTCATTGCGATTATCGTGTTTAATAAAAAAGTAGAGGAAGAACTTGCAATTATTATCATACAAGTTCTCCTATTATTTTTTTACAAATATCTGTTATCGTTATCATCAACGTGAAATAAGAAATGTGCCGATGATAATTAATATTCCTGAGATTATTTTTTTTCTGATACATTTCTTTTCGTGGAGTAATGTGCCAGCCAGGAATATTACCCAGATTACCTCTGTACGCTTAAGGGCACTTATGGGCGCTACAGCTCCATAATAGAACGAAAAGTCCATTATGGCAAATGCTAACCCCAATATCATGCCCGTAAATACAAAGATTATATAATTTCTATTTTTCCTAATTTCCTTGAAAATATTTGTTTCACGAATTTTCAAGGAAACTGTATAAAATAGACAAACCATCAAAAAAATCAAGCTGTTGACAAACATTGGACTTGAATAAATAATCGCAGGCTTTCCCGCTGTTATAGAAAAAGCTGCTGCTATTGATGCGACCAACGCATATCTCGTCCCCTTAGATGAAATCAAACTCTGCCATGGCTTGAGAATGTTTTTCTTGTGGCCATTTACTTGGAGGCTACCAATAAGATAGATCCCTATAACGATTAACATTATGCCTGACATCTCACCAATGGAGACTGCTTCGTGCAAAAGGGTCCAAGCAATTATGATAGTAAAGATTGGGGACACAGCGTATATTGGTTCTACGGTTGAAATCTCTCCCAAAGATTGGGCCTTTTGCCTCCAATAGTGGATGCCAATATTAAGAACGGCCGTTATAATGAATGGTACCCAAAATTGTTTCGGTAGCTGAGGTAATCCGTTATAAACTAAAAACTGGCTTACCGCTGTGGCCACAAAAGCCCCAAACATTAGGGGTACTATCGCAACATTAACATTGCACCCCTTATTATAAAGACTCTTGTTAATAACACTTGCCAAGGCTCCAATAAATGCTCCGGGCAAAACAAAGTATAGAACCGCTAATTTATTCACTTTTTTCTCCCTGTTTGATTTAAAAGACTTTTTATTTTACAGTTAAATTTAGCATAACATATCAATTAAAGCAAGCTCTACTTGCTGGCAGATAATATGATAAATTACTTGATGAGATTCTTGGATATGAGGGGTGTGGGATGATGGCACAATAACAGAAATATCTGCGTGTTGTTTAATTTGACCACCCTGATTGCCAAGTAAGGCAATGGTGGTAGCTCCGGCTTCTTTGCTAGCTGTTAAACCATGCAACACGTTAACTGAATTGCCGCTGGTTGAAATACCCAAAGCAATGTCGCCTGGCTTAACCAATGCTTGACATTGGCGGGCAAAAACTTGATCATATGAAAAATCATTGGCAATGGCAGTTAGGGTACTTGAATCGGTGGAAAGTGCAATGGCCGGATAACTTTTTCTATCATGCAAAAATTTACATAAAAATTCTCCAGCAATGTGCTGGGCGTCAGCGGCACTACCGCCGTTACCGAAAATAACGAGCTTGTTGCCAGCTTGCATGCTTTTGGTAATGGCGATAATGGCTTGCTCAATATGAGGAGCTAGAGAAACTGATTGCCTAATTGAATCCGAACTATCAATTATTAATTTTTCAATTAAATTTTTAGTCATACCTTATGCTAATAATTTAATAAGTAATGCTTTTTGAGCATGCAGACGATTTTCGGCTTGATCAAAGACAATGCTTTGCGGTCCGTCAATAATTTCTGCAGTTTGCTCGGCGCCCCTCTCTGCTGGCAGGCAATTCATAAATAGGGCTTGGGGATTAGCTTGCGACATAATTCGAGTGGTAACTTGAAAAGGCCCCAATATTTTTAATCGCTGTTGTCTTTCTTCGCTTGGTATATGATATGACATCCAGGAATCAGTATAGATGATATCGGCATCTTTGGCAGCGGCTTGGGGATCATGAGTGATGCTAACTTGCGATTTGGATTTACCGGCTATAGCTTTTGCCTTTTTAACCACTTGCCCGTGGGGTTCATAATTTTTGTCTTGCGGACAACAAACCGTAATATGAATGCCCGTCAAAGCACAGCCGTATAACAAGGAATGAGTTACGTTATTATTACTATCACCAAAATATGCTAGCTTTAAACCTGCTAATTTACCTGTAGATTCTAGAATAGTTTGTAAATCAGCCAATATCTGACAGGGGTGGCTGAAATCTGTTAGTCCATTAATAACGGGAATATTTGAATT
The DNA here is from genome assembly GCA_964573135.1 of uncultured Gammaproteobacteria bacterium. GTDB lineage: Bacteria > Patescibacteriota > Patescibacteriia > UBA2196 > GWA2-42-15 > CAZNIO01. The sequence continues at coordinate 30,909 of CAZNIO010000006.1, forward strand.
ACTGGCTAAGGCAAGGATATCTTGATGATCAAACAAGCGAGCCATAACAATATCAACGTAGCGAGAAATACATTTCGCAGTATCTTCAATAGATTCTTTTTTACCAAGCGGTGAAGTGGCTATGTCATAATAGATGGCGTGACCTCCCAGCTGTGTCATAGCGGTTTCAAAACTTACCCTAGTACGCAAGGAAGGTTTGGCAAAAATCATCAGTAAAGTTTTATTTAAAAGTGCCTGGCTATATTTATTTGGCGTGTTTTTGATCTGTAAAGCCAAATCAATAATATTTGATATTTCTTGCCTGGTTAAATTGGTTAGATCAATTAAATCTTTATTCATATTTATACGTGGGCCAGCTGGTCAATACATCGGCAAAACTTCGTGAAGTATTGTCATAAATGGCATAAATTGGTTTATTAATTTCTTGTTTTTTAAGTAACTCAAGAATTTCAAAGTTGTCTTCATGTGAAGAAATAAGGATTTCATCATAATCTAAATCACCAAAATCTTGAATGGTACGAGTTTTGGGGTCATATTCACAAAAGGCGGCAATCTTTAGTAAATTAAAACCATTAATATATTTAGGGAGAATGTCGGTATGCTTTTTGTCACCAATAATTAAAATATTCTTTTTATTATCGAGCCAACGCATAACCTGTTTTTCCAATTCATACTTACATTTATATTGAACATGCCATTTGGATATCTCGTTGGACTCTTTAATGAACTTATCTCTTTCTTGTTCATTATATCCCTTAAAGTATTGTTTGAGAATCTGGCTACGCTTCTTTTGAATATTACTCAACCTATTTTTTTCCATGACCTTAATAATGCCACGTTTGTTTTTAATCTCTTGAGCATCTAACAAATAATTACCAATGACTAAATAATCTATTTTATTTTTTAGAAAACAAATGATGGCATCTTCAGGCGTTTCAACAATGGGTTCACCAGCGTTATTAAATGAGGTATTTAAAATACAAGGCACGCCCGTTATTTTATAAAATTCTTTAATAACATCATAATAGGCGTCATTGTCTTTTTTGGTAACGGTCTGAACTCTGGCCGTGTTATCAACATGTGTAACTGAAGGAATGGCCTTTGGTTTTTTAACCTTGGCCACAAGAAGCATGTAAGGAGAATCTGGTTTTAGATGAAAATATTCTTGAGAATGTTCTTTTAAAATGGCTGGGGCAAATGGACGGAAGGATTCCCTGTGTTTGACTCGTGAGTTGATAATATCTTTCATGTCAGCCTGGCGGCTGTCGGCCAGGATGCTTCTGTGCCCAAGGGCGCGTGGACCATACTCACTGCCACCCTGGAACCAGCCGACAATTTTTCCTTGATCTATATAATGGGCAGCCTGCTTGGGCTTGATTTGAGTATAAGGTAATTTATATTTCCTAAAAACTTTAGTGGTATGTTCATCTGAATATTCTATGCCAGTATAGGCATTCTTGAACTTTAATTTTTTCTTTTTAAAATGAGAGGTTGAAGAGTGGTTATAGTAACCCCAAAGAGCCAAACCAAAAGGTATGCCAGCATCAGCACAGGCGGGGAAGATGTAGATATTTTTAAATTTGGTTTTATCCAAAACTATTTTATTAGAAACTGAGTTAAGGCCGACCCCACCGGCAATACATACATTAGGTGACTTGGTTTCCCGATACAAATCACGCGCTAAATGAACCAAGACTCTTTCTGTTTCAGCTTGAATTTCATAGGCCACGCGTGAAAAATATGGTCCAAGTAGATCTTTTGCATCTTCACATTTTTGGTACTTTTTCTTTAAAGGATATATTCTTTGGGGCGGATTGAGATGATTTAATACGTCAGAGTATGGCATGCGCCTAATAAATGAGGAGAAGTTGTTACGAACACCATCTAAATCACCCTGGATGTTGAGAATATTCTTTGTATGCTGTTCTCCATAAGGGGCAAGCCCCATGGTTTTACCTTCACCGCCGGTACCGAAGTTAAGAATGTGGCTAGTAACTGCACTATAGCAAGCGCCAACGCCGTGATATTTGTAATTATCCATCAACTCAATGCCAGACGTGGAGCCTTGAAAATATGAGGTGGTTTCTAAATCAGAACCGTTACCATCGACGATAAGGATAGCAGAGTCTTTAAAGCCACTGGCATAGTAGGTGCTAGCAGCATGAGCTAGATGATGGCCAATGATAAAAATCTTTTTAGGATCAATATCAAATTTTAATTTAAGATAATCAAAGTCAGATATATTATATGTAGGACCAGAATTAAACCATCTTTTTAAACGTATGTGATCAACCATAAGTAAATCAACTTGGTCCATACTGGTTAAACCAAAATGCTCCATGCAATAAGCAATGGAATGAACTGGAAAAACATAGGGATATTTCTTACGAATCAGCCTTTCTTCAGAGATAGCTATATAATCTAGAATCTTTCCGTCTTCGGAATATTTAATAATACTGGCTCCACTGTCATGACTGGAGTAGCTTTGCAAACCCATGATGTATTTGACTGATGACATAGAGACATTTTAATTAATATTTTGTATAACTTTAATAATGGCATTTTCAGTACGTAAGCTGGCGTGGCCATCTGGGGTAAACATAAATTGTTCTAAATATTTATCACGTAATTCTGGAATATTGTTAGCACAATCTTTGTAATTTAAAATATATTTGGCGAAATCCTGCTCATTATGAGCATAGTTGACTAACTGACCATAGCCCTCAAAAAGATCCCAAACCTTATCTTTGGCAAAATCTCTAAAGTAAGGGGAAATAACTGTTTTACTAGCCGCAACTGCCTCCAAAAGGGTGGTTGAATTAAAACCAATAACAACAGCAGACTCCTGAATTAACTCGGATGATTTACCGGCATTGGTAATAATTAAGTTAGGGACGGGTTGTTTGAAATTCTGATCAAAAATATTTTGGGCATAAGCTAAAAATTGAGGAGCTCCTTTGGTTTTTAAAATGACTTGAAAATCTGGGTGTTTGACTGCAAAATCCATGATAGCTTTATGGTAAAAGTCATATTTGGCTTTAGCGGAAGCTAATTCCTGTGGGTCTTTGATCAAATCTATGAAATTATCAGCGGGAAAGAATGAGAAGAAGATAACTTGCTTGTCTTTGATTGATTGACCTTTGCGATTAAGATAGAAATCAAAACGAGGAATACCAACTACTTCCATCTTATCTGGGGTAAAATTAGTTTTGGTTAATTTAAGAAATGCGGCTTTGATTCTTTGGTTGTAGAAAAGAATCTTGTTGCCCAAAAATTGGAATGCTTTGTGGGGGACAATATCAGAAGAAAAATCTCCATAGGCGCCCAGACCTTCTTTGTGTAATACGATAAAGGGAATTTTTTGCTGTACGGCTACCTTAAATAGCTCTTGTTGCTCAATATAGCCGGTGTTACAGGTTAGTAGGGCATCAAATTTGGCCAGCTTCCTTAGCTGGGGCAACATGGCTTGCAAATAAAGGTTGTATTTTTTTTTGCCAGACTCCCCTATTGGCTGAGTATGATAGTTGGCCTCTTCTAGCTTGTGCCTATCCGCCTGACTGACAAAATGATTAAAAATTATTTGAAAGTGTCGGCGGCCGATGATATAGTAATGGGTTTGTTTACCAAAGGTGGCTAAGGCTTTGACGTCTTCCATAAAAATATTTCTACGCAAACATAAAACCTTGTATTTAGCATGAGCCAAATGAGTATCTACCTTTTTAATGGCGCGATAGAAAAAAATGGCAGTCAGTTTAGGGGAATTCAAAATAACGCTGAGCTTAATCAAACAGGTTGTGAGTAATATATTTAGCTTATAGATAATTTTTTGTGGAATAGACATAGTTATTTTTTGTTAGCGTGTATGGTTATGATACTTGATAAATGTAATTTAGATAGAATTTTACTGATTGGTTTGGCTAATCGCCAAATAAATGGGTTAATTCTTAAATCTTTTTTATGCAGGAGGTAGTAAAGACTTTTAATATCTACATTAGGATTTGCCTTATATGTTATCCGTTTAACTTTAAATCCAGTTGATTCTAACAAATCTGATAATGTTTTCGAGCTGAAAAGGAATAGGTGTCGGGGAATATCTAAGGCGTACCAATATTTTCTAAAAATTTTGAATGCCAAACTATTAATATTAGGGGTGCTTATAATAATTTCAGAATTTTTTTTCATGGATTTACTTATTTTCTGAAGAGACTCTTCGGGCCGATGGAGATGTTCAATAACTTGGTTGAGGTTAACTTTGTCAAAAAAATCCTGAGGAAAATCTATATTAATAATATCTCCATGAAATACTTTAAATCCTTTGGCTGCGGTTGCTTGGCAGGCTGTCTGGCTATTATCAAGCCCATATAAATTCCAGTGGGGATGAGATTGACGGACTCGATCTAAGTGGAAGCCACCGCCACAGCCGAAATCTAGGTAGTTAATAACTGATTTGTCTTGAGAAGGTACTGATTTTTGTTGAGCTTGTTTTTTTTTAAATAATTTGGAAAAGTGACCATATTTAAAATCAGATTCTTGTCCAGTGTGCGGGGCATAATTATCAGGATAATATTTTTCCAATTCCTCTGAGGTTGGTTGCGGATTTAAATAGACTAACTGGCATTTTAAACACTTTACCACATTAAATAACTGCTTGTCCACTTGGTGCATACGGTCATATCCTTGTAATATTTGCCGAGAATCTGAACTATTACATAAATTGCATTTTATTAATTGCATAATACTTGTTTGATTATCTTCTCTATTTTAGGAATATTGGCGGCATATGAATAATGGCTAAGAACAGTTTGAGCAGATATTTGGCCTAAATCGTAATTGTAATCTTTGTTGGACTGTAATTTTTTGATTTTCGCGACCCAGTCTTGAGTACTACCGGCCAAAAAGCCATTAAGATTATCGTCAATTAAATAGTTATTCTCTCCGACTGGAGAAAGAATGGCGGGAACGCTACAAGCCATATACTCAATGGCCTTAAAAGCACAACGGCCACGATTGTCGTCGTTATCGACTAAGGGCATTAAACCAACATCAAATTGCTGAATTGCTTTGGGGATATTGGCGGTGTGTTGCCAGTCCAGGGCATCAATTAATTCAACCTCTAAATTTTTAATGTCTCTAAATAATTTATATATCCGCTTGTCACCCAAGGCTCCAATCAGAATAAACTTGAATTCTACTTTGTCTTGAATTAATTTTTGAAAAACTGGCACCAAAATTTTTAGATTTTGATAATTATTGGGGCCTGTGCCTATCCAGCCGATGGTGAATTTCTTGTTATCTGGCCTGGAGGTACGGCTAAATCTGCTATAAACATCAAAAGGAATGCTGGTAGGAATGATATGGATATTTGAATTATATTTTTTAGCCCAATCGGCCAAGTAATGCCCCCCGACGATGACAGCATCAGCCATGGTGGTCAATTTAATTACTCTTTTGGCAATACCAGGACGAGAGAAGATGGAGTCATCAAAATCAAAAATAATTTTTCGTTTAAAAATGGTTTTGAAGATTACGGTAAGGACGTAGAAATCAAGATGATAGGCCGTTCTGACTAGATAGATAATATCTCCGGATTTGGTGGAAAATAAAATTTTAAAATAGCCAAATATTTTTTTTAATCTTTGAATGTTATTAGCAGATGATAACTGGCTCAACGCAGGATGAACTAAAACAGAGTAATTCCTTTTGGCAAGCTCTTCGGCTATTAAATAGCCCCTGTATCTAGCAGTAGCGCTATTCTTGTCTTTAATGGTAAAAAAATGGATGGTCATAAGAGGTTTCTTTCTATTTCTCCTCGATAGGTAACATAAAGCTTATCCATATCGGCGGTACCGTGCTGACCTTTGCGCCAGGCGCTGGTATAGTCGACGGTGACGCCTGTATCATAAACTGCGGCGACATAATTTTCTAATTTTTGTTCATATTCCTGGGTGTCTAGTTTTTCGATTAAGACTTGTTTAATTTTTTTGTGGATAGTGCTCATATCTGAATGAAGAAAAACATTGGGAAGCTTGGCAGTAACGCCTAAATTACCAAGTTGAATGCCGGGGATATTATAAAAGGCTCCTTCAAATAAAGTAGTACCACCAACTGAGATAATTAGGTCTGTTTTTCTTAGAACATCTTCGGTAGGTATACGGTAGTCAACCAGTTTAACATTGGGGGTTCTGGCAATCTTTTGGATATATGAAGGAGGCCGGGCATCAACCATGCCTGGGTGTTCTTTGACGACTAAGGTGTAGTCATCAGGTAGAGACATGGCAGCTAACCGAATCATTTCTATCTGATTGCTATAGTAGGTAGCGATGGTGTCAATGGTGGCCTCTGGCTGTACTTGCAGGGGAAAATATATGCAACGATCAATTTTATCAAATGGATAATATTCAAAATTGTTCATGAATTTCTTATAGCGTTTGGCGGTATAGTGGTCTCTTAGAATGATGTGGGGTGGCTTGTAATCAACTGAAACACCAATATTAGGTAGATAATTAGTCGATTTTTTGCGATACCAACGATAAATATGGTAATAGGGAGAAAGGACAGCTCTTACTCTTTTCTTAAGGGGTTCTTTTTTATTAACTTCAATGGCGAAATCTTGTTGTTTAAATTTTTGCCTAAATTTTTGAATAAAATTTTGAGCAAGCTGACGGTTGGTGGTCTGCTTGGAATTCTTGTTTAACTCATCAACACGATCATAGAAAGGACCTTGATCTTCATAAAAACTGTGGGTGAAGATATAGTTACCGCCAATTTTGGAACTGGTTAAAGAAAACATCTTAACGCCGTGCTGCTTGGCATAGAGGTTGAACATGATATGTAATAGATCAACAAAATTGGGAGTAACAATTATCTCGGGATTAAATTTATCAAAGGTGATTTTAACACATTTAAAAACCGCTTTGGCATAATCGACTATTTCTTCGTCAGATAAATTTTGCTTAAAGCCATAGTAGTATTTATCTTTATATGATTTAACGTGCAGTCTGAGAGTGGAAATAAGGGGCCAAATGGAGTCTACACCAAGGGCCTGACAGATCTCAGCTAAAGAATAGTCGTCCTTGCCCAAATATTTTTTAGGATCAGCTATGAGCTGGTCATTGTTTATAATCAAATCATATTTAACTTCTGATTGATCTAAGACAAATTTATGGGTACTACTTTTAAGGGTAATGGCAGCTAATTTAGCGCCATCGGCTTGTAGTTTTTTGGCCAGAAAATGACCGACTGCTCTACCCCAGCCGCGTTGTTGAAATATTAGTATACGCTTATTGTTTAGTTTGGTCATATTTTTTGTGCAGTGATGGTTATAAGTTCAAATTTTTCTTTATGATTTCTATAGGTTCTCATAATAGTTTCTGAATAAGTAACCTCAAAACCGTGCTTAATAAGTAATTTGGTATAGTTATCAACGGACGTAAACCTGAAAGGAAAATTCTGGCCGTAAAAAGGAGCTGTTTTTCTTTTAATGCCATTTAACGTGTACTTATCAATCTTAGTGGAAGGTTTGTATTTAATGAAAGTATCTGACTTAGTACCCGGGGTATATGAGAAAAATTTACCACCTGGTTTTAAAACTTTGTGGACTTGATCAAGATAGAGATTAAATTTTTCTAAATTAAGACAAAAAGAAGCTAGTACATCACAGACAGCATCAAATTGATTTTCTTGATACGGTAGTTGGATAATATCACCAACAGTTAAATGTGCTTTGGTCTGCCAATGGGTCATCATTTTTTTGGCTAACTTAATACCTTCTTTAGAAATATCAATGCCGTAGGCATCGAAACCTTCTTTGGCTATCATCCATAGATTAGCACCTGAGCCGCAGCCGGTTTCAAGAATTTTAATCTGCTTGCGCTTAGCCTGGGAAAGATTAAAAAAATTACGACCGACAAAACGTAGCAGCTCCTCATTGGGATACAATCGCTGAGCTTTAAAACCGTATTGCTTGTATGTTCTCTCGTGAAATTGTTTACAAACTTTGTTGTTCATAATATTATTTAAGTTTAGACTTATATGTACCTGCTTTTAAATCTTTAACTCCTTGTTGTTCTAACTTAATCCTAGCTTTCATGGCTTGGCTGGCATAGGCCGTGTCGATTGCCTTCTGCCATTTGGGTTGATCGTATTTAAGACAAACCTGTTCTGCGGAGATAACTTTAGTATTAATTGGTTTAAATATCTTAGCTAATTCTTGTGTGTGATTAATCATGGCTCTAAGCCTGGGTAAATGATATTTATTGGAGATGATGACGGGATTATCTAATTTTTTCTTATTAACAATCTTGGCTGAAGCAATTAACTGGTCAACGCTGTTGGCTGAGGTGGTTTCTTTAATGATTTTAGATTGGGGCACCTTAAGTCGGACTAATTCCCAAGCCATAACATCAGCTAAGGTGGGAATATTTTTAAGGTGCTTGAGCTGTCCTTTGCCACCAGAAGCTATAATGATGCTATCTGGGTTTTGCTGATAGATATAAGCGGCTGCTTCTACCCTGAGATAATCACCAATAATACCAAAATGGTCATGTTCATTAAATTTTGACAGGCGCCAGCCATGGGGTCTGCTCTTGTCCTTAACGATATATCCACCGGGTATGATAATGGTAGTAGATTTATGCATAGAATTACTTTAAAAAATATGCCATTCTAATCATGGTTAAATATTTATTTGAATAGAATAGCTCATCTTTTAAAACGCCTTCCTCAACAAAGCCAATTTTGTGGTAAAGCCTGATAGCTGCTTGGTTAGTTTTGTCAACGACTAGGTATATTTTATGCAATTTTAAGTTTTTGGTTATATAACTTAATAATTGCTGGGTGGCTTGCTTGCCAATGCCTTTTCCCCAATAGTCTTTATTCCCAATAAAGATATAGTATTCAGCTTTTTTATTGATTAAATCAATGTTCTTTAAACCAATATTGCCAACATAGACGCCGTCAACTTGAATAGCCAAAATAAGGTGGGTTTTGTCTTGTTTGAAATTAGCATACCATTTTTTCTGAGCTTGGGGCGTGATGACCTTGTAGGGGCGACAAAAGAGACGGCTGATCTGCTTGTTGTTCATCCATTTTCTTGAATCTTCCAAATGACTGGCATTAAATGGTATTAATTTGATCTTCATATTATTTCGTAATTAATTTCCAGCTTAACGGTGTACATTTTTTTATATTAGATTTAGCTAACATGCCGTTAACTTGCTTGTAGTATTTGGGCTCAAGCCCTGCCCCAGGCCTGACTGATCTGAAATTTTTATTGAAAACTAACTTGTCCCCTTTTTTAATATCCTGACTTGCAAAAAGAGATTTGCGATAAGAGGCAGCAGCCTTTTCTCCTTTTGTAGCTGTGTAGGTTGGCCTGCCGAGGGCTTGTTCGATTTTTCTAACTGCATCTACCATGGATTTAAATTCAGCTGGCTCTAGCGAGAAAGCAGAGTCAACCTCCTTTTCTTTTCGACTAAGGCAAATGTGCTTTTCAATAATGCTGGCGCCAAGTGAAACGGCGGCAATACTGATTTCATCACCCAAACTGTGGTCTGAAAGACCAGAGACAACTTTAAATTTGAGGGTGATGTCAGGGATGGTAAGGATATTCATTTCTTGTGATTTGGCTGGGTATGAACTAACGCAGTGCAGGACAGCTAGAGCGGGGCAGCCATTATCTTTGAGGGTTTTAATGGCTAGCTTTATATCTGCAATAGTAGAAGTTCCGCGAGAAATGATAACTGGTTTTTTGGTTTTACCAATGCGCTCAAGCAAAGGGATGTCAGCTACTTCTAGAGAGGCCACTTTGTACATAGGTACTTTTATCTTTTCCAAAAAATCTACGGCAGTATAATCAAAGGGAGATGAGAAAAAAACTAATCCTTTGGACTCAGCATATTTTCTTAATTTTAAATGCCACTCCCAAGGAGTATGAGTTTTCTCATAATGTTGGTGAAGGCTTTTACCATCCCATAATCCACCATCTTTGATTTGAAATATTTTACTCTGGCAATCCAGAGTAATGGTATTACCCTTAAAAGTTTGGAGCTTGACAGCATCAGCGCCGACCTTGGCGGCGGCATCAACTATTTTACACGCCTTAGCATAAGAACCACCGTGGTTACCAGATATTTCAGCAACAATAAAGCAGGGTTGATTAGGACCGATAGTTTTTTTACCTTGGGGAGTGTGGATTATAAATTTATTCATATGCTTATCCTAAATCATGGTCAGTGCATTTTTTGCAATGATCTATTTTGTACATTTCTCCTTTTTCGTTTAATTCTAATATCTTTTTTCTCTCGGGAGAATTCCAGATATCATAAACTGAATTTTCTTTAATATTACCAAGCAAAATTTCACTGTTATACGCGGCGTCACATGGCTGAATATCTCCATTGGAAACAATGAAGCAATCACCACGGGTAATACGCCAACATTTTTTGACCATAGACGGACGCTCTCTTTTTAAGCCATATTTATTATTGGGCAAATTGGCATATTCGAGGGTATTAATGCTGACAACCTCTCCGGTGTTATAGAAAGTTTCTAAAAATTCATCAATATTATCATGGGTCCCCTCTTGATCAATCATTTGGATATGCAGGCTTGGACCCTTGCCTAATTCTTTTTTCTTTTTAATTAATAGATCAGCATTGGCTCTGACTTTCTTGTATAAATATTTGGGTGAAACAAATCCGAAAGTATCCTCATTGGTACCATGCAGAGAAAAATTCATAAAAGTAATGCCGGAATTTAAAATAAAATCAATTTTTTCTTCATCTAAGGCAACACCATTGGAACTGAACCAAATCATGCCAAGATTCTTTTTGGCTGAAACGTAGTTAACAATTTCCTGCCAATCGGGGTGTAAAAGTGGTTCGCCTAAATGAAATAACCAAACTCCCTCCACGCCATATTGATCCAGTTCATCAACTACTTTTAAGTAGAGATCTTTATCAAAATCAATAGAGGGTCGCTTTAAATTTTGACGAGGGCACATACGACAGTCCATATTGCATCGGGATGTCATCTCCAAGAGAATTCGATTGGGGAAATCAGTGCGCTTGGACCAGTCTTTATCAGAAAAACGGCGGATGGGGATAATTTTCAACCCAGCTTTGGCGTATTTCTCTAATAAGTCCCTGTTGTCTTGGTCAGCAATCAGTTCTAACTGCTGATTAACCTTGATTTGCTTTAATTTTTTTAATTCCAAAAAATTGATTGGCTTATCAAATTTTCCTTGAATATATTTTTCTGTTTTTATAAATTCCATGGTGGTTAATTATTTTTTAATTGCGTAAATTATTATCTCGCGGCCAATGCCCAGGTCAGCGAATTTTTGATACATTTGGCGTTTAAAATTATTGTCATGTTGACTTAATGTTTTTTCAAATAATATTCTCTTATTATGAATAGTTTTACCTACTTTTGGATGACCGACGTATTTGTCGCCCATAAGCAAGAAAAACTCTAAGGGAAAGGTAGATTCTTTTAATATTACGTTAAAACCAGATTTACTGATGAGGTTGGCAAGATGGTCGACGCTGAAATAGTTAATGTGTTGAGGAGCACTGACCCACCATTGCTTTAAATTGTATTCCTTATCAGCGATGGTTTGGAGTTTATTAAATTCATTGGGCACTTTAACTATCAAAAGTCCTTTGGACTTTAAAATATTTTTATGAATACTTTTTAATATATCATCAGGAGAACGTAAGTGTTCTAAAACATGAATTAAAGTGGCTGTGTCAAATTTCTGCTTATTGTAATGACTAAAATCTTCAATATCACTCACCTGAGCATTGATACCTTTGGATTTAACATATTTTACTGCTTGAGGCACAGGATCAAAACCAGTAACATTGAATTTATGTTGATTGGCATATTCTAAAAAAGCGCCATAACCGCAACCAATATCAAGAATGGTTTTACCGGGTGCGTGCTTAGTTATGATAGCTAGCATGTCTTGGTGTTGTAGATCAAAAAACTGTTGATCACGCTTAACCACTTCTTTGGAGCTGTCATTGACTTGTTTGGTATAGCTTGAATCATAAAATTCTTGAGTGTAGTAGTCATTGACCTCTTTTTTAGTGGGTATGGGGAAAAGACGGCAATATCCCTTTTGGTCATCAAATTTTACTTTATATTTTTTATCTTGGTAAAGTCTTTTTTTCATAAACTTTCAAATTTAATATTTTGAAGAATAGATTTAGTTTTTTCTTTGCCACAGTTGAAGATAGCGTCGATAATAGACATATATGGTACAAAGTCGCCATGGAGTTGCGGATAGACTGGATGATCAAATTGACAGGGTATTAATTTTATACCGGCTTGCTCATATAGCTTGACTTGAGGCTGCATATATTCCCAGGCAGCAACACCATGCACATATTGAGTGGCTTGCATTTTTTTTAAAATGGCGACTACTTTTTCATTTTTCTTCAAATGGCTAACTTTTAAATCAGTAGAATCATAAAAGTCGGTTTTAATATCTAAAAAATCACAGATGTCTTTAATTATATTAATATTTAAATCAACTAACTTGGCCGGCTTAGCTTGATATATTTTTTCCAAGCGCGGATAGAACTCTTCAAAATATGGTGAGCGGGAGTAGTTCATCTCAATCGACTTCAGATGTTTTTTAACCCAGTGGGTGGCATAGTTAATTTTAACTTGATTAATGTCCTGAGGAAACTTGCGGACAATGGGTACAGTGAGCATAATAGGGCCAGCTGATCCCTTAATCCTGTTTCTGGTTTGCCATGAATGATTTTCATATTGAACATCATTTAGAAAGACAAAATGATCAGCCCATTCTATTATTTTATAGAAGCCAATCCATGATAAATATGTGGGTTGGAAAACTGATACTTTCATTTATCTTTGATCACGTTTAAAATTATTAACTGGAATTTGACCTTTGATTAATTTCTTTAATTTCTTTTCATCATCATTATTATCAGCCATGGCTTTAAATATTTTAGCGGTTGCCTTTAAGGTGTAATCGATTTCTTTTTTGGTATGGGCATAGCTGAAGGTAACAACCGGACCAAAAAATATTCCGTGGTAAATCCCCTGTTGGAGGAAAAATAGTCTTTTAATATTTGATTCTGATTTATCTTTATTGTGGAAAAGAATTTTGAATTTAAAAGGCTGGCCGATAATTTCAGCGTTGAGGTTGTGTTTTTTAATTAAATCATTTAATCCTTTATATAGAAGTTGGCCCATTTTATGAGTATGCTCTATAACTTTATGCTTTTTAATGTAATCAATGACGGCAATACTGGCCGCCATGCTGAGAGTTTCTCCACCAAAATTAGTAGAAACAAAAACTTGTTCAGTGGCTTGCATAATTTCTCTTTTGCCGCAAACGGCAGAAATGGGCATGCCATTACCCATGGCTTTGCCAATACAAGTTAGATCTGGAGTTATTTTGTAATATGCCTGGGCACCACCCAAATGCATTCTGTAAGCAGTAACCATTTCATCAAAAATTAAAACTATTTTGTTTTGCTTGGCGATTTTTTGAACACTCTCTAGATAGCCTTTAGCTGGATCAGATAAAGGAACTGGTTCCATTATAATAGCGGCTACTTTATTCTTGTGTTTTTTAATTTTAGATTTTAAATCATTTAAATCATTATATTTGAAAACATCAATATGTTTTTTCATGGATTTGGGCACTCCCCAATCTTGGGGCGGTTGACTGGCTAAATACCAATCTTGGCCGCCGTGGTAGCCTGAACGCAGGATGACTTCACGACCGGTATAGGCACGAGCAATGCGCACAGCGGCTGAAGTGGCTTCATGCCCGCTTTTGGCAAAGCGCACCATGTGAGCTCCTGGAATGGTATCAGTTATTTTTTTAGCTAAACGAGTTTCAATTTGATGAGGGAGAGAAAAAGTAATACCCAACTTCAATTGATTCTGAATGGCTTTATTAATTTCTGGAACATTGTAGCCCAAGATAATGGAACCCAGGGATGAGGTGTAGTCAATGTATTTGTTGTTATCCACATCCCAGATATGGCAACCCTCAGCTTTTTTAACATAAAGAGGGAAATCACCAATGATAAATAGCCGGTAACCTTTGGATAAAGTTTGACAGGCATTGGGTATTAATTTTTTAGCCTGAGTAAGTATTTTTTTAGTATTATTAAATTTCATGTTTTTTTCTAATTATCTTTTAATCTTCTTGAAGAGATTTAGTATAGCCCTCATTCCTTTGAATGTTACTATTTATCTTTTCTAATTCGGGATTTTGTTCAAAAAATTCCAATAAATCATTCATGCGAAATTCTGGTTTTTGAGGATGGAGTTGATTATATACTGCTTGGATAACTTGATAATCCTCGGGATTATCAAGTGTCCATCTTCTGGCCGATAGATCAACCTGACTGTTTAAATGTTTTTGTTTAAAAATCTCGGGATTTTTCCACATATGTATAGTGACATGTTCACGTGATGATTCTAGCTTTACCTCATGCCATGATTTCTCTAATACTTCAAATTTAAAGATTTCTGCATCAAGTCCGTCAGGATAGGTGTGTGGAATAACGTTGGTAGCATAATCAAGATTTTCTTCTTCAAAGAGAGTTATAACTTGATCAATAATATCTGGATCAACCATAACGCAATCACCGGTAATGCGAATAATGTTTTCTGGGTTAAATTTTTTAGCTGCTTGGTAATATCTATCTAAAACATCATCTTGGCTGCCACGAAAACACTCTATATTATTCTCTTGGCAAATCTCTGCTAACCTGTCATCATCTGGATGAGTTGTCGTGGCAACGACAATCTTATCCGTCTTGTTGGATTGTTTTACTCTTTGAATTACACGCGCCAAAGCAGGCTGGCCGGCTAAATCAAGGGCCATTTTACCAGGAAGTCTATTTGAGCCCATACGGGCCTGAATAATACAAAGGTTTTTCATAGTTATTTCTTAACGCAATATTCCAAGACTTGAGTTGCGATTTTAAGGTTATTGAATGTTTGTTCTTTTTTAGAAATACAATTGAAAAAATATTTAACCTCATCAATGTACATTTGATTGATATCATATTTTTTCATTTGATAAAGCTTCTGGCTGTGCTTGTCTTGGTGTCGCCAGACAATATCACGTCGAATATCCCATTCTAAATTACCCAACTGGCCAATTACCTTGCAGGTGCGAGTACGGCTTTGTTGTAAATAGTCAGATTGGACTGAGCCCAAAACCTTATTGGCAAACTTAAATGAAGCAATAGAAAAATCTTCAGTATCAATTTTAAGGGAGCCAAGACGGTCATAGATAAACTTTGAGTCTTTAACTGGAGCAAAATCATTGAGCCAGAAAAGTAAATCAAACTCGTGAATATCATCGAGAATGATACCACCACCCATTGATTTGTGAGCAGCAAAATTCTTCCTGTAATCGGTACCAGGACGCCAGTTAGGTAAATAGTAGCCACACTCATGATTGATGGCATAAACTTTACCCAATTTTTTCTTAGTTAAATATGATTTAATAAACTTAAGGCAAGGATAGAAACGCATATTGCAGCCAATCATGTTGATGAGTTTCTTCTGTTGGCAGATTTTTTGTAATTTAGTAATATCTTTTAGATTATGGGATAAGGGTTTTTCAATAAATAGATGACAATTAGCTTGGGCACATTGCAAGGCATGCTTAATATGCAAATGGTTAGGGCTGCAAATAAAGGCAACATCAAATTGCTTTAATGTATTTAAATCTAATTTATCAATTCTAAATTCCTGTGTTTTAAAAACTTGAGGTAAAAAATCTTTATAATATAACTTTTTACTAACATCAAAAAAATTAATATTGGTATAACCCAAGTTATATAGGTTGGTGGCATGACGCTGTCCGATAGAGCCAAAGCCGATGATAATGATTTTAGTACCTTTTTTCATATAATTATCGTTCTAAATAGAGGTCTTCTTTTTTAAGAAGTGAGGCGCTGTAATAGTCGTCAAAAGATGAATCAGTGCTAAAAGTATTTTTCTCCCTATCTTTGCTGACAGTTGCCACTTCTTTATATAACCCAGTCGAAATAAGCATACGCTTGTAATCTGCTTTATATGTATAGACCTCTTCATCTTTTAGATGATGGTATTTTCTTTTATAGAAATTGGGGATTTGAAAATCGCCGATAAGCAGGTGTCCTGAATATTTGAGAGCGCTATCTATTTTAGCTAGGCTGGTTAGCAAGGAATCGCGGTCAACCCAATGAAAAACGCCACCAACAATAACTAGATCAAATGAAAATTGATCATAATCCATATCAGCGGCTGTGCTTTGCTGGAAATGAATGAAGGGCCATTTCTGTTTACCATCCTGGATGGCTTTGGCTGAGGGCTCCCCGGCATAAACTTCTGAGCCATATTTCTCATGAATTTCAGCAAGACGATAGCCATTAGCAGCACCGACCTCCAAGACTTTTTTAGGCTTAAGCTGGTATAGGTCGAGTAAATACATTAAAGCGTCGTTGTCGGTTTTTTGAAGCGCATGCTGATTGCGATTAAACCAGCTATCGGCTTCTTTGGCTGAAAATATTTTATCTTGATTAGTCATATGTTTCTTCTAAATATTTAACGAATTTTTCTGCTCGAATATTATTAATTTTTAAGAAATATTCTTTATTAAAATATTTTTCAGCCATGAACATGGGCACGGTAATTCCACCAAAACCTTTTTTGAAATGCGAGATATCTAACTTCTTTTGTTCTGGAAAATCATAGGGCAAAATACTATATTGATGCAAGCCTATTTCATAATAGTCGAGTCCTTGATTTTTCATCCAAAGGATGGCTTCCCATTCAAGAAAATGGCGAATGGGCAACTTAGCATAATCTGGATGATTGGCAGCAGAAGCTCCATTGGAGCTGTTTTTATATAGAGTATAGTATTCATAACCTACTATTTTACCGTCCATGGCAACTGCTACTAAAAATCCTTGATCTTGCTTGAGCCAGTCAAACATCAAATCAAAAGTAATGTCTGGTCTGGTCTGGCGGCCAGAGGCCAGGAAATGCATTTTTTTGTAATCATCAAAAATTTCTCGAGTTATGTTTTTTGAAGTATAGATGATGGCTTCGTACCCATCCGCTTTTTTTATATTACGCCGATGATTGCGGCGCATATCATCCCAGAGATTATCTTCTATTTTTTTCAAATCAATCAATTGGGTAACTAAGGATATGTCGCCATATCCATATTTTAATAAATAATTGATTGGTTTTTCTTTGTTTAAAAAAGCAGGAGATAATGGGGTTTGTCCAAATTTAGCTCTGCCAATTTGATATTCTTTGGCCAACTTGTCAATGTGTTTAAAAATATGCTCTAAAACTTGATCTTTTTTTTCTCCCGTTAGGCTATTGTCAAGAGCTGGAGTGGGTGTCATCCAGGTACCATAAGAAAATTCATTATATTGTTTGCCATTAATATCGTAAGTTTCTAAAACTAGTGGGACAATAGCTTGAATTTTATCTTGTCCAGAATAAACTAGAAAGCTAAAATTTTGTGGGCTAAGCTCAGTTTTGTAGTTTAAAATATATTTTATCCAATCAAAAGTATGCCAAAACCAAGCATCATGGCTTGAAGCACAGAACTTATCCCAGTCGTTCTTTTTATCTTCGGTTAGTTGGACTACTTTAAGTTTCATTTATTTTTTTAATATTCGTATAATTTCTCTGGTGACAGACTCGAATTTATCTTGGCTGACACCAGTGTGGCAAGGAATCCAAATGCATTGTTTAAAATTAGGATCCAACATATTTCTATTGGTATCGAAATTATAGAGTCCGCTGATAATACCTTCAGATGCTAATACTTTAAGGATGGCTTCATTCTTTGAGTGAGGACAGATAATAGGAATAATATATGGAGTTATGCCGTGTGGCTCAAGGTGATCACAAATACCAAGGTTTTTGGTTTGTTCTAAGAAATATTGATATCTCTTTTGGCGCAGATCAATTTCTGGTTGAGTTTTTTTAAGGGCTAAGTTAACGGCCAGTTTGGCTGGCTTTAGAGCCTGGCCATAAATGGCATATGACATTCTTATAAAAGGAACAGTAAATTTTTCTAATAATTTGGATTTTCTAAAGGAACTGTATTCATAGAGAATCTTGGCTAAGTCTTTGATAAAAGTAAGACCAAGGGCCGTGTGATGCATGGCAGTCTCGGCATATGCTTTAAAATCTGATTGACTGGAGCTAACACCACCAAGGGCAAAGCTGAAAAACCACTTAGAAAAGCTGTAAATAGTATAATCTCCGAAACTACCAAGTGGCTTACCCTTATATTGACTACCAAGTGCATGAGCGCAGTCTTCAACAACAATTAGCTGTTTAGCGCGAGCAAATTCCAATATTTTATCCATATCTTGGGGAAAACCATATTGGTGATAGACAAAAATGACTTTGGTCCTATTGGAAAACGCTTTGGCGGGAAAAGCAAAAGGTTGAATCTGATTATATACCCAATAGCCTAACCAGTCGGGAACCAAGACTTCATCTAACTTATTGTTAATAATCCCCTTCTCTTTTAAGTGGCCTAAGACTAAAGCAATAGACCCTTTGCCTGAGCCGGTAAATTGAATATGGTTTAATGACTGCGGCAGGGCAGTTTTTTTACACCAGAGGTCTGTGAGTTGGGGTTTATCTACTTCGCGAATCATAGTTATGCTTTAAAAAAACTTTTAATGTGATCACAGATATATTTAACTTGTTTTTTTTCCAATCCAGGGTAGCAACATAAGGTAATGCAGGAATTGTGATAGATATCTTCATTTTTCAATCGGGTATTTTTATAGCCATGTTTTCTATAATATGGATGAGAATAAACTGCGGGATAATGGAAATTCACACCAATGCCATTTTGGGCCAGATAACTTCTGAGCTTGTTTCTGATTTTAGGATTTTTAGTCCTAATAATATATAGGTGCCAGCCAGAAGAGTTATGGGGTAATTCTTGGGGTAAAATAATTTGGTCAACATCTTTTAAAAATTCCTGATACCAAGTAACTATTTGACGGCGCAGACGGATAAATTTATCCAATCTTTTTAGCTGAGATACACCCAAAGCAGCCTGGATATCTGTACTGCGATAATTGGCACCGGCTTCGATCATAACGTTAGCCCCCTGCTTGTCTTTATATATACCGTGGCTGCGTAAAAGTACTAAGCGCTCGTAATCTGCCTTGCTGTTAGTTAAAACGGCTCCGCCTTCACCGGTAGTAATGGGTTTAACTGGGTGGAAAGCAAAAACTGTCATATGTGAATATTTGCAGCTACCAACCTTGTTCTTTTTATATTGGGCGCCCAGAGCATGGCAAGCATCGGTAATGATTTTCAATTTATACTTATCGGCAATCTTTTTAATTTTATCCATCTCGCAAGGTTGACCGGCAAAATGAATGGGGATAATGGCTTTGGTGCGCTTGGTAATTAATTTGACAATTTTCTCTTCGTCAATATTGTAGGTATCTAAGCGAATATCACAAAAAACTGGTTTGGCACCGATGGCCAAGAGCATATTACAAGTTGAAGCAAAAGTATTTGGCGAGGTGATGACTTCATCGCCTGGTTTAAGACCAGCAGTTAAATAGGCTAAATGAAGTCCGGCAGTACCATTGTTGCAGACAACTGCATATTTAGCACCGGTATATTTAGCCAGGGCCTGCTCAAACTCTTTGACTTTGGGGCCTTGAGCGATAAAATCAGATTTTAAAACACTCATGACTGAGTCAATGTCTGATTGGTTGATTGATTGCTTACCGTATGGAATCATATTTTTATATTATATTAACGATTTTCAATATCCCAAATATCCCATTTATCATGAGGAAAACGAATGTCATCAGCCTTGCTTTCTTCTAGGGTGTTTGAAGAGAAAAAGATAAGGATAGCATCATCAGTAAGGGTCATAAAACCATTGGCGTGATTTTCTGGAATCCAGAGGATTCTAGGCTCTTTATCTGATAAAACAAATTTTTGTATTTCCTGTGTATCAAGATTAACGCTACCAATCAATGCAGAGCCCCTGGCAACGTAAACATACTTGTTTTCTTTTTTGTGACCATGCCAAGCACGAATATATCCGCGATGATAATTTTCAACTTGGTAGAATCTTTTAATTTTTTCAAAATTAAAATCATTGACGAAACGGACGCTACCGCGCTCGTCGACAACTGTTCCTCCTGTAAGTAAGTGTGGCATATGTTTCTTATTTAAATTATTTTTTCATTTATAAAATCAGCATTAGAATAGATAATATTATCTGGATCTTTAATACGCGAATCTTTGATGGTCTGATATATTTCCTGAATACCATAGCGCAGGTCGTATTTAGGTTGCCAACCAAGGGCTTTAAATTTAGCAGAAGATGCTTTGTAATTACGCAGGTCTTCAAATTTAATATTGGCATAACTGACATTGACACCCGGGATAACTGATTGAATTTCTCGAGCAATATCACATATTTTGTAATTTTTATGACTGACATTATATAGCCCTTTAATATCATTTTGAATACTGAAGAGAATGGCTCGACTGACATCTTTAACGTGCAAGAGCGGTCGCCACTGGCCGCCGCCAAAAACTACGAGTGGCTCTTTATAAACTGCTTTTTTGGTCAACTTGTTAACTACTAAATCCAGCCTAATACGTGAATGTTTGTCGCCCAATCCATGGAGGGTCCCCAAACGAAAAACGAGATGGTTATCAGATCTAGCGATGACGGATTGTTCGGCCTTGAGTTTACTTTCGGCATAATATGACAAAGGATTAACTGGGGATGTTTCATCTAAAAGATCGTTGTTGACGCCATAGACTGAACAGGTGGACATGAAGATAATTTTACCTGTGTAGTTTTTGGTCAACCAGTCAACGGTATTAAAATTAATATCATCGGTGACTAAAGAATTTTTAGCACAGGCACCATCGCCAACTAAAGCGGCTAGCCATATAATAATATCATAGTCGTTAACAATTTGTGATAGTTTGGCCTGATCTCTGATGTCGCCGAAAATAAAGGGGACCTTTTTCATAAATCGGCTTTCATAAACCAGATTATCATAAACAGTCACATCATATTTATTGTATTGTAGTAAATCAGTTAAATAGCCACCAATATATCCAGCACCTCCACAAATTAGGATCTTAGGCTTGGGTTGATTGTTCATATTTTCAAATATTTCTTGCCCCCCTACAAAGTTAGTTTCTAAGGTTATACATGCGAGCGAAATACGAATCTTTATCTTTTAATAAATGCTGTGGTTTACCTTGTTCTTGAATTTTACCTTTATCTAGGACTATGAGTTGGTCCATATCAATAACGGTTGATAAACGATGAGCAATAACTAGAACTGTTATTTTACCTTTTAGTTTTGAAATAACTTCTTGTATTCTTAATTCCGACTCGTTATCAAGCGCGCTGGTGGCCTCGTCTAATATTAGAATCTGGGGGTTGGTGGCTAATACGCGTGCAATGACTATGCGTTGGCGTTGGCCAGCGGATAACAGCACGCCACGCTCGCCAATAACGGTTTTGTATTTATCTTGTGTGGATTCAATAAAATTATCGATATTAGCCATCTTGGCAGCTTTAACGATATCTTTTTTGGTAATTGATTGATTGTAGAAACGGATATTATTCTCAATGGTGTCATTAATTAAAAACATGTCTTGAGAAACATAGCCAATACTTTTACGCCAAGTCGAAAGGTCTATCTTGGAAATATCAACATCATCTAAGAGAATATTTCCTTTAGTTGGATTGAAAAGGCGTAAAATTAGATCAACCAAGGTCGTTTTACCAACACCAGATGGCCCGATGATCCCGATCAGATCTCCCCGATTAACGGTAAAGTCAATATTGGATAAAACTTTCTTGTCATGACTATAGCCAAAAGCCACATGATTAAGTTGTAATTTTTTATCAAACTTAAAAGGAAGATTGCTTTGACTTTGCTCTACGTTCTCCTCGGCTTTCTGCTCATAATCTAGAACGCTTCTTAAGTGGGGTAAAAGTTGGCTGACGGCATGCATAGTGCCTTGGAGTTGTTGAATATATGCAAAAATCTTTTGAATTAGATAGATAATGGCTACTAGGGCAGCAAAATTAAAAACTGGAGATTTATATGAAAAAGCGAAGATAAGACAAACAAAAATTAAACTGATGGGCTGAATAAAGGCTCGGGCAGTGCTTTTGAGTAATGATATTCTAAGAGTATATTCTTTAAGCTTAACAAAATATTCTTTTCCCTTGCGGGCAACGCTGTCGGACATCCACATAGATTTGACTGTTTTAACACCTAAAATATTTTCGTTGACATGGTGAGCAATCTCTTTATTGGTAGAAGCAACACCATACGACAACTTTTTAATACGGTAAACAAGAGGCTTTGATATGAGAAATATAATACAGCCCAAAATTAAAGTACTTAGGGTGATATTGGCAGAGATGTTGACGGCGATGAGGACATATATGATTAAACTGGTAAGACTCATAATAGAGGCACTGATATGAGTAAGTAAAGCAGCACTGGCCTGAACATCAACCAGAAGTATAGTCTCAAGATGGCCTAATTTTTGCTTTAAAAGATGGGGCCATTTTGATTTTAGGGTTTTACTGAATAAATTGGATCTGGTCTGTTCTTCATAATCAGATGTTATCTTTATTTTTAGATAGTTCAAAAATACGCTGATGAAGGCTTTAACTACAAAAAGAGTAATGATAAAGATAAGGAGATACTTGACGGTAAAGCTGATATCTAAATAGGTAAAGAAGCTCTCAATTGTGCGTGAGATAAAATCTTTTTCAGCGCCTTCATCTTTTAGGGCAAAGGTGAATAAGGGAATAAGGGCATTAACACCAATACCTTCTAAAATGCCAGTAACAAAACCAAGCCCAGTTAGGGTTAGAATTTGTAATTTGTATTTCCCATACGCTTGGCGCGAAAGCTTTAGGAAAGTATGTACTCGTTTATCCTCTAGCATATATTTTCATAAACAAAGAAATGGTAAAAATATTTTTTACCATTTGTTGATCTTATCCACAACCTTCTTTTTAACATTTAAATATGATTTAATCGCCTTCTTTTCCATATCAGGAGAGACTAAGCGCAATATTTCTTTGCCCAAAATACGGTATTGTCTGCCAACTTTGTTGGCTTGGATTAGCTGATTTTTAAGCATGCGCTTAATAGTACTATTACTAACCTTTAATAGTTCCTGGGTTTCTTGGACAGTATAGACTGCATTTGGCTTAATTTCGTCGTGTTTTGTCATGTTTTTATTATATAACATAGGGTCATAAGGTGTCAATAGGTGTCAAGGTGGATAAAAAGGTCGATATTTATGGGGTTTTGAAAAATTGTACGTGGTTGACAAATCGTTGATTAAGGGTTAAAATAAATAAAATTTAAAATAGAAAATAAATAATAAATCACGATGCATTAATCAGGAGGAAGGCCCGATGGGAAAAACTGGAATTATCGTATTGAGCGATAAAATAATCCTCAAATTTGGGGGCGTAAAAAAATTTACTGAGGAGCAGGAGAATGCGACGTTAAAAATATGGCAGAAATATAAAAATACGAAGACCGATGAACCAATGATGGTTTTCGCGGGGCAAGAAAACAACGAGATATTATGCGAGAGAATTAACTATCGACATTTTCTTGCAAATCTTGAACAGCCGTCGCTGGGACTGGGGATTAATTTCCTGGCTCTTAGCGGAATTATTGTTACCCGGGATAATAAGGTGATTTTGGGCAAGAGGGCGGATGACGTAACTCAACATAAAGGGCATTGGGAATTGATGCCCTCTGGAAGTATAACAACTAAATATGTTACGAAAGACAAAACCGCGCAGTATCACATGCAACTGCTCGAGGAATTTACTGAAGAAACGGGTTTGAATAACAGGTATGTAACTCACTGCTGCTCTGTTGGCTTATTACAAAACAACGACGGCAGCTACGAGATTGGCTGCCAAATTAATATCAATGTTGATAAGCTCACCTTTCTTCAAAAATTTGTGCCCGGAGAATATACCGAGATACTGGCGTTGAGGCCAAGCGCAGCAAAGTCCTTCATGAATAATAAAAAAACGAAAGTAGTGCCAACCTCGGTTGCGCTACTGGATATATATTTGAAATCAATAAAATCGTAAAAAAGTTGAGGTATTATAAAAATAAAAGCCGAGACGGGTTAAACCCATCTCGGCTTTTATAATACCCATAGTCGTTTATTCTTCTATCACATAGATAAATATATCATGACCAAAATTCTTAAGAGTAAAAAAGTTAAAATCAAAGTAATTGGCCATACGGCCATCAAGATCGTAGCCAATACCGGTTCTATTAGTGAAACCCACTACTGGGATTTTATCTTCAATAACTCTGTCAGTGATTAAATATTGATGGGCAGTCTCCCCTACCGGATAATCATCTTGAGTATATTTATCAATGAGTAATGGCTTAAAATTACTATTCAAATCATGTTTAATAATATTTTTACATTTACTGGCGCAATATTCATCTTTGACTATCTCATAAGATTGTTTGTTTTTTGGCAACTCTAACGAGCGGAGCTCGTTTTGGATAATGGTATCGGGCTGATTTAAATTTTGAATAACATAATTTCTGGCTTGATTAAAGGTAGTAGGAACTGAAAGGAAATAAAGGGTTGGGATAAAATATATTAAGGATAATATAATGATGGGGAGATGGATGAATTTACTAAATTTAATGTTACAACTAATTAGAATTAAAATTAAGAAAAAGCCAAGGGGAAAAACATATCTAATATATGAATAGAAAATACTGGCCCAGGTGGCTAGGATACTGATAGTTATAAGATAAGCTAGGAAATAGACCATACCTAGAATAAAAAGATTCTTATTCTTTATCTTGTTTTTTAAAGACAAAAGAATGGTAAGGATTATAAGAGGGTAGAAAGCGAGGGTGCGCAGAAAAAACATACCCAAGGATTCTAGCGGGGTCAAATTATTTCTGGCTTCAAGCAAGGCCGGATTGGCTACAGGACGATAGTGAGTAAAGATGCTGACAACCTGGTCTTTAATGTTGGCATAATTAGCCAGGGTGAGGATAAGAAAAATGGCCAGACCAATCAGAGTATATTTAAAAGTTTTGAGTATGGTGGCTTTGTCTTTTCTAAAAAATATTAAGATGATGGGTACATTGATGAGGGCAAAGGCGTTAAGAGGAAAATTAACAAAGGCCAAAAAACTAAACAGAATACTTAAAAAAATATTTTTATGAGTTTGCTTGAGATTAAGTGCCTGGTATAGATAGTAGATGGAGATAAACACCAAGAGTGTTGAAAGAACCCACATTTTACCAGTATGCAGAATAAGAGTAATTAGCATATTGGTAAAAAGTAGAATAAGGAGAAGAATTCTTATCTTATTATCCGTAAATTCTTTTTTTATAATTTTATAGAAAAATTTAAGATAGATTAATGATAAGAGGGCGCTTAAGAATCTAGGGACGATATAGGCATACTCTGGAAACTGTGTGAGAAATAATTTGAGAGAACTAATGTCAAAGCCATGAAAGGGCAGAAGGATGACAACATAGATTGAGATAAGAATATAGTTTAGAAAATAAGTTAGCGTGCCATAGGGCACATCGCCTGCCAAAGGGAGAATAGTCCGATTCTCCATAGCGCGGAAGACTCCACCAACAAAATACATTTCATCCCCTACTATTTTAAGCATGGGCAAGGCATACCAAATACCAATAAAAAAGGTGATACCAATCAAAATGATAGTGGAATTTTCAAAAGTGAATCTAAAATCTTTAATGGAATTGCTTTTAACTTTAAAGATGGTTATAAAAAACTTAATAATCTCAGTTTTGGATAATTTAGAATATCCAAGGCGCCTGTCATGAAAAATAATGGGAATTTCTTTTACCTTAAATCCCATTTTCTCTATCTTGTAGATAACTTCCTCTAAAAATGAATAGCCATCACTTTTTATCTTATCTAAATTGATTTTTTCAAGAACTCGTCTTTTATAGGCGCGGTAACCGCTGGTTAGGTCTTTAGTTTTAATACCCAAGACAAGATGTGAAGCAAACATGGCACCGGCACTGCAAAATTTTCTCCAAAGACTCCAATCAACTACTTTGCCGCCAGAAATTCTTCTAGAACCAACAACTACGTCACTCCCCTCTTTAATCTCAGAAATTAAATTGGGAATTTCTTTGGGATCATGAGAAAAATCAGCATCCATAGAAATAATAACCTCGGCGCCATTTTTTAAGGCTAGATTAAAACCAGCGATGTGCGCTGAGCCATAACCCAGCTTACCAGTTCTTTGGATGAGATAAAGATTTTCATACTGATTTTTTAATTGCCGAATAATATCTGATGTACCATCTGGCGAATTATCATCGGTAATCACGATATTTAAATCCGCAATATTTAAACCAAAAATACTATGAATAAGTTTTTCAATATTCTCTTTCTCGTTATAAGTTGCAATGGATATAAATGTTTTCATATTTTTCTAGCAATGATAAGCATATTGTCACCAATTGGGATTTTGAACTTGAGTTTGGCAAGTAATGGTTTTTTTTGAGTGTAGTGAGCAAGCTTAGAATAAATTTTGAGCTTCTGCCAGCGATATGCCATGTTAAAAATATATGGCAAGCTAAAAACTTTATGCATTGTTTTTGCTGTTATAACTGTATAATTATTTTTTCCTAAAAAATTCTTAATATTATTCTTATTAAAGAATACAATATGTTCTGGGGGTACAAATGAATGCCATTTTTTTCCAAAAAATTTGGCCCAGAGACTACCAGCATCTGGGGTACCGATAACCAACAGGCCGCCAGGCTTAAGTAGGGTGTTAATTTCACTAAAGCTTTTTTCGAGATCTGGCAGATGCTCAATTACATCCCATAAACTAATAATATCATACTTCCTCCCATTATCATTTAAAAATTTGGGATCTAGTTTGCCGGATTGTCCATAACTTATCTTGCGGCCGTTAGCTTGTCCTTGGGAAATCATTTTTTGACTTATTTCAATGCCTTCGGCCTGAAGGCCAAGCTGTGCTGCTAAATCTAGAAAATGACCGTTGGCAGTGCCAATATCCATCAATTTTGGCATTTTTGTGTCAGTCGAGCTTTTAAGTTTTTTAAGACAGCTAAGATAAAAACTATTTAATGCTTTTTTGTCGTTTTCATAATCAACATAACCACTTTCCATTTTATCTTGATCAAGATGAAAGTAATCTGTTTGATAAAATTGTTCTACGTCCTCTGGCGCTTCACGCAGAAAAATTATACCACATTTTTTGCATTTTAAATAAAAAAAACCGTCTTTGTGCAAATAGTTGACAGCGTCTTTTTGATGATGGCCAAGGGGACAATTCATAAATGTTAATCTTAAAATCGATAAATTATTTTTGTGCTTAAAAAATGGCTGGTTGCAATGCGCCAACGGCTAAAAGTTGAGGCACGACAAATTAAACCATATACTTGATAGCCTTGTGAGAACCAGATACGAGTCATCTTGACCATTA
Organism: uncultured Gammaproteobacteria bacterium; assembly: GCA_964573135.1. Taxonomy (GTDB): domain Bacteria; phylum Patescibacteriota; class Patescibacteriia; order UBA2196; family GWA2-42-15; genus CAZNIO01. Next base: position 58,477 of record CAZNIO010000006.1, read on the forward strand.
ATACCAGTAATGAGCGCTTTTTTCATGTTTTACAGTTTAAACAATTTTTTAATAATCTTCTTTAATCCTACACCTTGTTTAAAGAATTGAAAAGTGGGGCTCATATATGTATAGGCGTATTCCTTGATCAAAGATTGGGTAAAGTTCATTTTAAATTGAGCCAAATTTTTCTTGTCAAAATTGACTGAGCCTAAATCAAATATATCATAATTATTCTTTTGGGCATATTTGATAGCCTCATAAATTAAACGTCGGCTGGCATATGATATAATTTTATATAATTCTTTGTCATGAGTCTTTAATCTCTTGGAGCATATGGCCTTGGCACGCAGTACGGGGGGGCAATCAAAACAGATAATACTGGAAATGATTTCATTTTTGTAATAAGCGGCAAAAAATTTACAACCCTGGTAACTGGTCATGGGTTCGGGTACTCTGTTTTGGCTGTATTCAAAATTTTTACTGAGTTCATAATTTTCCTTAATATTCTTATCATCTGAAACAATTTTTAAATCCGGGATCCTATTATCAAAGGTTCTTCGTATCTCATTGCGAGTAGTATGATTAAAACCCGCAAAGATATCATCAAATGGCTGATTGAGTTTAATAATGGGAGTATCTTTAACTTTAATGTGCCAATTGGGTAAATCCTTTTTTTGATAAGATAAAATATATATGGCTGAATGGTCTTTTTTTAGTTTATCTAAATCAGGCCATGGCTCTAAAACATAGCGGACTGTCTTGAATCCAAATACATTTTTTTTAAAAATCATAGTCGGTAGTATGGTGATAACTTAGCTAAGAATTTTGAATTGATATCGGTATCAAAGACCTGAATACGAGGGATATCAAGTGAGTGATGTTTAGATGTTGCCACGCGATTTTTGCCAGCAAAGGCTAGTTTAATTCCCAGGTTGCTGAGATAGCCCTGGACTTCGTGATTGGTTTTGTTCTTAGGATAAGCTGCCAGAGATGGGATAAAGCCCTTGCCTAAATAATGTGTGAGTAGTTCGATATTTTTTTTGTGATCAATTTCAATTTCCTCTCTGGTCATGCTGATTAAGGGCTGATGTGAATAGAAATGGTTGGCAATAGTGAAACCATTTTTAACTAATTCTTTTAGCTCGTGGACACCCATGATCATTTTTCTTTTATCTAACTGGTGAGTACAATGAGTGGCTGGCTTACCGAGCTTGTCACCGGAAACAAAAAAAATGGCGGAAAAATTATATTTCTTTAAAAGAGGTAGTGCATACTGTAAATTATCCTCAAAGCCGTCATCGAAGGTGATAAGCAATCTGTTTTTAGGAAATACTTTTTGTTGCCAGAGACTACTAAAGTCGGCCGGAGACAAGGATTTAAATTTGTGCTGCTTAAGAGTTTTAAGTTGAGATTCAAAGTTTAACGGACTAACGGATAAAGGAGTCTTTATATCTGAAATAGAATGATACATTAAAACTGGGATCCCTTTTAAGGGAGCCAGTTTTTGAGCTAGGTTAACTGATGAGTAAAATATTTTTTTCATTAATATTCAATATCGTTTTTAGCACTGATAATATCTACATCTGATACCCCCTCAAGCCCTGAGAATTTTTCAATGAACTTAGCTAAATCATTTTGAGTTATAAACTTAACGTTAAAACTGTAATCCATAAGAGCACCATTTTCACGAGATGAAACATTCAAAAGATTATCATATTTTAAGTATTCTTTAAAAATAGCCCTCATTTTCTCATTGGAGAATTGATTGGTATGAGCTAGAAAATTGAGGATAAAATCATATTTTCTGATTGAACCAAAATTTGTCTTATAGAGGCCATAAATGACAGCAACGGCTGCAATGGTGGTCAGAATAGCAATTAAGTAGTTACCGGTGCCGGCGGCAAGCCCAACGGCGACTACAAGTAAGATAAAAGCGATATCGCGAGTGTCTTTAATGGCTGTTCTAAAGCGAATCAAAGAAAAGGCGCCGAAAGCACCAAAGGCAATGGCCAGACTGTTACCAATAACCATCATGACAATGGAAATTAAAAGTCCAATCATAACCAGGGTAAAGGTAAATGATTGAGAATATGAGAGTCCCTTATGGGTGCTTTTGTAAACGTAGGCGATTAAAAGCGACAGAGCAAAAGCCAGGATAATAGTAAGAATAACCTGACCGAGAGTTAACTCAGTAGGAAGTGGGGAAACGTTGAGAAAATTTTGGAACATGCGTATATATGTTAGTTATTAATCGGGTGAATAATTGTTATCATCTAGAGCAGGGATAACTTGGCGTAATGAGTTACAGTACTTTGAATACGCCAAGCGCTCTAGATCAAATTTTTGAATAATTTTATGGAACCAGGCAGGCAGGATGTTGTTGTACTTGAGTTCGAGAACAACACCATCTTGGTACACCTTATGCCACTTACGGGCAGTTGGTTTTAAATTTTTAGTGAGTTGAGTCTGAATATCATAGTCAAAGGTTATTCTAAATCTCTCATCAAGTTTACCAAGCAAAGCTTTTCTTTTGTAGCGTACAAAAAGTTTGGGCACAAGAGAATTTCTTTTTTTAAACCAGATGAGTTCATCTAAAAATTTATTGTGTGTGCTTCTTTTAATATCCATCAATGTTCTGTCTAGCTGCCGGCTATCTAAATTAAATCCATTTAAATTAATTCTGTCTTTAATAACCAGGGCATCTTTTTTTCTTTTTATTTCAAGGAAAATTGGGGAATCCTCTTTGATGTCGTTATAGAAACGGTAGCGTAATTTTTTTCTGTCGCGAACACCGGCTTCTTTGTCCCAAAAACAACCATGGCCTGGGGTGTCAAAGTAGAGACTGTTAACCTCATAATAGTCATGGGGACTGTCAATAATATATGGATCCCAGTTCATATGGGGCAAAAGAGCAGGAATTAGCTTATCAGCTTTACTTTTGGGTAAATAATACTTAAATTCGAAGCGTTGGAAGTGTAAATTGGGTTTCATACTAATTAATATATCTTTACAATAAATTACTCCTTTGTCCAGTCTTTAATCCTAATAACCTTGTTTTTGTTATCGATTGATAAAATGACCTTTTGTCTTTCTTTCCAGCCCCAAGCGCGAACAACATCTATGGGTAAAGTGATGCTGTAGCTTGAACCACCGGCAATTTTAGTGATTTTTCTTATATTTTTATTATTAATCATGGATTTATAATTAATTTATCTACGTAGGCGTCTACGTAGATTGGGGTCTTATAAATATAATATCATGGGATAAAGATATTGGCAATATATTAAAAAATCGGCTGTTTAGCCGATATAAATTATTAACAACTCTCCCCTACTAATATAAAACCAGCCCTTGTCAACAAGGGCTGGAGGTAGCCTAAAATTTCATGCTAATTGGATCAACTTGGATCAGGAATTTTGGTTAAGTCACTATTTGTAATGCCTAATGACAAAGACTCAAATAAATCCATAAGATTTTGCCAAGTTATTTCCCACCTTCTTCCATTAAAATCAACGTACCAAATTCTGCCCCTATCTTCAACTTGTAAGAGCAACTTGCCCTTCAACCTGTTGCCGGTTGCTGTTACAGTGCCTTGAGTATGAAGTGGGACCTTGCCTAGATCAGTATCTGAGATACCAAGTGCCAGGGATTCAAATAGATTGAGGGCATTAGCGAAAGTAACCTCCCACTTTTTACCGGTGCCTAAATCAATATAAAAAATTCTTCCCCGGTCTTCAACTGCCAAGAGTAATTTGCCCTTGACTCTATTGACTAGTGAACTATCGTGATTGTGCGATCGAAATCTTAATGGATCATTGTCGCTGAGGGTGGTGTTAGCATCGTTGGAAGTATTATTACTCGCAGTAGTTTGGCTAGCGGGCGCTGGGCTGTCAAGCTTGACAAGTGAAAGCGCTTGAATCATTTTATTAAATTCACTCTTGGCTCGGTTAACAACCTGTGCGTCTGTACTATAGATATTAAGGCTGACGACTATATATTTACTTTGTGTTTTTATATAATAAGCTACAGTATGAACAAGCTTCACGCCATTTGATATTCGCCAGTCAATATATTCAAGCATAATTGCCTTGGGCAAACTGCCATTTATCTCGTAATGAGCGTTTGAATTAAGTAAATCCACTCTTAGATCCCTTAGGGCATGCTCCTCCCTAAAATGCTCCAGAGTATATTTATATGCCTTGAGAAACTCATCACTGGACATACTGAAAGTAACATCATCTGTATCATGTAATTGAATGTCAACTGAGGCTTCGGGAATCTCTTTATTAAGCATTACTACAAGATCTTCTTTGGAATGGTAGTCTTTAAGTGGCCAGTTAGAGTCAGTGGTTATACTGAAAAGTGGGTTATCGTGCTGATATTGATGAAGTCCTCCACTAAATGTGGTTGAATCAGTTATTTCAAAAGACTGTATAATTTCATCGACATTATGTTTGTCTTTGTCGTTGTGTCCGTAATCATAATCCAAATAAACAACATAATTCCTAACTGGGAAAATATATCCTTTATCAGTTACACCATCACTTAATATATACAGTTTCTTGCCTTGGTGACCATTAACAGTCACATCTTCATTAACCGTGATATTAGAAGTAGAAAGTACATCATATATATACTGTGATCTGCTTAACAATGGGATAAGATCATCCACGGTTACTGTCCTTGGATAAGAAGTTATGGTTATTGCAACACTTCCACCTTCATTGCTGTCTTTCTCATCAATTACTAAATAATCTTCTCCAGGATATGTAAAGCGCCAACCATCTGGCCTTCTAATTGAAAATTTAGGATCACTGTTAGTAAAAATATCTGTATTTTTAAGATTTTTTTGCTTTTTGGAAAAGTTTTCAAGCTCGTTTTGTAATGAATTTTGCTGTACTGACCCGCCTTTCTTTTGATTAAACCATGTTTTAACTGAAACTAAATTAATGGCATAACCAAAACTACCGAGAGTGTCTTTACGCATAGCTGAGGTAATTGCTATAACTTCCCCATCACTATTAATAAAAGCTCCGCCCGAATTACCATAGGATACAGCAGCATCAGTCTTAACCCATTTTAAATTATGTCGAGTTTCCCAGCCGCTAACCACGCCGGCACTAACAGTGATGTTTTCTCCACCCGTGCCGGGATAACCAATAACGGTAACCGGGTAATTTAATTGAGTATCGCCACTAAAATTTAAATTAAGATGTGGGAAGACGGTTTGGTTACTTAATCCGGGAATGGGTTGGATTTTAAGGATAGCCATATCTAGATCCTTGTTCTTAGCAATCAGCTGGGCAGTAAATGAGCAGTCTGGCTCCTGGTTAATGCTCTGCGGCAGACAAATTTGATAAGCTGATTCCCATTCAGTGTCGTCTGCTTCCTCTTCAATTGTGACAACGTGATGATTCGTCAAGACTAGACCGTCTTGACTGAAAATAACACCTGATCCTGTACTGTTCAATGCAAAATCGTAATCCCAATCGATGCCATAGGTTTTAATTTTAACAACAGCCTTATATGCATCATCCGCGGACAGCGGCTCTGCTGCTTGGGATACATTAAGGCTGCCAAAACCGACAATCGCGAGCAGTGCGATCAATAATATAATTTTCGTTTTCATAATTTTTTCTCAGTTATTAATTAATATCTTAATTTAATTAGAACACATCAAATTGACCGGGTCAAATATGTTGCATTCATAAGTATATGATAAGGTGGTGGGGTCAGCTGTCTGGTTATATTCCCCTACTTTAATGTCTTGTATAGGGATTTGGGAATAATATAGGGGTTTGAGTTATCAACTTGCACTATAATTTGGTTGCGTCATCAATTAGATTGGCAAGCTTGGCGGTAAGGCCACTGACAATTAAATAAAACAGTGGATAGACGGTGGTAAGACCCACCTTTCCTAAACTCAATATACATATTGGGCATGGAAGCAAAAACCTACAGACTAATCCGCAAGGGCTTGCCTGTTTGGGGTTGGTGGGTATATTACAATACATTTATTTTTAAAAAACGAAATTAAAACATTCATCCACCAAGAATAGGATTTTTACTTAAACATTTTGGGATGTCAAATTTAATATGTTGCATGAGACCCGATGTTGCTAATAGAAAATGATATTTCCCATCTTCAAACTTTACTGTAATTTCTTTATCTGGATACTCTACTTTCATCTCTTTTTCGCCAGGCAAGATAATTAGCCCAACTTTTTTATTTTCTTTGAGTATACTGTTGAAATCATCACTAAAAAAATGAACATATTTTCTATTAAAGATTAATACCAATTCATCATAATTGGCTATTTTTTTGTTAATTGACTTTTGATCAATTCTTTTAAACTTACCTACCGCATCCTTTGCTTCTTTAAAGTCATATTCTTCTTTAACTTGGATTAAATACTGCCTCGCATTTTTATTTAATTTGTTCTTATTGGGTAGTATTTTAAATTTTTTATTTTTTATATCCATCTGGCAATCATCTGAGCTGACAACATAAATAGCTACATCATAGGATAATTCCTCTTGGGGCATAGACACTATAACGACCTTGCCTGGATGTTGATCATCAATATATTTCAGATAGATACTAACAACAAATAGCTCTTTTATTTTCTGGCCATCAATTAGTTTTTGTTTAAAAGGTAATTTATCTTTTCTAGTAAGTGAAAAAATAGCTTCTGTGATAATTTTACCATTAATAGGCAGTGAGAATTTAAATTTATATCTCAAGACAGTTTCTATTATATAATCAAAAAAATGCTGTGGCGCATTTTTCCCAGTCTCAAATGAGGTAATAAAAATCTCTTCGCGATTAACCATATTAAATTTACACATAATTAAGCAAAAACCTACACGCTAATCCGCAAGAACTTGCCCTTCTGAGTGTGTTGGATTATTTTAAAAGTAGTAATTATTCTCTTGTCCAGAATTAGAATAAATTACTTTGCGCGTATTAATATATGGCAAATATATTATTGAGAAAATAATTAGGACTAGTAGCAGTGCTAGTCCAAAATATTTTGCTGTAAGTTTAATTTTAAAATATTCAGATTTATTTGAAGAATATTCTTTTAATTTAATTTGCATAAATGTTTTTACAGACTTATTATTGAACTAACGGGAAAGTATCATCTTCTGTGTCATCCTCCCCTAAAGAAGAAGAAGAATTGTTGCATCTAAATAGCAGGGAGAAAAAGCCAATAGAGGATAAGTATAGAGATTGTGTTAGTCCGACTGCTATATGAAATAAATCCTTATTCAGAAAAATAATGCCACAATATGTGTGCATTTTTTTCACATACTTGCAAATCCACTTCATCTATCTCACTAAAAACTTTAACAATTAATTCTCGTAATTCTTTTTCAGTCTTACAATCTTTAATCCCTGACAATAATTTATTAACCTGACTATCATATTCATCGTCAGGTGCCCCGCCATCAATTAATCCTAAAACATCATTTTTAATAAACAAATCGCGAATGAATTTAAATTGCTTATTATGTTTTTGTAACAAATCCTTCTTGTTTATCATAAATTTATTATTTTATTAATTTTATAATATTCTTAATTGGAGCCTTGAAGAAATTTGCCCCATAGGTAGTTACGACTTGCTTGGCTTTATTTAAAACTACAGCGGCCTTGCTTGTTAAATATAATTTATTTCCGCCAGCTTGCCTTAGGACAACTTGTGGATTTTTAACAGCATTTTGTACAGCTTCACTTGACACAGATCTGGTTATTTTTTGATTTAACCCATGCTTTGTATAACCACTAATTTCCCCTGGACTATTTTTAACCGCTGTACCCAATTTGCCAAAATTATCACCTGTATTAATACCGCCTTGTTGACTCATTCCGCCCACAACAACAGCACCCCCAAAGACCCCAGTGTTACCAGCATTACTATTTTGATTTTCCGAATTATTATTACTAGAGTTGTTTTGAGTTAGATTCTGATTATTAGCGGAATTATCAGGACTTTGGTTCTCTGGTTGATTATTTGGCTGGACTTCAGCTGTTTTAGTTTGACCGTTATTCTCTTGGCTAATAGTTGGTGCTTGCGCGGCTTTTGGCCATAATAAATCAACAACAAGGCCAATCGGTCCAAATATTTTTCCACCAATCTTAGATAGTATACTAGTAGGTGAATTTCCAGTAGGATCAGTATATATCAAAGGATTATTAAAGCTATAACTATACTTATTTAAACTTTGTGGATTAGTTAAATCACCTTCCCAATTATCCTGTGACAAGAATCTACCTATATTATCAGGGTAATACCTCGCCCCCATATATGTCAAATCTGTGTCTGTATCATATTCGTGCCCTGTGAACTTTTTCTGTTCGTCAAAAATAGTTTGTTGGCTATTTATCCTTTGATCTCCAAACGGATAATAATCCATGAGTTGCTCTAAATCTCCGTTTTCGTCCGTAACTACATTTGAACCTGTGAGGTGATCTGTATGGATATAGTGAGTAGTCGTTGTGGCACCGTCATACTCTACTGCAGCTACCAAAAGATCACCAGCATATATATGCTTAGTCTTATTCGTTCCGTCTGTATTGTAATAGATATTAGCATAAACAGTCGTAGTTGTCCCATCTGAATAAACCGTCCTCTGGCCTGTATGGTCATATTCATAATCTATGGTATCACTTGAGCTCGTGGCTTGAGTCATCCTGTTGTTATAATCCCACTCATAACCCCAAGTCTGATCTGTTTTTAGATTACCATTTTTATCATACTCATAACTTACACCATTTAAACTTGTGACTGCATGAGGATTACTGTAGAGAGTACCTGTATCACCCTGATACAGATAATCCCCTTGATCACTCTTATTCTGTATATTTCCCAACGCGTCATAGGTATACGTGCGCAGGAAATCAGTGGTGGTTGCCAGCGTACTTGAGGCATTTGTCAGGCGATATAAATCGTCATAAGTGTATGATAAGGTGGTGGGGTCAGCTGTCTGTCCGCATTCATATTGAGTTTATTCAGCTTTAGTGAACAAACTTTAATTATACAAATAACACTGAATGAACTCCTTTAAGTCTTGTTTTACTTTCTGACAACTAGCACCAAAACTATTGAATAACTTATCTAGCTCCTTGGAATCAAGCTTCTTCCCAGTTAGCAGATCATTAATACCTATAATACAGCTAAAAGAATCCTGAATAAGCTGTTCAAAATTTTTACAATGTTCATTATCAATAAAAATGTATGATTTTTCTAGCCCGAGGTTTATCTTTCTTATCTCTTTTAGTTTTACTTCAAGCCATTGACTAGCCTGTGAGTCAGTATACTCTTGATCAATGAAAGAATGTAAATAATGATATATTAATGATTCTATATCACAGATTACCTCCCATGCATTTTTATAAACTTCAAATTTTTTATTTGAATACCGTTCATAGTCTTTTTTTGCTACTTCTAATTCTTTTTTGTATTTCTCAATTTCCATCTTATGATCTCTTTTCTCTTTCTCTAATATTCGAGTAGCCCAAATTTTGCCCATATAAGACGACAACAGAAAGATAATCAAACCGCCTCCCCCAATGGACAAGATTATGGCTTGTGCTATTTCCCAAATTTCTTTTCTGAGCATAAACTATATCTTTATTTTGGGGATAAAGGGGTCAGGAGCCTTTTCCCTAAATTATTTCTCTTTTTAAATAATACCTAGTCTCAATTTACAGCCAAACTATATTGACAGATATTCATTAAATAACACATCCGCATAATTATATGCATAATATTTAATTATCTTACGATGCAACACGAACAGTAAGATATAGAAAAGTAATAATATTGCAGATATGACAATGGCAATATTATTACTTTTGAAAACGAAAAAAATAATATCAAAGATAGAAAATGGTAAAGAAATAATAAGTCCACCTGTTAAATTTCTAATGAAACCATACTCGATATTGTGCTGCAAAAGCAACCTTCCATCTTTAACCTTGCTTCTTATTAATTTTACTGCTTCATTTATTTTTTTTCTAGATTCTTCGTCATTATTACCCTCTAAATTTTCAGAAAAAAGTTCTATTCCAAAGTCTTCTTTGATTTTATTCCTAATTACTTCTTTATGTTCTTTGGTATATTTTTTATTAGAATATAATAAATAATCTGTGGTCGGAAAATGTAGTTCATTTTTAAAAATATTATCCTGTAATAATTTTTTACTAATAAACCTGGAAACCTGTATAACTAAATATACGAAAACAACAATTACTGAAACATCGCCAATAACTTTAGTTAACATTATCGAATCAAGAAGCTCTGGAATTATTTTATACAAATAGAAATGTGAAAACAATAATACTGGCAATATCGTTAGTATTGCTGGGAATACTCTAGCTTTCATTTCGTATTTACTAAACATATTTTTTTTATTTTATATCGTCATGAAATACCTCATCTAGTTTAAATTTTTGAGTGAATTTTTCTACGATTAACTTATAAAAGTTGCTCCAATGAATTTCTAAAAATAATTTTTCCATCAAATTCACATTCAGCTATAATCGTACCGTAATCACATGTCTTGTATATTTTTGGATTATCTAATGTTGATTTATATTCTTCCTGAGCACCATCGTTGTTATCTTTTTCCTTACTATTTGAGAAAACAACATGCTTCGGGTTCATTAATTTAACTGATTCCTCATGGAAGCCACTCTCTTGCCCATGATGCCCAGCTTTTAAAACATCACAAGCTTTAATTTCATCTTTACAATTTTCATAAATATCATTCCAGCATTTCTCCTTGCCATCACCTGCAAAAATAACCTTAGTACTGTTAACCTCAAGCATTAGGGCGTAGGACATTTCATCTATCAAAATCTCATCTCGCTTTTCACCATCTTCTGTTTCATGGGCATATTTAATTAAATCTTCAGTCGGAGATAAAATAGTAATCCTATCTTCATCTGCATATTGGAAAGAGTGTCCCCTTAAAGCATATATTGTTTTAGGGCTACTAACACTTGGGTTCCTTACTTTCTGATATTTATTCCAATCATCTTTATGGGTTTCGTGACCATCAAAATCTTCTGGCTCAAAACAATGATCAGTGTCCCACAAATTCAAAATTTCCACGTCGCTGTCACTAAAAAATTTATCTAACCCACAAATATGATCTTGGTGAGGATGGGTGCACACAAACCTAAAAATAGACATACCATTAAAATTTTCCTTATAGTAGCTCAAAACATTCTCATAATAATCATGATTATCATGATGATATAAATCAATCATCATTAACCTTTCGTTTTTGCTTACTTGTCCGTTATTTGAGGTTCTTGCAGGAAAGTGAACAAAACTACAATCGCCGCAGCCAACATCTAAAAAATGTATTTTTACACTCATATAAAATAATAAGTTTATTGATTATCAGTTTGATTTTTTCTATATTCTTTCAGAAATTGATCAGTGTTGTAATGTTTTAGTGTTTGTTCCAATAATTCCAAAGATTTATTATGCAACAGCTTTTTGGCTAACAGAGCACCTGTGCGATATGCAACCAATGTTTCAAATACTTGCACTTGAAATAAATTCAATAATTCATCTTCACTGTCAGGATTATTCAATATCTCATCCGTAAATCCAATCAACCTTTCAGCTAAATCTACATCAGTTCTTTTATCAATTTCTTCAAATGCCATTAAAGTCAAATTTCCCAAAACTATATATGGCATATCTTTATTTTCTTCATCAAAATACTTTGACGAAGCTTGGTATTCAGGAAATTTTTCAACTAATTTATCGACAATATTGTCTAGAGTTATTTTTTTCATATTATTACTTTATTGCACTACTAAGTTGCTTAACCAAAGTTTGAGCTATTGCTTGATCACCTTGACTCAAATTAGCGTTTTGCATTAAATTATTCAAACCATTAATAGTTGTTTGACCTTTATATAAATGTCCTGACTTCGACATTAGTTCTCCTGTTGCTCTCTCAAATCTAATTGCTCCTGCAGTTCCTCCAGGTAATTTGTCACTTGCTTGATATAGGCTATTAAACATATTTTGCAATTTGCCATTTTGTATAGTACCAGAAATTGCCTGCCTCTGTCCACCACTTAGCATTTTATTTGTGTTGCTTAACAACCTAACTGCTTTGTCACCCTGAGTGCTTAATGCTGTACCCCCTGTAGTAATTGTAACTGCTCCAGAGCCACATAAAATACCACAAGTAATACTGCCTCCACCGGCTATGACGCCTCCCGCGACAGCAGCGCCCCCAAGAATCCCGACTACTGCTCCTGTTTGGCCTGGGTGATCCATTGCATATCTAGCAACTGAATTATTGTTGTATAAATTATTACCCCAATTTCCCAACGATACAGCATTTTGCTGGCCAATAATATATTCTATCCATTCTCCATTCGCATCAACTACTACTAACGGATTATTAACTGCATAACTATAGCTATTAAATGCTTGCGGATTTTCCAAATATTTTTGTAATTTTAGCCCAGTTATAGCTTTTAGCTGTTGATTATCTCCTACTGCTAAAAATGCGGCATCCTGACCCGTAAACCTCCCTATATCCCCATTATAATACCTCGCCTTCATATATTCAAGATCCGTATCACTATCATGCTCATGCCCAGTAAACTTTCTTTGCTCATCAAAAGTGGTCTCTTGAGAATTAATACGCTGATCCCCAAATGGATAATAATCCATTAATTGCTCTAAATTACCATCTTCATCAGTAACTACATTTGAACCAGTGAGATGGTCAGTATGGATATAGTGAGTCGTGGTCGTGGCACCATCGTATTCTACTGTAGCGACAAGTAGGTTGCCCGCATAAATATGCTTAGTTTTATTCGTTCCATCGGTATTATAGTAAATATTAGCATAAACTGTGGTGGTTGTCC